>CAZRPY010000001.1:0-250855 GCA_964602245.1 uncultured Methanosarcinales archaeon
TTTTGTCATAAATGCGGGGCTAGGGTAAGATAATATTGAGATGCAAAGATTCATTTAGCAAGCTACTATCTTAACCTGCCGAATATGGCTGAGAATTTGGATATATTGGCATTAGAGGCTTTAGATACTATATTGCTTTTAGCATGGATATTGCATTTAGAAGTCAAGCATAGGAATGCTTTGCATTCCTAGCCTCGGAAATTTATAATTTCCGAAGCATAGGATTTCAAGGAGAACTTAGTTTAGCCTTATTCTTATAATCTTATCATCATTAAAGCTTGGAATGCCTCTGCCGTCTCTGTTGCTAGTTGCAATATATAAATAACCATTGTGCTCAACAACATCCCTGATTCTGCCTAAGTTAGTTAATAATTCTTCTTCATGTGAGATTTTTCCATCTTTGTCAAGGACAATTTTTCTTAATTGAATTCCTCTTAATCCTGCTACATGTAAGTCATTCTTGTAGAATGCTATGCCGGCAGGTGCAAGAGTAAATTCTGAGTAACATCTTATAGGATTAATGTATTGTTCTGAAATTTCAGTACATTGAACAATTGGCCAGCCATAATTTTCGCCTTTCATAATAATATTAATTTCGTCATTTCTTGTTGGGCCATGCTCTGAGGCAAATAGTTGCTTAGTAATAGGATGCCAGGCTAAGCCCTGAGGGTTTCTATGTCCATAAGAATAAACATAGTTGCCAAATGGATTATCCTCTGGAATTGAACCATCCTTATTTATTCGTAATATTTTTCCTGCTAAAGAGTTGATATCTTGAGCTGTTGAGGGTATAGTAGCATCACCAGTTGTAATGTATAGCTTTCCATCTGGACCAAATTTTATCCTGCCTCCATCATGAAACTGAGCATTTGGAATGTTGTCAAGCAAGATAAATTCATTTTCTAGTTTATTATTAAGAATAAATCTGGAAACTCTGTTGCCATTTTCATGAGTATAATAAAGATATATATATTTATTTTTAGTAAATCCTGGGTCAACAGCTATGCCTAACAAACCAGATTCGCTTACTTCACTAACATTAATGTTTGCTATAACACTAATATTTCCATTATCCAGAATGCTAACTCTGCCTTGCCTTTCAGTAAAAATTAATCTATCATCTGGAAGAAAGTCAATAGCCCAAGGAGTATCTAAATTTTCAACTGAGATTTCAGTTCGAAAACCTTTTTGCTTAATTGGTTTTGGTATAAGAATAATAAGTAAAATTATAATTAAAGTAATGACAAGAAAGATAATTAGCTTCTTTTTCATATTAGTAGCAAAAAAGATACAATATTTATAGATTTGCATTAATATAGAAAGCATAGAAAATCATAGATTTTCTAGCCTTCGAACTTGAAAAGTTCGAAAGCATTATAAAACCTTTTTGTTTAACCAATAGTATTGGGGTTATTATGGGTTTGTTTAAGGGTATGCTTGGAGCAGAGGAAACCTTGTTTAAGAATGAGGTAGCTCTAGATTTCAACTTTATGCCAAAATTAATACCTTATAGAGAGATGCATCAAAAGTATATTGCGGCTTGTATTAAACCATTGTTCCAGAACGGGAATGGAAAAAATTTATTAGTATATGGAAAGCCTGGGATTGGAAAAACATTAGCCTGCAAGCATGTTCTAAGAGAATTAGAGGAAGAGACAGATGAAATAATTCCAATATATATCAACTGCTGGCAGAAAAATACATCTTTTAAGATTTCAATTGAATTATGTGAAATGTTGGATTACAGACTAACTCATAACAAGAAAACTGATGAGCTTTTTGATGTTGTTAAGAAGATTCTTAACAAGAAATCTGTTGTGTTTGTTTTTGATGAGATTGATAAGGCAGAAGATTTTAATTTTCTCTACTCTATATTAGAAGACGTATACAGGAAAACTATAATATTGATAACGAACCATAAGGAGTGGGTCTTAGGCATGGAAGAAAGGATAAAGTCAAGGTTAATGCCTGATCTATTAGAGTTTAAGCCATATAATGCTAAAGAGACAGAAGGGATATTGAGGCATAGGATGGAATATGCATTTTTTCAGAATGTAATGCAGCATAATGCTTTTATAAAAATTGTGCAAAAGACTATAGAGATGCAAGATATAAGGACAGGATTGCATTTAATGAAAGAGGCTGCTTTAATTGCTGAAGATAGGAGTTCAAGGACAATTGAGCAAGAAGATGTGGATGAGGCTATTAGCAAGCTGAATGAGTTTACAATTAAAAGCAGTGATGATTTAGAAGAAGATGAGAGGTTTATATTGACTATTGCTAAGCAGAATTCTGGCAAGAAAATAGGAGAGCTGTTTAAGTCATACCTTGCTTCTGGAGGCTTGTCTAGCTATAAGACTTTCCAGAGAAAGATTAAGAAACTAGAACAGAACAAGTTTATTTCTGTGGCAAAGACTGAAGGAGGGGCTGAAGGAAATACTTCTATTATTAAGTATAATTCAGGGCAGAGCAGGAAGTTGACTGAGTTCTGATTAGCGTGGGCGTGGTAGGGATTGAGCGATGTATTGTTCCCACGAACCTTTCATATCAGAAGGCATGAATGGGGATAATAATTCTCTCATATAGGTTTCCATCAATAATGCTCTCTGTGCACCTTTTTCTGTTTTATTAACTCTCTCCACTACCCCTTCAATTAAATCTTTACGTAAATCTTCATTAGCTCCTTGAAGTAACAAATTTGCGTCTTGTAATCTTTCATGTCTTAGATATATATCAAAAACTCCTATGAAATGTTTTGGAGATAACCAGGGTTTTTCAGTTTCAACAAAATCCTTTATTGCTTCCATTCTTCTGTTATATTCAAATCTCTCTTTATCTCTTTCCTGAAGTAGAGGAAGTCGCCTATTTAATACTCTAAGCTGTATATCATAAATTCCTTCTCTAACATCAGGCTGGACATGAGTGCCTAATTTTTCTTCATCAAATTTCTTTAAGACTTGATACGATGCTTCAGGATAATTTCTTGACAAACTAGCAGATCTTAATGAAAGGTTAATTAAATCTGAGAAATCTTGTGATGGAATATCTGCTTTATACCTCATTAATATTTCTACTGGTGCATGATGGGGGTAAATAGTTAAAGGCTTAGGCTGTTCTTTCCTTGAATCATATAGTGCATTTTTTACAGCAGTTGCAATAGCCTGCCCTAAGTCTGGTCTTGGAACTTTGACAGTATCAAGAAGTGTTTGCAAACCCTTTGAAATCTCCCTTGCAGAATCAATACTATGTTGTAAATAATAATCTAAAAGATTAGCAACAGTAGCTACAGGAAATAAATGTCCATGCTCTTTTACTAATTCTTCTAATTCATCTTTTTCTTCTCGTCTTCCAAAACCATCTTTTGGTTTAACCTGGTCAATCCTTCTGCCAAAAATAACTGCTTTAGTTTCATCAGTTAAATAAGGCCTTAATTTTGCAATATCTGCTATTTCTGCTAA
The DNA here is from genome assembly GCA_964602245.1 of uncultured Methanosarcinales archaeon. Classification (GTDB taxonomy): domain Archaea; phylum Nanobdellota; class Nanobdellia; order Woesearchaeales; family JACPIF01; genus JACPIF01. Next base: position 3,459 of record CAZRPY010000001.1, read on the forward strand.
TGCCCAGACTGCATATACTGGTGGAATTTCTTTTGCAGTAAACATTTCTGTAAACAAAGCAGAAGGGTCAGCTATTGGGAAATGCAATGCTCTCTCTTCAAGAAGTGATAAAGGTGTAGGGAAACTTCTACGGAAATCCCATGGATTGTCTGTTTTGGAACCTAGATAAGCTTTTTTAATAGCAGCGTCAAACATTGCAATAGCTTCCTGTTGATTAAGATGAGGCAAAACCTTTTCTACATAATGTATTCTTGTTTCTGCATCTCTTTCAGTATCTAAGATGCCAGCCAAAACTAATTTTCTAGCGCTTTCTGGTACTTGCTGGATTTTTTCAAGAATTTGAGGCAGAGGATCTTCCTGACCTTTGCTTATAACGTATCTATTTTTAAAATACAATGTAACTTTATCATCAAATTGTGCATCAACAACTTCTTTAACTTTAGCATTTCTAGTGTATATAGGTTGGCCTTGTAACCAGAATAACTGATCAATGTCAAAAGGTTTTACATGTCTTTCAAAGACTTTAGCAAAAGTAAGCTCTCCAAGATTTCTTTGTAAGGCTTCCTCAGAGTCGACTAGTAAGCCTACACTAAACCTTGCTTCATCTTTTGATGCTGGAAAGGTTTGGTTTCTAACATAATCTGCAATTAAAGCTGTAATCCCATCAGTTGTTAAAGCTGTTTGGATAAAAGGGTCATTTGCTGCTATGTCAAATCTTGCTCTATCGTTAATAGTAAGGACATCTACTAAATAACCTTTAGCAAGAGCTTGTTTATCTTCTTGACTAAATTCCAAGCCAAGGCTGTTAGCTGTAGCTCTTAAATTTTCATAAACTCTAAGTCTATCTTTTGCGTCTTTAACATTTATTGGAATGCGGTTTGCTGCCTCTGATAATAAATCATTAAGAGTATAACCTTCTCCCATAGTATTGCTTAATATAGAATGGCTAGATAAAGCGTCTAACATCCTTGCATTGCCTGCATATAAAGTTCTAATAAAAGTACCTTTAAGTCTTTCCTTGATTTCTTTAGAATCTATTAAGCCCTGAGCTTTTAGTACTATAGATGGAAGTTGCTCGTATTCGGATTCTTCTAAGGCTGAGAGCCTTGCTAATGCTAATCTTGCCTTTAATTCATTTGATAGATGAGGAGAAAGGTGTTCGTTAAATGCTGCATCAAATAATCCTTTAGAACCTCCTTTAGTATATGTTAATTCTGTCTCAAAAAATGGGTCAAAAGCTTTTAGACCAGTTGCTTTTAGGATTTTAGCAGAGCCTTCATTAGCTGCAATTGCTTCTAATAAGGCAAATGGACTTGTCTCTCGAAAGCGTCCAGAGAATATACCTCTTAAATCTTTCATCAATAGTTCAGCAGAAGTATAAACAGATTTTTCATTGCCAAAATTAGTATTTCTTACAAGATTGGCTATATAATCCTGAGGTTCTTGACCTGCATAAGGAGTATGCATTCTTCTTTGCTCTTCTACTGAAAGAGCAATTTGAACTGTTTCTCTATTTTCTCTATCTCCTAGAAGTTTAATATAAGGCAACATACCTCCCAATTCTCCTTCTAAAGTTGGGAGAGAAGATACATTTGGATCAGTTGCTTCAGTTGGAACTGCCTGTATGCCTAAGGCTTCAAATAAAGGTCTTGTAACTTGAGAAAATCTTTTAACAAGTCGGGTTAGTCTATCGGATTCTCTTTCAGCATTCTGCCTTGCACTATTTCCATTTCTTAAAGACTCTTCTGAAGAACGTTTATAAGCATCGAATTCTCTTCTTACGCCAATTACTTCTGCACTAACACTTTTTAATGTAGTTTCCAAAGAAGGAACTTGCTTAGCAGCATCTCTAAGTCTACGCAATTCTGCTTTAGAAATTGGTTCTTTTATTCTTTTGTCGTAAAGTCCAATAACATTGTCAAGTCCTAAAAGCCACCAGCTCATTTTATGCTAGTTAAATATATCTAGTATATAAACTTTTTGGTTATTATACTACCAGATAGTAATTACATACCGTCTGATTTATGTTTTGTGTCCACTGGATATAGCCTTTATAAATAGATTATAATCAGTTTATAGCCTTTCTAGTTTTGCACTGGTCACTGGACATCTCTTGACGTGAGGTATTTAAACAAGATTTAGCTAATTCTTAATTGAAAGAAAAAAGATGAGCTAAGAAAACTGGCCAGTCGCTTATCTTTAAGCAAGCAAGAAATGTTAAGAGAGGTGACTAAGATGATAGACTTGGGAAAAGAGACAATAGAAATGCTGTACTATCAGACAGTATTGGATATGACTAAAAGAGCTAATGGGATAGAGCCTTACCCTAGGCTTAGGCTTAATAATATAAATTTAAAAGGTGGTTAAAATGGATGAATATGATATTTATAATGAGGAGTTCCTTGAAGAATCTGTTGAAGAGGATGAGATATCTGATATAGAAGAAGGATTTATGAGAGGCTATATTGAGGCATGATCATTAAAGTAGTCTGCAAATTAAGCTCTGCATTAAGAGAAAGCAGGCTACTTTGTAACCATTCCTGAGGGGGGTGGTATTCTTTTTTATTGCCAGCATATTTTTATATCACTATAGTTATCCATTTTATATGCAAGAGATAATTAAAGCAAAAGATTACTATAAAAATAAAAAGAAAATTCTTAACGGGATTAAGAACGGCTTAGTTTTTATCTATCCTACAGATACTATTTATGGGATAGGATGTGATGCAACTAATGACAGAGCTGTTACTAAAATAAGAGAAGCTAAGAAGAGAGATAAGAAGCCTTTTTCTGTGATGGCTCCTTCTAAAGAATGGATTAGTAGAAATTGTACAGTTAATAATCTGGCAAAGAAATGGATTAAAAAACTTCCAGGACTTTATACATTAATTCTCAAACTAAAGAATAGGAAAGCAATTGCAAGGAATGTTAACCTAGGCAGCAGGAAGATCGGAGTTAGAATTCCAAGAAATTGGTCAGCTTTAATAGCTAAAGAGCTTAACAAACCTATTATTTCAACTTCTGCAAATATTACTGGAGAGACTTATATGACGAGTTTAAAAGATCTTAATCATTTTGTTAAGGAAAGAGTTGATTTAATTATTTATGAAGGTGTAAAGAAAGCAAGGCCTTCTAAGATTGTGGATTTGACAGGAGAAAAGGCTATTGTGATAAATAGGTAAAAAGGCATAAGATTTTTATAGCGATTTATAACTTTAAGAGATATAAAATTCCAAAGTGATTGTAATGAACTTAGACAGTCTGGTAAAAGCCTATGAAGTTGTCAGTAATTTTATAACAAGAGATCCTTATTACTCTGTTGAGATAATAGCTATAGGTTTAGGAGTTTTAGGGCTTGAAAGATATGCGAGATATTGGCATCCAAGACTAGAAAAGGCAGAAGAGGAAGAAGTTGGAGCTTACAGAAAAGAAAGGCTAGAAGCCATTATGCAAAAGATTGCCAGAGAACCTGGATTAGTAGATTTTGAGCCTTCATTGATTGATCCAGAAGAATATCGAAGAGTACTTAGATTCTTAAAAGGTGGAAGTAAAAGATTATTAAATTGTTATAATATTGGAGATGAGGATATGGGACATTTGAAAAGTATGAAAAGATTGTATTTAACTAATTTGCACAATAAACATATTAAAAGACTGGCAAGAAAGACCTTTTTTGTTATAGCAGGGAAATATCTCTCAGTAATATCTAAAGAGCCTATACAAGATACTACTCTTGCAAAAGAAAGAACTAGTACTTAGTCAATAAGCTAGGTATAGCTGCACCTACTGCACAGGGCATTGATACTAGGATAATTATCTTGAAAACATCTTCTGCAGTGTTTACAAAAGTGTTTATGCCAAAGATATAAACCAAGAATAAAGATACAAGGATTGTTACTAGATAGAGAGATACAAAACGTTTTGCCCAGAACTGACCAAAGGGTCTTGCTTTTTTATTGGGTACTCTGCTATAACCTATAAAATAAATCTCTGCTGTTAAAATAAGAAATGTGAAGAAAGTAATAAGAATAATTCTGTAAGAATTAAGTCTTAAAGCAATATCAACGATATCTGTTCTTAAAATAAATGTTAAACCTATGAACATTGCTCCTAAAAAGGCATTAATAACATCTTTCTGTGAGAAATGTCCTGGAATTTTTTCCAGCATTCTAGTTCTTAGCAGAGAGACATCTCTCTTTAGATTTAATAGTAATTTTGTGTTAGAATCTATCTTTTTGTCCTTGGATTTTGGCATTTCTAATAATTTTTATCTCTTAGTTATTAAATTTGATTAATTATTCTTAAGTAAAGACACGCTGCCAGTTCATGTAAATGTTGTTAGCTACTTCAATTAAATCCATGCCTTTGAGTTCTGCAATTTTCTTATAGCTTTCTATAATAAAAGCTGGCTCATTCCTTTTATCTTTATAAGGGCTGAGATACGGGCTGTCTGTCTCGCAAAATAAATGTGAGAGAGGAGCCTCTTTAACTAGCTCCTGGAACTGCTGACTCCTGACTATGTTAGTTGGAACTGAGAAATACCAACCATTGTTGATGATTTCCTTGATTAATTTCTTACTGCCATGAAAGCAGTGGAAATTTACCTTCTTTAGAGAGGAGGATTTAAGGATTTCAATGCAATCCTGCTCAGCTTTTCTAGAATGGACAATTAGAGGCTTATTGATTCTCTCACAAAGCTCAATAATCTTCTGAAAAAGTCTTATCTGGCTTTCTTTCTTATCCTTAATCCAATGATAATCTAGGCCTGATTCGCCAACTGCATAAATCTTGGAGCTGTTTTTTTCTATAAAGGCTATTTCTTCATCAATATCAAAGGACTCTGATTTGAGTGGATATTCTCCAGTTTCGATTTCTTTTTGTAGAGCATCTACTGGATAAATGCCTAATGCCGCTTTTAGGATATTATATTTTTTGCACAGCTCTAGGACTTTTCTATTACTTTCAGGATTAACACCTGCTATTAAGATGATTTTTACACCAGAGTGTTTTGCTCTTTCTATTACTTCATCTAAATCTTTCTCAAAATAGGGATGGTCAAGATGTGCGTGAAGGTCTATGAGCATTGTATTTTTCCTCTTTATTCCTCATAAAGTAATTGCTTAATAAAGATTATGATGACGATTATGAGATTCCATTGAAATTCTGCACTGCGGGATTAAGTTTAAATAGATGTAAGTACCCGTTAAAAGATAAAAAAGAGGTAATTTATGCTAGGAAAAAGAGGGCAGGTGGCTATAGAGTATATTTCTATTATGGGATTTGTAATGATTATAGTTATATTTCTAGTATATACTGCGCAATATTACTCAAGAGAAGTCCAGGACACTACATCGCTACAGCAGGTTGATAAGATAGCTAAGCTTATAATTGATTCTGCAGAGCAGGTATATTATCTAGGAGAGCCGTCAAAACTTACTCTTAATGTCAACATGCCAGCCAGAGTAGAGAATATATCACTGTCGAATAATGAGGTAACTTTTATTATAAGGACACAAAGTGGAAAGACAGATATATCATATCCTTCAGATGTAAACATATCTGGAGGAATTTCTATTCCTGAAGGGGTGAAAAGAATCAAGTTAGAGGCTAGAAAAGGCTATGTATGGATAAACAGCACATAAGGGATGATTATGATTAATGGAAAAAAGGCTCAGAAAGCCCAAGTTTCTGTTGAATTTGTTATAATGACTGGCGTAATATTAGTTAGCTTTATTATTATGCTTTTTATTTATATTGAGCAGGTACAGAGGATAAGCAGGCAAAGAGAAGTATTACTAGTAGAGGATCTGGCATTCAAAATCCAGAAGGAGCTGATAATAGCTGGAAGTGTTATAGACGGCTATTACAGGCAATTTATTATACCTGATACGCTTGATGGGGTTGCATTTAGCATTACAAGAGAGAATAATACTATTGTGGTTGAAAGTGAAAAACAGATTGTGCATAGAAGGATACCTTCAGTAATAGGTGAGCCAATAAAAGGCGCCAATAAAATCAATAAAACAGAGGGTGTTATATATCTTAACTAAATCTCAAATCTGGGGATTAGATGCAGCAATAGCATTTGCAATATTTATGGGTGGCATAATATTTTTTTATAAATTTAGTGTTGACCTTAGTAACTCTGAAAATACAAATATTAACAATCTTATTTCAAGTGGGACTGATATAACTAATTTACTGCTTAATTCTGGCTACCCGCCTAACTGGAATCTTTCTAATGTGATAATTATAGGCTTAACTGACCAAGGAATTTTAAATGAATCTAAAGTTTATCAGTTTTCACTGATAGAATATCAAAGCACCAGAAGTTTGCTATCAACAAAATATAACTATTATGTCTTTTTTGAGCTTCTCAATGACACACAGCTAAATATAGGCAATGTTACAGGGATAGGCAAGTCAGGAGTAAATTCAACAAATATTCTTATAGTGGAGAATCCATTGAATGTTATAAAAATAGATAGGCTAGTAGTGTATAATGCAACAATGATAAGAATGAAGCTATATATCTGGTAAGTATGTATGATAAATATGTGGTAAGATGAGAAGAAAAAGATTAAAAAAGGGCATTTATTTTAGAAAGGGTATTTATTTCAGTATTGATGCCTTAGTTGCAATTATTATAATTATAATAGCCATTACTACCCTGAATTCTTATTATTCTGAAAAAAAAGAAGTGACACAGATAACATATTCATCATCTGATACTGTTGAAACACTTTCTACATTAAAGATCAATGATGTAAAAGATCCTGATATACAATATATTATTTCGAATTTAAATGAGAGCTTTGTTAACAAAACGGTTTTTGAGATAATTGGCAGGCTTTGGGTAACAGGAAGAAAGCAGGATGCTATAGCGTTGGCAAGCAATTTAACAGAGAAAATTATACCAGATAACTTTGGATTTAGCATTACTATAGGCAATACTGAAATTTTCTCCAGAAATAATCAAACTCCAGTAAATCAGTTGGTAACAGCAAAACAGCTGATATCGGGCATTGAAGAAGGAAAGGCTGTTGAAGGCTTTAGCACTAAAGTATTCCTTACAGGAATAAACCAAAAGACATCCTCCTCTTTTGTATATTTTGGAGGCTATATAGGGGATGGTAATATAACACAGGCAATAAAGCTGCCAAGCTCTTTCAATAAGATAAATAGCATGTATATCGAGCTAAATGCTGGCAGCGGATTTGACTTGTACATTAATAATGTTTACTCTGGCACATATAATGTTTCAGGTCCTGGAAATGATACTACAGCTGATAAGTTTTATGTAAATGCATCATATTTTTCTAATATGCATGGTAATTTAAATAACGTATCTTTTAATTTCAAGCAAAATAGTTTAAGCTATATTGGAGGAGGGTATATAAAAATAAGTTATGACACATCTGAGGTTGACTTGGTGTTCAATACAACAGTAGTATCTGAAAAAGATTATCTGCCTGGAGTTGCTGGAATTATAAATGAATTTTCTTCATTTTATGTGCCAGGAAGCCTGATGGCTCTGCATATTTACCTGCACTATTTTAAGAACCAGACATTTGAAAAGCCGTTTTTGCTGAGGATAGGGAATGTATCAGTTTTCAGCGATCAGGTAGCAACAGGAGAGCTGTTTGTTAACCTAAACACCAGCTATTTGTCATCATTGCTAAATTATACAGCGATAAGCGAGAAAACTGTTCCATACAGGCTTGGCTTCATTAACCTTACAACCATTACTTATGCAATTGCAGGCTATAGAGGAGACTCGCTGCTTACAACAGATGTGAGCGGAAGTATGGGCTGGCGCATGGATTCTAATACAGCTACTGGCTCTGTAACTATCAATAACTGCAGTAGCCCACAGCTTGAAGCTGGATCTACAAAAAGGATAAGTGTTGCCAAATGCCTTGACAAAGAGTTTACTGAAAGAATGCTTAATATCTCAGGTAATAAAGTCGGGCTGGTGAGCTATTCTAGCAGTCTAGAGAATTTTGTTAACCTTACACAAGATAATAACACATTAGTAAATGAAATAAATTCTTACACTCCTAGTGGAGCTACGTGCATATCATGTGGTGTGTATAAAGGGGTTGAATCGCTTATAAAGGTAAGAGAGCCAAATGCACTTATTCCAATCTTTAGCAATTGGACATATAATGCACAATTTAATGTCCTAGAGCCAGGAATAGACGAGGCAGGTAATAATTGGGTAGCTTTGAGTTACAATGATACTAATTGGAGTGTTGCTTATGCACCATTTGGCTCTGGCTATAATGATACCGCAAGCCCATTTGAAAGTATAGCAGATTTATGGGACATGGCTGCTGACAAGGCAACTGCTGAAGTTGATTTTACGTCAGGGCTTAATTTTACAGCAAATACCTTTGGGCCTTCAAATGGTGCTAACAATGATGGCTGGGATTGGGGTAATGGTACATATGGAGGTAATGGCAGCTCAACAAGGTTTAATAATGACAGCAGCTTAGTGGCAGTCAATAAAAAACTGAACATAAGTATTGGATACAACTATGGAAATAATGCAAAGCCAGATAGCGGCTCTTACGGGATCGAGTTTTATATTACTCCATCAATGCATCAAGGAATGGTTAATGCTACTTTATCGTTTGACTGGCAGTTTGATGATATTGGGCTTGACATTAGTGAAGATGTGTGGATTAAAGCCAGATTTGGAAACATTACTAGCATGAAATATTTAGGCTCTAACCTAGATGGTGGAACTGACAATACCACTGAGATAATGTATGACAATAATCCTAACTCACAAAGCGGCTCTTATAAGATTGATGTGGCAAAAAATATTACAGGAGCTGGTTGGTACTACATGGATATTGGAGGAAAGGTAAGAACATGGAGCTCTTCAGGTGAAAATGGGATATTCCTGCTGGATAATGTAAAATTGGCCATAATTAAGAATGTCAGCAACACGTACTATAGAAAGAAATTCTATATTGCAAATGCAACAAATCTAAGTTCTGTAAGGCTTGCTGTTAATTCTGATAATAGGTCTGAGGTTTATATTAATGGCAATTTAGTAAGCAATGACACTCATTCTCATTATGCAGCTTACTGGAACACATACACGATTGTTAATAATTCCTACTTTACAAATGGGAATAACATTATGGCTGTTAAAGTCATTAATAATGATAATTTAGCAAGGTTTGACCTGTCATTACATGATGACAGGAGAAAGGCGCTTATAGTCATGAGTGATGGGGATGCAAATTATTGTAATGGACCAAGAGATTATTGGCTTGACAACAACACTAACCAAGGAAGCTGCTCATCATCAATTGCAATAAATGAAACAATAACTTTTGCATGCCGTGCACACCAGTATTACGGCATGGAGATATTTGCTGTTGCATTTGGAAATGTAAGCACTACTGGAAAGGATACCTTGAACAAGACAGCATGCTGTGACGACTGCAGCAAATTTTATACAAGTAATAATGCATCCGGGCTTAAAGAGATATATAAGAATATTGCTGAAAGGCTGTATCAGATAAATATTACACAACTGGCTCAGACATATAACGTAAGCGGAGGAAATTTTACTAATCCTGTGCTATATCCTGATTCTTATATAGAATTTAATTATACTCCTAGCTATCAGTTCACAGCTGCATCTGTGCCTTTGACAATAGAAACATCTGATTTTGGCAATAACTTAACTAATGGCAGCTTTTTTGTTCCAGATGGTGTAACAGTGAGAAGCGCTGCTGCTACTTCATATTCTGGCAATAGGTGGACAAGGGACTTGTTTATTATGAACAATAACTATCTTTCATGGACAAACGTCTATAACTTGTCTAAGTATGATACAAACTACCAAGAGTTAGGCGATCCTTATATTATACAAATTCCAACTAGCTATATAACAATAAATGATAATAATGAAATATTAGTTCAGACAGGCATTAATTCATCTGATATTAACGGCGGATCTCCAGATAACAGGGTGATTTACACTATTCTTGCCAATGTATTTGTTAATATAACAACAGTGTCTTCAAAAGCCAATGGCTGTAACTGGTTTATTGAGTTTGAAGATGGAAGCAATATAACAATAAAAGTGCCGAGTGATTTTACTGGAAGCAAGGTTTGTTATTATAAAAATTCGTCATATGATTCGCAAGATTCAATGGATATTGCTGCATATAATTTGTTCAGCAAACTGGATTTAAATGGTGATGGAAAGCTGTTATTTAAAATAGATTCTAGTGATGTGTCAGTATCAACCGAGTCAATCAAAGGAATACCATATATGTGGGGCCCAACTATAATGGAGGTAAGGGTGTGGCAATAGGAATGTTAAAAACTAAAAAAGGGCTTTTCTTTACTATACTAACTGTGCTATTCCTGTCTATTTTCCTATTTTACTTTACAATAGGGAATTTAAAGAGATACAGCAATCAAATGGTTGTAATTGAATCAAGAGTAAATTCAATGAACGATTTTGTAAAAAGCATTGAGAGGGATGTTGAGAGGGGACTTTACATATCATCCTTTAGGGCTCTATTATCAATCAGCGTCTATCTTGCAAATAAAGACAGCTTTATAACAAATATAAATGGAAGCTTTTCAGAAGCAGTATTAAATGGAACAATAAATCAAGAGGTATTGCCATTAATGGTAAATTCTACATTAAATGACTGGATTAACAGCATAAAAAGTCAAGGAGGGAATCTTAATCTTATTGTAAATATTAATGTGAGCCAGTTAAAAGTATATCAAAAAGATCCATGGAGAGTTTATTCAAGCATAAACGTAACAATTGATATAATAGATTCATCTGCTCTTGCGTCATGGCACAGGGAAAGGCTTGTGGAAACATCTGTAAGCATTCTTGGCTTAGAAGATCCTTTGTATATAGTAAATGGTCATAGGAGATTGACTAACTTAATTAATATAACTCCTTATGAAGGAGTTTATACAAGCTTTGTTATTGGAGTATGGAATGTCAGCAAGCTACTTGCGCATGCAAACCAGTCTTTCTATACAAGTAATACAAATGCTCCTGATTATCTTGCAAGATTTGAAAACAAAACAGATGCCTCTGCTTATGGCATTGAGAGTATGGTGGATGTTATTGAATTAAGCAGCCAAGGGCTTCCAATAACAGATAAGAGCATTATTGATTATATTTACTGGTCAAATCTAACAACAAGCGATTATCATGTTAATTTTACTCCAAGCTGGTTTAAGATTGACCAACAGCATTGCGAGAAATATCAAGTCAAGGATATGATAAGATGCCCATAATTAAATTTTAGGACGTAACTAGATTTTTAAAATACAAAACTTTATATATTAGTTAATGCATAAATTTATTTTACATTATTTTTAGACTTATTGTTAAAAAAAAAGTTGAGGTGAACATAAATGTATAGGAAAGCGCAAGCTGCTATGGAATTCTTAATGACTTATGGTTGGGCAATTCTTGTAGTGCTAGTAGCAATAGGTGCTCTTGCATATTTTGGCGTGTTAAATCCAAGCAAATTCCTACCATCAAGCTGTGTTATTACACCAGGTATTTCATGTGACGATCATAGAGTAAGATCTGATGGATCTGCTACAATAGTACTCAGAAATGGTGTTGGGCAGGATCTAAGCGGTGTAGCATTTGCAATCTCTTCATGTACAGGTGGTGCAACAGGGCCAACTTCAATTACAGATGGTCAACAGGTAACATATACTTATGCAGCTGCTGGCTGTACTGTAGGTACTGCAGGGTCTAAGTTTAAAGCTGACATGAACTTAACATATCAAGCAGGTACAAGTACTGTGGTGCATAAGAAAGTAGGCTCTTTAGTAACTAATGTGGAATCAACATAAGGATTTTAATTGAATTTTATTTTTTTTTCTTTCTTTTTACTCTCTTATTAATAGAGTGGCAAACGGGCTCGGACTACGAGCCATGCCAAAGGTCCGCTAATCAGTTAAGAAAACAGCAATGAAGCGGACATTTCAAAAATACACACAAAGTGCAAATTATTTTAATAAAATCTGTGAAATCATTAGCTATATTTTTACTTTAATATCATATCTCTTGAATATAAGATAAACTGAACTAACTATAAAGAATGCTAGTAATATGCCCCCAATAACATCACTTAGCCAGTGGGCGTTAAGATAGACTCTGCTGAATAAAATCAGTATTATTGCTATAAGGCTGCCCCATTTTAAGAATAGTAAAGCTATAATGCCTTTTATAAGGCTTTTAAAAGATAGATAGAGTATTAAGAAGAAGATAAAAGCTATTGTGGCATGTCCACTAGGAAAGCTATAGCCTGACAGCTCAATTATAGCATTGCTAGGCCTAGCTCTGCTTATCAGTATTTTAATTGAGAATTCCAGCAATAAGCCAATTATTAAGCTAATTATGAGCCATATGCTGTTAATAGCTCTCTTTTTATAGAGTAATATGCCAATTGTTATAATAGATAATAAAAAGAGCACATACTGATTGGTTATCTCTGCAAAGCTAATCATTAATATAGTTAACCAAGGCAGTTTTATTGACTCTATAAAGCCTTTAATCTCCTGGTCTAGGGATATTAAAACAGGATTATTGGATAAAATGGCATAGATAATGATTATAAATAATAATAGTGATGTTAGATTTAGGATATATAGCAGATTAGAGACTTTTTTAGTTGTTCTCTTATTTGGATGGAAGATATGCCATTCTTTGCCCATGGTTAATTAGAAAATTAAAAGAAAATAATAGAGAGATTTACTCTCTGCTCTTTCTGGCATATATGAAGTAAGCTACTAAGCCTATTATTACAACAGCTATGATTATTATCCATGCTAATGCTGTGGTGCTAATACCTATTTTCTCTGCTACTGGTTTTATAGCCTCTTCAACCTTTTCTTTAACCTCTTCAAGTGGCTTCTTTGGTTCTAATGGCTTAACTGGCTCTTCTACTACTGGCTTCTCTTCAGGCTTTGGAGCTGCTACAGCTGCTTTAACAGTTACTGCATAATAGCTGAAGCCTGGGCTTTCAGAGCTATAGGTTACTGAGGTTGCATCACTACTCGCTATTGTAGTTGATAATTCTGTCCATGAGCCTGCTGAGTATCTTGCCAATACTACATCTGATTCACTTACGCCATTATCTGCAAGCCATTTTCTTGGAACTGTGAATGTTATCATAACTTTGCTGACATCAGAGGTGCCTAGATTCTTTGGAGCAAGGTCTAAGTATTGATAAACTTTAACTCCTGCTGCTTCAGTTGTAGGCTTGGATTTGAGACTTGCAACTGTAATTTCTGCATTAGTTACAGCATTAACAACACTTACCTCTACTTTAGTTACAGCAATGGCTGCCTTATTAACATTAACAACTGCCGTGCTACCTGCTGCAATACTTGCAAATACTTGGGCTTTAGAGGTTTCAATATTAGTAGTTGGGGCTGCTGCTCCGCCACCACCACCTCCACCTGCTGCTGCAGCTGCTGCTGTGGCTGTTGAGGTATTAGCTGCTGTTGTGAAGTTAAACTGTGAGCTGCTTGAATTACAATTTGCTGAGAAGTCACAACTTCTGACAGTGAAGTTATACTTAGTATCTGTTGATAAGTCTGTTATGCTAATTGAATGTGATAATACTAGTTGTGAATCAGTCTTATTAGCTGGTGTACTGTCTGTTGCTGTTTTTTGATAGGTTACTGTTGAATTGGTGTATTCAGATGTATTCCAGGTAATTACAACGCTTGTTTCACCTATGCTTGAGTTAGCAATAGTTGTTTCTGGCACTCCAGGAGCTAAGAGATCTGTGATATTAATGCCAACAGTCTTTGTTGATACAACGCTACCATCAGTTGTGGTAAAGTTTATAACAGTTTGTGAATTATGACTTATATTGGTTACTCCACCTGTACATGTCTTGTTTAGGGTAGTTCCTGATATAGTCATGCTCTGATTACTTACACCGCCAATGCTATAGAAGCACTGGCTTACATCTAAGCTTGTCTTAAATGATGGTATAAAGGAACTATTGGTTATATTTGTGCCAAGTGGGAAGTCTGGATTAATATATGGCCCTGTAGTCTCATTTACAGCTGCTACTCCACTGAAATGTGGAACAAATACTAAAGTAAAGCTATTGTTATCTGTAAAGCATGGAGTTGAGGTTGTCCTAGTAAATGTTCCTGAACAAGCTGATAATGTAGTTGGAGCTGTTGTAGTATTAGTTGTAGTTTCATCTTCAAACCAATATATCGTGGAATAGTTACCTTTTCCTAATGGCAGCCTTAGGACACCGAAGTAGCCATCATTATTTGGCAAGAAAGTATCTAAGCTGCTATCAAAGAATACTGTATGCAACACATTCTTTCCAAACACGCTTCCTACAACACTTATGAAATTGGTATTATTGGTTGTCAAGGTAAAGTTAGCTGCCCAGTTAATCTCTGTTCCATTAACTTCTAATGTGACATTTAAGTTTGTAACATTTGTTCCTAATAACAGCCTGAAAGTCTGATTAGTGAGAGGTGTTGTGCCATTTGCATTGACTAATGTACCATTTGAAAGAACTTGATAGAGCTCTATTGCGGTTACATTGCCAAGTCCAGTACCACTACCATCGGAATTATTTGTAAATTTATTAGAAAGGTTATTTAAGAAGTCACTCACAACTATAGACCCATCAATAGTGAAGTAAATCGGAGAAGTGTTTACTTGATTATTGACGCTGTCATTTGCAGTTAATACAACAAAGTGTCTGCCTGATATAAAAGAGCTGCCAAGCAAGGTACTCAAGTTTAAGCTTGCTGATCCTGTCCCATTACTAATATTAAACATATTACCAGTAGTGTTAGTATTAGTATAGGTACTGCTATTATCTAAATAGAAGCTTACATCTGTTACATTCATAAATGCATCAGTTACATTCCAACTAACTGTAAAGTTTGATCCACTTGTTCCGTTTGTGATAGCGGTGCTCACAAAGGTTGGAGCTACGCCATCTAGTCTGAAATAGATAGTAGTTGAATTAGCATTGCCAGATGTATCATTCACAAATGCAGTTAAGGTGACCTGCTGATTTTTACCAATGCATCCAGGCGTATTGAATGGTGTAAAATGAGTATTTGGCGTAAATGATGCATTTGTGGTATTACAGCTTGTTGCATATAAAGTGGAATTGGTTCCTACGACTCCTGATGATCCTACGTCATTAACAGTTACATTTATCGTATCATTACTCCTCATGTTAGAATTATTCACGCTTGCACCAGAGATTGAGCCAGAGGCTGTTGAATAGCCTGATATGTTTATTCCTGGAGGTTGATTGTCAATATTGAATATTACATACTTCCTAAAGGTATTGCCCCATGCATCAATTGCACTGAAGGTTACATTGTGGGTTCCATTGCTCAAAGACCCGCTTACAATACCACTCGTGCTACCTGCACATCCAGACGCTGGATATTGTATCTGGAAGTTTAATCTATTATTTATAATAGAGGAACCATAAGTGACATATTCTCCACATCCAGAGTCAACAGTATTATTATCAAAGCTAACATTAATCTGACTCATACCTCCTAAATCATTCACTGACCAATTAAGCAGAATTGCTGTCCCACTGAAACTAAAGTTCAAGACACTTCCAGGGGTTGATGTATTAGCTGGTTGCAATGAAGATGTTCCAAGCCTTACTGTTACATTTGGCAAAGCGGTGTCATTAACAGTAAATGTAAAGCTCAAGTTTTTAGTTAGATTGCCACCTATTGCAGTTAATGATGAATTAGTTGAATTCATATTTCCAGATGGATCAGATACGTTTATTCTATAAGTTATATTAGCACCTTCAGTAAATGTATGACCTATTGGAATTACCCATGTAAAGTTGGTCCATGAATCGTTTGCAGAAGCAGTTGCTGTTACATTTGTTGCATTTACCATATAAAACAGACTATCTGAGTTATTGAGGATTTCTAAAGTTGCTCTTCTGCTATTAATACCTCCTCCTGATATAGTATCACTCCAATTAACAAAGAACGTAATCGTATCCCCTTGCTTTGCAGATTGACTCAAAGAGGGCCCTAAACTTCCTATTGCTGTTCCAGAGAAATTAAAAGCATTGCCACCATTGAAAATTCCACCTAAACCGGACTGAGATCCATTATATGAATTAGTTGCATTCCAAGTCACATAAATTGGGGCTGTACTATCTAATTTAAAGGCAAAGCTTGAATTCTGTATATTGCTATTATTTGAAGAATCATATACATTAACAAGAATAGTTACAGAAGAATTTTCCTTTATAGTATGTGTAGCATTCATTGTACATATCATGCCAGTTGCATTAATAGTTGCTGGGCTACAGGATATATTAGTTGGATATTGATATAATCTACCTTCTACAGTTATGTTAAGGAAAGCAGAGATATTAGCAAATCCTGAGCCACCAGTATCATTTATGGTTATGTTGATGAATGGTGTTGTGTTCGTTTGATTAGATCCATTTGCAGGGAAATTTAAGGTTACAGTTGGAGGAGTGGTATCATCTGCTCCTGCACCACCTGAGAAATGTTTAACATAAATAGTAGTATTACCTGCCTCTAATAAATAGCACGCACCAATAGTTATACTAGAACTACTTGAGTTATAACCAGTCTGGTCTGCAATAAAAGTATAATTATCTTGGCTTGCATTAGCAGGATTGCCAATCACAGGTCTGCTTGGGCATAAATTCATCTGCCAGCAATCAGGGCTTCCAAAACTGCCATTACAATGATAAAGTCTGTCATATCCTTGGAAACCAGTATACCTTATTATTCCAAATTTGTATAACACAAAATCAGGCAGGAATTTTGCTAGATCCATCCAGCCTACTGATTGATTATAGCCAGTGCCACCTGCTTTTGCTCTGAAATCTGCTGAGGGATCTCTTGAAGCATTAGCATTGCTCATATTACTCATTTTATTTTGGTCAATGTTCATACCAACTATTTCAAGAGTAACAGGAGTACAGTTATCGCCAACACATCTATTGCTTGTAAAGTTCATTTGCATAGTATAATTAACCCCAATAGGATCAAAGAAATGGGGTGTTGAATCAACCTCTATTGGTGTTCCATTTTCTAGGCTGAAATTCAAACTAAAACCTACTATAGAACTTGCTCCTGCACCACTAATCATCTTTATCATATCACTTGCATTTCCGCCTCTAATTATAAAGTTAACAGGAGTGCTGCAGTTAAGATTTCCTGCAGTATCATTAGCACAAAATGTGACTGAATGCGCTCCTGGACCTCTCTGGTTACTGCCAAAAGAGATTGTTAGACCATCATTTGCTGTGGTATAATTGACAACATTTCTGGAGCCGCTTGCAGTGGTAATATTTGCTGTCATTACTTGGGATCCATTAACTGTCTCGTTAGTGCCAGCACCGCTTGTCGAAGAAGATACTTTAAAGTATACTATATCAACTCCTGAATTTCCAGTGTCTGTAGCATTACCTGTAACATTTACAACAAATCTAATTGGGAATGCTGTATAATTTGTTGCACCAGGGTCGTTTACATCAAAAGGTCTTACCGGAACTACATTTGGTGTTGCAGTGTCAATGACGAATACTGTGCTATTAGTTAAGTTAATGTTAGACCCCTCGGATGCATTATTGAGTGATACCAAAATTGTCCAATTGCCTGGTAAAATCGTGATATTTGATGTACAGGTTACATTTAAGCTTAGTCCTGAACCTTCCAGTTTTGTTGTATTAAATGTCGGACCTCCAGAGGCATTTAAGGCATTGCATAATGTGGTGCTATTAGGCCCTTTAATATCAGTTCCATTAGCATAAGATCCGTTATACCTCACAGTTATTGAATCATATTTGTCAGTGTTATCAATCCTTATCGTTAGATTAAATCTTGTAGAATTTGTAGTTATACTCTTAAAAGAATTTAGTGTAGGATTATTAAAGGTAATAGAAGTCGCATATACAACAAAAGACATAACTACCAGTAAGAGTATAGAAATAAATATTATCTTTAAATTGGTTTTACCCTCTTTACTCATCTCAACACCTTTTTCAAACCAACTAATATTTACCAACCTACAATATAATGCTAAATATTTGTTAATTTAAATCATAGCAAATATATAAATGTTTCGAAATGAGATAAATTTTTATGATAAGGCAAAACTAAGTATTTTCCAAGAGCTTCTGGCTGAAATAAGCTCATTTTGTCTTTATTTGTCTCAATAAAGTTTTAATTGTGTCTTAATATGTATCAGTTTTGTCTTGAGACACCCCATTATTTCCTATGGAACTAGTATCATTTAGTCTCAATTTTTATCCAGTAATCTATTGAGACTCTTAGATAAGGCTCAATCCTTATTATTTATTGTAATTGTTTTGACATTATCAACTTCAATTATCTCAAGTATGCCTCTTTTCCTTAGCTCTTCAATATACCTATAAAATGTTGCTTTAGAGCAATAGCCATTGTCATCAACAATTATTTCCTTTAGTTCAGGCAAAGAAAGATTTCTAACAGCAAGAACATCAAGTATTTTCTGTTTTATTATAGCTTTCTTGTTTTTGCCTAGCTTTTTAATCATCTGAAGCTGCAGCCTAGATTCTTTTTTAGTTTCTAATTTAGCAGCTTTGACTGTCTTAAGAGATTCTTGCAAAGCTTCTTTTACTAGTGCTTTAATGTCTTCTTTGCTAATAAGAGCTTGCATATTTTTATTTAATAGCTCGAGCTTTTGGCTAATTTTAGAATCTACTTCTTCTAGACTAGAGAACAGCTTGGCATTATTATTGGCTTTTGCTATATCTCTAATAGAGTTTTCAATGCCATCAAGTTTTTGGTATAAGCCTATAACTACGTTTTGTATGCCTAGCTTAATAGAGTTTATCTCCTGCAAATTATTAGTCTCTCTTTCTTTTATGCTGTCGAACAAAGCTTTAATTGAGTTAATACTGCTTTTAAGCTCATTCATAGAACTATTAATCATTTGCTCACTATCCGAATCATTTTTAAGTTTTAGAGCAAGCCCATTAGAGATTATTGCAAGATGCTCTTTAATAGCTGAGAAATAGGCATTTATTTGCTCTATACTTGCATTAGTCTGCTGTATCTGTGAACTATTAGAAGTAATATCTTCTTTAACCCTTTGGAAACTCTGCCTTAAAGAATTCTTTATCCTTTCTAGCTCTGAATTTAGCTCACCAACCCCCATATATACTAGAAAGTTTAGAGCTAATATAAATAGTTTTATATTTTTCTATTGTATTAATGCAAAAATGATAATAAAAGTGAATGATTATAAAATAAGTATGGAAGTATGCAAATCCTTTATTTCTAAGGCTATTGGACTAATGTTTGCGTTAAAGCCTAGGAATTTATTGTTTGTTTTTGATAGTGAAGAGATTCATTCTTTGCATATGTTATTTGTATTTTTCCCTATAGATGTGGTATTTCTGGATAAAAATAAGAAGGTTGTAGAGATAAATGAGAGTTTTAAGCCTTTTACATTTTATAGGCCTAGAAAGAAGGCTATGTATATACTTGAGATGGCAAAGGGTAGTGTAAGGAGATATAGGGTTAAGGTTGGGACGAGGATGAATTTTTAAGAGAATATAAAATGATTTTAATTGTGAGTTTGCATTTCATCATCTTGGGTAAAAGACCTCATTCCTTTAAGTAGACCAAAACCACTCTTTTTAATTTTAGCTCTTTTAAACTTTCTCATAGGTTTAGTTATTCTATTTCTATATAAATAATTTTGCTTATATTTATTTACAAAGAGCAAGATTTAAATAAACTAGCTTTAATTTCCAATGCCTAGGGGGTGTAGTATAACTTGGCTAGAAGCAATTGCTGGCTAAAATAGCTGGCTCCAGTAATGGAGCGATGATCCTTTTGGAGATGATTAAAAGTTAGGTCGCTCTGATGAAGGCACCAGCGGATCTGCGTTCGAATCGCAGCACCCCCATTTATTATTTTAAGATTTATTATAATTGCAGACGAGGCACGAACTGCGTGCCATGCTCGTTTGTCCGCTAGCGCACTTTACGGCTCTGATTAGCGGACCTTTGTATAGCCTCTTAGTAGAGGCTCGTTTTGCAAATTGTAAATAAAATTAATTTTAGAATAGATTATTATTTCTTTTTTCGAACTACCAGAGTAATATTATTTGTCTGTGCAATGCCACCTTTTCTATCATCTGCAATAAATACTATGCTTGATGTGCCATAGAAGCCTTTCTTTGGCTTTAATACTGCAATGCCTTGCTCATTTATTTCAGCAAGCATGTTTTCGCCTGTTAAGGCAGTGAAATAAAGCTCATCGTTATCTGGGTCATAGAAATATTCAGTTAAGTTAACTATATGCTGCTTACTTTGCTCTAAAATAAGTGCAGGAATCTTTGTATTATTTATTATAACAGGTTCTTGATATTCTGCAATTTTAGTCTCTTTTATTGATTGATTTGGTATAAAGGTTGTAATAGAGTAAGGAAACTTAAAAAAGAATAGGGCTAAGGCTAGCAATATAATTATGCCTATTATGCTAACAATGAAAACAAGGCTTGGAGTTATTTCCTTCTTTTCTTTTTTTGGTTTTTCCTCTTCGGGCTTCTCTTCTCTAATCTTTTCTTCTATTGGCCCTAATTCTTTTATCTCCTCTTTTATTTCCTGCTCAAACTCTTTCTCAAATTCTTTGTCTCTTTTTCTTTTAACAAAGTATATGATTAAGCTAGAAAAGAGGATAAGTAATATAAATGAAATTATATAGATATAATCTGCACTCTTTTCTTTGATCTCTGCTATGGTTTCTAAAGCTGATATATTTGGCTGTATTAGCGAGATATTTATTTCTGATATGTTAAAGGGCTTTATGTAAGGCTGGGCTAATTCCAGCTCTGGCTTTTGGTATGCTGGCTTTAGATTATAGTATGCAAATATTAGAATGAGTATAATTAAGCCAAGGAAAATTAAGTAGGGAGATATTAACGGGAGAGATAGCTTATACCTCTTTCCCTTTCTTACTTCTTTTCTTGCAAGTTGTTTTACTTTGACAGTTTGCTTTACTATCTTTTCTTTTTCTAACTTTCTGAACTCAGAGTATTGCTTTATTAAAAAGAATATTATGAACAGGATTAATAAGCCTAGAACAATGAACCAGATGTACCTTATGATAAAACTTAGTGGAGTTTTAATGCTAGAGTAGAACTTACTCGAGTATAGAATAAGTTTGTCTTTGAAAGATTTTCCAGTAAGTTTAACAGTGAATTCTTTTGAATAAATATTGCCTGTTGATAAGGCTTTTACATTAATAATTGCGTTGTAATTTGCTCTTTTTAAAGTTTCAGTGGGCTCAAAAAGAATAGTAAAATCTTTGCTTTGTTGAGGAACAAGAGTTATTTGTGTTTTTTGGAATTTAACCCAATCTGGAGCAATAAAGTTTATCTCGTAAGTTTCTTTTTTATTGCCTAGATTAGTTATAGTAAATATTTGCTCTTGTTTTGTGTAATTGATTGCAAATTGAGTGAAGTCAGTTTTAATCTCTGGTGTGATGCAAAAGATAGAGTTTAATTGAATATTTGCACTTTTTTCAAGCTCTCCTTTTTCAGATTTTAGGGTTAATGTTAAAATGGAGGTGTTTTTATCATATTTAGGCATGGAAATTCTTATAGGTAGTATCGCTGACTTACTAGAATCTAGAGAAAAGGAATTAACTTTTAGCAATGCATTTCTGCCCTGTAATTTAACGCTATATTTATTGGAGAATTCTGCGTTATTAGTAATCTTTACAGGCAATATTTTGCTTTCATTTTCGCATATATCATAAGAAAGTTCATGCTTAATGAAGCTAAGGCTTTCCAAGTTATTTGCTAGTTCCCCAGTTTCAATTTCGTAAGAATAGCAAGGCAATATATCATATGTTAATGGATAAGTGACTTGCCCTTTTCCTGAGTTTATTACTAGATTAAAGTTCTTTGTGCCATATAGCTCACAAGGGGCTTGGATAACAAGCTTGAAATTAATTTCCTGGCTAGGTTGAAGAGTAAATTTAGATGGAACTGTTGATTTTGCATATTTTGCTAATTCACTATCTACCTTGAGGCTATATACCTCTGGAAGAGCAGTTGGATTCTTTAAATAGAAATAATAGATTACTGGCTGACAAGGACAGCTTTGCTGGAAAGTGCTATTTGTATAAGTTAGAATTTCTTGAGATTGTGCATTTATTGAAATAGCAAATAAAAGGGCTAGAAATAAGAAAATTGTTAAGATTACTCTCTTTTTTGCAATCAAATTGAACACCATAACTAGGGATAATGTATAGAGAACTTTGAATAACCTCTTATTTACCATCTACATTCAAAGTTCTCTAAGAGGATTTTGACAAATGCTATGGATAATCAAAATCCTCTATAAATGTATAATTTCTATAATGTCGGGGTAAAATTTAATATTAGCTAATAGTAAGTTTCTGTACCTGGAAGCTCTTCTTTAATTTCTTTATATTTCTGCAGCTCTTCTTTCTTGCCACCTTTCTTTCTTTCATTATAAACTTTAAGAGCATAAAAAACTGCTGAGGCTGTGAATAGAAGCACTGTTAGTGATACAAGCCATTCAAAAACCTTTCTGGCATTAAAAGCGCTAATTTTAGTAATATTTGCTATTAATGGGATTTCTTCTAAGATATTTTGCCCGGATTTTACAGTAACTGTGAAAACTTTTTGGCCTTTTTCAGTTTCTTTTGCATTTAATAGTATGCTAACTGTCTTGGTTTGACTTGGCTCTATTACATCAGTGTTACTTGGCAAAACTCTATAACTGCCAAAATCAATGCCATTAACTAATATTGTATAAGATTTTGAATTGCTGCCTTTATTAGCTAACACAATTGGGTATATTGCCTCTTGCCCTGCTAATATCTGCTGGCTTGTTATTGGGAAATTTATGTCTAATCTAGCAGGCTGTTGAAGTTCTTTACTAGTAATGTAAATAGACAATTCTTTTACTTCTTTATTGCCATTAAACTGAGAAAAGATTTCTGACTTTACTGTATAAACGCCAGTTTGGGTGCTCTCAGGTATTTTTAACAGAAAATCTTCTTTTATTGCTGGCTGATTAGTGTTTAGCTGGTCAATAAACTTTACAGATGAAATTCCTAGCTCTGGAATACTGACTTTGGCATTAAGCCCTTCAAGAGAAGTAGTACCACTGTTTTTTAGGCTTAGTGTTGCCCTTAAGAGTTTACCAGCTGAAATACTACTTTCAGGGTTTAAAGATATGCTGCTAATAATAAATGGAGCTTACACTTGGCTTATCTTTAAGCCATAAGATTTCTCTTCAAAGCTGCCTTCTGCATCTACTAGCTTTACTTTAAGCATAAAATTACCCTGTTCAAATCTACTTGGCAATGAAAGTTCAAGCTTTTTAACAACACTTTCATCTTTTGCCATGTCAAAAATAGTAGTGGTATCAGCAACAACATCATCACTTTCAAGCATTAAGATTGCTTCCAAATGGGCATTATCAATAACCTCAAGTGAAGTAAGCCTAACTCTTAAATCAAGGTTTTTGCCTTCTTTCATTAAGATAAAGGTGTTTTCATTTTCTGCCACAGAGTCACTTTCAACTTCTACGCTATCTATAGAAACATCTAGTAGTCTTTTATCTACAATTCTTTCAGTTCTAAGGCCATAGCTCTTTTGCTCTGAATTGCCTCTAGCATCAATAACCTTAATTGTTAGGTCAAATTCATCTTCAAGCTTAAGATCGTCTAGTAAATTTAATGTTAGGGCGACTGTTGCACTCTGGTTCTTAGCTATGTCAAAGGTCATTGTGGAGTCTGATACAACTGCTTTGGTTTGCCTGCCTTTTAATATAGCCTCTGCATGTCCTTTTTGTAGAGTTATTACTGTTGTGAAATCAACATTAACTAAGAATTTATTAGAATCGTCAATAAGGTTAAGGCTTGAGGCTGAGACTACTTGGTTATTAATCTTAACCCTGTCTATAGAAATGTCTAAATCAGTGTGATCAGCATATGCAATACTTGCTAAAACTGTGAAAATCAATAAAATTGCTGTTAAAGTTAAGACTTTGCGCATAAAACCTCCAATAAAGCACTATAGAGAACTTTGAATAATTCATTATTTTTGTAATTTCATTCAAAGTTCTCTTAGAGAATTTTGACAAAATTGATATATTTCAAAATTCTCTATAAAGCTATAGAAGACAAATATAGGCCTATTTTTAAATCTTTCTACATTGTTATTACTTTAGAATGAATAAATAACTTAATGGCTAATATGATAAATAATATAAACCCTAGTTTTATACTTCTATCTTTATGATATCTATAATAGGAGCTGGGCCTGCTGGGAATTATGCTGCATACCTATTGGCAAAAGAAGGACAACAAGTAGAGGTTTTTGAGGAAAATTCTATTATTGGAGATCCAATACAATGCACTGGAATAGTAACATCCTCAATTAGAGGTATGATTAATCTAAGCAACGAGTTTGTTGTTAATACGATTAAGAAGGCTAGGATTTACTCTCCTGATAATAATTTTATTGAAGTTGCATTACAGAAGGAGAATATAATTCTTGACAGAAGAAAGTTTGACCAGTATATTGCAGAGATTGCTAGAGAAGCAGGGGCTAAATTGTATATTAACCATAGATTTCTTGATTTTAAGGATAATCAAATGGATATTAAGGATACTAAAACAAATGCAATTAAAAAAATGAAAACTGATGTGTTAATAGGAGCTGATGGGCCTAATTCTCAAGTTGCCAAGTCTATTGGACTGGATAAAAGGGAGTTCTGGGTAGGCGCACAGGCTACAATTAAGTATAAGAATGATAATGCAATTGAATTCTTTCCACATATAGGAACTATTGGCTGGATCTGTCCGGAGAACGAGGAAATAGTAAGGATTGGTATTTGTGCAAAGTATAATGTTAGTGAGTGTTTTAATGCATTTTTAAAGGAGAAGGCTCCAAATGCAAAAATAATTGAGAGGCAAGGTGGCTTAATACCTATTTATAACCCAAAGATTAAAGCACATAGGGATAATGTGTATTTAATAGGAGATGCTGCAGGGCATGTCAAAGCAACTACTTTAGGAGGCATTATTCAAGGCATGATGGCTGCTGAGGCTGCTAGAGATGCTATTATTTATGGTAAGAATTATGATAAAGAATGGAGGAAAAAATTAGCTAAAGACTTATGGATTGCTTTACTGATGAGAAAAGCTATGGATAAATTCTCGCAGCAGGATTATAATTACTTGGTTAAGTTATTTACACAGAAGAAAACTAGAGAGATACTTGAAAGATATGATAGAGATTATCCTTCGCAATTCCTGTTAAAGCTATTTTTCAGAGAGCCTAGGCTTTTGTATTTTGCAAAGATGTTATTCTAAGATAAAAGACGCCTGTGGCTAATGGCACTCAGGAATTTATTATCAGATGCCTATACTTTTCGTTTATGAAAAGTCAGGAACGCTAGTGACTATAGTTCTAGTAATGACGATATTTTAGAATTTATTTTTCCTATTAACTTATATTTTCAAACAAAGAAATGCTAGCATTTCGAGTCTCGAAAATATTTGATTTTCGAAATATAAATTTTTAATATATTTCAAATTTTTAAATTGGCATTATGGGTGCGAACTACGCACCATGCCATTAGTCTGCGACGCTTAGGAAATCCTAGATTTTTGATACCTTGGCAAAACGCAAAGCTTTTAATATAGCTTAATTTTTGGGTTTTAAGTTTGTTTGGGTGAGTTAGTTTATGGATGAAAAAAGTAAAGATGATGAGGATTTTACTATAGATTTTTCTAGTATGAAGAAATGGTTTTCTAGAGATAAAGCTAAGGATGAAAAAGAGCAGGAAGAAAAGAGTGAAGAGAAAGATGAAGAAATAAAGATAGATTTCTCGCCAATTAAAGGTTTATTTAAAAGAAAAGATACCAGAGTTGAGCATAAAAAGCCAGAGGATGAGATAAGTATTGATACTTCTGCAATGTTATCTTTTATGAAACAACAGAGATGGCTTTTAATATTAGTTTTAATTCTAATTCCATTAATAACTAGCATAGTTGTAAGAATGCATGCTCAAGATCTGGCACAAACTGATGGCTGGGCTGCTAATACTGTTTATGGCTTTTACCAGAATCAGATAAGAGATCAGATTAACAGACAATACCCAAATCTGCCTGAGCAGAATAAGAATGCTTTAGTACAGGCTGAGTTACAGAAAATAGTTAATCAGCAAGGGCAAGTAATTGGGCAGCAGATAAGGGAAGTTTCAAATTCGTATAAAGAGTTCTTTAAAGATGAGCAAGGCAGGAACTATATTCCTGATATTGACCCTTATTTCTGGATGAGGTATGCAAGGAATTATCTTGAAAAAGGGCATGTTGGAGATATTATAAAAGATGGGGTTGAATGGGATAACCATCAGCTAGCTCCAATAGGAAGGGGCGCAGATACATCTTTCCATAATTATTATTTAGCATGGCAATATAAGTTTTTGAACATATTTATGGATATACGGCTTGAAGAGAGTAGTGCATTAGTTCCAGTCATTATATCAGCATTATCAGTAATACCTGCGTTCTTTATAGGCAGAAGAATTGCAGGTAATGTTGCTGGATTTTTTGCTGCCCTAATGATTGCAGTTAATGCTGCATTTATTGGCAGAACTTTCTGGGGACATGCTGATACAGATGGATGGATTGTATTCTTTCCATTGGTTGTTACATTCTTCTTTATTGAAGCTTTAGAAGCCAATACTAGAACTAAAAAGATTATTTACGGAACTTTAGCAGGAATTTTTACAGGACTTTTTGCAAGAAGCTGGATTGGATGGTGGTATATCTTTGACTTTATTTTAGCAGCCTCAGGAATTTTTATTATTTATTATATAATTGTGCATTATAAGGATTTAAAGAAAGGTTTATATGCATTTTTTAGAGAAAATGAAATACTTTATAGCATGATTTTTACAGTGCTTGTTTATTTTATAGCTTCTGGGATTTTTGTTACATTGCTCCAGCAGTTTAGTGTGTTTCTTGAAGCGCCTACTTCTCCATTAAAAATAGTTACTCTAAAAGATCCAGTCAGGCCTGACATTTGGCCAAATGTTTTTACAACAGTTGCTGAACTTAATGAAGGTAATTTAGGGCAGATTGTAGGGCAGATGGGGGGGCCATTCATGTTTTATATTAGCATTTTAGGGATAATCCTTACTTTGCTGAAGAGAAAAGAGGCTGAATTTGATATTATTTATGCATTAATGCTGCTAGTATGCTGGGTTGGTGTTATGCTTGGAGTGCATTTTATGCTTAGAAATAAAGGTATAGGCACAGGACTATTAATTTTAAGTGCACTAGGGCTAATATATGCTGTTTTCAAAAGGGGAAAGAAAGTTGAGGCACATTATGCATTACTATTAAGTATATGGTATATTGCAAGCATTTATGCGAGCTTTAAGGGAATTAGGTTTACACTTCTGCTTGCGCCTGCATTTAGTGTTGCATTTGGTGTTGCATTAGGGATGTTGTACAAGTATATTACTCAGATAGTTTCTAAAGAGATAAAGATAGCTAACTGGATAACAGGTGGAGTGTTAATTATTATATTTAGCTTATTTATGATAACTCCTATAAGGACAGCTTATGCTGCTTCTGGCTCTGATTTGCCAATTATAAATGATGCTTGGTATAGTGCATTGACTGCAATTAAAAATAATTCCAGCGAGGAAGCAATAATCAGCTCATGGTGGGATTTTGGGCATCATTTTAAGTACATTGCAGATAGACCTGTTACTTTTGATGGGACAACTCAGGAATTACAGCCTGCGCACTGGATTGGCAAGACTTTGCTTACAGATGACGAAGAGCTTTCAATTGGAATTCTGAGGATGCTGGACTGTGGGAGTTCTAATGCATTTGAGACATTAAATGCTATTAACAAGGATATCCATAAGTCAATTAATACGCTATATGCAATATTTAAACTGGAGAAAGAGGAGGCAAAGAAAGTATTAATGGCTAGAGGATTGACAGAAGTGCAGGCTGATGAGGTATTAAAGTATACACATT
The DNA here is from genome assembly GCA_964602245.1 of uncultured Methanosarcinales archaeon. Lineage (GTDB taxonomy): Archaea > Nanobdellota > Nanobdellia > Woesearchaeales > JACPIF01 > JACPIF01. The sequence goes on from CAZRPY010000001.1 coordinate 31,593, forward strand.
GCAAGGAGCCTGAAGCTTTCATGATTACTTCTGAAGACATGATAGGTAAATCTGGCGTGTGGGGACATTTTGGAAGCTGGAATTTTGAGAGAGCTGATATTTACTTTAATGTCAGAGGAATGGAAAAAGAAGATGGCATTAGATATATGATGGATAGGTTTAACTATACAAGAGATAGGGCAGAGCAGATATATTTTGAAGTAACTTCTATTACTGACCCAAGAGTCGGAAATGCATGGGTTGCGCCATGGCCTGGGTATGTTTCAGGAGTAGGAGGTTGTTCTGTTAATGAAAATATTCTAGTGTGCAATAATGGGGTGCAAAACCAGCCTTTAGAAATTATTGTAAATCTAAGTAATTATGATGCATATGTCAATAATATTCCTGGAAAGCCTAAGCCTTATAGCTTGGCTTATGTTGACAGCACTGGCTTTCATCATAAAATCTTTAATGGAAGTAATATAGGAGTGTCAATGTCTTTGATAAAAGAGGGAAATTCTTACAGAAATGTGTTTGCAAGCCCTGAGCACACTGCTTCAATGTTTAACAGGATGTTCTATTTCGAAGGAGAAGGATTAAGGCATTATAGGCCGTTTTATCTTGCAACAGGTATTACAGGAAGCAAAATTTCTGTTTGGAGAGTTGAATGGCAAGGAGGAGAGGCTAATATGGTAGAAAAATTTAAGGAGAAAAATGAGGTTAAGACTGGCGATACTGTTGATGTAAATTATATACTATGGCTTAGCAATGAGACTATTGTGGATTCTTCTATTGCTAATTGGAGAGAGAATAATATTACAAATGATATTGATTTTAATTTGACAGAAAATAAGCCATTTTCATTTACAGTCGGCAAAGAACAGGTTATAGCTGGATTTGATGAGGGTGTAATTGGGATGAAACTTAACGAGGAGAAGATAATTACAGTAAGCCCTGAAAAAGGCTATGGTACAGATCCAGAAAAGCATCCACTGGCTGATAAGACTTTAATATTTAGGGTTAGGGTTGAGAGGATAAGGTGAAAATAAGAAAATGATAAAACCAACTACTTATGATAGAATTATACAACCAACTAAATTTGGAATAGCTAGGCAACCTACTTTAAAAGATTTATATAGTGTTTGGGAACAATTAAATCAGCAAAATTTTATCAGCTTAAGACCAATTAGTGTAGATGTGATTGGTAGAAATGAAAGAGTTAGGAAATATGTGACAGAGGATAATAGTGAAAAAATCACGAACTTGGATGATTTTTTGATAGTTTCTCAAATTCCCGAGTTTGGAAATTTACCTGTAAAAGATAACTCAGCTATTTATTTTGAAAGCCCCGATTCAAAATATCTTGGGGCACTATCTGCTGGTGAAGTGACATTTAAGACTAATAATAGAAGACTGGGATTACCAGAACTTGAAAGTTTCGGTAGTATTTGTATAGCATATATTACATTAAAGGCCGGTGGAAATGAGTGGTATTTAATTCCTGTGGTGGCAGCTTTTCTAGATGGGTTAAGAAGATATTATAATCTTAATAGCCCTTATTTGAGTGTAGTAATAGGTTCTCCAGATGATAAAGCACTGACTTTTTTAAAATCAAAAAAAGAACATGAAAGATTTCTTAGGGAAATTAAAAGATTACAGGATAGAATTGACGTGTCAACTGAAATAATTGGCACAGAAGACAGTGATTTAGAATCTTTATTAAATAGAGGTGGCACTACTTCATCAAAAACATATCTCACCTATACTTCAGAAGATTTACAAAAATTCTTGCAATTTGTTGAGCATATTAAAAAGATAAATACAAATTAACTATTGAAAATGAAACAAGACTTTTGGGTGGTAATAGCTGCGTATAATGAAGCAAGAAATATTAAGGATGTAATTGAAGGTGCAAAAAGACACTCTTCAAATATTGTAGTAGTTGATGATGGAAGCAGAGATAAAACTTATAGAATTGCAAAGAAAACAAATGCTATAGTGCTAAAGCATATAGTGAATTTGGGTAAGGGTGCTGCTCTGAAAACAGGATGTGATTTTGCAGTTATGCATAAGGCAAGAAAGATAGTTGTTTTAGATGCAGATGGCCAACATGATCCTAATGAGACTCCTAAATTTGTTAAATTACTAGAAGATTGTGATATTGTTTTTGGGTATAGGAGATTTACAAAGAATATGCCTTTTATCTTAAAGTTTGGAAATATTTTTATAAACTACGCAATAAATCTGCTTTATGGCATGAGGCTTAAAGATACACAATGTGGTTATAGGGCTTTTACTGTTGATGCTTATAAGAAAATTAGATGGAAGGCACTTGACTATAGCATGGAATCTGAGATGATAGCTAATACTGGAAAGCATAAATTAAAATATAAAGAGGTTGAGATACAGACTATTTACTCAGATAAGTATAAAGGCACTACAATAATTGATGGGATTAAGATTGTGTTTAATATGCTGCTTTGGAGGTTAATGATTTTGAATAGCTCAGATAATAATATGAGTGGAAATAATTAATGATAATGGAATGAATAATAGTTATTAAAATGGCATTAGCTGGAATTCAAATACTAGGGATGTTATTTGGGGTTTTTATGATTTATATTACTTTTCTTAATTATAAAAGGAAACAGTTCACAATAAAAGAGAATGTGTTCTGGGTTGTATTCTGGCTGGGTTTGATATTTATTGCGCTATTTCCTAATGCACTTGACTTTTTAGTCAAGAATATATTGAACTTAAGCAGGCCATTGGACTTTTTTATAATATCTGGATTTCTGTTCCTTATTGGTGCTTTATTTTATACATATACTGTAGTTAGAAGATTGCAGAAAAAGATAGAAGAGATGGTCAGGAAGATTGCAATTGAAAGAGGTAATCAAAAGAAATAATTAATAAAGCTCAATATTATTACTTATAAATATGAATAAATCATGCATTAAAGAGATTGCTAGAGATTTACTGGCATTAGGCAGTATTCCATTTTATCTTTTAGTTGTAATTAGGGCAATAATTGGCAAGTACAATATTTTTGTTTACCAGATGCTGATAGCTGCATTAGCTATTTTTATTCTTTGTTTCTTGGTAAAAGATTCAAATTTGCATATTGCAAGAAGTCTTGTTACTGTTATATTTACTAGTTTGTTTTACAACGAGATGCTTTATACTGTTTTTGCATCTTTGATATGGATTTTATTAGTGGTTGCAGCTTATTATATTAAAAGGAATAGTTGGCATGTTTCTAAAGGTATTATTATTGGAATTATAAGTTCCCTAGCTGGTTATTATGGTACATTATTTTTGTTATGAATAGCATAGATTGCATAATATTTAAATAATGCCTTCTTATTTTCTGGCTTATGAAAGCTTCTACTATTAAGCTACTAGATAAGTATATAGGAACCCCTGTGTGCGCATTTCTGGCTATTTTTAAGAGTTTTAGAAGCAAGCCGAAAGAAATTAATAACATACTAGCAATTGTTTTCTGGGGCATTGGTTCAAGTGTGAATACATTGCCTGTGTTAAGAGCTTTAAAGAAGAAATATACTAATGCTAGGTTAACTGTTTTAACACCTACTACGAATGCTGACTTACTTTATAATAATAAGTATGTTGATGATGTAATTTTAATTGATATGAATGTTTTCTCTCTGATGAAAGTAATTAAGCAGATTAGAGGTAGATATGATTTAGTTGTTGATATGGAGCATTGGCTTAATATTTCTGCTATACTAAGCTTTTTTGCCTCTGTTAGAGCTATAGGTTTTTCTAATAGATTTAGGAGCGTACTTTTTTCTGATAAAATAGCATTTAATCCTGAGAAACATGCTGCACTAAATAATATGGAGCTTGCAAGACAAGCAGGGGCTTTCTATAACTTAGAGAAACTTGAAAAGATTGAAACTTCTAAGGCTGATAAGAGGTTTGCAGATAAGCTCTTTAAGAAAAATAAAATAGATAGACAATTTGTAATAGGAATGTGTCCAGGTTCAGGAGAAACTATAGTTGAGAGAAGATGGCCAAAGGAAAAGTTTGCAGAACTGGCAGATAGATTAGCAGAGAGGTACAAAGCTGGAATTATATTCATAGGATCAGAAAATGAGAAAGGGTTAATAAGGAATATTCAATCTAAGATGGAAAATAAGTCTGCTGATGCATCTGGAATTAAGCTAGGGCAGTCAATAGCACTAATAGATAAATCCAGCTTATTTATATCAAATGATACTGGACCTATGCACATTGCAGCTGCACAAGGTATAAAGACAATTGGCTTGTTTGGACCTGAAACTCCAGTTATATTTGGACCTTTTGGTAAAGAGAATATTGCAATATACAAGAATCATAAGCCATCAATTAAGATTTATGAGGGTGTGCATAAGAAACCTGAAGAAGATATACTAGATAAGATAACAGTTGATGAGGTTTTTAAAGCTGCTGAAAAATTGATTAGGAAGATTAAGAGAGTTAAATAAAGAAAAATAATTTGTATTTGATTCATAGAAAATAATAAAATAAGAATTTGAAGTAATAAATAAAAAAACCTTGCATTTACACGTGCGAACTACGCACCTTGCGATTAGTCCGCCTATCCGTGTGGAACATATCATGTTGCGGACAAGTAGATAAAATACACAAAACTTTTGCTAATTAAAAAGAAAAATAAAATCTAACTATGAAAAATGGCTTTTAAATTTCTAGAGGATGTTGCAATAGCTGACTTGGCATTTGAAGTTACAGCACCAAGTATAGAAGGATTGTTTAAAGAAGCTGGAAAGGCTTTGTGTGATGCTATGGTTAATCCAAAGCATGTTAAGTATAAGATTAAGAAAGTTATAAAATTAAAAAATGAGAAACTGGATAGACTGTTTTTTGACTGGATTGCAGAGCTAATCTTTTTGAAGGATGCTGAAGGGTTGTTCTTTAACAAGTTTGACATAAAAATTAAAAAAGGCAAAGAATATCAGCTTGAAGCAACTGCACGGGGCAGCAAGATTGATTATAAGAACATGGAGCTTAGGAATGATGTTAAGGCTGTCACCTACCATATGTTTGAGGTTAAACAAACAGATAAAGGGTGGAAGGCAACTATTGTGATTGATATTTGATTGTAAATTAGTATCATCTATTTTTAATAACTTTCATGTGTGTCAGAGCTATTCCTAACAAAATACAAGTAATAATCTGTGTTGCAAAAGGCAACCAAACTAACGGAATTTGTAATAACATTGTAAATAAAATTAATTTTTTCCCAGTTGGAGATATATGAATTTCTTTGATTATTTCTTTTGCAGCAGCTCCTTGTATTGATTTTTTCATTGTTCAATCTTAATTTAGATTATAGCCTTATATAAACATATCTCTATTATAAATGAGTGTTTTAAGTTAGGTTGTATTACTTCATTTCTGTGGATAACCTTTATATATTCCAATATATCTATCCAACTTCATTTAATGGAGGTAACTGTGGCAGGAAAAAACCTTTATTGTATTGATTGTGGAAGACCGATAAATCATATTGGAAGCTGCTTGCCCTGCAATAAGGATCGGCTTAGAAAGCGAGAAGCTCAGATAAAAAGAAAAGGAAAGTTATCGAAATGAAAAGACTCAGAAAATGGGGTTACCCAGCGTATGTAAATGATGAAGGAATAAAAACAACATTCCACTCTAGAATTGGTGAGAAGAAATATGGATATAAAAAGATTTCAAAAGATTTTGTAATTCACCACATCGATGGTAATAAAGATAACAATCAGTATTGGAATCTAATTTTACTTCACAAAAAGGATCACAGAAGAATTCACGTAACAAAAAGCTTAATTATTCAGTCTCTTAAGCCAAGTAAAGAAAATGGCGTCTAATTCAGCTAACTTGTAAATTCTTTTTTTTTAATTCGATAATTAAATCATCGAAGAAAGCTTTAAATAGCCTCCTCTAAGCCTAACCATCCAGTAGGAGGTTTAATCATAATGAGAGAAACACAAGTAGGGCCTCCTCCGGAGATCAAGCGCGTCAGCGAGGCTGTCTGGGAAATTCCTGTATCCTTCAAGAAGGGTATGAGAGTTCCTGCAAGAATAATTGCTACTGAGAAACTTTTGAAAGCAATGGATGCTGGCGTGTTTGAGCAGGTAACAAATGTGGCATGTCTGCCGGGAATCCAAAACTATGCCTTCTGTATGCCAGACGGGCATTGGGGATACGGATTTCCAATTGGCGGTGTTGCTGCTTTTGATATGGAGTCAGGTGTGATAAGTCCGGGTGGAATTGGTTTTGATATAAATTGTGGAATGCGTCTGGTTACTACCAATCTGACACTCAGGGAGGTAAAGCCACGGATACGTGAATTAGTTGATGCTCTATTCCAGACAGTGCCTGCACGCGTTGGAGGGAAAGGATCTGTCAAGTTGAATAATGCGCAGTTTAATGATGTAATGCAGGAAGGTACAAAATGGTGTGTTGAGCAAGGCTATGGCTGGGAAGAAGATATTGAAAGGACAGAGGCATATGGTAAGATTGTACAAGCTGACCATGAGAAAGTTTCTGCTCAGGCAAGAAAGAGAGGTATTGGTCAGTTAGGAACACTTGGCTCTGGTAATCATTACCTAGAGATACAATATGCCGATGTTATTCATGATAAAGAAATTGCTAAGGCAATGGGAATTACAGAGCAAGGGCAGATAGTTGTAATGGTACACTGCGGCAGTAGAGGGTTTGGACATCAGATTGGAACAGATTACTTGAGAATATTTGATGATGCAATGAAAAAATATGGTATTACAGTTAATGATAGAGAGTTAGCCTGTGCACCTTTTAATAGCAAAGAAGGGCAGGATTACTATAAAGCAATGGCATGTGCTGCTAACATGGCTTTTTCTAACAGACAGGTTATATTGCACAGGATAAGAGAGGGGTTTGAAAAAGTTTTTAAGACATCTGCTGAGAAGCTTGAGATGCATTTAGTGTACGATGTTGCGCATAACATGGCTAAAGTTGAAGAGCATACGGTTGATGGCGAGCGCAAGAAGTTAGTGGTGCATAGAAAAGGCTCTACAAGGAGTTTTGGTCCTGGAAATGATGAGCTAATTGATTTGTATAAGAAGACTGGGCAGCCTGTTATTTTAGGTGGCAGCATGGAAACTGGAAGTTACTTGCTTGTAGGAACTGAAGGAGCAATGAGAGAAACTTTTGGGAGTACAGCACATGGAAGTGGGAGGACTATGAGCAGGACAAAAGCAAAAGGATTGGTGCGCGGCGAGCATTTGCAGAAAGAAATGGAGAAGCGAGGTATTTATGTTAAATCCGTCAGTATGTCTGGCCTTGCGGAAGAAGCTGGTTTTGCGTATAAAAATGTCGACGAGGTTGTTGATGCGTGTCGCTTAGCTGGTATATCAAAACCAATTATAAAATTATCCCCAATAGGTAACGTCAAGGGGTGAACAGTGCACAATTTCCTGTAATAAGCAAGTATTTGGGTGTTATAGACAATATAAGCACAGGACATTCCACTGGACAAATAGTCAAAAAATTTAAGTACAATCTCTATATTCTTAATCATGTGATAAAAGACTATCATCATTTCAAGGGAGATGACTTATCAAGGTCTGAAAAAATACAACGCAAAGTTGTAGAACTGATTCTGGAAAGCAAAATACCAGATAAAAAAAGAGAAAGTTCTATAGTTTGGGAATTGAAACATTCTTCTGGTTGTTGCCAAGTAGGTAGGATACTGGCGCAGAAAAGGAATCTGGATATAGATATTGCTGAGATTGTATGCATTTTGCATGACATTTATGTTATTGTGGAAGGTAAATATGAAGAGCATGGGAAGAGAGGAGCCAAGATTGCCAAAGAAATGCTTGAAGAATCAGGTGATTTCAGTCAAGAAGAGATTGATTTGATTACTGAAGCAGTTGCTCATCACAGCGAGAAACATATATACACTGACAGGCCTTATGTTGAACTGGTCAAGGATGCGGATGTTTTTGACTGCTCTTTATATGAGAACGCTAAAGGTTTCTATCTATTACATAAACCAAAGGATGTATATGAAGAATATGTTAAAAGAATAAGAAATGTAAGAAAAGATTTGGGTTTAAATGAAAATGAAATCTTCAGGGAAAAGATTGAATAAAGGTATAAAGCAATCCTGGAAGAGGATAATAGCGCGCGAATATGGAGTGCAATATACTGAAGTATCTATAAAGTGCCTTAGCCCACTAAATAAAAGTATAGTCCCTGTTCCGTTTTATGAACAAGTTTACATTCCTGAGGATGGAAATGAAGTTTGCTATATATTAGAAGACAAATGGAATGCCTTTGTCTCTGCATTGCAAGATAAATACTTCGGAAATCCTGATAATTATAAGGATTTTCACAGGATGTTCATGAGCACTGGAAAAGACTATATGGAGACCGCAAGGGCAATATCGAGAAACAACTTAAAAGACAAAAGCAATGACCAATTAAAATTGCTATATATGGATTATCTGAAAAAGAATTATGCCTACTGCCCTTTTGTATGGGTGCAGTTCATCATAAATAATTTTTTCGCTGAAAAGGCCAAAGAAATAATTACTAATAAAATTGAGGAGGATAAGGCATACGCATACATTGAAGTTACACTTAAGCCAGAACAGAAGGCTGCTTCTATACAGTTGAATGAAATTGCATCCAAATGGGAAACATTGGACAATCAAGAAAAAATAGAAGTATATGAAAGTTTCAGATGGATACCTTGCCTAGACATACACAATAAGCCATGGACAAGAGAGGAATTTATTTCCCATATAGGGGACTTTAAGAAAATAGAAAAGTTACAGCAGGTGACTTATGAGGCACTTCTTAAAGAATTAGAGCTTTCTAAAAAAGAGATACTAATAATAGAAATAGCTAGAAAATTATCTTATCTTAAGGATCTGAAGGATGATTTCAGAAGGCAAGGGATATTCCATGCACAGAGCTTATTTGAGGAGATTGCTAAAAGGATGGGCATTGATTTGCAGGACATATCATACTTGACTGAGGAAGAGATCATAGATTTTTTGGAGAAAGGAAGTGAAATATCAAAAAATCTTGTTGAGCAAAGGAAACAGGGGTTTGCAATATATTTCAATCAGCAAAGGAAGATTGAATGCAAAAGCGGAGAAGAAATTGATATTGCATTAAAGCAACTTGGAATAGTTATCCATGAAGAACATCATGGAGAGATTAAAGGGACTCCGGCTTCGTCAGGAAAGGCAAAGGGAGCTGTAGTCGTTGTCAAAGGTGTATCTGACCTAAATAAGGTAAAGCATGGTGATATTCTAGTTGCTGTCACAACCCATCCTGATTATGTGCCAGCTATGCAGAGAGCTGCTGCAATTGTTACAGATGAAGGCGGTATTACGAGTCATGCGGCAATAGTGGCTAGAGAATTTGGTTTACCTTGTGTAGTGGGTACAAAAAATGCAACTAAAGTGCTAAAAGACGGGGATAGGATAGAGATAGATGCTGATCAAGGGCTTGTCAGGAAGATAGAGAAATAGTGTTTTATCTATTCCTTAACTACATGTATACAATTAACAGGACAACTTTCTTCTGCATCCTTATTGCCTTGGAACTGGGAATCATCTACTTCTTTATTCTCAATATTAGTAGCAGTATCTTTCTTGGAATCTATTAAATGTGCTTTAAATTCTCCTGTTTCTGTGTCTATCATAACCCAATGTTCTGGTGTAATAGCTGCACATGCTCCACAGCCTATACAGATGTTCTGCTCATGAACAATTTTAACTACCATGTTAACTATCGTTAATTTAGAGTGTTTTTAAAGGTTGTGAATTACTTATTTTTAGTTGCAAGATAATTTATTTTAAGATTCTTCCAGTTCTTCTGCCCCAAAGCAATAAATCTAATTCGTCACTATCTATGCCAATTTCTTTAGCCCAATTTAGGTAGCTCTGCTCTAATTCTAAGTATTTCCTAGGGGTTATTGTTTTTGGGATATTGCTAATAATACTAAATTCTTTCATCGAACTAATTATGTGCATGTCTAATATTGCATAGCCTTTAAAACCAATATTTCTCAGGAAATGAGAGCTTTCCTTATAGCCAAATCCTTTGATATTTACAACTAAGAAATCTCTTAACTCTTGCTTATTATTAAATTTCTCAATTAATTGTTTTAGTTTGAAATTATATTTCTTTTTTAAGAATTCTCTATTATGCACGATATATTCAGCTCTGTTATGGAATCTACAGGAACCTATTAATCTTTTCTGGATTTTTCTGCTTGTGGCTTTCATTAGAATGTCTCTAATTTTATTAATACAATTCATTCCTGTTTCTGCTGTGCCATTTGCTGTTAAGATGCAGAATGAAAGTTCTTCAAATAAGCGCTCGTCATCTGTTTTCGCGCTGGGGATTAAATGCATGATTTTATTTTTGTATTCCCAAACTACTGGTTTATGATAGAATGTTTGGAAATCTTTTAATCGTCTTTTAATAGCATGCTTTCTTTTTTCGTATTCTTCTAATAAAGTTGAATAATTTCTTTTTAATATTATTTGCATAATAAAAGGTAAAATTAGCTGGTTTAAAAAGGTTAGCAAAAAATTTATAAATAGTAAAGAGAAATTATTAAATAATGACAGCTAAGAGAGACGCTGATTTAGGAATGCAGATAAGAGGGCATGATGATCGTGAAACTCTTGAGAGTGCATTAGGAATGATAATGACGGTTCAAGGCCTGGTGAAACATTATAGAGTACCTTATGATCCAAATTATCAGATAGTCCAAAATGATAGATATGATCCACCTTTAAATTCTATTTAGTCCTAGCGATTTAAGCTTACACCAACTTTATCACAATAACTTGCTATCTTGCATTTGCTACAGAAAGGAGAGATTGGTCTGCAGATGTTTTGGCCATGGCTGACTAGTAAGTCATTGTAAATAATCCAGTATTTCTCTGGAAGGATTTTCATTAAAGCAAATTCTGTTTCATGAGGGTTTTTAGTTTTTACAAGACCAAGTCTGTTACTGATCCGGTTAACGTGGGTATCGACTGCGATACCATTTTTGTTATATGCTAAAGTTATTACTATATTCGCGGTTTTCCTACCAACACCATGCAAGGTAAGAAGCTCTTCAATCGTATCTGGCACCCTGTCCTGGTATTTTTCATGGATGATTCTGGCAATATCCTTGATGCGCTTTGCCTTGGTTATGTAGAATCCTGCAGGATAGATGGCTTTCTCAATCTGCCTTGTAGAAAGCTTTGACATCTTTTTAGGATTATCTGCTAGCTTGAAAAGTCTTTCAGAAGCTGGGTAAGTTACTTCATCTTTTGTCCTTAAACTTATTAGGCATGAGATTAAAACTTTAAAAGGGCCTCTAGATTTGCTTACTTTTGTTACAGAAGGTTCTTCATACTTATGATATTCTTTTGATAGAATTCTAATTATAGTGTTTATTCTATTACTAATATCTTTAGCAGCATTCTGGCTTTTTTGGGGGTGTGCCTTCATCATATTTCTCTAATATATCTAAAACTTCGTCTAAAGGGTTTTTGCCTTTAAATTTTTCTTCAATAGCTTTATCGTTCTTCGGCTTTTTTTCCATTATTATTGGATTATTAGTAAATTATTTTTTATTTGCTTAATGCAAATTACTATTCTTAATTTATTTTTATTATCATTATCTAACTTTTAGCTGTCTATTACGCATTCAAAATTTTCTTTAGGAGCGCCACAGACATCACATTTAAAGTCTTTAGGCATGTCTTCAAATTTAGTTCCTGGCTTAATTCCCAGTTTTGCAAAACCGTATTCCTCTTCGTAGTTAAAACCACAGTCTTTGCATGCCCACATTTTCATTTTATCTCTAGACCAAGAATAGAGAGAGGGTATTTAAACATTATTACTAGCTTTTGATTATGTTTAATTCTTTTTTACTTGCAAATGCTTTAATATTAGCTAAAGTCGTATCTAAGATTCTCATTAAAGCTTCATTACTATTAAATGCATTGTGCGGAGTGATTAGCACATTGTCTCTTTTTAGCAATATATGATTTTGCAATAATGTTTTTAAGTCACAGGTAGCTGGGAATTGTTTTGATAATAATTGAGTTTCCTCTTTGATAAAGAATTCTTCTTCCAAGACATCTAAGCCTGCTGCTGATAGAATTCCTTTGTCTAATGCCTGCACTAAAGCTTCTGTTTCTACAATGCCGCCTCTGGCTGTATTAATTAGCATTGCGCTTTTCTTTATCTTTTTAATATTGTCTTTATTAATCAGATGGTGTGTGGCTTTCATATAAGGAACATGTAAAGTTATTATGTCTGAGTTTGCTAGTAAGTAATCCAAAGAAACATATTTGAAGCCTAGCTTTTTTGCAAGCTTTTTATCCTGCTTTACATCACTGGCTAAAATGTTCATCTCAAAACCTTTTGCTATTCTTAAAACATGCCTGCCTATGTTTCCTGTACCTATTACTCCAATTGTTTTTCCTTTTAAATCAAATCCTCTCAGGCCATCTAATGTAAAATCTCCTCTTACAGTTCTTTCATATGACTTATGGATTTTTCTGCTTAATGAAAGAATTAAGGCAAAGGTATGCTCTGCTACTGTGTTCTCGCCATATGTTGGAACATTTGCTATCTTTATATTTCTCTTTTTACATCCCACAATGTCAATATGGTCATAGCCTGTTGATCTAGTTGCAATTAGTTTTAATTTAGGTAGTCTATCAAGAATTTCTTTTGTTATTTTTGAGTATATGAAAATTGATAAAACATCAATGTCTTTAATTTTAGGTAGATTATTTTTATTCAGTTCTCCTGAAGAAGATTTAATATTATGGCCTTTTAATCTGTCTGCAATAATTGGCTTCTCCCAGTCTTCAAGTTCGAAGAAAGCTATTTTATATTTCATTAGTAAATTTAAGAATTAATTAATATTTAATGGTTTGGGTTAACTATTGTTAAAAGAATTTTAATTAAGATATCACTCATATCTCAAAGCATCAACGGGCTTTAGCTTAGATGCCCTGTAAGCAGGAATTGCCCCAGCTACCATTCCAATTATAATTGATAATAACAAGGCTTCAATCAAAAGGCTTATCGGGACAACTGTTATTACGCTACCCCCGGGACCTAAGCCAGTTAATAATCTAGGAAGGACTGCAGAAATCCCAGAGCCTAAACCAATCCCTAAAAGCCCTCCAACTAATCCAACCAAGCCAGAGTTTAACAAAAATATTATCATAATATCAAAATTTCTTGCGCCGATAGCTTTCATAATTCCAATCTCTTTTGTTTTTTCAAGAACTGCAGTAAACATTGTATTTGCAATTCCTACTGCTCCGACAAGAAGCGCAACAGCGGCTATTGCCCCCAAGAATATTGTAAAGGTCTCTGTGACGCCTTGAATTCTTTCCAGTGTTGCTTTTGACGAAGTCACTGTGAAATCTTTTGTCCTATTTGTTACGTGCCTTGACAACATAAGTTTTGAATCAATTTCGGCTGTTTTGACATCGACAAAGTCAGCATTGCTTACTTTTACTGTTATAGAGTCTAGTTTTTCATTGCCTAAGTCTTCCAAAACTTCTCTTGCCTGTGCAATAGGCATGAAAATCCTGTTATCATCTCCACCAACTCCTGATTCTTTGAGAATTCCTACAATTTTGAAAAGTTTTCCTTCAATTGTAATGTCTCTGTTCAATACAAGCTGCTGTTTGAAAGTTGATTTTGCTACTCTGTTTCCAATAACAATTGCATTTGTATCGCATGGATTCAAGTATCTTCCTGAATCAATTTCTGTAGTTATAATATTACTCCATGCAAGAGTATCAACTCCCTGCACATTAACAGAAGCAGTTTCTGCAAGATAAGAAACATCAGCCCTTCCTGAAACAATTCCATTTATAAAACTTATTCCCTCAATTGATTTCACTACTTGTATGTCCCTATTAGTTAGGTTTTTGACGTTTGTTTTTGTTGCATCTGAAGCACCACCAAAGCCTCTAAAACCTCCAGAAGCTCTCTGAAAACCAGGGGATACAGTAACTAAATCTGCTCCAAGTCCGCCAAGTCTCTCCTGAACATTTAGCTGCGCGCCTTCTCCGATTGAGACAATGGCGACTATTGCAGCAACGCCAATAACAATTCCTATTATAGTAAGCCAGCTTCTTAGTTTGCTATGCAACAAGATATTCAAAGCAAGCCTGAATGATTTTTGAAGTTTCATACTAGTTCTTCTTTTGTTTTGAAAAAAATGAGACAAGATTTTTTCTATAATAAATCCCAACTACAACAGCAATAACAACTATTATATAGAAAGTCCAGCTTGAAAAAAAGCTTGTCTGAGTATTGTTTCCCAACCCAGCTGAAGTTGAGCCTGTTGTATCAGGCCTGAATTGTATGGACACGTTTTTCTCAACACTTCTTCTTTCACCTGTTGTATCTGTGTAGTCTATCATGACCCTAAGGTTATTGTTTCCGCCAGCTGATCCAGTCCGATTAAATTGGAAATTTGGATTGCTTTGAGAATTTTGTGAAGACTGTCTTTGCCTGTTTGCTCCAGTAAAATTTCCTGAGCTGCCCTGTGCTATCTGGAATGATACGACTGTATAATCACCCTTATTGAGATTTCCAATTATTGCAGAGTTGCTTCCGACAACCCTGAAATTTTCCTGATCAGGCACTCTGACTGAGACCGATTGCGCAGGATTATTTCCAGTATTTGCAACCGACAAAGATGTCTGGCCCTGGGAACTTTGAGAAAATGCAACGTCAAAATCCGTTTCGCCGCCAACAAAAACACCAGCTTTTGTCTTAATTACTGTAGAGGTGGCGTTTGTAAGTGATTCATACTTCAGGTTTAAATCTAATTGGTACAAGCCAGGATTGGCATTTACATCTGCAATTACAATATATTTTAACTCGATTGAATCTCCAACATCAAGATACTTAATGTATTTTGTATCGTCAGAGAATACAGGCAATATGACGCCATCAGCTTCTGACCATGAAAAAACCATGTTTTGCAGGGGGGCGTTTCCTATGTTGGTAATAGTGAATTTCATCTCTGTTTCTTTGCCGGGCTCAAGCTTTGCCTTGTCAACATAAATTATTTGAGCAAATTCCTTACTAGTCACTTCTATGCTGAAAGTTTGGATAGTCCATCCCCCAGTACCTATCCTATATCTCACTTTGAGTTGATGGCTCCCTTTAGTTGCATCTTTATCTACTTTAAGTCTATATTTTATATTGATAAAGTTCTCTCCAGCCTGATATGCTCTCACAGTTCCTAAGTTCTGGAGCGCTGTTCCATCTATTATTGTGAAAGGGTATTCTTCAAGCACTTCAATTTGGAAATTCTCAGCAGCAGAAGCCCCTGTATTCTGGACACTAAACCGTACTTCAACAGGTTCACCGGCCCGTGCTGGATTGGGATTTTGATTCAGTAAAGTAACTCCTATAATAGCCGAGTCAGTTTCTGCTATAACTAGACTTATAGTAGCTATTAAAAAAGCTATTATACCTACTAAACTTAATATCCTTTTCATGGCTATCCTCCTTTTATTATTTGTCCATCTTTTAATTGAACAATCCTTTTTGCATGACTAGTAAGTTTCAAGTCGTGCGTTACCATAATGATTGTTTTTCCTTCCTCTTTCCATAATTTGTCAAGCAATTTTAATACATCAGAGCCTGTTTTGCTGTCCAAGTTTCCAGTAGGTTCATCTGCCAAAATAACTTCTGGGTTATTTGCTAAACTTCTTGCAATAGCAACTCTTTGCTGTTGTCCTCCTGATAATTGTGAAGGCAAGTGCCCTGTTCTATCTCCGAGACCAACTAAATTTAATATGTCTATAGCTTTTTTTCTTGCTAAATCTGTAGGAGTATCCTGAAATTCCAAAGGCAACATTACATTTTCCAAAGCGTTTAAAGTTGATATTAAATTAAATTGCTGGAATATAAAGCCGATTTTCTGTCCTCTAATTTGGGCCAGGCTAGATTCACTTAACTTTGCAATGTCTTTGCCATCTAAAAATACAGAGCCTTTGGTGGGTAAATCCAAGCAGCCGACCAGATTCATCATTGTGCTTTTTCCTGAGCCGCTTGCTCCGGTTATTGCAACAAATTCCCCACGGCTGATTTCTAAGCTAATTCCTTTTAGAGCATTTACCTCTACCTCACCCATTCTGTAGATTTTCCATATGTTATCTAACTTTATTATTGATTTTTTTAGCATTTTGCGAAATCTTTATATAAGCCACAATATTACTCAATGAAACTTAGTGAAACGAAACTATTTATAAATGCTTCTTGAAACCAACTGAAACGAAACGACATGAAACAAGAACAAAACAGTAAAAGAAGGCTGTATTGGTTTATAACTATCTTGTGCTTTATTTATGGCGGAGTTGCATTGATTTTGTTTGTTTACCAGTTATACTTCTTATATATAAGAGGGCAATATATTTCTTCTGGATTACATTTTAGAAATTTTACAAATATAAGTAATTTTACTGGAGTTAGTATTAGACCCATTAGAACTGCAATGGCACCATTTATAGGGGCAACGCTTTTTGGTTCTATAATTTCAATCTTAGCAGGCATTTCTATAATGAATTTGCTAAGGGCTAAAGAGACAAAAGAGCTAAAAAAAGAGGTTATTGAATCAATGATACTCCCAGATGAAAAAATTGTAATTAAAGAATTAGAAATAAATGATGGCGAGCTGACACAGTCTGAGTTAGTGAGGAGGACTAAGCTGTCAAAGGTCAAAGTCCATAGGATTGTTAAAAGATTGGAGTCATTAGGAATTGTGAGCAAATACCCTTATGGGGTTACTAATAAGATTAGGCTGGAAAGAGGTTTATATTAGCAAAAGCTTATACTAACTAAAACTCTGCCCACAGCCACAGCTAGAGGTAACATTAGGATTACTTACCTTGAAGCCTGCGCCTTGCAAGCTTTCAACAAAATCTATCTTAGCTCCTTTCATAAATCCAAGGCTTTCTGAATCAAGATAAAGCTTAACACCATGCTGCTCTACAATTTGATCATTATCTCTAGTAGTGTTTTCAAATGCAAAGCCATACTGGAAGCCTGCACAACCTCCTTGCACTACTTTAATCCTTATGCCATGGCTTGGCTTGTTCTGCTTTGTTGCTAATTCTCTTATCTTGTCTGCTGCTTTTTTAGTTAGGAATAGCTCTGTTGCCTGCTCTGGCCAGTCTTCAATGCTCTTATTGAGTTTTTCTATTGCAGTTTCTATATCCTCGGCTGAGAAATTATAGGTTTTAAAGCTGCCTTCAAGGCTTTCTTCATAAGAAACATGACAGCCAACACAATGAATGCCATAGCTCTGCAATACTTCAACAGTGCTAGGATATTTCTTTATTATTTCACCTATTGTCATATCTTTTGTAATCCTTGATTGAATTGCTTGTTCCATTTTTACCTTTTTATGCTAGATTTGTGTATTTTTAACAGTATTTAAACTTTGTTAATTATTTGCCTTTTTTCTAAAACATATTGGCCTAGGTTCATTTTATTCCACTATCTTTACATGCTCTCTAACAATATCATAGCCCTTGTTTTCAATGTGTTCTGCAAGTTCATGGCTGCCGGACTTAACTATTTTCCCATCTATCATTACATGAACCTTATCAGGAGTAATGTATTTCAGGATTCTTTGATAATGGGTAATAAGCACTATTCCTACATCTGGGCTTCTTAAGGCATTAATTCCTTGTGCTACAACTTTTAATGAATCAATGTCTAAGCCTGAGTCTGTCTCATCAAGTATTGCTATCTCTGGATGCAGGATTGCTAACTGCAATATTTCCATTCTTTTCTTTTCACCACCTGAAAAGCCTTCATTTATGTATCTAGTAGAAAAAGAAGGATTTATCTTTAGAGCTGACATCTTTTCTTTCAATAATTTAAGAAATTCTGGAACTGAAACAGGCTTTTCTCCTCTGCTTTCTCTTTTTGAATTTAAAGCTGTCCTCAGGAAATTGCTAACTGAAACCCCGGGTATTTCACTGGGGTACTGGAAGCTTAGGAATAATCCTTTTCTAGCTCTTTCATCTGGTTTCATCTTTAACAAGTCTTGGCCATTAAGCCATACTTCTCCAGAAGTTACTTTATATTTTGGATGTCCCATTAAAGTATAGGCTAAAGTGCTTTTGCCTGAGCCATTAGGACCCATAATTGCATTCACTTGACCTTTATTGACTGTTAAGCTTATTCCTTTAAGTATCTGATTATTGTCAACTTCAACATGCAAGTTTTTAATTATTAAATCTTCCATTTTATTTTACCATCCTCAACTCTTGTTTCATTTTCATAGTTAATTTTGATGTTCCTTTAAATTTTTTTATGAATTTTGTCTATTTTATTTGCATTGTGCAAATTATTTTTTTATTGTTTTTATTCTTGTATGCTTATTTTCTGTTGCACTTGCTTTTTTTCGTATTGATAGATACCAGCTTCAAGCACTTTTAATGCGAGGATTGCGCATCTCATCCTTACAGGGCTGATTGGAATTGCCAGCATGTCCAAGACATCTTGATTTTTAATCTGTTTTACCTCTTCCAGAGATTTGTCTTTTATTTCTTCTGTCAGCATTGAAGCAGAGCATTGTGAAATTGCGCAACCTCTACCTGTAAATTTTATATCTATAATTTTTTGGCCATTATTTCTATCTAGCTTAAGCCAGATTCCTATCTCATCACCACATAATGGATTATTATCAAAATAATGAATATCATAATCTTCCAGTTTCCCAGAATTCCTGGGATTTTTGTAATGGTCTAGAATATGCTCTCTGTAAATCATATCAAGACCTGCAAGATCCTCTTCAACTGTTGGTTGCTTGAATTGTGTCATAGTTTGAAAATCCTCTTAATGATATGATTTATTTTAAACACCAAAAATTTTCTTTACTTTATATATTGCGTTAATAAAAGTGTCAATCTCTTGCTCAGTATTATACAAGTAAAAGCTTGCTCTTGCTGTTGCAACAACTCCTAAAACACTCATTAAAGGCATGCAGCAATGATGGCCTGCTCTTATTGCGACTCCTTCACTGTCTAAGATTTGTGAAACATCATGTGCATGAACACCATGAACATTAAATGAAACAACTGCACCTCTTTCTTTAGGCCCATAAATTGTTATGCCTTTAATTTCTTTCAATCTTTTAATTGCATATTCAACAAGTTGACTGTCTCTTTCATGTATCTGTTGCATACCAACTTCATTTAAATAGTCAATAGCAACCCCTAAGCCTATTCCTTCAATAATATTTGGGGTTCCTGCTTCAAATTTCCAAGGAAGTTCATTAAATCTTGTATCATCAAACCTTACTTCCCTTATCATCTCTCCGCCATATAAGAAAGGCTGCATGTTCTCAAGCAATTCTTTCTTGCCATATAAAACTCCTACTCCTGTGGGGCCAAGCATTTTATGGCCTGAGAATGCATAAAAGTCTGCATCAAGCTTTTTCACATCAATTGACATGTGGGGAGCTGCCTGAGCACCATCTACTATCATTAAAACTCCATTTTCATGAGCAATTTTTGAAATTTCTTCTATAGGATTTATAGTACCTAATACATTAGATACGTGAGTTAAGGAAACAATTTTTGTATTTTTTGTTATATTTTCTTTAATACTATCTTCATCAAGTTTGCCTTCTTCATTAATTTTGATAAACTTTAGCTTTAAGCCTCTTAATTTAGCTAATTGTTGCCATGGAACAAAATTGCTGTGATGCTCCATCTCTGAAATTACAATTTCGTCTCCTTTTTTCAAATTAGCAGTTAGTGAATAAGCAACGAGGTTTAGGCTTTCTGTTGTATTTTTTGTTAGCACAATATTTTGATATGAATCTGCATTTATGAAATCAGCAATCTTTTCATGCGCTTCCACAAATTTTGCAGTTGCTTCCTCGCCAAGCTGATGAATACTTCTATGTACATTTGCATTATAATTTTTGTAATAAAAATCAATTGCTTCTATTACTTGATTTGGCTTTTGTGATGTTGCAGCATTATCTAAATAAACTAATGGTTTACCATGCACTTTCCTCTGCAAAATAGGAAAGTCTTTCCTTACTGTTTCAACGTCAAATTTTGTTATTAGTTTTATGTCTTGCATATTAACCCATCCTCTTGTCTATCATGTGCATTAAGTTATTTCTTAGCTCTTCTATTGCTATTTTTTTTAGCATTGGATGGAAGAAGCCTTCAACTATCTTCTTTTTAGCCAAATGCTCAGGAATACCTCTACTCATCATATAGAAAAGCTTGTCTTCATCTATCTGCCCAATTGCTGCTCCATGCGAGCATTTAACATCATTTGTATCAATCTCGAGTTTTGGGATACTGTCAACTTCTGCTTTATCACTTAATAGCAAAGTATCTTCTTTCTGGTAGCCATTACTTCTAACAGCATTTTGATGAATCTTAATAGAGCCGCGGTAGATTGATTTTGCTTTATCTGCTAGAACACCTTTTGTAAGCATATCGCTAACTGTATCAGGGGCTTCATGAACAGATTTCATTGAAAAGTCATAGTGCTGAGATTCGTCTCCATAGAAAACTGCCCAGTTATTGCTTCTTGCACCATTACCTTTAAGGAAACTTGAAGCATCTGAAATAGTTATATTACTGCCAAAAACACAGTCCAGCCAGTTAACATTAGCATCTCTTTCAACTAAAGCTCTCTTAATTGTGAAATTAAAAACATTATTGCTATAGTTCTGGATGCTTGCAAATTGTACTTTTGAATTTTCTTTTGCATATATTTCAACTAAGCCTGATCTAAATAGTAAATTATTACTTTTATCAGAAGATATTTCTTCTATAATATCAATGGTACTTGAGGAATCTGAAATAATAAGTATGTGTTCAATTACATCGCCTTTTGCTCTGAGCTTTATGTGAATAGGCTCTTTTATTTCTGTATCTTTAGCAATGTAAATTAATAAGCCATTGCTCCAGAAGGTTGCATGTAGTGCTGTAAACTTATTTTCATCTGATTTAATGCAGTCTGTCATAAAATATTTCTTGATTAATTCTGGCCTATTTTTAATTGCTGTGTGCATGTCTTCAACTATAATGCTTTTATCTGCATTTACAACTTCTATTTCATGTTGACTACTGAAATTAAGCTTTTCCAGATCTAAATTGCCATAAGTGCTAAAGATATGCAAGCCGTATCTTAGCTCTGGCATCTCCATTCTTTCAAATACTGCAAATGCGTCAAGCCTTTTTTTGAGCATCCATTCTGGCTCGTTATTCTTTCCTGATAATTCAATGACTTTTTCTTTTGTCAATGCCATATTTTATTTTCCTTTATTATGATGCCTATTTATATCAAAATATATCAAAAATGTTTTATACAAACACCATAGAAACTAACCAACAGAGCCTTCCATCTCTAGCTGGATTAATCTGTTAAGCTCAACAGCATATTCTAAAGGAAGTTCTTTAATAATTGGCTCAATAAAACCACAAACTATCATCTGCATTGCCTGTTCCTGCTTAATTCCCCTGCTCATTAAATAAAAAATTTGTTCATCATTAATCTTACCAACTGTAGCTTCATGTCCAACTGAAACCTTGTCTTCTTTAATATCAATAAATGGAATTGTGTCACTTTTTGAGACTTCGTCAAGGATTAGAGCATCACATTGTACATTTGACTTTGAATTAATTGCTCCTTTTGCTATTTTTAATAAGCCTCTGTAAGTAGTAATGCCTCCATCTTTGCTAATGCTTTTTGCCCTTACTACTGAAGTAGTGTCTTTGCCAAAATGATAAACTTTGCTGCCAGTGTCTTGATTTTGGCCTTTGCCTGCATATGCAATTGATAAATGGTCAGCTCTGCTTCTACTACCTTTTAAGATGGTGCATGGATAAAGCATTGTAGTGCAACTTCCCATATTACCACCAATCCATTCCATTGTAGCATCTTCATCTGCAACTGCTCTTTTGGTGTTTAAGTTATAGGTATTTTTGCTCCAATTTTCAACTGAGCTATACCTTGCTCTTGCTCTCTTACCTACAATTACTTCAACACAGCCTGCATGTAATGAATTACTAGAGTACTGAGGGGCTGAGCAGCCTTCAATATAATGAACTTCAGCATCATCTTCTACAATTATTAAAGTATGCTCAAATTGTCCTGATTTTTCTGCATTCATCCTAAAGTAAGCTTGCAATGGCAGAGTTACTTTGACACCTTTTGGGACATAGATAAATGTGCCACCTGACCAGACTGCGCCATGTAAAGCAATAAATTTATGGTCGCCAATAGGGATGCATTTTGTCATGAAATTTTCTCTTACTAGCTCTGGATATTTCTCGAGAGCTTCATCCATGTCAAGGAAAATTACGCCTTGCTCTTCCCATTCTTTCTTTAAGCTATGATAAACTACTTCTGATTCATACTGAGCACCAACTCCACCTAGAGCTTTTCTCTCTGCCTCTGGAATTCCTAGTTTTTCAAATGTAGCTTTAATATCTTCTGGGACATCTTCCCATGTTCTGGAATTCTTTTTTGCATTAGGCTTGCCATAGTAACTAATACTATTAATGTCTAGCTTAGAAAGATCTGGACCCCAGGTTGGTATTGGCATTTTATGGAACAGTTCAAGGCTTTTTAACCTGAGATTTAGCATCCAGTCTGGCTCATTCTTGTCCTTAGAAATCATTCTGACAACTTCTTCATTTAAGCCAGGAGCTGCTCTAAATACAAAATCCTCCTTGTTCTTTTCAGCCCAAGATTCTTTAATGCCTATTGATTGAGCTATTGCCATTTTTAATGAATTGCTATTGGAATAGTAGCTTTAATGCATACATCACAGTCATGCAATTCTGGGTTCATGGTTTTATGCAGATCACACATAAGATGCTTAACAGTTGCTAGATTGCAGACTTTTTCCATCTCTGCTATAATTTGAATAGTTTTATTTTTTGAATATAATATTGCATCAGATGATTTTCTTATTTCTTGCAGTGTAGCTTCATCAAAGGTTATCTCCTTTGCACGCTTAGATTTTAGGTATTGTGAAACTGCTGCCTCTGTAAGGCCTAATAGCTTGGAAACCTCTCTTTGGCTGAACTTCTTCTCATTCACCAGAACTTTAGCTAGCTCTCTTCTAATAGCTGGAATAATATACCAAACCTCTATCTCCTGAGGCATTTTAAGATATTGCATAGACTTAACGATAGTTAAGAAGGGTTTATAAAGTTTGTGGATTAAGTAATTGTATAGGCTATATAAAGGCTATTAATTGGCTTATAGAGCTTAGATGTTTCTGCCATTTCCTTGCCTCGATACCTTTTCCAACAATAACATGAGCCTTGCTGAAATCTTGAAGCTTTGTAAAGGTTCCTGGAATAGCTACTATTAAGCCAATACCTGCATTATAGGCTGATTCTATGCCTGCTTGGCTGTCTTCTATTACTATTGCCTGTTGTGGCTTGAATTTTAGTTTTTTGCACATAACAAGATATATGTCAGGAGCTGGCTTCATATGCTTGATTTCATGGCCTGCTATAATCTTATGAAAATAATTTAAGATTTTAAGTTTCCTAAGAGAAGGAATCAAAATATTTCTATCTTGAGAAGATGCTAAACCTATTTTTATATTGCCTAATTTATAACATTCTTTTAGAAATTTGATATTTTTATTCATTGGCCTAATATCTTTTATTAATATTTTTTTGGACACTACTACATTTCTTGTAACAAGATCTTTAACTGAATTTTTAAGTTTGTACTTATTCTTGTAAGACTGCGCAATAAATTCCGAAGATTCTCCACAATATTTTTTTAGGTATTCAAGTTTACTAACTTTAATACCAAGAACTTTTCTCCATATATTAAATTTAATTTCTTCTGTATCATTAAGAATTCCATCAAAGTCAAAGATTATGGATTTGTATTTCATATTTTGGATGGAAAGGTAATGATTTAAATATTATTCTATTTTTCCTTTAAATTATGATAGATAAAAATTATTTATTTGTTGCATTATCTGCCTTCATCTGGGGTTCTATGGGTTTGTTTGTTAGGCTGATTAGTGTTTCTGGGTTAATAGTTTATTTCTTTGCTGCCCTTATATCTTCTGTTTTAGTTGGCCTGGTTCTTTTTAAGGATAATATGCTAAGGCTAAAGAAAGAGTATATATGGATTTTAATTGCTATGGCTGTTTTTAATATTATTAATAATGTATCATATTTTTATGCATATAATTTAACAACTATTGCAAATGCTACTTTTGTGCATTATCTAGCACCTCCTCTAATAGCTTTTCTTGCACCTTTAATATTAGGCGACAAGACTGATAGAAAAACTTGGTTAGCTGTGGCTTTAGCATTACTTGGATTATTTATTCTAGTAAGACCAACTGCATTAGAGTTGAGCAGTAAGAATACATTAGGAATATTTCTTGCATTTATATCTGCTATAGGCTATGCTTTTGGAGTTATGTTTGCTAGAAAGGCATCAAAATATTATCATCCAAAGCAGATTTTATTTGGGCAGATGGGATTTTCTGTTTTGTTGTTAAGCCCTGTTATCTTGTATCTTAAGCCAATATTGCAAGTGAGTGATATCTTGCCATTACTAACTTTAGGAGTTGTTCATCAAGGTTTTGCAGTTTTATTGGCTTTGCATGCTATTAAAAATATACCTGCACAAAAGATTTCTATTATAACTTATTTAGAGCCTGTAAGTGCTTTAGTTTTAGCTATTATTTTCTTAGGAGAGGTGCCTAGTGTTTTTACTCTTATTGGAGGAAGCTTAATACTAGCTTCTTGCTATTTAACTGTTAGGAAATAAGACTAAAACGAAATATTTATATACTACCTATGCTTACTAGGTATGAATAGTTCATACCAAAAAAGGGTGAGCTAAACCAACTAAAAATAAATTCACTCAAACAACACCTCCGGTATACCTGCCAGAAATGGTAGGCGATACCGGTTATTATCTTTAATCATAGAATTTTTATATCAAATGATATTGATGGGGTTTTATAATGAATGAGATGAATGAACTTGTTGAGAGTATATTAAGTAATATCGACCAAAAGAATTTTCTTGTAATCGGTGATGTAATGCTAGATAAGTATGTCTCTGGCAATGTCTCTAGAGTTTCTCCTGAGGCTCCTGTAGCTGTTTTACATGTAGATAAAGAAGATTATGGATTAGGAGGGGCTGCTAATGTTGCTAATAATTTAGCAAGTTTAGGGTGTAAAGCGCATATAATAGGTATAGTTGGTAATGATGAAAATAAAGATATTCTAGCAAAAGAATTTGAGAAAGCAAATATTTCTTATACTGTTATAGTAGATCCTTATAGGCCAACAGTTTTAAAGCAAAGACTAGTTTCTAAAAATCATCAATTACTTAGAATGGATAATGAACTTACTCATGAGATTTCTGCTGAGGTAGAGGAAAAAGTGTTAAAAGAGTTTAAAGATAATTTAAATAGAGCAGATATAATAGTGCTATCAGATTATCTTAAGGGGATTTTAACTGAGAATCTAATAAAGACTATAGCAGAGAGTGCAAAAGAGAGGAATATACCAGTAATTGGCGATATTAAGCCAAAAAATGCTTCTAGATACAAGAATTGTACATTAATTACTATTAATAAAGATGAAGCTTATGAGATTTATGGAAGAGATGAGGATAATATTGAAGAGGTAGGTAAATCTTTAGTTAAGACATTCAACTCTAATATTGCAATAACAAGAGGTGCAGATGGAATTTCTGTTTTTGCACATAATTATATGCATCATGTTCCAACTACTGTTAAGAGAGTCTATGATGTCGGCGGAGCTGGTGATACTGTAACTGCAATTTTAGCATTAGCTATAGTGAATGGAGCTGATCTGGAGATTGCTGCAAGGCTGGCCAACCATTGTGCAGGAATTGTTGTAAATAAGCCTGGAATTGCAACTGTTTCAACTAATGAGCTTAGAAGTATTTTTATGGGAGAGATTAGTGAGCATTTAAAGGAAAATATTGAAGTGAAGCAATATGTGTTGCAAACTCAAATGGACAAGATTGATGCGATAGCTAAACATTTGATTAATGCGTGCAAAAATAATAAGAAAATATTGACTTTTGGAAATGGTGGTAGTGCATGTGATGCTGAGCATCTTGCAACTGAGCTAATTGCAAGGTATAAGATGAGCAGGAATGCTTTTGCTGCTATTTCACTTAACTCTAGCGGTGTAGTTTTGACAAATATTGCAAATGACTGGGGCTTTGACTTTGTTTTCCAAAGACAAGTAGAGGCTTTAGCTGAGCCTGGAGATGTGGTAATTGGAATAAGCACGAGCGGCAATTCTGAAAGCGTGAATAAAGGCTTAGAGGCTGCAAAGAATAAAGGGGCTATTGCAATTGCATTAGGTGGCAAGGATGGAGGGAGGATGGCACAGATTGCTGATTTATGCATAATTGTTCCTTCAAATAATACTCCAAGAATACAAGAGACTCATATTACTCTAATTCACACTATTTGTGAAATTCTTGAGAATGAATTGCTAAGAGAGGGGGTAGTCAGTATAAGGGAATACCATTAATACTGACTTATTAAGAATGATTGACTTTTCAAAAATAAAAACAAATCCTTTGAGAGAAAGGAAGAATAAGGTTTCAATTAAAGATTTCTCTAAGCCAGAACTTCTTAACACAGATATTGAAAAGGCTTTGCCAGATATTCTTGTATCAAAGGATTTGAAAGAGGTTGTGAAAGCTGTTATTCAGGCTAGGAGGAATGGAAAGCAGGTAATAATGATGATTGGGGCGCATGTGATTAAGACAGGATTATCACCAATTTTAATTGAGTTGATGAAGAAAAAAGTAATAACACATCTTGCAATGAATGGTGCTTGCTGCATACATGATTTTGAGATAGCTATGATTGGAGAAACTTCTGAGGATGTAGCATTTTACTTAGAGAATGGAAAATTTGGTATGTGGGAAGAAACTGGAAGGTACATGAATGAGGCTATAATTGAAGGGGCAAAGCATGGAAATGGATATGCTGATGCTATAACTGATAAAATTGAAAGCATGAATTTGAAATATAAAGAATATAGTGTTTTGCATAATGCTATGGAATATGGAGTAATGACTACTGCTCATCCTGCTATTGGAACAGAAATAATACATCAGCATCCAAAATGTGATGGGGCTGCTATTGGCAAGATAAGCTATCAGGATTTCAAGATCTTTACAGATTCTGTTAGTAAACTGGAAGAGGGAGTAATATTAAATATTGGCTCTTCAGTTATTATGCCTGAGATTTTTGTTAAATCTTTAGCTATTGCAAGAAATCTAGGATTTAAAGTAGAACGATTTACTGCTGCAAACTTTGATATGATTGATCATTACAGGCCTAGGGTTAACGTGGTTGAAAGACCTACTATGAAAGGCGGCAAAGGATATAACATTATAGGGCATCATGAGATAATGCTGCCTTTACTAGCTGCAATGATACTAAGAGGATTGAAAAAATGAGAGTAGTGCATAAACATGATGGAAAATTGTTGGAGATAGTACATAAATTTAAGGGAAAGAAAGTTTTGCTAATAGGGGATGTGATACTTGACAGATACACATTTGGAGAGGTTAATATGATTTCACCTGAAGCGCCTGTTCCAATATTGCAGATTGATGATAAGAGGCATAAATATGTGCCAGGAGGGGCTGCTAATGCTGCTAATAACATTATTGCTTTAGATGGAGATGTTTTGCTAGTTAGTGTAACTGGAAATGACAGCAGAAGAGATGAGCTGATATCTGTCTTGAGAAGCAGTGGGATAAAGACAGATGGGTTGATAGTAGATGAGTCAAGGCCTACTATAATGAAAACAAGGGTTGTGGCACAAAACCAGCAATTAATAAGGATAGATTATGAAAAGACACATTTTATTCCACAAGAGATTGAAAATGAAATGATTGACTATGCTAGAAAAAATATTAAATTAGTTGATGCAATCGTAATATCAGATTATGGAAAAGGTGTGGTAACAAATAATCTTGTCAAGCAAATATTTGCACTTGCAAAGCAGAACGGTAAGAAAGTAGTAGTAGATCCAAAGCAGACAGATCCAGAATATTACAGAGGAGCATATTTAGTTACACCTAATCTAAAAGAGGCAGGTGAAATATCAAAAATTGAGCCAAAAAATGATGAGGATGTAATTTTTATTGGCAAGAAATTGGTGCTTGAGCTTGGTGCAAATATATTAATTACAAGGGGTAAAGAGGGTATGACATTATGTCAGGAAAATGAGATAGTACATATTCCAACAAAGGCTAGAGAGGTTTATGATGTTAGTGGTGCTGGAGACACTGTTGTAGGAACTATTGCATTAGCGTTAGCTGCTGGAGCTGAGTTAATTGATGCAGTTGTTCTTGCTAATTATGCAGCTGGAATTGTGGTTAGCAAGTTTGGGACTGCAACTACTAATGTTGAAGATTTGAAAAGGTACATAGAAGATGAAGCTAAAAATGAGCATGTTAAAGAGTAACTTAAAAATTAGAAGCATTAAATCAAAGATTTATACTAGAGAAGAACTTGTAAAGGTTCTTGAGCCATTGAAAGCTGCAGGGAAGAAAATTGGGCTGACTAATGGAGCTTTTGATATTCTTCATGCTGGACATGTAAGTTATCTTGAAGAGGCTAAGAAAAAATGTGATATACTAGTTGTTTCTGTTAATACAGATTCTTCAGTTAAAGAGTATAAGGGAGATGACAGACCAATAGTACCTGAGATGGAGAGAGCAATGATAGTTGCTGCTCTTGAAAGTGTGGATTATGTAACTTTTCATAATGAAAGAAGAATGAGAGCTGCGCTTGAGGCAATTAAGCCTAAATATTATATTAAAGGTGGTGACTATAAAACAACTGAGCTAACAAGCAGAGGTGTACTTGAGCAGTGGGGAGGTGAAGTTGTATTGATTCCTCTTGTAGAAGGGAAATCTACGACTAACATTATTCAGAGAGTAATGGATGTTCATGGCAATAAGCCTGTTGAGATTGAGGTTGGAAAGAAAGAAGTTGCTAAAGCAATCATACTTGATAGAGATGGTGTAATAAATGAAGAGGTAGAGTATTTGCATGAACCTGAGAAATTCAAGTTTGTTAATAGTGCTTTAGAGGGAATGAAAAGAATGCAAGAGCTTGGCTTTCATATAGTAGTTGCTACAGTTCAAGCTGGTATAGGTCTGGGGTATTTTACTAAGGAGGATTTCTATAAAGTAAATAAAATAATGCTGAAAGGGTTTAAGGAGAATGGGGTAATTGCTTCGAAGGTTTATTTCTGCCCTCATTCTGTTTCTGATAACTGTAACTGCAGAAAGCCAAAGACTGGATTGTTTGATAGAGCTAAAGAGGATTTAAATTTAGATATGAGGAAGAGCTGGGCGATAGGTGACAAGACTGCTGACATAGTAGCTGGGAAGAATGCTGGATGTAAAACCATTTTAGTTAAAACAGGGCATGCTGGAAGTGATAAAGAGTTTGATGTAAAACCTGATTTTATTGCGAATGATTTACTGGAAGCTGCTGAGATTATAAAAGAGAATATGTGAAATTCAAGAAGAGTTAAAACAAAAGTTAATAAAGATATATAATATTGTTAAAAAGAAAGTGATAGTATGGCTGATAAAAAATTAGCTAAAGAATTGCAAAAAAAGGCTAATGAGTTCAGGAAAGAAATAATTGAGATTGTGTATAATGCTAAGTCAGGGCATACTGGGGGTAGCTTGTCAGAGATTGATATTTTGACTGCACTTTATTTTCATAAGCTTAGGGTGAAGCCTGATGATCCGCACTGGCAGGATAGGGATAGATTTGTTTTAAGCAAAGGGCATGCCAGTCCTGGATATTATGCAGTACTTGCAGAGAAAGGTTATTTTTCTAAAGAGGAACTGAAAAGATTTAGGAAGATTAATAGCATGCTGCAAGGACATCCTGAGCTAGCAACACCTGGTGTTGATTTTGCAGGAGGTTCCTTAGGGCAGGGAATGAGTTTTTCAATAGGATTAGCACTTGCTGAAAAATTGGATAAGAAAAGTTATAAGATTTATACAATGATAGGAGATGGAGAAAGCCAGGAAGGTGTTGTGTGGGAGGCTTCAATGGCAGCTGCGCATTATAAGCTAAATAATTTAGTAGTAATACTTGACAAGAATCAAGTGCAGCAAACAGGAAAGACTAAGGATATAATGGATTTGGGGGATGTTGTAGCTAAATGGAAGGCTTTTGGATGGAATGTTATTGAGATCGATGGGCATAATATGCAGGAAATTTTAGATGCATTAGATGAAGCAGATATGTTACAAGAGAAAGAGCAAATGCCTGTGATGATAATTGCTAATACTGAGAAGGGTAAGGGAGTTTCATTTATGGAGTTAAATCATAAGTTTCATGGCAAAGCACCTAATGATGATGAGTATAGGCAGGCAATTGAAGAGTTAGATAGATTGATTGCTAGTAGTTAGAAAAAAAATAAATAGGAATTAAAAAGTTGGTATAGCAAAATCAAAGTAAAAGCTTAGATAATAATTTGCATTACGAGGCACGAACTACATGCCTTTACAATGGTCCGCTTATCATGGATGTAAAGTGAACTAGCGGACATGTATGTTGTGCAGTTCGCAACTGTAATGCAAATAAAAATAGTAAAAAGATATTAAATATACCAATTATAAAAATTACAATGGAAAAGATAGCTACAAGAGATGTTTATGGGAAGACTTTAGTGGAGCTTGGCAGGAAGAATGCTAATATTGTTGTGTTGGATGCTGATTTATCTGATAGCACTAGAAGCGAGCAGTTCCAGAAAGAGTTTCCAGAGAGATTCTTTAACATGGGGATTGCTGAGCAGAATATGATTGGAACTGCTGCTGGATTAGCTGCATCTGGAAAGATTGTTTTTGCAAGCTCTTTTGCAATTTTCTCTGAAAGGGCTTATGAGCTAACAAGGAATGTTATATCAAGGAATAAATTAAATGTAAAATTAACTGGAAGTCATGCTGGGATAAGCACAGGTGATGATGGAAAGAGTGCGCAGGCTATTGAGGATATTTCTATTTACAGGACTTTGCCAAATATGATAGTGATACAGCCATGTGATGCAATTGAGGCTGAGCAAACTGTAAAGTTTCTTGCTGAATACCATGGACCTTCTTATTTAAGATTAATAAGGACTGCATTGCCACTAATACATAGTTCTGATTATAGATTTCAGTTTGGAAAAGCAGATGTTCTTAAAGATGGCAGTGATGCTGTAATATTTGCAACTGGTGCTTTAGTTTATGAAAGTTTAAGAGCTGCTGAAATATTGGAGGAAGAGGGATTGTCTATTGCTGTTATTAATATTCATACTATTAAGCCTATTGATATCAAAACAATAATTGAGTTTGCAAGAAAAACTGGGCATGTGGTAACAGCAGAGGATCATAACATTATCGGAGGCTTGGGGAGTGCTGTAGCAGAGGTATTAGCTGAAAACTATCCGTGCATTATGAGAAGAATTGGTTTAATGGACAGGTATGCAGAGTCGGGAAGCCCTGAGGAATTGTATAAGAAGTATGGGTTGAGTGCTGACAATATAGTTAGGACTGTTAAGGATATAATTAAGACTAAAAAGGTTGTTGTTGGAGGGAGATGAGGAATATAGTTACATCATTGACACATTTCTGCCTCAGTTTTAATAGGAAAACACTTGTTGAGAATTCTTGTTATATGCTTTCTACACTTATACGTATCTGCATGAGTAATATATGAAAGCCAACCTTGAAAGAAATCAAGCACTTTTTCTAGCTCCATGCAATCTTTTAACATTACTTATTTTTTCAATTAATAATAGTGACATTGTAATTGCCTCCTTATGTCAGAAAATAGTCTCTCTTTATAAATCTTTTGCTTATTGTTACTATTAAGTAACAAACTAATAAATTAGGGGCACCAGTCATCCCCTCGCGTGAGCTCTATAAATCTCTTATCTATTATTAGCTACTAAAATAACAGAAACCTTTATATATGTAAATATTTACACAATTGTGTAATATGATACACAATAAGTACTATGAGATACTTAAGCAATTCTTGGGGGACTATAAAAGAGAGATTTATGGAAGGGGGCTTATAGGAAGTGTTAGTTTAAGCCAGAAAGGAATAGCATTGGCATTAGAAGAGCTGGAAGAGCAATCTATACTAAAGTCAAGGAAGCAGGGAACCCTGAAATATTGCAGACTAAATCTTGAATTAGCTGAGATAAAGGATATATTAGCACAGGCAGAGCTTGCTAGAAAATTAGAGTTTCTTGCTAAACATAGAGTATTGGCACATCTGTTTAAGGCTGATGACAGGATTATTGGGATTTTTGGCAGTTACGCTAAAAGCAGGGAAAAAAAGGATTCAGATATTGATATTTTTATAATAGGGAAAAAGAAAGCTAATGATTATGCATATCAAGGCAAGTTATTAGACTTGAATGCTAGTGCAAAATATTTTACCCATGCTGAATGGAAAAAATTAATTAAAGAGAAGAATAATTTAGTTGCTGAGATAATAAATCATCATATACTAATATTTGGCATTGAGCAATTTATAGATATACTATGGAAGGAATATTATGGTATCGGTTAAGTGGTGCTTACAGCAAAAGAATGGGCTGGAATTAATAGAATCCAATGCAACAATGGCTGATTCTTATTTGAACATGGCAGAGAAAACATTGCCTGTTCAGCAAGCTGTTCTATCAAGCGATATATGGACAGCAACTACAACATACTATATATTTTATTATTCACTCTATGCTTTAATGCTTCGCATAGGTATAAAATGTGAGATCCACAGCTGCTCTATTGCATTTATGAAAGAGCATTTAATAATATTTTATAATAAAAAAGATGATGAAATGCTTGATAAAGCCTTTTCTGCAAGAATTGATCTGCAATATTATGCTGATAGGCCTGTTGATGCTAAAATAATTGAGGAAACTAGAAAGCATTCTAAGATATTCTATATTAAAACTAAAGATGCTATTGCTAAGATTACTGAGGAACAAATAGCATCTATAAGGGAAGCACTTAATAAAGACACACATAATAGAGAGAAAAATTATTAAAACATTATAGATTTTACAATAAATAGCAGACATTGACAATGAAGGGGATGATGGAAGATGAAGATTTTTATTGACAGTGCAAATATTGATGAAATCCGTCGATCAAATGAGATTCTAGAATTGGATGGCTGCACAACTAACCCAACGCTTATAGCAAAAGAAGGAAGAGACTATAACGAAACTTTAGTAGAGATTTGTAAGATTGTAAATGGTCCAGTTAGTGCAGAGACAGTTGCTTTAGATGCAGAAGGAATGGTTAGAGAGGGCAAGGATTTTGCAAAGCTGCACAAGAATATAATTGTTAAAGTTCCTATGATACAAGAAGGGATGAAGGCTTGTAGGATGTTAACTAAGCAAGGAATTAGAGTTAATGTTACTTTATGCTTTTCTGCTAACCAGGCTTTACTGGCTGCTAAATGTGGAGCATATATTATAAGTCCCTTTGTTGGAAGACTAGATGATATTGGGCATGATGGAATGCAGGTAATTAGAGATATAAGGCTAATTTATAATAATTATGGGTTTAAGACACAGATACTTGTTGCTTCCATTAGGCATCCTATTCATGTTTTAGAGGCTGCTAAAATAGGAGCAGATATTGCAACAATGCCTTTTAAAGTTTGGGAGCAGTTGTTCCAGCATGCATTAACAGATAAAGGGATAAAACTGTTTTTAGATGATTGGGCAAAAGTGCCGAAGAAGAAATAGCTAATTAAATGATGGGGAACCAAACCAATATACTGGATAGTCTTTTCTCGATGCTCCTTCTTGTTCACCTAGATACTCTCCTCTTTTTTCGAGAACCCTATTTGCTATAGCAAAACAAATACTACTCTCTAGTGCAACTCTATCTGGGGATCCCGCAATAAACATATAGTGTCTAAGAGCTATTTCTAAATCTGTAGGATTTTCTGATTTTAGTTCTGCATCAAACAAGATATCATCAAAATTAAATCCTGTAACACACTTGACATTTGAATACTTTTCAGCTACTTTTCTTGTAGCTTGACCTAAGTTAGTAGCTAAAGTTACTAGTTGTCCTATATCAGGGGGCATATTATATCTAAGTATAATTTCAGACATACATATTATGTCTATACTCTTATTTAAATATTTTATGCTATTTCTAAGGAATCTTTTTATAGTGCAGTTTTATTCTAATTATTATATGCATAGCCAAAACAATAAAAATAAAATCCTTGAATTCATTAAAAGCAAGAAAATTGGAATTTTAGCTACTATTTCTCCTAAAGGAAAGCCAGAGGCTGCAGTTGTTGAGTATGTTGCTACTGACAAACTAGAAATAATTTTTAACACTTTTTCTACATACAGGAAATATAAAAATCTGAAGCATAATCCTAATGTTGCTTTTGTAATTGGTTGGGATGAGATTTCAGTCCAATATCAGGGGCATGCAATTGAAGCTAAGGGTAATCTAGAGGATCTGTGCAAGAAGATTCATAGCGCTAAAATAAAGCATAAAACTAAATTCTCAGCAATGCCAACTATTAGATATTTTAAGATAAAGCCAAGATGGATTAGATATATAGATTATTCAAAGAAGCCTTGGGAGGTGTTTGAGGTTAGTTTCTAGAAGGATTGTTCGCAATCTTTTTATATGCACCTTTAATTCTAGGGTATGTGGTAAAAGAAGTTGAGATATCAGTTGTAATACCTGCTTATAATGAGCAGGAGAATGTGGAACTGCTTTACAGGAAGCTTAAAGTAGTATTAGATAAGCTTAGAAGGAAGTATGAAATAATTTATGTTGATGATGGCTCAATTGATAATACATTTGGAGTTCTTAAGCAATTACATAACAAAGATTCTAATGTTAAGGTAATAAAGTTCAGGAAGAATTTTGGGCAGACCGCTGCTCTAGATGTTGGTTTTAAGCAGGCAGCAGGCAGTATTATTATTTCAATGGACGCAGACATGCAGAACGATCCTGAGGATATTCCAATGCTTATTTCAAAGCTTAATGAGGGCTATGATTTAGTTTCTGGATGGCGATTGAAAAGAAACGATCCTATAACGAAGATATTTGCATCACGATTTTCAAATGCATTAAGACGTCTAATAACTGGGGATAAGATACATGATGCTGGATGCTCTTTAAAAGCTTACAGAAGAGAATGTTTTCAAGATTTAGATCTTTATGGCGAGATGCATAGATATATTCCCTCACTTCTTGAATGGAAAGGGTTTAAGATAACAGAAATACCAGTAAAACATAATCAAAGAAAATTTGGTAGTAGTAAGTATAATGTAACAAGATTATTCAAAGGATTTCTTGATTTGCTTGTAGTTAATTTTTGGATGAGATATTCAGCAAGGCCTATCCACTTGTTTGGTGGCTTGGGAAGTCTATCATTTTTGACAGGTTTTATAATTAGCCTATACTTAGCATCTCTAAGGATATTTTATGGGATACCCTTGTCTAATAGACCATTACTGTTACTAGGTGCTTTGCTTTTAATCCTTGGTGTGATTTTAATTGTTTTTGGAATACTAGCAGATATTATGGTGAAAGTGTATTTCAATAAGCAATATAAAAACTATTCTGTTGAGAAAGTACTTGAAAAATAGAACTAAATAATCCATGGGAGTATAAAATGAAAATTCTATTGTTAAATTATGAGTTTTTTCCTATAGGAGGTGGTGGTAGTACAGTAACTAAATTTTTAGCAGAAGAATTAGCAAAAAAAGGAAATGATGTAAATCTTATAACATCAAAATACAAAAATTTGAAAAATTATGAGGTAATAAATAATGTAAAGATACATAGAGTAAGAGTTGTAAGAAAATATAGGGATAGAGCTTCAATATTTGAAATGTTTACCTATATTATATCAGCCTTCTTTTATTCTAGGAGATTTGTAAAAAAAGAAAAACCTGATATAATGCATGCATTTTTTGTAGTGCCATCTGGAGCTGTTGCTTATTTTTTACATAAACTATACAAGATTCCGTATATAATTTATCTAGGTGGTTCAGATGTACCTGGAGTGGATAAGGATAGATATGGTATTATCTATAATATAGTTGCTCCTTTTATAAGATTGATATGGAGAAATGCGAGCTTTACAATAGCTGCAAGTAAAGGATTAAAAGGCTACGCAAGAAGTATTGATAAAAAAGTTCCATTAACAGTAATTCCAAATGGTGTTGATCTTAATAGGTTTAGGCCGCAAGTAAGAAAGAAAAAGAATATAATAAAATTATTAGCAATTGGAAGATTAATTCCTAGAAAGGGTTTTCAATATATTATAGAAGCTCTTCCTGAAGTTATTAATAAATCAAATAAGAATTTTGAGCTTCAAATAATAGGAAGTGGTCCTTATCAAGAAGATTTGCATAGATTAGTCAAGAGAAATCAGATTGAGAATAAAGTAAAGTTTCTTGGACTTGTCGAATATGATAATCTTATTAAATAT
Source organism: uncultured Methanosarcinales archaeon (assembly GCA_964602245.1). Lineage (GTDB taxonomy): Archaea > Nanobdellota > Nanobdellia > Woesearchaeales > JACPIF01 > JACPIF01. Next base: position 68,193 of record CAZRPY010000001.1, read on the forward strand.
TACCGAAATGCAGATATTTTAATTAATTCCTCTTACGGGGAAGGGATGCCACTTGTAGTGTTAGAGGCAATGGCAACTGGCTTGCCAATAATAGCTACCAGAGTTCCTGGAAATGAGGAGCTTGTGAAGAATAATTATAATGGATTTATTGTAAGGCCAAAAGATTCAAAAGAATTGGCTCATGCATTAATCAAGATGCTAAATAATGATACTTTAAGGGAAAGAATGTCAAGGAATAGTTTGAAGATTATTAAGAATTATAATTGGGAGAAGATTACTGAAGAATATGTAGAGCTATATAAACAATTACTTCAAAAAAATCAGCAATTTTAAGATGAAACAAACTACTTTTAACGAGTTCTTTTCTGGAAAGAAGATTCTTATAACTGGTGGCTTGGGAATGATAGGCAGTAATCTTGCTATAGCTCTAGTAAAACTAAATGGAGATGTTACTCTATTAAATAAAAGCCCAGGAAATTTGTTTAATATCCAAGAGATTAAGAATAAAATAAAATTAGTAATAGGAGATGTGACTGATAAAATAACAGTAGCTAGGCATGTAAAAGGAAAGGATATCATTTTTCATCTTGCTGCAAAAGTTTCGCAGTTTCCTTTGAATTTCAAAGATGTTATTGACGATATAAATATTAATAGACTAAGTCATTTGCTAATGCTTGAATCTTTAAGAAAGTATAATGATAAAGCTGTAATTATTTTTCCTGGATCAAGGTTAGAATATGGGAGACCAAGAAAAATTCCTGTTAATGAAACAGCTGGATTAGAGCCTATTAGTTTTTATGGTATTGATAAAGTAGCTGCTGAGAATTACTATTCTGTTTATAACAAAACATATGGGATAAAAACTGTTTGTTTTAGGATTACTAATCCTTATGGTCCTAGAGGTCAGATGAAATCTGGCAGCTTTAACATAGTAAACTGGTTTATAAGAAAAGCCTTGAATAATGAGGCAATTACTATTTATGGGAATGGAGAGCAGTTAAGAGATTATATCTACATAGAAGATTTAGTTGATGGACTACTAATTATAACTAGCAAAAAGAAAGCAATTGGAGAAATATTTAACATTGGCTCTGGAAAGGCTTTTAAGTTTAAAGATATGGCTAGGCTAATAGTGCAAATAGCTGGACAAGGATCTATTGAGTATAGAGACTACCCTGCTACATATAAGATTCTTGAAACTGGTAATTTTGTGGCTGATGTGAGAAAAATAAAGAAGTTAGGATGGAATGCTACAACTAGCAGGGTAGATGGTATAAAGAGAACTATTGCATATTACAAAGTCTATAAACAGTACTATTGGTAATAATAAAATTCATAAAGCTTTTATATCACAGAAGACTTTTAATATAGGGAATTTTGATTATCTACCAAATCAACGAAAATCCTGTGATTTTCGAGCATTGGAACACAGTTCCAAAGTGTCAAAATTCTCTAAGAGAACTTAGAATGTAGACAAGGAAGTATGTAGTTATTCAAAGTTCTCTATACATCAAAAATAACAGTAGTTAAGTTTTATAAGGAGTTTGGATTGAAAAATGATTGGAAAGTTAATAAAGGTTTTGTATCTAAGAAGATCTGATTTACCTGTACATTTAATTCTACATAATACTTTCATATGTAATGCGAAATGCGGACATTGTTTTAATTGGCAAAATTTAAACACAACAAAGCCAAGCGATGAATTATCGATGGAGGAGTTTGAGAGAATTGCAAAATCTTTTGATCATAATTTACTGTTTCTTAATTTATCTGGTGGTGAGCCATTCTTGCGGAATGATATTGCTGAAATGTGCGCAGTTTTTGCAAAGCATAATCCTCTATTCAGCATCAACATACCAACAAATGCGTTGATGCCTAAGAAAATACGGAACGCTACCGAAGAAATCCTGCAGAATTGCCCCAACACCTCTTTGTCAATCAATCTATCTCTTGATGGATTTGAGGAATTCCATGACGAAAATAGAGGCGTCAAAGGAAATTTCAAAAAGCTGCTTGAGACTTATGACGAACTAGCAGAACTTAAGAAACAATATCAAAGATTATCGTTAAAAGTTATAACAGTAATAACAAATAAGAATGTTGATGAAGTTATTGACTTAGGTTATTTTGTGATGAAACGCATGCCTGAGATAAGTTTTCAGAATTTCCTGCTAATCAGGGGAAGTCCAAAAGATAACAGCATGATGCTGCCACCGATGGATGTGCTCAAGCAGAAGTCAAAGGAGATTAAGAAGATATGGGACCATTATACTTACAGGGGGGACATGAGCTGGTGGCAGAAGCGGATGGCAAATGGGTTGCAACGATACTTATTTGACCTCTACCTTGATATGGTCGAGAAAAAATACCAAATAGTCGCCTGTGATGCATGGAAGAACAATGTTGTCATAGATGCTCTAGGAAATGTGCAGATATGTGAATTGTTGCCTGTCTTTGCAAACATACGGAACTATAATTATGATTTCAAGAAACTTTGGTACTCAGATAAGGCACAGAAATTGAAGCAGGATATCATAGACAAAAAATGCTTTTGCACGCATGGCTGCGTGTACCCCATGAACGTTCTTGCTCGGCCATCATTATTCCCGGGCATATTGAGAAGCGCTATCTCAGTTGGTCATTCCCAGTAAGACCATGATTTCAGCCGATTGGCTTTACGTTTCTTCGCATATGCTCGTGTCTGCTGTAAGACTCCCAATTGGTAACCAAGGCAGCGAAAGAATACTAACGGTGTGTACAGTAAAACAGTAAATTCTTTTACTTTAAGCCATTGCAGCATAATATAGCTGAATTGTATGAGAATTAATGGGATGAAATATATGAATGCCAAGAGTGTATTTGCAGGAAATAGATAATAATACTTTGTTTTAGGATTGTTTATTCTAACTGAAGCGCCATAGAAACCCCATTTATAGCCATGTTTAAAGAAATCTCTTAAATTTGTTCTATTATAATGATAAACATGGGCAGTGTTTAAAGAGTAGAATTTATAGCCCGCTTGTTGCATTCTTGCACCAAATTCTACATCTTCGCCTGCCTTAATTCCTTCCTTGAAATATCCAATGCTCTCAAAAACTTCTTTTTTAACCATTAAGTTTGCTGTTGGAGTTGAACGAACATAATGAGGCTCCTGTTGTGGATTATGATGGTACCAAGATGCATAGTGGTCTGCAATTGCCAAGATATTTTTCTCTTTAGGAGGCAGTTCAATAGCACCTCCGACTGCACCTATTGTTATATCATCCTTGAATTTATTATATAGTTGTTTAATGCAATCTTCTTTAACATAACAGTCAGAATCAGTAAAATATACAAATTGTGCTTTGCTGTGCTTTACTCCATTGTTCCTTGCTGCACCTGGACCTGAATTCTTCTGCTTAATAATAGAAATTTTTGGCAGATTCTTATTATCCTTGTTAGTAATTCCCCATTTCCTGATAATATCTAAGGTGCTATCAGTTGAGCCATCGTCTACTATCACGACTTCAAGTTTGTCTGAAGGAAAATCTATGTTTTGTAAAGAATCTAGTGTTTTGGCTATACTATTAGCTGCGTTATAAACTGGTATTATGATGCTTATTTCTACTTTTTGAGGTTTTTCTACCATTTATAATAGAATTTAAGCACTAATATAAAAAGTTGCACCTATCTTTCATAACATTTAAATATCCTAAACCAGTGTTAAGTCTCGATGGATACAGAACTTATTACTATCCAATATGATACATTAAAAGAGCAACTTGATAAACCTATTGAATCTATATCAGAACTATCACAAAAAGATATGCCATGTATTGTAATTGTGCAGCCTGAAACTATTGGGCTTTATTCTGTTAAGCATCTACCATTTGGGCCACTATTCCTTGCGCCAAAACTTAAGAAAGCTGGTTTTATGGTACTTATATATGACCAGAGAGTTGATTCAAAAGCAAAATTAGATGATATTCTAGAAAACAATAACGTAGTTTTAATGACTTTCTCTGTTTTTACTGGGCCGACAATTATTACTTCCTTGGCATTGGCAAAAGAAGTCAGGTCAAAATACAAGCATATTAAATTTGTATTTGGAGGGCCGCATCCAATGATTGCACCAGTACAAACATGCCAGCACTCTTTAGTTGATTTTGTAAGTACTGGTGATGGTGAAGTGTTGCTAGTAGAATTAATGGACACACTTATAAATAATAAGGATTTTAAAAATATTAATGGCTTAGTTTTCAAAGATGAAAATAATAATGTAATAGTGAATCCTCCCAGAAAATTCTTAAAGATGGATGATGATGTTACAATGGCTCTTGATTTGATTGATATAAATAAATATATATTTGAGCATGAAGGATTGAAAACAATACATCTACTTTTAAGCAGAGGGTGTCCATATAGATGCAATTTCTGCTGGCAGACTATAGTCAATAAAAGGCAATGGAGAAAATGGAGCATAGAAAGGGTTGAGCAAGAAATAAAGCCCTTTATTGACGCAGGAGTTAAAAGAATAGTTTTACAGGACGATTTAGTGGGGGATGAAAAAAGAGTTCTTGAATTAGGCAGGTTATTTAGAAGATTAGGGGTAAAGGAATGGGCAATGGAAAATGGCTGTAGGGTAGACTTGTTAAAAAGTGAGGAATTCTTTAAAGAACTAAAGGAGCTTAATTGTACACACACATCTTACGGGGCTGAATCCGGAAGTCAAGAGATTCTCAATTCAATTGACAAAGATATTACACCTGAAATGATGCTTCATGTTGCGAGAATGGGGAAGAAATATGGAATAGGAATTAAATTTTCGTGGATGCTGGGACTTCCAAATGAAACAAAAGAACAGGCATTAGAAACATTAGCTTTAATTGATAAGATAAAGAAGATAGCACCTGATACTTCATGTGCAATGTCGCTATTTGCCCCATACCCAGGAACTCCAATGTATCAGAAGGCGATGGAAAACGGATGGAAGCCACCTCAATCATTTGAAGAATGGGGAATATTCAGAGAAGAGGCAATTTATCCATATTTAGGGAATTGGAGATGGTATAAGGCTATAATTCTAAGCGCGTATTTCATTGCGGCAGGTGATACAAAATACATCATATGGAAAAAGGTTGACTGGAAATTGAGACCTTTCTATAAGTTATTATACTTCACTGCTTCCTTAAGATGGAAAACCAGATTCTTTAGTTTTCCTGTTGAATACTATTTGGTACAGTTTTTATGGGATATGAAGAAAAAGCTAGTGATAAAAGGAATTTTTGCAAAAATTAAGGATTTGTCAAGACGATTTATGTATCCTTTTAGGATTACTACTCCATACCCTGTATAAGATTTTAATTACTCTTTTAATTTTTGTTATTAATCTTTAATACTTTTGATATTCTGATTGTTCTTTTGGAAATAATTATATTTGCTGTTTAGCATAAAAAATGAGATTATGCCTATAACAACTACATATAGTAGATTAATTATATGATTAACAAAGCCGAAAGTGATAGCTGCTTCTTTCTCAACACCAAGGCTTATGAAGATAATAGTCCAATATGCCTCATAAGTTCCAAAGCCTGCAATACCACTTATAGGTATAATACTGCTCAATACTGATAAAGTTAAGCCTATGCTGAGTGTAATTATACTTATATGAAAGCCAGCAGACCTTAAAATAAGATACGAGATAAGATAATAAGAGAGCCATATTAAATAAGTATAGAGCATTATTTGTAGCACTGCTTTTTTCGATTTTGCAGCATGCAGTGATTGTGTTACTTCAAAAATTTTTTTGAATACTATTTTTGCAGTATTATTCTTATCCAAATATAATTTCTTAGCGATATGCTTTATTATGATGATAAATTTGTTTTCATAAATAATGAATGTAATAAGAAGAATGGTAAAGCTTAATAAAATTAGACCAATTATCAACATTATGCTCTGTATTAATCGGTTTCTAGTTATAAACAAGACTGTGACTAAAAAGATAGTAGAGAGAGCAATAAAATCAAATATTCTAGCTAAAAATAGAGAAGCAATACCCTCAGTAACCTTTGTACCACTTTTCTTGAGCAAATATAAATAAGAAAGCTCACCCATTCTTGAGGGTAAAAGTACATTCATCATATTCAAAACAGATGTTACATCAAAGAAATATTTAAGGCTATATTTCTTGCTGCTTATTATTCTGAAACGTTGGGCTCTAAATATATTACTAACAATATATAGCATAAAAGCTGTAGCCAAAACTGATATTGAGATGCTCTTTATAGAAGTCAAGATTAGGTTAAGATTGATCTGTCTCAACAGTAGCCAAACAAGAACTAAGGAGATACTAACTCCAATGATTATATTAATTAACCATTTTTTGTCCATATAACATAGACAAAAGTAGCTTTATATATAGTTTGCGAATAGTCAGTAGAGCCTAAGTAAATAAGCTTTATATACACTAGACTTTCTTTCATAACTCCATGAATATAATAGTAACAGGAGGAGCTGGGTTTATAGGCAGTCATCTTTGCGAGGCTTTACTCAATTCTGACCAAGTAAGCAAAGTAATTTGCATAGACAACTTTAACAATTTCTATAGCCCTAAAATAAAAGAAAACAATGTTAAAACATGTCTTAATTCTAAGAAGTTTAAGCTTTACAAAGCAGATATTACTTCTTATCAAGAAATAGAGAAGATTTTCAGAAATGAGAAGGCTAATAAGATATTTCATTTAGCTGCAAGAGCTGGAGTAAGGCATTCATTTCTAAATCCATGGTTATATGAAGAAGTGAATGTTAAAGGGACATTAAATCTTCTAGAACTTGCTAGAAAATATGATGTGAAGAATTTTAGCTTTGCATCTTCCTCTTCTATATATGGGGGAAATACAAAAATACCTCTTTCTGAGGATGATACAGCGGATGAACCGTTGTCACCATATGCTATAACAAAAAGATCTGCAGAACTTTTATGTAAGATTTATTCTGAGATACACGGGCTTAATGTCACATGTTTCAGATTTTTTACAGTTTATGGTCCTAGAGGAAGACCTGATATGGCTCCATATAAATTTACTAAACTCATTTCTGAAGGAAAAGCCATTGATATGTATGGTGATGGATCCTCTAAGAGGGATTATACTTATATAACTGATATTATTGATGGACTAATGAATTCTTTAGATAAGAATTTTAGATTTGAAATAATAAATTTAGGAAACTCTAAACCTATTGCATTGAAAAGACTAATTTCAGTAATTGAAAGAAAGATTGACAAGAGAGCTAAGATTAATAGAATACGGAAGCAGATAGGGGAGATTAATGTTACTTATGCAGATATTAGAAAAGCTGGAAAATTACTGGGTTATAAACCGAAAATAAACATTGATAAGGGTATAGAAAAGCTTGTCGAATGGTTCAAGCAAACAATCCATTAGTTTAATTTATCGATAAGAAATATTTATAAATAATCATGAAATTTATGAGAAAATGCCGTCACCTATAGGACATTCTGTTATTGGCTTGTGTATATATGCTATTATAAATAAAAATCTCAATTTTAAGGAAAATTGGAAAGAAATGTTTTTTTATATATTTCTCGCTAATTTGTTTGAAATCGATGTTATACCCCAATTATTTGGTTTTGACATTCCTTTCTTTGTACATAGAGAAATTTTCCATAGTATAGCGTTTGCGTTTTTTGTGGCAATAGTACTAGCAAATATTATAAATCTTAAGGCAGTACGTAGTAGAAACATTATTCCAAAATTTTTTATAGTATTCTTGTTAATATATTCACATTCTTTAGCAGACTTATTTACTATAGACAATAGACCACCAGCTGGTGTAATGTTATTATGGCCCTTTTCTAGTTCATTTTATATTTCTCCTATTCAAATCCTTCCTGGGATTAGCCATGACTCATTCCTAGAGCTTTTTAGCCCTATCAATTATCATAATTATATTACAGAAATTAAGATATTCGGAACTTTATTATTTATAGTATATCTTTACTTAGTATTTGTATTAAAATCTGATGTAAAAATAGAAAAGAAAATTGAGGAGAGAACATTGTAATTTTATTACATTTATTTATGAGTCAATTTTAGTGTATAATATATTTTGATGAAGAAAGGCTGAAGTATAATTTTATTGTCTATTTTAAAATATTTTTGTGCAACTTTGATAATGTCGTTATAGTTAGATACATGACCCTCTGTCTTTTCATAAGGATTCTTTACTTCCCTCTTTTCAAAATTATAGTCCTCTTTTAATTGCCCTCGAAATAATTTCATATAACTCTCATGAATAAATATTACTAGCTTAGTCTCAACAGGAAACCCTATAATCAGAATTCCATTTTTTGTCAGCAATCTTTTAAATGTTTGGAAGATTTCGTCAAGCTGATGGATATGTTCTAGAGTGCTCATGCAAACTATTAAATCAAAATGCCTATCTGGATATTGCGTAATATGTTTCGCATCAAACTTTTTTACTGTAACATTAGAAAGCCTCCTTTTATTAACCATGTGTTTAGTATATGATATGATGCTTGAGCTATCAATAGCTTCTACTTTTTCGGATATCTTGGAGAGTGTTGGCAACATTATTCCAATGCCTGTGCCAACATCAAGAGTTCTTTTATACTTTCTTTCAGGAATAAGAGAAACTGCATGCCTTAATTTCTTAATATGCACTAATTTTACAATTCTTGCATTCCCAAAATAAGCCATTGCTGAGGCATTTAAAGCTGCATAATAGAGTTTTGACTTTTTCTCTCCTTCAGCTTCTAATATCTTTAAATTATTGGGATAATCCTCTTTCCTTGGTAATATTAATTCTACCATTTTCTGCTAATGTTCAAAAGTTTTTATTTCGTTTATTAAATCTTATTCTGTTATAAATATTCCATGAGAAAAAGGTTATTAAGAATAGTAATGTCATAACAAAGATATAAGAGCCTATGACAAAAGATTTTACATAATAAGTAAATTTAACACTATCTACAGAATTTTCTAGGTATATTGCTGAAATAACTTTATTTGCATTATATATTTGGACAGGGTTAGCATCTGCTTTGGCTTGCCAACCATTAAATAAAGCAAATTTTTCACTGTAAACAAGCCAGCCTTTCTTGCCATTGACTTTAATTTCTCTATGATCAAAATCGTGCATTATAATATTTGAACCTTCAACTGAAGTTAGATTTCCTTTCAAGCCTGTAAGCATTTTACTTATATTTTCCTGATTCAGAGAATTTTCTCCTGCTATTATGTTTGGCAATAAAATGCCTCCTTGCTTTACATGTAAATTAAGTTGCTGAAAATTATTATTGTCGATGCTTCCACTACCAAGCACAATTGCTTTATATTTAGATAAATCCTCATTTGGGTTAAGCTTTCCAACCTGGCTGATTATTACTGTGTTTTGAGGGTTGAATCTAGGGTCTGTCATTAAGGTGTAAGCAAGCTGAAGCTCAGAATTGCTATCACCCACAACTAGAACTGCATTATCCACAAAATAGGCTCTAGGTAGAAATTGTAAATTTTCATATAAATATGGACCATATGCTTTTTGTAAATTACGCTTGTTTGCATCTTCTGTCTGATAACATGTCTCTGGAGTACAATCTTTAAATTTCTTTACAAACTTAAAACCTGAGACATTTAATGGGTCAATTGAAGTAATATACTTAACATTAAGCATTCCCCAGAATTTTGCAGGATCTGAGTTTGCAACTCCTAGATATATATTAAAATAGGGGACATACCATAAGCTATCAAAAGAATATATATGTTCTAATTCTAAGCGATTGTTAAAATAATTTGTACCCCAGTCAATTCCTCTAGTCTCAAAAGTTTGAATTCTAAAGAGTCCTGGCTGATTGGCAATATACTGCAGTATTTCAGTACTTTCTGCTACTTTATCAAAATTTCGCCATGTATGAAAAGGCCCTGGATAGGGTATATATCCAAAAAAGCTAAGATTAATGAAAATTAATGCAGCAGTTGCATAAGCAAGATATTTTTTCTTTCTTTCATTCAATTTTAAGATTTCTTCAAATAAAACAGATGCGCCTATCCCTGCTAATATAGAGCCGAAAAATGCAAACATAAATAAATGTCTGTCTAAATATCTGGCACTTGAAAAAAAGGGTACATACTTCCAAAGGTAGTAATATGCATTGAAAGTGTTTGAAGTCAATATAATAGCTACAATAATGCCTGTTGTAGAATAGAGAACTATCCTGTTTGTTCTTTTTCTATATATAGCAAAGCCTGCTAGTATAGTAGCAATTATACCAATATGATCTCCAATATTCTTTCCTGGCGCAGGTGTAGGCCTAATTTCTGGGAAATTTAATGGGTCTACTAGTCTTATGAACATATCGCTATAGGACAGTTGCCTGCCAGACGCCTGTTCCCAGGGTGTAACACCCCTTGAAGTCTGGCCAATATAACCTGCAATTGGAAGAATTCTTTGCAGCATTAAGCCTAAGAAAATGGCTACTATAATGACAGTAACAAGAGAAATCTTAAAGAATCTTTTCTTAAAATTATTGCCAATAATATAGAAAATAAAATAAATGCCAAAGTAAAGAATGGTCCACAATGTAACCTTCATGTCTGGATTAGCTCTTGCCTGGATAGCAAACAAGAGCCCGGTAATAATAGAATATTTTATCCATTCTTTTTCTCGTAATGCTTTCGTACCATAAAGGAATATTAATGGGATAAAAGCATAGCCTGTGAGGGTCGTGAGCCATGTAAATGTCATTAATTTGAATGCGTGCCCGTTAAAGGCATAAACAATTCCTGCAATTAAAGCATACTCTGGCTTATAGCCGAGGTAAATAATGAGAGAGTACATTGCTAAGGCTGCAACAATTAATGCTAAGAAATAAGCAATCTTAACTGCGATAACTGTGTTGCTCATGGTTACTGTCAAAAGACCCTGAAAGTTTAAAAGATCTATGGTGGGTTTTTGTAAATGAGGCTCACCGCTAAACCCATATGGGTACCATAAAGGCCAGAAATCGTGATATTTATAAACTGAAATCCTTAGGAAATCACTTAATGGGATATAACTTGATACTATCTCGTGAAATGGAACTTTATCACTGTAATAATTTGTAAAAGATGCAAGTATAAGTAAAATAAGAATAGAACTGTAAATTAGATGATGCTTTGTCTCTTGTTTCATTCTTTTTGTTTTATATGTTTTATTTTATATTCTCTTCCATCTCTTTTATCATCTTGGATGCCTCAAAAAGAGAACTAAATGTCCCAGCATCACCCCAATAACCTTTTAGCATAGAATATGTTAACTTGCCCTGTTTCAGGTATGTATTGTTAACATCTGTAATTTCTAGTTCTCCTCTTTTACTTGGTTTTAGAGTTTTGATTATATCAAAAACTGTTTGATCATACATATACAAACCTGTGACTACAAAATTTGATTTAGGATTTAATGGCTTTTCTTCTATTGTTATTACTTTATCGCCTTTTATGTCTGCAACACCCAGACCTGTCGGGTCAGCCACCTGTTTTAGAAATATTTTTGCGCTGAAGTTACTTGTGAGAAACTTTTGCGCTTCATTTTTCATATTATCTTCAAAGATATTATCCCCTAGTATTACCATAAATTTTTCATTATCAATAAAATCTTCTGCTAAGGCTAAGGCTTGGGCAATTCCACCAGCTTCGTCCTGAATCTCGTACTTTAATTTTATATGGAAATCTTTACCAGAGCCTAGTAAATTTAGGAAATGACCGGCATGACCTGGACCTGAGACTATTACTATGTCTGTTGCTCCTGCATCTGCCAGAGTCTTTAAGGGGTAGTATATCATTGGTTTATTGTATACAGGCAGTAGATGCTTGTTTGTAACTTTAGTAAGAGGGTATAGCCTTGAACCAGTACCGCCTGCAAGTATTACTCCTTTTATATTTTTCATTTTTTACCTAGTTGAATTTGTATGAGTTTGTAAGCCTGCGTTTCTTTTTACATATTGTGTTTTATAATAATTGGAAAAATGTTTGCTTTCTTTAATCTTTCTCCACCATGCTTGATTCTGAACATACCATTTAATAGTTAATTTCAGTGCATTTTCAAAACTGTATTTGGGTTTCCAGCCTAACTTCCTTATTTTAGTTGCATCTAGAGCATATCTCCTGTCATGCCCTAGTCTATCTTTAACATATTCTATCAAACTCTCTGACTTATTTAACTCTTTTAGTATGAACTTAGTTATTTCTATATTGCTTTTCTCATTTCCTGAGGCAATATTGTAGACTTCACCTATTTGACCATTATTCATCACAAAATCAATTGCTTCACAATTGTCCAATACAAAAAGCCAATCTCTTTTATTTAAACCATCTCCATAAAGGGGTAAAAGAATATTGTCTATTGCATTAGTTGTGAATAATGGGATCAATTTCTCAGGATGATGATAATAACCAAAATTATTTGAGCTTCTAGTAATGATAACAGGTAAATTATATGTTGTATAATAAGAGTAAGCAAGACGATCTGCACCTGCTTTTGAGGCTGAATATGGATTGCGAGGCATTAATGGGCTATCTTCTGTGAAGTAACCTTTTTCAATACTCCCGTAAACTTCATCTGTTGATATATGGACAAATTTCCTGATATTAAACTGCTTAGCTGCGTTTAACATTGAAAACGTGCCATAAATATCTGTCTTTATGAATTCTCCAGCTTCCATTATACTTCTATCCACATGGGTTTCTGCTGCAAAATGGACTGCTATATCTGTGTCTTTCATCAATTTCTCCACTAATTTTAGATTACATATATCACCCTTAACAAACTTGTATCTTTTGTCTTTTTCTATGCCCTTCAGATTATCAAGATTTCCAGCGTAAGTTAATTTATCAAGATTCGTTATAAAGCAATCCTTATATTTTGATAAATAATACCTAATGAAATTAGATCCAATAAATCCTGCTCCACCTGTTATAAGTAATCTCATAATAACCATTATGCAAATAATTATAAAGGCTTTAAAAAGATTATGAAATAAGAGGATAGAGTACTAGATTAAAATCTGTTGTAGCATATTACGCTAAACTTATAAATTGCTTAGAATTCAAATATATGTATACATATTTAAAGAAGATATATTTGAAGAAGAACCCTTAGAATAATAGTGAAATACAGAAAAATGGTGATAAATAATGAATATGAAAAGCTTATATATCAAATATAAAGTGCACATTTTTTATCTGGCTTTAATCATATTTTCTATTCTTATATTTTATAGGCAATTCATTTCTACAGAGAGAACACTTAATGGTGAATTTAACATAGAGGGCATCGATTTATATGAGCAGATCAGGAAATCATCTGCAGCTGGGGAATTCCCCCACTGGATTAATGCCTGGCATGGTGGTATGCCTTTTCATCAACATTCTGAGAAGACTGTAATATTTTATACGTCACTTATTGCGCTGATTATGCCAAATACTGTCTCTGCAGTCAATCTCACTATACTTCTCCATGCAATGCTTCTAGGCATCTCAATGTATTATGTTATGATTTATTTTGGAATAAAACCCAGGTATGCTTTTGTTTCCTCATTTATTATGCTTTATGCAAGATTTCCAAACTCTGTCAGTGTACAGTATATTCACAGATATGGCGTAATTGCTTGGACGCCTCTCCTATTTCTTTTTTTATGGAAAACTCTGAATAGTAAAAATAAGCAAGAAATGGTAAATAATTCAATTATTTCAGGTATAATACTTGCTATACAATTCTCTACTGGTGGATTAGATTACTTTGTATACTTAGTCGCAATTTTCATTGCAATTTATCTTACCTATTTGGCATCAAAAAGATTTCCAGTGAGAGCAATTAAAGCTTTTCTCATAGGTATTATATTATCAACTGTGTTTTTTGGGCTTGTTGCAGTACGAGCATTGCCTTTGCTTGATTTTGAAGATGTATCAAGTAAAGAGGTAGATTTTACTTATGAACAGATGCTTGGCAATAAAATTAATATCTGGTCTCCAAAGCTGTTTGTATACCAAGTATTTGGCCTTGGTAAAGGAGAGCAACAACAGGACTTAGTAATAGGAATTGCTGCTTTTACTTTAGTTTTGATTGCACTATTTTCAATTAAGAAGAGATATGTGCTTGCTTTTTCATTAGTTGCTTTATTTGGAATTTTAATGAGTACAGGCACTTATTTCTTGTATCCATTATGGAAATTTGTGCCAGGGTTTGCAAAAATACATCATGTGCATAGAAGCGCTTATATCTTTATTTTTGGAGCGGCTGCATTAGCTGCAATTGGTCTGCAACGATTAGAGAATATCATAGAAAAGAGGCTTAAGCTTAGTAGAATAATTCTTTCATTAATAGGATTTATAATAATATTTTTTATTATTTTTGAACTATGGATTATTCCAGTGTGGATTAATGCTGACATGCCTATAAGATTTGGTAAAGACCTTATTTATCCAAAAGACTACTGGTACAAGCATTTAGCTGGCAACCAACTCTATAAATATCTTCAACAAGAGAAAGAGGCTCATAAAGAGATTTTTAGAGTCAATAATTACGGTACTAATACAGTTAATGGATTTGCAGGAACTTATGCAATTTATATGAATCAGGAAATATTATTTGGTAGTATATCTATCTGGATTCCAGAGTACATGATGGAGTATCTTTCTATTTCTTTTAGAGATCCTGCAAAATTCTGGGGAATGCTTAATGCCAAATATGTTTATTATATGCAACCACTGAACATATCTGGTTTGAAGTTTGTTAAGAAATTTGAGGAATGCAGTTACTGCTTGCAGGCACTCTTTGTTGATCAAGGTATATCAGGGCCTTACCTTTACTTAAATGAAAAGTATCTGCCAAGGGCTTATTATGCAGAGCATGCTGTGCTAATAATTGGAAATAAAAATTATGTGTTAAATGCTATGTATAATATAATGCTAGCAGATTTCTTTAATCCTAGTAATACTGTAATTATTTATGGTGGCGATAAAAGTGTTAATGACTATGATATTGAATTCCTGAAAAATGTTGACGCTATTATTTTGCTAAGTGGCTATTTAGGCCAGAGCACTGTGTTGAAATTACAGGAATACCAAAAATATGGCAGAGTGTTTCCTGATGTTATTAAGGGAGAAAATAGTATTAATTTGCAGAATTTAAGTGAATTATTTAGTAGCTTTGATGGAAGCTACGAGAATGTGAAAAAGGCTGAGATTATTAAGTATACAGATAATTCGAGAATTATAAAAACTGAGAGGAAAGGATGGTTAGTATTGGCTGAGAAATTTTATATGTTTCCTGACTGGAAAGCTAGGTATGATGGCAAGGTAATTGAGAATATTAGAGCAAATGGGGTTAATACTGTTTATTATATTGATGGATCAAGCAATGAGTTAAAGCTTGAGTATAAGCCTAAATCTTTTAGAGATGGAATGATTATTAGCATTATAACTGGTTTGCTTATCCTAGCATACTTTATGTTACAAAGATTTATATACGGCAAGAAAAGTTCTGCAAAGGATGGTTAGCAAAAATAAGAAAATAAAGTTAACAGTAATAGTTGCTTGCTATAACGAGGAGAAAAATATTTCTGAAACTATAAGAAGAATACATAAGACAGTTCCTGATGCTGAGATTATTGTAGTAGATGATGGGAGTAAGGATAGTACAAGTAAGGTTGCAAGAGAAACTGCAATAAAATTAAGGATTAAGAATTTTAGAGTTATAAGATATACTCCAAATAAAGGCAAGGGAAATGCTATTAAAGTTGGTGTGGAGAATGCTAAAGGTGAGATACAAGCTCAGGTTGATGCTGATAGCCAGTTTCCTCCTGAAGAGTTACCAAGGCTGATTAAACCAATACTAGATGGTAAAGCTGATTTAACATTTGCTTCTAGGTTTATTAAAGGCTCTACAATACAGAAAGGCAGTTTAACCAAGCTAAGGAGGTTAGCTAATTATGTTGTTTCTGGATTTACTTCAATACTTGCTGGAACTAGGCTAACTGATGTTAATGCAGGATTTAAGGCCTGGAAAACTGATGTTATCAGGGATATTGATTTTGACTGCAAACATTTTGGGTATGAGCCTGAGATTGCAATAATAGCTAGAGAGAAGGGTTACAGGATTGTAGAAGTTCCAGTTAACTATAAGGGAAGACAGACAGGGATTTCTAATGTTAAACTGCTTAGAGATGGGGTATTAATACCTATGTATTTGTTGAGGGTTAAGTTTGGTAGGGGGAAAGCCTAGTTTTCTAAAAGTTAAGTCAATAACCTTTATAAATAATATCCAATTTTCCTCTTTCTATGAAGAAGGTATTAGTTACAGGAGGCTTAGGGTTAATAGGAAGTGCTTGTGTAAGGCTGTTCTCTGATAAAGGATGGAATGTTGTAGTGGTGGATAACGATAAAAGGCAGGAGATATTTGGTAAGGAAGGTAGTGTAAAGGCTACTGAAGAGGAGGAAGATGTTTTTAAGAGAGATACAGTTAAGGTTATTTATGCTGATATTAGAGATGAAGATGTGATGAAAAAAGTGATACAAGAGGTTGATGCTATTGTTCATTGCGCTGCACAGCCAAGCCATCCAAGAAGCCTAGAAATTCCGATGGAAGATTTTCAGATTAATGCTTATGGAACTTTACTATTATTAGAGTTAACAAGGCAATATAATAAAGATATACCTTTTGCTTTCATGTCAACTAATAAGGTTTACGGAGATTATCCTAATTACTTTAATTATAAGATTATTGGCAAGAGATATGAGAACATGGCTGTTGACTCTTTTGATGAGACATTGCCAATTGATAGATGTGGGCATACGCCTTTTGGAGTTTCTAAAGCTGCTGCTGATTTATACTGCCAGGAATATGCAATTAACTATGGTTTGAAAACTGCAACATTTAGAGGTGGTTGTTTAACTGGAAAAAATAGCAGGGCTGTAGAAATGCATGGATTTCTGCCTTATATTATTAAATGCGCTTTAACTGGGAAGCATTATAATATCTATGGAGGAGGTTATAGGGTTAGAGATCAGATTCATTCTAGTGATGTAGCATCTTCTGTCTATGCTTTTGTAACTAAACCTGTGAAAAACCAGGCTGGGTTTTACGGCAATCCTTATAACTTAGGAGGGGAAAGAACTAATTCTGCCAGTATATTTGAAACTATAGATGCAATAAAGGCTAAGACTGGGATGGAGCTTTCCTGGAGTGAAGCTCCTGAACGAGAATCAGACCATATCTGGTGGATTTCTAATATGAGCAAGTTTAAACAGCATTATCCAGAATGGAATATTACCAAGGATTTAGATTTTATCTTTAATGAGATAATTGAGTATTACATTGAGAATTTGAATTTAAAAATTAAATTGAAAGAGAGGGATTATTTTAAGAAGTTAGTTAAGAAGTGATATAATAAAAATAATTGCATACTAGTTTTGCTTCGCAAAACTTTACAGAAGTCCGCTTATCGTAAATGTAAACTGCGGTAGCGGACAAGTATAGCAATATGTGAAAAAATTGCAAATAAAATAAAAAATAACAATGAAAATCCTAATTACTGGTGGGGCTGGGTTTATAGGAAGTCATACTGTTGATTTATTGATTAATAAAGGGTATAAGGTTAGGGTAGTTGATAATTTAGTTGAGCAAGTGCATCAGGGAAAGAAGCCTAGCTATCTGAATAAGGAAGCTGAGTTTATTCGAGGTGATGTTGCTAATCTTCGGCTATGGAAAAAGTGGCTAAAGGATGTTGATGTAATTATGCATCTAGCTTCAATGACTGGAATTGCACAGTCAATGTACGAGCCTGCAAAGTACTGTAATGCCAATATCCTAGGTACTGCTAATTTCTATGAAATATTAGTAAAAAATACTGATATTAGAAAAAAAATAAAGAAAATAATTGTAGCTTCTTCTAAGACAATTTATGGAGAAGGTGCTTATAAATGCAAAGAGCATGGTATGAAATTTCCTGAATTAAGGACTTTAGAGCAGTTAAAGAGAAGAGATTGGGAGTTGCATTGTGATTGTGGCAGAGTAATGCAAGCTGTACCTATTCCTGAGAATAAGCCTGCGCAAAACCTTTCTGTCTATGCATTAAGCAAGTATGCCACTGAAAGGCTATCTTTAATGTTTGCCTCTGCTTTTAATATTCCAACTATTGCTTTCAGATACTTCTCTGTATTTGGGCCTAGGCAATCATTAAGTAACCCTTACACTGGAGTTTGCTCAATATTTCTTTCTAGAATTAAGAATAAGCAACAGCCTGTTGTATTTGAAGATGGAAATCAGATCAGGGATTTCATCTATGTGGAGGATATTGCTAGAGTTAATTTACTTGCTGTGAAAAATGCTAACAAGACTGAAGTTTATAATGTTGGAACTGGGCTAGGTGTTTCTATTAAGCAGGTTGCTAAAACTATAAATGAAATACTTGGAAGTAATGTTAAGCCAATGATTACAAATGATTTTAGGTATGGTGATACAAGAAATGATTTATCAGATAACAGCAAGATAGAGAGAGAGCTTGGGTTTAGGCCAAGATATTCTTTTAAGGAAGGGCTTAAGAAATTAATTGAATGGGGAGAAACTGAGAAGGCAGTAGATAAGTTTGAAAAAGCTGAGCTTGAGAGGAAAAGGTTATTGGGGAGGTAAATGGAAATAAATTATACAAAGCTAGACTTTGAAAAAATATTCCTGTTCTTAGTGTTTTTCTTACTTTTATGGCTTGGGCTGGCTAACCTGTGGGATAATAGGATTAAGCATGATTTTCCTTATGGATATATGGCATCTGATACATTTCAGCATCAGACTAGAGCAGAGTCAATTAAAGATGCAGGGAATTATAGGCAGGAAGCGTTCTATATTGTGAAAGGGTTTCATGATGTTATTGGATATTATCCTCCTTTAGTATACCATATTGGAGTTATTTTCAGCTATCTAGCTGGATTAGAGGTTTATGATGGTGCTTATTTTATAATATTTTTATTAGCATGCTTCTCTGTATTATTAATGTATTATGTGATCAAGCATTTCCACGCAATTGTTGCTATTCTGGCATTGCCTTTGTCTGTATTTATCTTTACATTTCCTATCTACATTGCATTTACATGGGGACATTGGCCTGCTGCAGCTGCTGGATTATTTGTTATTGCTTCTATATGGGCAGTGCAAAGGTTTGCGCTAAACAAGTTTTACATCTTACTTGCAATTTTCTTCTCAGCAGTTATTTATACACACACTTCCGAGGCAATGTTTGTTTTCCTGTTTATTTTTGTTTATCTTTTAATTAAGTTTATATTTAAGAAGCTAGAATGGAGGGAAGTTAAGCATTATATTTTTGCAGGGATACTAGCTTTAATTATTTCACTATATTTCCTATTAGTATTTAATGGAACTTGGAGAGTTGCACAGCCTTTCAAATTTAGCCAGTATCCTGTATGGGAAGGTACTCCTGGGTTTTATTTCTCAAGCTTTGGGATAGTTTTACAGATAATTATCGTAATAGGAATGGTATTAGCTTTATTTGTAATGGCAAAAAGGAACCTTAATGCTGCAATAATTGCTGGGTTTATGTTATTTGCTTTAGGTTTTATTAACTATGTTGGATTTTCATTCAGAGCTTTTCAGCTTAGATTTTTCTGGCCGTTATACTTGGCTATATTCTTTGGCTTGGTATTTTATAAATTAGGCTATGAGATTGGCAAATATGCTGGAAAGAGATGGAATATTATTACTGCTGTTATTGTTTCAGTATTACTTTTTTCAGGATTGATATTTTTCTATTACAAGCCTCTTATAAGTGAGGGATTAATGAATAAATATCATTGGCAGGCTTTCAAATGGATTGAGAGTAATACTCCAAAAGATACTAAAATATATTTTTTATATGGAGATATTTATGGACAAGATGCTTTGATGAGGAACGTTAAAAGAGAGCATTACTTGGTAAATTATCGGGATTATATTGATTCTATTAGAAATCAAAGTTTAAGAAGAAGTTATAAGATGAAGATTCCTGGAGATTCTGGAGCAGGTATTCCTTACAGAAAAACTTTGTTTAGCTATGGCTTTCATGCCTTAGAAGAATCTCAAGAGTTTTTTTATGGTTATAGAGATATTTGTGCATTTGATTACTATGTTTTTGATAAGATTGGAAGCCAGCAGTCTGTGCCTATTATACAGTTTAACAATATCATTAAGAATATTTATCTCAGGAATGGGATGAAAGAGGTTTTTAGCAATGAAATTACATCAGTAGTTAAGAATGAAAGGCCAGGAGAAAATTGTCTGGCTGCTTGAAAAATGGATGAAGAAATAATCAAGAAGATGAAAAATGAAAGCTTATGGTTATTGATTTTAATAGTATTGTCTATATTAGTTTTTAAGGTATTATTTTATAAGGAATCTATTCTAGTAGTTATTAGAACTGTGCTAGCTATTACTTGGTTGTTTGTTTTGCCGGGATTCTTAGCATTGTATTATTGGCATGATAAGCTGGAGTTTACAGAAAGATTAATTGCAGGAGCGGCTTTAAGCACTGCCTTAGTTGCTATACCTAGCTATTATCTTGGATTACTAGGATTGAATATAAAGTATCACGGCATAATATTGCCTTTGGCTATAATTGTTGTGGGAGTTTTAATATTAATGAGGAAGAAAAGTTAGAAAGATTGGTTAATAGTAATTATACTCAACCACAAAGATTATTAGGGATAGTTGTGGTTTCGTAATAGTCAACAACAAACAATACATAAACCATAATTACTTTGTTGGTTGACTATAATAGAATATAACTAGTATCTTTGTGAGCAGGTTAGGATATCTGTGCCGTTCTTAATGCAATCATAAAATTGCCGGACATAGCCTGGAATAGTAAGGTTATTAATAACTATGGCATAGTGCTACCTCTAATTATATTTATAGGATCCTTTATGGCTATATGCAAAAAATATTATACTTTTCTGGCTATTACAATAATGTCATCTGCCAATGGTACTGCAAACTGTCTTCTGTCTATGAATAAAAACTTGTCATAGAGCTTGAGCAACATGTTCAATTTTTTTGAAGATTTTTTTGACAGTTTTTTGACTACTTCAATATTTGTATTCTGAAATATTTTTCTAAGCAGCTTTGATGCATAAATCATCGGGAAACCGAAATAATAACGCTTAATCTCTTGCAAATTACTCTGCTCCAATAAATTATTTATACGCTTTACTGTGTACCTGCGATAATGACCGCAGAGTTCGTCTGCTTTACTATACAAATGTGGATGTAAGGGGACATCAATGATAATAATGCCATTTCTCTTAAGCAGTGACACTAGATGCCTGAGGGCTTTATAATCATCTTTAATGTGCTCAAGCACTTCATAGCAAATAATTATGTCATATTGCTTTCCTGGATTGAATGTTTGCAGAGGAGTAGTGTAGAACTTAATTTTTCCCCAAAAAGAATTCTTAAATTTCTTTTTTAGAATGTTGATTGCTTTGAAAGATGGATCAACAGCGTCTACTATAAATCCTTGCTTTAACAGAACTGTGGTGATATGGCCCGTGCCGCAGCCAATGTCTAGAGCATATTTTCCTGTGCCACTGAACTGAGCAATAATATCTGATTGAAATTTTTTTCTTATTCGGAAAGTTGGCTCATAGATATGAGTATGCTCATCCTCAAGACGCTCATGAAATTTGTCATAGTAGTTTTTAATATTGATATTCTTTTTATTAAACATGAGATGGAGTATTCTTAAATGTTATTTAAATCTTTTGAGTTAATATTTTTGCCCACAACTTAGAGTATCAGTTCCATTCTTTACACATTCATAAAATTGCTGGACATAAGCTGGAATAGTAAGGTTATTAATAACTATGGCATAAGCTAAAAACCAGAGAATTAGACCAATTGCTACAAGAGTTAGGATAATGTATAATTGCTTTCTTGTAGCTTGATAGAAATGGAATGCTATTGTTATGCAAATGATTAATGCTAGAGATATCGCCATTCCTATTCTTATGGAGCCTATAAGCAAAGAGAGCCAATATGTATAAGTAGAAAATATGCCAATGCTAAATATTGCTGAGAAGATAAGTTTCTCTACTGTTTCTAGATCAAAATTGTGTAGTAGCATGTAAAATGCAAATGATACTAGAGTAAACCAAAGCAGCATTATAACAGATGAGAAGCCAAAGTAGATGAAAAGCAGAACTGCTAGAAAGATTGCTATTACTGGTAGTAATATCTTAGTTTCTAGTTTCAAGTTTATACACCCTTACAAGATCTTTATCATAGACAAGTGTTGCATTCTTTAAGTTATCTTGCTCCCATCTCTGTAGTGCATCTATTTCTGCCTTAAACCTTGAATCTTGCTGGCTTAATATTACGAAATCTGAGTAATCCAGCAAGACATAATCATGATTACTTGTTATATCGTTTCTGACCCAGTCAATATGTCTTAAGCTTAAAGCTTGTATCCATTTCTTTTTAGTATAAACTACTGTCCCTTTTATCAGTATATCTGAATCTTCTGGAACATTCTTGTTCAGCCATTCCACTACTTGATATTCAAAAGGGGTTAGCCTTAGAATTCCTGTGTAAGCATTATTTAATGTGGAGTAAGAATTCTTTGCATTAATGGAGACAGCAATTAATAGGAAAACAGCTACAAGGAAATATTTCGCATATTTTTTAAAGTCTTGATTAAAATTGAATAAAGATGTTATTCCTAACAAGCCTAGAACTGCAACTGGGTAAAGGATATGTGCTTCTGTTTCAATAAACCTTTCTGCCCTAAACAGGCCAAAAACAAAGTCATGGCTCATAATGTAGAATGCTATTAGCCAACTAATTAGCAATAAATCTTCAGTTTTCCTTCTAAGTATAAGGAAAAGAATTCCTATTAGAAATAAAGGCAGAAGCCATGGAAACTTAAAATTTCCTAGGCTAATGAAGCCATGCATTTCATTAAAAGAGTAATAAGAATAAGGAACGCCAACTGGTTTAAGAACACCATACCAATGAGGGAGGCTGTTTAAATGCTCAGGGTGGAAGCCAAAACCTGAACTGACAGCTCCAGTATAAATAGTACCTGTGCCAAAAGGAAATACATAAAATGGTAAAATTAACAGGAATGCAAGTGCTATGAAAATACTTATATCTTTGAGCTTAAGTGGAAGCTTCTTTTTCTTTAGATAAAATAAGACTGTAAAGATTGCTGTGATTAAGAATGCTAGAATAATTGATTGAGGATGGATATAGAACTGGGTGGCAAGAAATATTGCTGCTAAATAAAGATAATGGGTTTTTTCATTATCAGTTAGGTATCTATAGAAGCAGTAAACAGTTAAAGGAACTATTGCAAATGATAATACTTGAGGATATTGGCCCCAGATATACCAAAGAATGTCTCTTATTGAGAAAATTAACAGGAAACTTGAGAGAAAGGCTGCTAGAGTGCCATATAAGTGCCTTATTAGCAGGAAGCTGGTAAAAACAATGACAAAATTGGAGAGTGCATGGAATAATAATATTCCTATAGTTCTGTTGGCTGAGAGAATTTGGTAGATGGCTGAGGTTAAATGAAACTGTGGAGGATACCATAGCTTGCCAGCTCCTTCATCAACATAGCCGCCTGCAGCAATATAATAAGGCAGATAATAAGTAGCCTTATCTTTCTGGCCCATGTAATCTGCCAGAGTGAAATGTGTGCTGGAATCTACATCACCATATGGAACTAAATTGGTTTTGAAAGGCAGAGTCCAGAAGTAAAATGAAATAAGAAATAATACTACTAGAAGCAATAATTCAATGTTTTTCTTTTCCATTACTCACCTAAATGTATGTATTCACCATGAGTGAAAAAGCCTGCTAATTGTTTGATTCTTGCTATTTTTGGGAATAAATCCCTTTCTAAAGAGATAATATTATTATCTATAAATTCAAAGATTTCTGGCTTAAGGATATAGATGCCTGCATTAACCACATGTGTTTCTTTTTTCTCACTTTTTTCTCTAAAGTCTATAACCAAATCTCCATCTAGGATGGCTGAGCCGTATTCCGAGGGCTTTTCCCTAGTCATTAGGCCCATTGTCATTATTTTATTGTTTTCATTATGCTTCTTTATCATCTGTTTAATGTTGAAGTTATTATAAATATCTCCTGACATTGCAATAAAGGCTTTGCCTTTAAGTTTATCTGCAAGTGCTTTTAAAGCCTGTGCATTGCCCTTTGCCTCTTTTTCTATAACTCTAAAGTTAACTTTTTCCTTGCCTGCTTCCTGTTCAATCTTTTCAACTAAATTACTGTGCTGTGTTACAAGGAAGATATTGGTTATGTTATTTGCTGCAAAGAAAGATAATTGATGCCTGATTAATGATTGGCCTTTAAATTCTTTTAATGCTATACTATGGTGTCTTCTGCTAAGCAATAGAACTGCAGTGTCAACTGCAAACTCACCAATGCCTTTAGATAAGAAATATTCAATAGCCTGAGATCTAGATCTTATTGTGCTGTTATCTATTCTTGAATCTACTAAGTCTAATAGCTCTTTATCAATTGAAATTGCTATCTTTAGCTTTTTCATACCTTTGCATACCCCTATTAGTAGGGGATAGAAGAGGGTATATAAAGGTTATTCTAAATAAATTCAATAGATTGTACAGAGGATAAAGTTACCTTGATTAATCTATCACTTGAATCATAGTAGTAGTTCTTCTTAAAGAATCGTACCTAAATCGAAAGATTTATATATCAATTGATATATTATACTATTATGCAAAAGCTAATAAGAAAGAATCCATTTGTAAGATCGCCAACTTTAGAAACAGTGATTATGGTAGAGAAAGCTATTGATAAATATAGTGGTGAATTTAATAGAACTGAGTTATGGAAAAAACTTCCTAGAAAAGTAATGTGGCAGACTTACCTTGTTATTCTTGATTATCTGCAGGATATAAATAAAATCGCAATTGATAGAGAGGGAAAGGTAGGCTATATATGGAATCCAGCACTTGCAAGGAAGCTTGCCAAAAGAAAGGAGATTAAGGTATGATTAAGCCTTCTAAAGTGATATTTATCTCTCAGAAATTGGAGAATAGTTTTAATGCTCTACCAAGTAATGACTTTCTTAAGAAGTCCATGATCCGGGCAATTAAGGACCTAAAACAAAATGCTTTTGCAGGCGTACATGTTCCAAAAAGGTTAATCCCAAAAGAATACATACAGAAATATGGCATTAATAACCTTTGGAAGTATGATTTGCCTAAAGGATGGCGTCTTTTATATACAGTAACCAGTGAAAATGAAGTTGAACTAATTTCTGCAATACTTGATTGGTTTGACCATAAGGAATATGAACGGAAATTTAAATATTAAAAATATGGTATGTCGTGCTGCTAGGCGACAGTGACCTATTAAAAAAGTGTTCTGGTTATTAGTCATTGGGCTTGTTATGCCAGCAGCTTGCTACATCTGATGTTATCTCCAAAAGATGCCATTTAATCTTATTATAATTTCTATCTTAATTAAATTTTTCCTAATACTTCCGATACATAACTTTTAAATAATATATGGCAATCTTTCTGGGTATGGATATTGATACTATGAGGAAGATAGATTATTGGGTAGGGATACCTGTATGCTTCTTTCTATCAATTATACATAATATTGGCAAGCTATTTAGAGGTAAAACTCGGGTAAAGAGTCCTAGGAAGTTCTTGTTTATGGAGATATCTGAGATGGGTAGCACTATTATTGCTTATTCTGCAATGTATTATATCAAAAAGAAGTATCTTGGAGCACAGCTTTACTTTCTTCTATTTAAAAGGAATAAAGAAAGCATAGATATCCTGAAAATAGTGCCTCAGGAGAATGTTATAACAATAAGAGATAGTTCTTTTCCAGCGTTAACTATTGATACGTTAGCAGCTATCTGGAAGCTTAGGAGAGAGAGGATTGATGTTTCATTCGACTTAGAGCTTTTTTCCAGATATTCTGCAATAATAAATTATTTAATAGGAGCTAAAGCTAGAGTTGGATTTCATAACTTTACAGCAGAAGGGCTTTACCGAGGAAATTTACAAACGCATGATGTAATGTACAATGCTTATTATCACATGAGCCAGAATTTTATGGCATTAGCTAAGGCATTAGAAGGGCCTGATGAAATACCTTTTCTAAAACAAGCAATAGATAAGAAAGAGGTTAAAGTGCCCAAGATAATTAGCGAGAAAAGGGATAGAGAAGCTATAATCAAAAAAATACAGACATTAAATCCTGCAATCAATGAGAAAAAGAGAATAATATTGTTAAATCCCGGGGCTAGCAAATTGTTGCCATTAAGAGAATGGCCTCTGCAATACTATAAAGAATTGACAAAAAATCTGCTTGAGGATAAGAATAATTTTGTTGTTATAACTGGGCTTATAGGTGATAAGGCTTATGCACAGGAGATTTGTAAGTTTGCTGGAGATAAATGCCTTGATTTTACAGGAATGACTAAGACATTAAGAGAGTTAATTGATTTGTATAATACTGCTGATGTATTAGTAACAAATGATTCAGGGCCTGCACATTTCTCTGCATTATCTGATATTAGAACAATTGTGTTTTATGGTCCTGAGACTCCTGTGCTATATGCACCTTTAGGAAGTAATTATACTGCTTTGTACTCAGGATTTGCCTGCTCGCCTTGTGTTTCTGCATATAATCATAGAAAAAGTCCATGCACTAACAACTTATGTTTGCAAGTGATAAAGCCTGAGGTTGTTCTTAAACTTATAAAGGATCATTTTAATGCAAGAGGAGATAAGTAAGATGCTGGTAAAGATTCTAGGCAGGATAATTAAGCCTAAAAATAAAAAGATTCCTGGAACAGTAAGGAACATACTTATTATTAGATCTGGTGCTTTAGGAGATGTGTTAATGACAACTCCGTTAATAGCTGCTATAAGAAAGAAGTACAAAAATGCTAAGATAAGTTATCTTGTAGGAGAGTGGTCTTCTATTGCTTTAAAAAATAATCCTAATATTAATGAGATAATTGAATTTGATGATAGAATAATATTTCAAAGAAATATGGGAGAGATAATTAAACTAATTAGAAAAATTAGGGCTTTAATATTTGATATTTGTTTTATATTAGATAAATCATATCATTGGAATCTTTTTGCATATCTTGCAAAAATACCATTTAGAATTGGGTTTGAGAGGAATGGAGAGGGGTTAGCTAATAACTTGGATGTTAAGTTTGATGCTAGTAAGCATGAGATTGAATATTATATGGATATTGCAAGGCTAATTGGAGTAAAAAATGCTAGCAACGAGATGAAAATATTTACAACAGCGAAAGATAGGAAAAAGGTAAATAAATTCTTTAGGAAAAATAAGTTAATAAATAAGATTGTAATAGGTATTGCTGCTGGAGGGGCTGAAAATCCTGGACAGGCTATGTATGAAAAGAGATGGACGGTTGAAAAGTATATTGGGTTAACAAATATCTTGACTGAGAATCATAAAATAATTGTGTTGCTGTTTGGGGGCAGGAATGATGCTAGTGTTAATAAGCTGATTAAGGAACAATGCTTGCATAAAAATCAAGTGTTAGATATTTCTAACTATAACTTACATGAAGCTTTTGAAATGATGAAAAAATGCAGTTTATTTGTAACGCATGATTCTGGAGCAATGCATATTGCAGGAGCTTCCAAGGCTAAGCTAATTGCTTTATTTGGGCCAACTCAGGCAGAAAGGTTTGCTCCCAAGAATGCTATTATTATTAAGAGTCCTGCTGAAGGATGCCCTTGCTATGATATGTATGGCGATTATAATAGGAAAGTTGCTGAGAAGTGTATGAGGGCTATCAGCGTTGATACTGTTTACCAGGAGATTAAGAAAATTATTAAGAATATTTAGAGGGATTAAATTGTATCAAGTTAACTGGAAGTATAAACCAATTTTGTTTATTATTGATATTATTGGATATGTAATTTTCTTCCCATATAGGATATTTAAAAGTAAAATAAATGAAAATGAGATTAAGAAAATTCTAGTTATAAGGATTGATGAGATTGGGGATGTTTTATTGACAACACCTGTGTTCAGGGCTTTAAGGAGGAGGTTTCCTAAAGCTGAGATAAATGTGCTAATTAAGAAGGAGACTAAAGAACTATTGGAAAATAATCCAAATGTCGATAGCTTACTTATATGTGAACAGCCATGGCTTAAAAAGCCTATAAACTTGTTTTACTATTTCTCATTAATTAAGCAGTTAAGGAAAGAGAAATTTGATTTGGCAATAGAGCTGCATCCAGATGCTAGGAATATTTTTCTAGGGTTTATTTCTGCAAGATGTGTTATAGGGCATACGTTTAGAGGCTTAGGTGTTTTGTTAGATAAAGTTACAAAGAGTAATCCTAATAATGAACATATCATACAGCTTAATCTTGATGTTGCAAGATTAGTTAGAGCTAATGCTAGTGATGAATTAGAGGTGTATTATAGCAAAGAGAATGCGCAAAATGCTAAGAAGTTAGTTAGAAAATTAGGGAAGAAAATTGTTTGCATTAACCCTGGAACAGGAAGAGAGAGTAAGTTATGGCTGAATGAAAGATGGGCAAGATTAGCTGATGTCTTAATTGAGAAATATAATGTTCAGGTAATATTTACAGGAAGTAAGGAAGAGGAAGGTTTAATAAAAGACATCCAATTGCAAATGAGAAATAAAAAGCAGACAATTAATTTAGCTGGAAAAACTAGTTTGTTGGATTTAGCTGCTTTGCTTAAGAAATGTAGATTGTTGATAGCAAGTGATTCAGGAACTTTACATATTGCAAAAGCTTTAGAAGTTCCATTAATAGGATTATATGGGGCTGTTAATCCTATGATATGGGGATATAATGATAAAAATGCCAGAAGTGTTTGCAAGGCTAAAGAGTTTAAAGAAAATAAAGGCAGGGCTATGATGGAGCTAATACAAATAGAGGATGTTTTGAAAGAGGTAAATGAATTATGGGAAAGGTAAAACTTAGCATTATAATGCCTGTATATAATGAAAGGCATACACTAAAACAAATAATAAAAGAAGTTATGCAACTTAATATTAAGGATGTAGAAAAAGAGGTAATAATAATTGATGATGGCTCAACTGACGGGTCAAGAGAAATATTAAAGAGCTTAGAGAGATTTGGCAAAGGAGATTGTAAAATATTCTACCATAGAAAGAATCTTGGCAAAGGAACTGCAGTTAATACTGGAATACAGAGATCTTCAGGCGATATAATAATAATACAGGATGCTGACTTAGAATATGATCCAAAAGAAATACCTAAACTGCTTCAGCCAATAATAAATAATGAAGTAGAAGTAGTTTATGGCTCTAGATTCTTAAGACATCATAAGCCTCAATACCCTGTCTATTACTTTGGTAATATAGTCCTAAGCTGGGTAACAACTTTAATCTTTTTTACAAAAATCACAGATATGGAGACTTGCTATAAAGTTTTTAAAAGGGAGGTTATTAAAGATATTAAATTAAAGGCTAGAGGATTTGATTTAGAACCTGAGATAACAGCAAAAATTCTTAAGAACGGATATAAGATAAAAGAGTTATCTATTTCTTTTAGACCAAGGAAATTTGAAGAGGGTAAGAAGATAACATGGAAAGATGGACTTATGGCAATATTCTATCTACTAAAATATAGATTCTTTGATTAAATTATTTAAAAGATATAATTTATTTACCTATAATTTACTTATAGAATACAATATCTTTATATACTAAATATTAGTTTCTCGAATAAAGATGGTTAAGAATAGTTTGACTAAAAAAACTAAAGTATCAGTTATTATTCCTTTTCTGAATGAAGAAAAGTCAATAGGCAGATGTATTAGAAAAGTACAGGCTGTATTCAAGAGAAATAATATAAAAGGGGAAATAGTTACCATTGACTCAGATTCAACTGATAATTCTGCAAAGATTGCTAAATCATTAGGAGCTATTGTTGTAAATCAGCCATTAAGAGGTTATGGAAATGCTCTTAGGAAAGGGTTTGAAGTTGCTACAGGAGATATTATTGTTATGGGGGATGCGGATGATACATATAATTTTGATGAAATGCCAAAACTATTAAGTCCTATAATTAATGAAGGTTATGATATTGTCAATGGCAACAGATTTGAAGGAAAATTAATGCCTGGGGCTATGAGCATATCTCATATTATAGGCAACAAGATGCTAACAATGTTTGTAACATTATTCTTTGGAAAGTTTAGCTCAGACCCTTATTCTGGGTACAAAGCAATAACAAAAGAGGCCTTAAATAAGATGGATTTAAAATCTAATAACTGGGAACTGAACTCAGAAATGATTTTGAAAGGCAAGAAAGCAAGACTAAAGACAAGAGAGGTTCCAATACATTATTATCCAAGAGAGGGGGAATCAAAATTAAGTAGTATTGATGCTGCTTGGAAAAATATTAAGTTCATGTTACTCAACAGCCCTAATCATGTTTTCATTGTACCAGGAGCCATTATTATGTTTATTGGTTTTATTGCATTCTTACTTTTATATTTTAAAGGGATAACTATAGGTGCAATTAAGCTAAGTTATCTGTCATTGCTTCTTTCTGGAATTGTTATAATAATTGGTTTCCAAATACTATCTTTAGGATTTGTAGGAAAGATTTTTTTTGAAAGGAAAGAAAGTAATAATTATGTCAAAAGAATACTAACACTAGAGCAAGGACTTTTGCTAGGTTTTGCATTGCTTCTATCTAGTATAATTTTTGGTTTAGCTATATTATATAACTGGTATGTTGCAGGATTTGCCGTTCTTGGTTTTAATAATATTGGGCTTGGAATAATATCGTTTGTGCTGACATCAATGGGTGTTCAAATAATTTTTACATCATTCCTCATGACTATGATAAGGATTGATAAATAATCAATAAATTATATATATTACATCTGTAAATCCGTTCATATGAAGTTATATACAGAGAAATTTGATAAACTAGTAGTTGCTGTAATTGCTTTTTCTTTTATTCTTAGAATATATTTATCTCTAATTTCTGTACCACTGAATGGAGTTGAAACTATACACCCAAATATTATTAGGTATATGGCTGAGACCAAAACAATACCTCTCCTTGCACCTTTACCTCCAACAGCTGACTTGTTTCATTATACTCCCTTATTTCATATTATTGCCTCATTGTTGTATTTGATTTTTATCCATGTGAGTTACACTGCTGCTGAATTTTCTATCAAGATGTTATCTCCTATTTTTGCTTTATTTTCAATGATTTTGATATACCTCATTTCTATAAAATTATTTGGTAGCAAAAAAATAGGGTTTTATGCAGTATTGTTTTTTGCGTTTCTGCCATTAAGCATAAGCATGAGTAGCTATATGACCCTTGATAATGAATTTGCTTTTTTAATCTTACTGAGCTTTTACTTTTTCATTACTAATCACTTTTTATTATCTGCGCTGTCATTAGGTCTTTCCTACAATGTGAAAGCAATTGCACTCTTTTACTTTCCATTTTTTGCATACTGCGTGTATGTTAAGTATAAATCTAGCAATTATGTTAGAAAAATGCTATTATATTTTGTGTTGACATTGCTTCTGGTTGCGCCTTGGATGATTAGAAATGCTATTATGCTGGATAATCCTGTTTACCCTTTGCTTAATAACTTTTTTAATGGGTGCAAGTACGAGATACTTGATGATACATTTAACAAAGGCGGAAATACCTATAATTTCTTTTCTAAGAATTTTCTAGCAAAATTCTTTTTTGGGATATTCGGATTCCCAGAGGAGAATAAAGACATTAAATTTACTTACTATGGAATTTCACAAGATAGTGTAAGGAGTCTTATTAAGTTAGACTCTCAGTTTGCAGTAATATTGCTGAACTTATGGGCTCTTGCAATTGTTATTTTTTCTATCCCAATAATCTTAGGGCTTTATTATTTATTTAAGAATAAAGAAAAATTCTCCATTTATGTTATTGTAATCATTGTGTCAGGTATGATAATACATATGCTGTATATTTATCTGGCAGGCGATACAGCTACTAGATATTTTAGCCCAGTAATACCTTTCCTTGCCATTCTGTGGGCATATGGGTTAGTTATGACTATACAAAAATCTTTTTTCCGAGCATCATTTGTAAAAATAAGTGGAAAGATGTTTATTGTTGCTATGCTGCTTGGATTTATGGCAACTGAAGCATATAAAACCCAGCTCCTAGCATTTGGTGTTCATAAATATGACTCTTTATTTCTCTGGATAAATACCTATATTCCAGATGACGCATATATTTATGAAGTCAGTGGAATAATTACTTATTACACTAATAATTATTATACTGATTCAGTTGAAAAACTGAAAGAAACTAAAGGATATATAATCATACAAGATCCTAAGCAAATATATGGACCACCGTTATATATTCCATCAAAGATTCCAGATGAAATTGAATACTATAAAGAATTGTACTATGATACAAAATCAGGAGTTAAAATATATAAAGTCAGCTGATGAACATTATTTTTTAATAGCATACACAAGCATATGGGTCTCTGTTCTTGTTAGCTTAGTTAAAGCTAGAATAGTGTATCCTGATAATTTTAACAATGGATTTCGAGCCCATTTCTGCTTTTCGAATAGCAGGAAAAATTGCTTGTTAATATCTAAGCTAACCGGTTGGATTTCTTTAATTACGAAGCCCTCCTTTCTTAATATGTCCGATAAAGTTTTCTTGGTAAAATAAAAGGTATGCCTTGGATAGTAAATTTTCTTTATGGCAAAATAACTACTTGTTAATTTATAGTAGATATGAGCTAGCTTATGGAATAAGCTGTTTGCATTTGGAGTGAAAATAACTAAAACTCCACCTTTTTTTAGGATTCTATTGCTCTCTTTTAAAAGTTTTCTTGGGTTGCCTACATGCTCTATAACTCCTAGTTGAGTAATAGAAGTAAAATAAGCTTTTTTGAAATGCGATTTTTCTAAACTTGCATTTTTAACTTTAAGACCTAAATTCTTAGCATGTTGTGCTGCATTCTTAGCAATTTCTACACCTTTAACTTCCCAATCTCTATCCTGAGCGAATTTTAGAAAGTAACCTGTGCCACAGCCAACATCAAGTAATCTGCCATAGCCACCATACTTCTTAATTTTATTAAGAACTTCATCAAAATTACGAATGGTTCTGCTTTCGCCTTCTTCATGAAGATGCGTTTCTTTAAAGAAAATCTCGTCTAACTTATTCTTCTCTTCTTTTGGTTGATGAACTTTGGCATAAATAAGACTGCAGTTCCTGCATTGATAGACTCTCATCAATCTCTTTTTTTTGTCATAAAAAGAATCAATTTCATCAAAAAACTCGTAAAGAAGCTTTTGGTTACTAAAATGACAGTTAGTACATTTCAAAGCAGTATTTTCCATAGACAATGAAGGATTTATATAGCTTTTTAAGCCTTACTATAAGGCTCAAAGATATAATTTTTAAAATTTAATACAATAGGGTTTTAGACTGTAATATTATATATGAGGCTTAAATTTCATAATATTTAAATAGAGTATGGTA
Source organism: uncultured Methanosarcinales archaeon (assembly GCA_964602245.1). Classification (GTDB taxonomy): domain Archaea; phylum Nanobdellota; class Nanobdellia; order Woesearchaeales; family JACPIF01; genus JACPIF01. Next base: position 101,822 of record CAZRPY010000001.1, read on the forward strand.
TAAGCTATTAACTATGGTTAACTCTTGCTTGAAGGTGGTGCAATGAAGAGAGTAATATTAGTTAATCCCAATACAACTGAAGTATACGAATCTTCTAAAGTCAAGTACTCTGTACCACAGTATGCTCCTTTAAATCTACTTATAATAGCTGGAGCATTGAAACAGGAAGGGCATAAGGTTAAGCTAGTGGATCTTGACCTAATTGAAAAGAATATATTTGAGACTTTAGAAAAAGAAGTCAGTGAGTTTCAGCCTGAGATTGTGGGTATTACCTTTACCTCTGCGTTATATAGCCAATGCATGAAAACAATTGAGATAATAAGAAAAAATGTTCCTAATGCACTAATAGTTGCGGGAGGTGCACATGCCTCTTCTGAGCCTAGGTCAGTATTGAAAAGGGATATAGATATTGCAATAATGGGGGAAGGGGATTATGCTATTAACGATATAATTAAATTTGACTTAAAAGACATCAGAGGAATTGCATATAAAAATGAGAAAAAAGATATTATAATAAATCTTCCGAGACCATTTGAAAAAGATTTGGATAAGACTCCTATGCCTGATTATGACTTGGTTGATATTTATACCTATAAAGTACCTTATACCCTCAGAAGAAGATTGCCGGTTGCACCTTTAGAAACTTCTCGAGGATGTCTGTTTGGATGCGTATACTGCACAAAATCAGTTCAAGGAAAAACATTTAGAGTGAAAAGTTCTCAGAGAGTATTTGAAGAGATTAAGGCATTAAAAGAAAGAGGATATAGAGAATTCCATATAGTTGATGACATGTTTACTACATTCCCTTCTAGGACTAAAGATATCTGTAAATTAATGATTGAAAATAAAATAGATATGAAATGGATGTGCTCTAATGGAATTAGAGTGAATTCTGTTGATGAGGAATTACTAAGAATAATGAAAAAAGCTGGCTGCTACTCTGTATCATTTGGAGTGGAATCTGGAAATGATAAAATATTAAAAAGGATTGATAAAGCTGCTACAACTGATGATGCAAGAAAAGCAGTCAAGTTATGCAAAAAAGTTGGCATACAGACTATATGCTTCTTTATGTTTGGTTTGCCAGATGAAACTGAAGAGAATTTAAGGGAGACATTAGACTTTGCCAAAGAGCTTAATCCTGATATTGCTAAATTTGATATAATGATACCATTGCCTTCTACCATTATCTATGAGGAATGGAAAGGAAAGTACATTGAAAGCTATAACTGGGATGATTATGCTTTTCATAAGAGAAAGCCAGTGTACAATCATCCTAACTTAAGCTGGGAAACTCTTAATAAATACTATCATCAGGCTTATAGAGAGTTCTATCTTAGACCTTCTTATATATTTAGAAGACTCGTTAAAAGCACACTACAGGGAACTATCTTTAAAGATATAGGGATGCTTATGAGGGTGAGGTTCTAGTTACCTCTAAAAAATAATTAGAGATACTTCAAGCGGTCTTTTTCCTTCCATAAGCCTAGATCTTCATGTGAGCTAGTAAATAGAGAGACATTATTGTTCCATAATTTTTCAAGAATATTAATAGTCTTCTTTGCAACATCCTTACCATATATCTTTTTTGCCTTACTCATTTTATGCCTTAAATTTGGCTCATTGTAAACTTTTGATATATTATCTGAAACAAAATTGCTACTAAAAGGTGGAATTAATAGATTACTCTTTGCTTCGAAGACTGTTTCTGGCCTGTCTGTATTAAATCTGGCTGTCAGGCAAGGCTTGCCAAGCTCGTTCATTTCTTCCTGCATACTACCTGAATCTGTATAAATAGCCCAACAATTACTGCTTTCAAGAAATTCTATTACTTGTGAATACTCTCTCCATAATTGAGTAAAAAGGAAGTTTTCGTTTGTATTGCTTAAATCTATCAATTTATTTCTTATTTTATAACGCTCTAATGCTAACTTAGAAGCGGTTAATTCAACAAAAACAACTTTTATTTTTTTCCTAACCAGATCCAATAAACCATTAATTATTGCTTTAAACCTGCGATCTGTTAGATTATCCCTTCTATGGATATCAACTCTTAGCCATTCACCTTTCTCAAGCTTAGAATACTCAGCAAAAATACTATTCGCAGATTTCTCCCTTTTTTTAAGATTTACAGCGTCAACTACAGTGTTTCCTGTTACAAATATTCTTTCTTCTTTATAGCCTTCTTTTACTAAATTTTTTTTATTTAATGCGACTGGGGCAAAATGGTACTGGCAGCCTGCTGATGCGACAAAAGTATCCCATTGCTCAGGAAATGGCTCGCTTCTGTCAATAAACCATGCCCCATTAAATTGTTGCTCAACAAGTTGCTCAAATTTGAGCTTTTCTTTTAATTTCTTAAAAGACTCGGGAGACATTCCACGCAAGCCAGCTTCGCCTTGCAAAGATTTATTATTGGTTGCAAAGAGCCATGCAGATGGTATAATTGCAGATGAAATAGTATCGCCATTGACATATATCCAGCTCTCTACTTCTGGATATTTCTTCTTTAATTCTGCTGCAAGCCATCTTGTTTTAACAAACATTTCTGATGATTTCTGGCTTAAATCGCCTCTAATCTGGAAGTCTATTGCAAGATGCTCTTCAAATTTGAATTCTTTAATGCCATAACCTAAAAGATTATCAAAATGCTGGCCTGTGTTTAGCACTATAAATGGGATATTTCTTTTATTGCATTCGTACATTAGACTCCATTCCTTATAAAAGCAAGGTTTAGTGGCTATCACTAGAACAAGAACCTTTTTACTTGCCTTTACTGCATTACTATATGCTTTATTCAGAATCTGTTCATTAATTTTTATTGGCAGCCAATTAACATTAATTTTTGCTTCCATTATAGTCCCTTTGTTCTAATTATTTCTAAAACCATTTATCTTAGATAAATGGAATTTTGTTCTGTCAAAAACCACCCATCAGAAATGGGTGGCATGATTGTATCACTATTACATTCAGGTGGTTTTTGATGCTCAAAATTCTACGTGTTATGGGTAGTTTTTGAACACACAAAATTCCATCTGCATTTATTGCTAACATCCAAAACCACTTATCCTAGGTAAGTGGAATTTTGTTGTTTAAAACTCTTTTAATACTTCGTCAACTGTCTTAATAACTGTATCTGGTTTTAAAGTTTCCATACACCATATATTTTCAGTACACTCGCTCTTAAAAAAGCATTTGCATTCCTGTTTTGGCTGTATTAGTTTACCTAGGCCATACAGCTCAAACTCATGCTTATTAAATATATTATTGTACACTACTATTTTCTTCTCAAGTGCTATAGCAATATGCATTGCCATAGTAACAGCTGTAATTACTAACGTGCACTGATCCACAATATTTACAAAATCATGAAATGGATGACAGCCAAAGTAATAGGCATGAGTTTTTTTTGACATTTCTTTATTTCTAATATCTTCTAATTCACCGCCTAGAAATACTACATCATAGCCTTTTGCCATTAATTTATTAGCTAGTTCTATCCAATACTTGTCAGGCCACATCCTAGTCTTCCATCTTGGATTACAGCCTGTATTAAGACCAATTACTATTTTTTTGAATTTTGGAAATTTTAATTTAGTAGGTTGCTTCTGTAGCATGTAACGCTGCATCTCATATTTGAAACCGCAAAGCTCAAATATTTCTTCATAATAACTTTTTGTATTCTCTCTATTATAATCGTCGTCAACACCAGAGAAGAATTTATGTTCCGCATTCTTGTTTATTGGCTCACATCTTCCATTTAATAATTTATAGCCATGTTTTTCATCTGCCTTTACCATGTTGATTATTGCGCATGCTTCTCTGTCTTTATCTAAATTATATATTATATCAAACTTATCTGCCTGCAAATAGGCTAGATTTCCTGCGTTAAGTTCAAGAGGTACTTCTACTATTCCTTTTATTATTTCTGGAAAGTATGTTACCCATGTAATTTCACAATTAGGATAAACTTCCTTCAGTTTTCTAATTAAAGGGGTTGTTCTAATTACATCGCCCATTGCACCTAATTTAACAATAAGAATTCTCCTACCTCTTTTAATGTAGTGCTCACACTGACATTTTGAGCCTTCTTTCTTGTGCCAGATACATGGCCTATCGCCTAAAAAATATAAACAGTCCTTGCTTAGATACATGGTGCCTCTGCTAATTGTTAGTAGCCTGCTAATAGGTCTTGAACAGATTTTCTAACTGCCTCATTTGAACTTAATTTTGCTTTCCATCCTAATTTGTTTATCTTTGAAACATCGAGTGACATTAAAGGAACATCTCCTTTCCATCCTCTTTTTCCTCCAGTGTACTTAAACTTAACACCCTTTAACCCCATTTCTTCTACTACAATATTTGCAATTGCATCAACCTGAGTGCTGGAATTACATCCAAGATTAAAAACATTAATAGCCTCTTTTGCGTTTTCTAAGCCAAATAGCATTCCATCAACACATTCTCTAACCTCTAAATAAGATTTTTTCTGCTTTCCATCACCAAGTATTTCAAGCTCATTTGGATTATTTCTTAGTTTTTTAATAAAATCGACTAAAACCCCATGGGTGCCTCTCTTCCCTATAATATTGGCAAACCTAAAAATCCAGATTTGAAAATCAAAGTTATGGGAAAAGGCTGTCATCAAACCTTCACAGGCTAATTTGCTTGCGCCGTATAGTGATATAGGTTGTAATGGCCCATAGTCTTCTTGAGTTGGCATTATTCTTGGTTCTCCATATATAGCAGATGTAGATGAATAGACTATTTTCTTGATGTCATTTAGCCTCATTGCTTCCAATACATTATAAGTTACTAAAGTACCTTGCTTAAGGTCTATATCTGTTACATTATTATTGCTAATATCTGAATTAGCTGATAGATGAAAGACTATATCATGACCTTTTATTGAGTTTAAAAGTTTATTAAAATCGAGTAAATCTGCTTTAATAAATATAAAATTTTTGTTAGAGAAATGATACTTTACCCTATCTTCAGTGCCAAGGCTAAGATTATCGTAAACTGTTACCTTATACCCTTTTTCAAGAAGTGCATCTACTAAATTACTTCCAATAAAGCCTGCACCGCCTGTAACAAACGCTTTCATATTTCAATTGTGTGGTTTTATTATAACTTTTATATTATAAATAATATAGGGTTATGACCTACTGGTATTATTATGTCATCAGAGGGGTTTTATACAGCTTATTTAAAATTTGCGTATCTTAGGAATAGCTGGAAAAGTTATTAATCAATAATGTTTAGAAAACGACATTAATATATAGCAACTAATCATCGCTGACTTTCTCAATATGAGAAAGTATGGACAACATATGTAGTTTTCTAACTAGTGAAAGACATTTATATTGCCCTAAATCTTGTGTCTTTCACTAGTTTAACGTTACCTTTATAATGGGACAATTATTTTACAAAGAATATGATATATGTTGTAGGATCTGGACCAGCTGGCGTGGCCTGCGCTTATGCCCTTATAAGGAAAGGGCTGAAAGTTACTATGCTAGATGCTGGAATAGAATTAGAGCAAGTGAAGAGTAAAATTCTGGAGAAATTGCAAAGGTCAAAGAAGTGGGATCCTAAATTGCTAGAAAAGATAAAAGGTAATACAAAAGTGACTGTTAAGGGTGTGTCAAGGAAATTAATATATGGTTCTGATTATCCGTATAAAGAAGCTGATACTAACATAAAGTTAACTGCTGAGGGAATTACAGCTAATCCTTCTTTTGCATATGGTGGATTGAGTAATGTGTGGGGGGCAGCAGTAATGCCCTATAGAGCTGAAGATATAAAAGACTGGCCTATAACTTTAGAGCAAATAGCTCCATACTACACAGCTGTGTTGGAATTCATGCACATTGCAGTTGCAAACATAGGAAATCCTAAGGATTTCCTAGCTGTAAAGGAATCTAAGATTCCTTTAAGAGATTATCTGCAAGAATTGTTTCCTATTTACGCTAGGTATTGCCAAGATTTTAATTATAGCAGACAGGCTTTTTTGATGATAAAAGATTTAGAAGTTAATAAAAAGAAATTGAATGATGCTGGAATATTCTTTGGGAGCTCACGATTGGTTGTGCAATTTGAGGCTGGAGAAAAGAAACCTGGATGTGTGTATTGTGGACTATGCCTGCATGGTTGCCCTTATAAGTTAATTTATAGCAGCGCTTTTACTGTTGACAAACTTAGAAAAAATAAGAATTTTAGATATCAGAAGGATGTGATTGTAGAAAAGATAAATGAAAAAGAAGATAATGTTATTATTTTGGCGCATGAAAGAAATAATAAAAAAAGGATAATATTTAAAGGCTCGAGAGTTTTTTTAGCGTGTGGTGCATTAACAACAACTAGAATAATGCTGGAATCTATGAGAGCTTATAATGAAGAGGTGATCTTAAAAGATTCTCAATATTATCTGTTTCATCTGCTAAGATATAAAAGTGCTGGTAATGTTACAAAAGAGCCTTTGCATACTTTAGCTCAGATGTATATTGAAATATTTGATAATGAAATTGATAATAATTCTGTTCATTTGCAGCTATATACTTACAGCGATTTATATGATAGTGCATTAAAGAGTATTTTTAGAGTTGGTTATAGTCTTCTAAAAAGACCTTTAGTACAAATTATGAGCAGGCTCATAATAGGACAGGGCTATCTTCATTCAAATAGCTCGTCAACAATTTCTGTCAAATTAGAAAAGGGCTATAAGAAACTTTATTTAAGAAACAATGAAAATAAGAGTTCTAATAGAAAAATTAAGGATATTATGTGGAAGTTATTTAAGAATAGGAGGTATATTAAGGCTATGCCTTTGATACCCTTACTTAAGATAGGCAAGCCAGGAGAGAGCAATCATCTTGGAGGGAGCTTTCCAATGAGAAAGAATCCTAAAAGATTTCAGACAGATGTTTTAGGCAGACCTTTTGGATACAAGAAGGTTCATCTTGTGGACTCAAGCGTATTTCCAAGCATACCTGCACAGACTATAACTCTAACTGTCATGGCAAATGCTTATAGAATTGCAGACCAGTATGATAAACTAAAATGAAAAAGGCTTTAATATGTGCTATCACGGGGGCAAATGGGTATGTTGGATCATGTATTGCAGATTATCTTAGAAAGCGTAATTTTGTTGTATATGAGATGGGCCGCTCTTTAAAAGGCGATAAAGACTATTTCATTCCTTTCTCTTTGGAAAAAGAAATCCCTAAAAATAGTTTAAAGAATGTTGATGTGCTTGTGCACTGTGCATGGGATTTTAAACAAATCATATGGAAAGATATAATTAGAATTAATGTTAACGGCTCTTTAAGATTGTTTAAGGCTGCTAAAAAAGATGGTGTTAAAAAGATTATTTTTATATCTACTATGTCTGCATTTGATGGCTGTAAATCCTTATATGGAAAAGCTAAGCTTAAAGTTGAAAGAGAGGCTAAGAAATTAGATGTGATAATTATAAGGCCTGGTTTGGTTTATGGCAGTAAATCTTCTGGAATGGTGGGAGCTATAGGAAGGTTAATGGCAATCTCTCCTTTAGTTCCAGTTGTTGCTGCTAATCAAGTATTGTATCTTTGCCATAGCAAAGATTTGTCAAAACTAATTTTTAGATTATGTACTTCAAAGAGCAAGATTACAAAACCAATAATTGCTGCGAGTGAGGGAGGTCTAAGATTTAAAGAAATACTTAGGAGATTAGCTTTAAGGAGAGGGAAGAAAATAATGCTAGTTCCAATCCCTTCCTGGGCAGTTTTATTCGGATTAAAAACCTTAGAGAAAATAGGTCTAAAAGCTAGGGTTAAGAGCGATAGTTTAATAGGTTTGTTGAATGCTGATCCAAAGCCTGATTTTACAGAAACCAGAAAGACTAAAGTAAGGTTTAGAGAATTTTTAATCGAATGATTAGCTGGTTACTTCTTTCACTAACTTTATATAGTCTCTTTTACTTTCTCGTCTATAATGAGGAAACTTAAGGTTGAGTATAATCATGACAGATGTATAGGGACTAAGGCTTGTATAGCTGCTGCTCCTAGGTATTTTGAGTTAAAGGGAGGCAAAGCTCATTTAATAGGCAACTACAAGCATGAGGGGATACAGACTTCTGAATATTCATGTGATGATATCACTTATAATGAAATTGTGGAAGCAGGAAAGTCTTGCCCTGTTAATGCAATTAAGGTAATGGACATGAATTTAAACAAGGTTTTAGTTGGGACTGAGATTACTACAGATCCAGACTATAAAGAGGTTATAGCTGAATATGACGACAGCAAAGAATTTGAGTTAGATCATAACGGATATTTTCTTATTAGAGTAAATCATGAGACTAAGGATATTGAGGTTGGTTTTTGCAATGAAAAAAATATTGTTTTAGTAAAGGTAACAGGTAAAAAGCCAATTGATATTTACCAGACAATTATAAATAAGCTAAAGCTAGTTAGCAGGACTGATCATGGGGCTTATATTGGTAGAGAATTGCAGAAGGCTTATACTGCTTTGCAATTAGGTTTAGAATATGTGCAAGATGATGAATTAGAATTTAATAAGAAAGCTAAATAACAAAGATTAAATAAAAATAAAGCTATATATCCAGTAAAATGACATCAAAGATAGTTTTAGTTTATCCATCTTCTTCACCAGATATTGAAGGTGGAGAGGTTGACTTTGAACGCTACAAGAGTGTTCCTATTGGGATTCTTAATATTGCTACTTGGCTAGATCATAATGGTTATGATGTTAAAGTTATTGATGGAAGGGCTTATACTAAGAAAGAGACTTTAGAAAGGCTAAAGAAAGAGTTGCATGGGGCATTATGTGTTGCATTTGGCATTACAACTGTGCAAATCAAGCATGGATTGTATCTTTCTGAATTTATTAAGAAAACAGATAAAGATATTCCTGTAATATGGGGTGGCATTCATCCTACAATGTACCCTGTGCAGACTATACAAGATAAGGTTGTTGATTATGTTCTTTATGGAGAAGTAGAGTATCCTTTACTAGATTTGATTAGATTTCTTGAAGGAAAGAAAAGGAAAATTAGTGATGTAAAAGGATTAGTGTATAAAAGAAATGGTGAGGTTATAATTAATCCAATGCATCAAGGAATTAATCCAAATGAATTGCCAATTCCAAAATATGAGTTATTAGATATTAACAAGTATATTGAAAGAGAGTTCTTAACTAACTTAGGCAAGATTAGGAAGATGAGAGCTTTAGATATTAACACTAGCAGAGGATGTCCTTATAGATGTAATTTCTGTCCAAATACTATGGATGTGTTTAAGAGGTATAGAGTTCAGGCATTAGACAGGGTTTTCCAGCTTATAGATCATTTGGTTGAAACTTATAAGCTTGATCATATATGGTTTTGTGATGAGCTTTTCTTTGTTGAGAAGAATAAGGTTAGAGCTATTGCTGAGCATTTGATTGAGAAAAATTATAATATAACATGGGAGTCTAATGCTAGAGTTGACCAGTTTAATGACAGACTATTGGATGATGAACTACTTGCGTTGATAAAGAAGTCTGGATGTTTTGCGTTAAGAATGGGGATGGAGTCTGGCAGCAACAGAATTCTAAAGCTTATGAAGAAAGATTGTGTAGTTGATGATGTAATAAGATCAGTAAAACAATGTGAAAAATATGGAATAATACCTATAGGCAATTTTATCATTGGTTTTCCAACTGAAACTAGAGAGGAAATGATGGCTACTGCCAAGCTGATATTAAAGCTTAAGGATATATCGCCAAATGGATTGTTTTATAGCCCTGGATTGTTAAGGCCTTATCCTGGAACAGAGATTTATGAGTATGCAAAACAGTATGGTGGCTTTGATGAACCTAAGACTTTAAGGGAGTGGGCTGAGAAAGAGATTGATGTTGGCTTGTTTGTTAATCCTAAAGACTTAAGATGGATTAGGGATCCTGAATGGCTGCTTAATTTCCAAGTATATTTCTATGTTTTAACTGTAATGAAAACTCATGAATTGACTAAGAAGCATTTATCACCTGCATGGAAGTTAGCTGGCAAGATTTCTGAGTTCAGGCTTAAGCATAATTTCTGGAAGTTTGGCTGGGAGCCAAGGATGATGATAGAGATAAAGAAATTCCTAGACAGAGATTCATCTTTAGCAAGGGTTATTAAAAGTACTTTGAGTCTGTAAATTTAAGTTGTAATTAAAACTACAATGAGACTATTTTTATGCTTTTACTTGCATCTTATATATTATTTACTTGCTTCAAGAATTATATAATGTCTATAAATATGGAAAATCCTACTCATAAAGAAATTAATAATATCTGCTATAGGCCTTACTGAAATTATCAAGTTAAACCATCTAACTGGAGGAAAATTCCAATATTTAACTAAAATCGGAGGGTAAAACATATAGACTTTATATTTCTTTATACCTATTCCAACTGCTAAATTCTCCATAGTCCTTATTGTAAATGGTTTAATATGAGTCCAATCATCGTAAAATAAAGTGTAGTCTATATCAGGCACTAGAATTATTAATAAACCTCTTGGCTTTAGTATCCTATAAAGCTCGTAAATCGCAAAATCTGGGTCTTCAGTATGCTCTATTACATTTGTGCAATAAATTCCATCAAAAGTAGAATCTTTGTAAGGCAGTTTCTCTGATAAACTTGCATATCTAGCTTCTATACCTCTTTTTTTGCAGTAGGAAACTAAATCAAAATTAGAATCAAAGCCATATGGCTCCATGCCTGCTTTTTTTGCCTCAAGCAAAAATCTACCATCGCCGCAGCCTGCTTCCAAGATTCTCTTAACATTATTTTTTCTGAACTTGTCTAGAATTTTATTATTAACTATTTTGAAAGTTGTATTTTGAGCATATCCTTCTTGATTTAAAACACTAATATGAAATTTACTATAAATAGAGTTCTTGACTTTTTTCTTGTAATCGTCCATTATATATAGAAATTAGAAGAAGTTATTTAAAAGTTGTGGTTTGATATTATTAAAATAATTATTTTATCTTAGCATATTTCTCTAAAATACTCTCAAACTGCCTTGATTGTTTATCAAGATTATATTTATCTATGATTCTTTTTCGTGCTAATTTACCTAGGTTTTCTCTTAGTTTTGGGTTATCGGCTAACTTTATGATTGCATTAATAATATCATCTTGTTTGTAATCTATTAAAATACCACACTTGCCATTATCTAGATCTGTTATGTTTTCTCCAATTCTTAAGCTTATAGCTGATTTTGCCATTGCCATATATTCTTTAAGTTTCATTGAACTTCTATTTTGCATATTATGTTTTGATGGATCCCAAATAACATCAATGCATATGTTAGCAATAGAGATATATTTTGGTATATCTTTATTATTTATAAAACCTGTAAACTTAAAATATAGTTCTAATGAATTTTTTATAACATAATCTTGCAATAATCTAAGACCTTTACCATAACCAACTATTAAGAACTTTATATTCTTATTTTTGATGATAATCTCTTTTGCTGCGTCTACTAATTCTTTTCCAACAAATTTGCCAGCAACAGAACCAATATGAGCTATAAATAATACTATTATATCATTAGGGAAGTAATCAAATTCTTTCCTCAATTTTATTTGGTCAAATCTTACAGGATTAAATTTTTGAACATCGACTCCATTTGGAAGATAGTAGATATCTTTCTTACTGTCTCGAATGTAAGCGGCTGTATCTGCCAGATTTTTTGATACAACAATGACTGCATTTGCTTTTTTCACAGCAGTATATTCCCAATAGGCAAATTTCCATGGCTCTGGCTTGAATGCTTTAAAATTATAGAATGAATCGTCCCAGTCAAGAATCAATGGTTTCTGCTTGATTCGTTGTGCATACAATCCTGGCAATGCGCCTGAGATTAATGGAGCTGCTGTAAAGATGCTGTCTGGATTAAAAGTGCTACTTTTGATCCGTCTGAGTAGCTGAGCAATATAGTAAAGTTTCAGCAGCCTATTTTCATACCAAGGTTCAACAACAATCTCCTGCACTTTGATCCGCTTCAGCCGTGAGAGCAGACGTTGCAGGCGGATACTCACTCCGTATTGCTTTGGCATGGGATAGATAGCGCCTAGTGTAATCATGTATATATGCTACATCGTTTGCTTTAAAAAGCTTTCACTATGCTAAATAGGTAAAATATAAATAATGATAACCAGCACTTTAGTATATGTCTGACTCTGCAATTATCGCAAAGAATACTCTTGCTATATTTTCTGGAGAGATTGTAGCACATGCTTTAGGATTTTTCATAACCATTATTCTTGCGAGATATTTGGGAGATGCAGGATTTGGTGTATATTCATTTGCTTTTGCGTTTGCAAGTATAATGATTATCTTTTCAGATTTAGGTGTTTCAACGTTAATGGTGCGAGAGGTTTCTAGGAAACCCAAGCTGTTGAATAACTATGCATCAAATATTTTTTTAATAAAATTTATACTTACTATAGCAATTGCTCTGATACTTTTTATTATTGTAACCCAAATAGAAAGTCTAAGCGAAGTGGGATACGCTATTTATTGGGCTTCTTTTGCAATGCTTTTCTTAGAATTTAGCTTTTTCTTTAGGAAGTTTTTACATATAAAACAGATTATGGAATATGAAGCAATTATTAAAATTTTTGAAAAAGTAATTACTTTACTTTTTCTGCTTCTTATGTTTTATTTATTTAAGAAAATAACTGTTTTTGTTGCTGTCGTTACTTTTTTTGTTGGCTATGCTTCGACATTTTTGCTATCGTTTTATTATGCTAAAGTTAAAGTAAATCCTTCTATTAGGATGGCTTATGTCAACTTAGATATAAGTAAACATCTATTAAAAAATTCGTGGCAGTTTTGGCTTACTACTGTTTTTATTATTATCTATTTCAAAGTCGACACACTTATGCTTTCTTTTATGACGAGCTATGAATCTGTTGGCTGGTATAATGCTGCTTATAAGTTAATTGAGGGTCTAAATTTTATGCCAACGTTATTTATTGTAGCTATATTTCCAGCAATGTCAGTCTTGTATGTAAAAAATAAACAGTATTTGCAAACTGTATTTGAGAAGACTATATATTATCTGTTACTATTGTCCATACCCATCGGTGTAGGAGTTTCATTGCTAGCTTCACGCTTTATCCTGTTGTTTTATACCTCGGAATATGGTGCTGCTATCGGAGTGCTACAAATTCTTATATGGGCTGAGGTGTTTGTATTTGTAAACTATTTTATGGGGTTTCTGCTCAACTCCATTGATAAACAAGGGCTCTTTACGAGAACTATATTCATAGGCCTCATCATTAATGTAGTTTTAAACACAGTTCTTATACCCTCATATGGTATTTATGGTGCGGCGTTTGCAACACTTGCTACTGAAATCATTAACTTCTTCCAGCTCTTTAGATATACCCAAAATAGTGGATATACATTTAACATTTTAAAAACGATATATAAGCCGTTACTAGCAGCGCTCGTAATGGGTATAGTGATATATTTCAGTTTATCATTACACTTGGTGCTAATTCTGTCATTAGCAATTCTTACTTATTTCTTAGTATTGTTCTTGACTAAAAGTATAGGAAAGAACGAGTTTAATCTTTTTCTTAGAGCTATTAAGAAGTTAAGGCAGAGAAATTAGGTCTAAGAGATTGCTAGAATAATAGCCCCTTGGTTTTGGAAGATTGGCTTAAATCTGCCAGATTCCACTAACTCTTTTATCTTTTGGTTTGTGGCATTTCCTAAATGTTGAGGTTTGACACAATCTCCATCAATAACTAGGTAATCGTAGCCTTTTGATTTGATATAATTCGCTGCTTCTGCTGCAGGCAGAGTTGCTGCTTTGTCTAAGGTTTTATATTCCCAAGCTCCTTCATCTCGCCATGAGAATGCTAGTTTATCAAATCCAATTAATTTCTTATCACCTGAACCGCAGATTGGATAGACTTTTGTATCAATTGGAAGATTATCCTTGAGCCAATTATAGGCTTGTATTTCTTCAAAGGAATTCCAGATAAAGCCAGGAGGCCAGCCTGGAGTTGTATTGAGCTGGTATTTCTGTAAGCCAGAGGTAAACAAGATACCAGTAAAGATAACAATAATAGGGATGAAGAATGGCATGTTATATTTCTTTAGCTGCATTGCAATTACGTATATTGCTTCAGCAGCTATAATAGCAACAGTAAAGGCAAGAAGCATCCAGCTTCGATGGAAATCCATACGGATTGGAAGATAACTGCCAAGCACTGAAAGTAGGTTAAAGATGAGCCAGGCAAACACTATGGGGATATAGCTGAATTTACTTGCTTGTTCCTTATTTCTTATTGAAAATAGGGCAATGGTTAGATATGCAATACCAATAAAGCATAATATGGTAACAATAACACCTATACCGATTGGACTATTGATCATATTTTGACTTCGTGCAAAGAAGAAATCGGAAAATGTGTAGAAGATTTTTGCAGCAGGATTAAAAACTGCACCAACGCCTGATTGACCGAGGCCACGCATTACATGAGATATATCATTATATTTGAAGAACATTGGAATCCACCAGAAAATAAAAGCTAGTAATGCTCCTATGGGTGCTGAAAGGAATAAAGGCCAGAGGAATTTTCTTTCAGTTAATGCTTTAATTAGCCAGTAAATGCCAAAGAAAATGGCAAATTTAAAGCCTGTTGTTGTTTGTGTTAAGAGTATTCCTGCAATAACAAAAGATGTTGCATAAAGCCAACTCTTATCGTATTTAGTGCGTTCCATGCAATAAAATGCAACAAAGTAGAGTGCCATTGACAAGGATAATGACCAGATAAAATGGCTCATATAAGCTGGAATAGCTGCAAGTACTAACGTAGCTAATAATGCTTTCTGAGAGTTATTTGTAAATTCCTTAGCGAAATAGTAAGAGAAGATTATTGACAAAGAAATAATTAGTGAGTTAAAAAATTTTAGAGTCCAGTTTAATGATGGAGAGATTTGATGGAGCATGCCAAGCAAGATGCCATAGCTAGGTGGGTATGGATCTAGGTAGTGGAATAAGCCATGACCTGGCAAGGATAAGGCTTCCTTTGGCTCAAATGCTGTTTTTTCAATTGAAATATACTTAATGCTTCTTGCATGCTCCCATGAATCATCATCTTCTAAGTAAGGATAGGCAAAAGAACCTTTAACGTACATGTATAAGGTGAAAGAGAAAATTATTAAAACAAGTAATAGGTAGAGATTTGATTTTGTAAGTCTAAAATGATTTTTCAGTTCAAGCAGAGTTTGGTAATTTCTGAATAAATCATAAAGAGGAAGTATTAAGGCTAGTATTAAGAATAGCCACCAGTTTAAAGGAATTCTAAACAAGTTTAATATAACAGACAATATGCTAAAAATGCCTATGCCTATGCCTATGTTCATTAAATTTCTTTCAAAAAATTTTTCTGAGTTCTTTAGGAATCTAGTTACAGAATAGCCAAAGCACCATGTGTATAGGAAAAATAATAATATTGCAAGATAGCTCATTTTAGGCATAGAAATCCTGATGTAATATAAAGTTTTGGTTTTGGTATAATTTAGTATTTTTGCTGACTATACTCTGTACATTGATACATAAGTTTTAAATAAGGTTGTAAAATCTGACTAACACTGCTATGAAGATTTTAGGGGTTCATAATTCTCACGACGCTGGGGCAGCTATAATTGAAGATGGAAAAATACTTGCAGCTGTGAATGAGGAAAGGCTGAATAGAATTAAGTTATATTGGGGTGTGCCTGAGCTTGCAATCAAAGAGGTTTTTAGAATTGCTAAAATTGAGCCTGAGGATATTGATTATGTAGCTTTTTCTAATATTACTCCAGGAGGTGGTATGCATGCTAATTTTAGTAAGCTTACTGCAAGAATTGAGATAATGAATGTTGCTGCCAAACTTTTCCCTTGGCTTGTAGGCAGTAAATTATTTGCTGATACCTATAGAGCAATTTATTCTGGGCTGAGGAAAGGTAAAACTGTTTTAGAGTATCTCAAGAAATTAGGAGTAGAATCTCCTGTTAGATATGTTGAGCATCATCAATGTCATGCGGCATCTGCATTTTATACTTCTAATTTTGATAATGATACATTACTTGTTACAACTGATGGAACAGGTGATGGTTATTGCTCCAGTGTAAATATAATTAATGATTATGAGATAAAAAGGATTACTGCTACACCTTTCTTTCACTCCCCTGCTGCAATCTATGCTTATATAACATTTAACCTAGGTTTTGAGCCTAATAAGCATGAGGGTAAAATCACTGGGCTAGCTGCATATGGAAAGCCTGAAAGGACTTATAATGTTTTTAGTAAAATAATGCAAGTAAAGGGCTTGAATTATAGAACAATTGGATTGACAACAGGGCATCAGGGTTGCAGGAAGTTGCATGAGTTAATGTTGAACAAAAAATGGGAGGATATTGCTGCTGGGCTGCAGAAAAGATTTGAAGAGGTAATGGTAGAGCTTGTTGAGAATTCCTTGAAGAAATATCCTAGGAAGTTTGTTGCAGTTGCTGGAGGGGCTTATGCTAATGTTAAGGCTAACCAAAAAATTTCTGAAATTAAGGGAGTGAAAAAATTATCTGTGCATCCTAATATGGGAGATGGTGGATTAGCTGTTGGAGCTGCACTGCAAGTATGGGCTGATGAAGTGATTAAGCAAGGAAAAAAGCCTAGACCAGTTGCAATAGAGCATGTTTATTTTGGTTCTGAGTATAGTGAAGAAGAGATTGAAAATCAATTGAGGAGAGGTAAATTGAAATTTAAGTATTATAATAATATTGAGACAGAGGTTGCAAATTTATTAAAGAAAAAGAAAGTTGTTGGCAGGTTTAATGGAAGGATGGAATATGGGCCAAGAGCGTTAGGAAATAGAAGCATATTAGCAGATCCAACTGACAAAACTATAAATGATTGGCTTAATAAAAGGCTGAAGAGGACGGATTTTATGCCTTTCGCTCCCTCCATCATGAGAGAATATGCTGAAAGTTATTATGAGAATTTTGCTCCAGGAGAGATTGCTGCTAAGTTTATGACAATTACATTTAATGTTAAACCAGAAGGTGCTAAAAAAGCACCTGCAGTTAATCATGTGGATAATACAGCTAGACCGCAGACAGTCACTAGAAAGCAGAATAAGAGTTATTATGAAATACTTAAAGCGTATAAAGATGTAACTGGATTGCCAATTTTTGTTAACACGTCATTTAATATGCATGAAGAGCCAATTGTTTGTAGCCCTCAAGATGCTGTAAGAGCTTTTAAGCAAGGTGCTATTGATGTGTTAGCAATAGGCAATTATCTTGCGTATAATGGATAAAAAATGAAAAAGTTTTATATTGCTTATGGTTTATCTGTGGTTATTCTATTTGCTTTAATGTTTTACTCTTATGAGAATTATCATAAATATTATCCCTCTTTAGCAACATTTCAAGATAATCCTGAGTTTCTTGAGGGTGTTAGAGCTGAGAATTGTGGGATTGCTGAGCAGGTAAATGAGCAAGGATTAATTATTAGAGGTGGCTCTGAGAGAATAAAAGTAAAAGCTGAGAATGCAAGATATCCAAAATATGGCACAATATGTGTTGTTGGGACTTATAAAAAAGACGGATTTATTGAAGCTGAATATGTGAGGTATAATGACTATATCTTTGTAAAATATTTCCTTTCTGTTCTATCAATTATTTATGTTATTTATATCTTCTTTATGGAATGGAAAATAACTAGAAAGTGTTTTATTGCTAGAGGTAAAAATGCCTGACTGGATTACACATATATTAATTGGTTTAATAATTGCTGAGATTTTCAATATTAAGAGGAAGAGTTTAATTGTTATTGGAGCGATATTGCCGGATATTTTAGTTAAACTTGAGTTATTGAGTGTGTTTTTTCCAGTTGATAAGTATGCAATTACATGGCTATTTAATCCATTGCATACTCCACTAGGGATGGCACTGTTTTCATTGCTTTTAGTTCCTTTGTTTAATTTTGATAAATATAAGACTTATTTTCTGTTATTTATAGGCTGGTGTTCTCATTTATTATCTGATTTGATCAATAAACATATTTTGCTAGGCCAAAATTTATTGCTCTTTCCTTTTTCATGGCAGAACTTTGAGCTAGGTTTAGTATGGCCTGATCAATATTATTTAATTCTGGTTCCAGTTGCAGCAATATATGCAATAATACTAATTCATAAGTATTATAAAAACAGTAAAAATACGAGGAAAGGTAAAAGGCTGAAAATATGAACATTATAGTTACAATACCTGCCTATAACGAAGAGTTTACAATTGGTAAGGTTATACAGGATATAAAGAAAATAATGTCTGCAAATAGATATAGCTACAAAATATTAGTTGTGGATGATGGCAGCACAGATAAAACTGTAGAGATTGCTAGAAAAGCTGGAGCAATAGTTTACTCTCATCCTAAGAACTATGGACTTGCAGAGACTTTTAAGACAGAGGTTGAGCAATGCTTGAAACTTAATGCTGACATTATAGTGCATACTGACGCAGATGGGCAATATCTGGCAGAGGATATACCTAAGCTGATAAAAGATGTGGAGAAGGGTAATGATTTAGTTTTAGGCTCAAGATTTCTAGGAAAGATAGAAGAGATGCCTTGGCTTAAAAGATTTGGGAATAGATTTTTTAGCAGGATTATTTCAGGTGTTGCTAGGCTAAAGATTAATGATGCACAGACAGGGTTTAGAGCTTTTACCAGGAAAGTTGCTGAGAAATTGCCAATTACTTCAAATTTTACTTATACACAAGAGCAGATAATCAGGGCTGTGAGGGCTAAGTTTAGGATTAAGGAAGTTCCTGTTTACTTTGCAAAAAGGAGGAATGGCCAGAGTAGATTAGTAAAAAGTCCATTTGATTATGCTTTAAGATCAACAATAAGCATTCTGAGGATTTACAGGGATTATGAGCCTTTGAAATTTTTCTGGAGTGTTGGCGGAACATTTTTTTTGCTTGGCTTAGGAGTTGGTAGCTGGTTGCTTTATCTTTTTGTTAGATATGGAAGTATTGGGCATGTTCCATTAACTATTTTAAGTGCTTTGTTAATGCTGATTGGTGTGCAGATAATGCTGTTTGGATTCCTTGCTGATATTTTAAGGAGATAAATATTTCAAAATGAAAAAGGTAGTTGAGGTTCTTGTAAAAATCATAGTCGGGGTTGCACTTATCTCTTATTTATTTTATAAGATAGGGGTTCAGCAAATAATAGAGATATTGCCAAAAATGAATATTTTTTATTTTTCTTTGTTTCTGGTTTCTTTCTTTGCCTCACTTGCATTAGGGATATTTAATATAAAAATATTATTAGATGGCTTAGGATATGATTTGACTTTTAAGAGAGTTGCAAAATATTATACTGCAAGCTGGGCAATTGGTTTATATGCTCCAGGAAAGCTTGGAGAGTTTTCTTTGGTTTACTTATTGAAAAGAGAGAAGATTGGGATGGGACAGAGCATGGCTATAGCTGTGCTTGATAAGATGATAACTTTTATTGTGTTTAGCTTGTTTTCTGTGATAGGATTTATAGTTTTTCTGACATTGACTGAATCGTTATGGCTGTTGATGGTTATTTTAAGTTTGTTAATTATTGCACTATTTTTTATGTTATCTGAGTTTGGAAGAAACTTAGTTAGGAAATATCTGCTAAGGAGATTTTCAGGAAAATTTAGTGGATTTTATGTAACTGTTAAGATGTTTATTAAGGAGAAAAAAATATTATTAGTTTATAATTTATTATTAACTGTGGTAAAACTTTTACTTATGGCGTTATCAATTTTCTTATTATTTTTGTCATTTGATACGTTAGTGCCATTTATTTATACTATGCTTATAATAGCAATAGGAACGATTATTTCTTTAGTACCAATAACATTTTCTGGATTTGGTGTTAGAGAGGCTGCTTCTGTTTACCTGTTTTCAAAGCTTGGAATTAGTGCTGCTGTAACATTGACTGTTTTTCTGATAGCCTTAATAACAAATTTCATAATATCTGCAATTGTTTTGTTCATTGTGATAAAGAAGATGAGGTTGTATGAGGAGTTAAAGGAGGCGAGGGAGATTTTTAGGTGATATCACTTAGTCACCAAATAATTACCTATTGCAAGATAGTCCATTCCTGAGCCGAAGAAGTCTTTTATTGCCTCTTCTGGCTTGTTGACAATTGGTTCTCCTGCTAAGTTGTAGGAGGTATTTAATAAAACTGGAGTTCCTGTTAACTTGCCAAATTTCTTTATTAAATCATAGTATAAAGGATTATGTTTTCTTTCTAATGTCTGAGGTCTAGTTGTTCCATCAACATGAATACCTGCTGTTACCTCTTTCCTTCTATCTTCAGGAACATCGTCAATCATTATCATGAAAGGTGATTTAAAACCATGTGCCAAGTATTTGTCTTTATCTTCATGCAACATTGAGAGTGCAAATGGGCGCCATAATTCACGGTTCTTTACATAGTAATTGACTTTGAATATCATATCTTTATCTGAAGGATCAACTAAAATGCTGCGGGAGCCTAAGGCTCTTGGACCAACTTCCATCCTGCCCTGGAACCAACCAATTATCTTGTTTTTAGCAAGCAGCTCTGATGTAACTCCTGCTATATCTTTGTAGAATTTGTATTTGGTTTTGCATTTATCGAGAATTTTCTTTATCTCTTCATTACTGTACTCAGTGCCTAAGAAGACATGCTCTATTGGCTCTGGACGTTTTCCAGTTAATTGGTTATAGACAACCATTGCTGCACCCATTGCTGCTCCTGAGTCTGTTGCAGCTGGTTGAATGTAAATATTATCAACATAATCTTGCTGACCAATCAAGCCATTCATCTTTGCATTTAAAGCTACACCACCTGCAAGGCAAATGTTTTTGCAACCAGTTCTTTCATACAGCATTTTTGACATATGCAAGCCAATGTCTTCAGTTTTTTTCTGCAAAGATGCTGCGATATGCTCATAATGATTGTTAATTGCTGGCTCATTAGTCCTTGGCTTTCCTAGAAGCTTAATTGTATCCTGAGTAAACCATCTTGCTTTTGCCCTGCCCCATTCTTCAATATGACCCCAGATATATTTTGGATTAGTCTTAAAACCATTTTTTGTTGGCCAGATTATTTTGTCAAATTCTTTTCTGAATTTATCCTTGCCATATGGAGCTAAGCCCATTACTTTGCCTTCACCATCATTTGGGCTGAAGTTAAGGAAATCTGTTATTGCAGTATAAGTAACACCAACTGAATGTGGAAGTGGAACTTCACCAAATTTTTCTATCTCAGAATTATTGCCAATGCCATATAAGCTAGATACAAGCTCACCTCTACCATCTAATGTCAGGATGTTAGCTTTCTTGAAGTCAGAGCCGTAAAAGGCTGAGGCTGCATGTGTAAGATGGTGATTAATAAAATGTACTTTTGCATTAGCTTCCTTTCCTAGCTTTAAAACTTCTCTGTCATTCATCTTAAATAAGTATAAAGCTCCAAAGAATTTCCAGGGCTTCCAGATAAGTTTGTTGAAATATGGCTGGAATTTCCAGGGCTTTCTAATAAAGAGATTTTGGTTAATATAGTAAGCAATATGGTCAACATATTGAAGCTTAATACCTGTTTGCTTTAAACAGAATTCAATTGCCTTGTAAGGAAATGAATGTGGGGAATGCTTAATTCTAGTAAATCTTTCCTCCTCAGCCAAGGCTAGAACTTTACCATCTTTCATTATGCAAGCTGAGGTGTCATGATAAAAAGCGTTAATGCCTAGGATGTACATTGAATCACCTAAAGCCAAAATTAATGGCTTGTTTATTAAAATCTTATTGATTTATGGCTTATATCTAAGGAATAATAGCGTGATAGAGCCTATTAAGAGGTTATTTAAAGGTTATGAACATTACAGTAGAAAGGTTTATAAAGCAAATTAAGTCTTTTAATCACTATAGTTAATTGGCTTAAAATGAAGGTCTTGCTTGTTAATCCAATAATAAGGGCATCTGAATTTCCACCTAGCAGGTTTCCATTAGGCTTAGCCTATATTGCTTCTGCATTACTTGATAAAGGGCATGAGATTGAAGTTCTAGACCTTAATATGAATAGATTACCAGAAGAAGAGATTAAAAGAAGAATTAAGGCAAGTAGATTTGATGCTGTTGGCTTAACTGGAATGATAACTGAGTATCAGCAGATTAAGTATCTTTCTGCTTTAATTAAAGAAATAAGGCCTGATGCTAAGATTATTCTTGGAGGAAGTGGTGGAACTTCAGTGCCTGAATTAGTGCTTAGGAAAACTAAAGTAGACATTATTGTTATTAGTGAAGGTATAGACACAACAGTTGAGCTTGCTGATTTTCTTGAGAGAGGTAAAGATATTAAAGATATAAGAGGGATTTATTATAAGGATGAAGAAGGAAAGATACATATAACATTGCCAAGAGCGCCAATTAAAGAGGTTGATAAGATATTATTTCCAGCAAGAGAAGAGTTTGATTTTGAGAAATACATACAACCTTCTAATTTAAGGATATTTAACAGTAAGATAAGAACTACTAATGTAATTGGAAGCTATGGATGTCCTTACAGATGTACTTACTGTTATCACCAATTGTTTGGATATGATTTTAGAGGAAGAAGCCCTGCTAATTTAGTTGAGGAGCTAAGAATGCTTTATGATGACTATAAAGTTAATGGGATTATTTTTAATGATGATGAGTTTGTCATGGATAAAGGCAGGGTGCATGAGATTTGTGATGAGATTAAGAAAGAGAAGCTGGATGTTTTATGGGGGCAGAATGGAAGAGTGAATTTAATGGATGATGAATTGCTAGCTAATATGTATTCAGCTGGATGCAGGTTTTCTTGTTATGGTATTGAATCTGGTAGCCAGTTAATTTTGAATGAGATTAAGAAGGGTGTTAGAGTTGAGCAGGCTAAAGAGGCTGTATTGAAGACATGGGAATCTGGGATGCTGCCTCATGGTTATTTGATAATTGGCTCGTTTTCTGAAACTCCTGAAACAGTTATGGATACTATTAAGTTTTGTCATGAGACTTCACTGATTGGACAATTTTCATTTATGACTCCTTTGCCTAATACACATCTATATCAGCAAGCAAGGCAGATGGGAAGATTAAAGCAGAGTGATGAATGGCTGCTTGAGAGATGGGGAGAGTGGAATGAGAAGTTAATAACTAATCTTTCTTTAATACCTGATAAAGAGCTTATTAGATTGAAAAGATGGGCTGAGAGAAAAATATTATTTGGAAATTTAACAGGAAATGTCTGGCAGCACATGAAAATAATAAAGATGAGAAATATTATGAAAGAAGGTCTTACACTTGCAAAGAGATGGTACTTCAGAGAATATGAGCCTGCTGCGAGTGTGCCTGCTTAGTTCTGTTTCAATTTTTGGCACAAAATTTAAAAAGCATATGTTATTTTTACTATATTTATGGAAAAACCTAATCCACCGAATGGCTGGAATGTTATAGATTTCCTATATAAAGGTGCATCTGCTGCACATTATGAAGATGATGATAGCGTATTTACTCTAGAGAAAATTGCAGGGAAGAATCCTCAATGTCCAGATCTTGTATTTTTAGAAGTTAGGGGAGGAATTGATACGGCTACTGCTGAGAGGCTTAAGACAAGACCAGTAGAAAATTGCTTTAATGTCTATAGGAGAGTTGATGGTAATGTTGAAGCTATAGACCCATTAATTCCGACGGCTCAAAGAGGGATTGAATACTGTATCATGGTTGCTGACAAATATATGGACGCGCAATTAGATGATATACCAGGGGCTCGCGAAAAGTTCTATGAGACTATGAAAGAAATAATTAGACTTGCTAAAGAAAGAGGTACTGAAATACGAGACATAAGAACAGGAGAAAGGCTTATTTGATCACAAATACTTCTCCACCTCTTCCATCACATCCTCATCCGTAATCTTCTCTAGGCTTTCTTTGTAGTTGCCTTTGGGGTTTGGGTTTGTAGAGTAGAAAGGATATTTAATTAATATTGGGCTTTTCTGGATAACAGAGACTTTCTTGCCATAGGGTTTTGTTCTATTAGGGTTGGCTGGGCCAAATAAGGCAATTACTGGAACTTGTTTGGCTGCTGCAATATGGCCTAGCCCTGAATCTGTGGAAATAAATAACTTACAATGCCAGATTAAAGCTGCATTTTGTTTTAAGGTATTGTCTTTAACTATAGTTACTTTATCTCTTGCACTGACATTTTTTAGTATTTCTAATGCTAAGCCTTTCTCATCAGGACCTTCAAATAATAATATTCTGGATTTGTCATATTTTTCTAAGATTTGATTAATTAGTTCGTTAAATCTTTCTTTGGGCCATCTTCTATAAAGTGCAGTTTTGCTTGTGCCAGGATGGATGCCTATTAATGCAAATTTGTTTAATGCATTTTTCTTAATAAAATCTAAAGCATATTTCTCATCTTCTTTTGAGGTTTCAAATATTAGCTCTCTTTTTTCCTTATCTGTATTAATACCTAAATGTTCTATTAGATTGATGTTATTTTCAACGTCGTGCAATTTCTCTTCTGCAATTATAAGATCGTTTTGCAAAAAGCTTAGTCTGTTTCCTACTTTATACTTGTGAGTCAATCTTCTTTTAGCTCCTACTAGAAATGCAAATAAATTAAATTCATATCTGTTAGAGGGCATTGCTGTTATTGAAATATCATATTTTTCTTTTCTTAGCCTCCAAAGTAGCTTTATCCTGTTAAATATGCTGCCATTAAAAACTATTATTTTATCTATAAATTTACTATTGCTCATACATTCTGCGAAGCTTTTTTCTCTAACTAATAATGTAATTTCTGCTTTTGATAAATTCTTTCTTAATATTCTTAAAGCAGGTGTAAAAAGGATAGTATTGCCTATGCCTGACAAGCAGAAGATAATTATTTTTAGCTTTAGGTTCTTAAGTTCCATATAAGAAAAGAACTTTAAAGCATTATTAAGCTTTACTCATCTCTTGTCTAAAATATTCTATTGTTTTAGCTAAACCTTCTGTAAGCCCTACTTTTGGCTGCCAGTCTAGCCCTTTACTAGATTTAGCAATGTCTGGACATCTGACATGAGGATCATCTACAGGCAATGGCTTAAATACTATCTTGCTTTTGCTTTTTGTTAATTTAATTATCTCCTGAGAAAATTCTAGAACTGTCATTTCATCTGGATTGCCTAAATTTACAGGATCATTTATCTTGGAATTCATTAATTTATAGATTCCATCAATTAAATCTGAGACATAGCAGAAGCTTCTTGTCTGCTTTCCATCTCCAAAAACTGTTATGTCTTGGTTTCTTAGAGCTTGGTTGATAAAAGCTGGGACTACTCTGCCATCATCTGCTCGCATTTTTTCTCCGTAAGTATTAAATATTCTAGCGATTTTTGTATCTATCTTATGAATTCTATGATATGCCATTGTAAGTGCTTCTGCAAATCTCTTGGATTCATCGTAGCATCCTCTTAACCCAATAGGATTAACATTACCCCAGTAAGTTTCTGACTGTGGGTTTACTAACGGATCACCATAGACTTCTGAGGTTGATGCTAGCATGAAAACTGCTTTCTTATCTTTAGCTAAGCCTAATAAGTTGTGAGTGCCTAGAGCTCCTGCTTTTAAAGTTTGGATTGGAATTTTCTGATAATCAATAGGAGAGGCTGGAGAGGCGAAATGCAGAACAAAGTTTAACTTGCCTTCAACTGAGACATGCTTGGAAACATCATGGTCGACATAAGAGAATCTCTTATGGCCCATTAAATGCTGTATATTTTTTAGGTTACCTGTTATTAAATTGTCCATGCAGATTACTTCATGTCCTGTAGCGAGCAGGAACTCGCATAAATGACTGCCAATAAAACCTGCTCCTCCAGTAATAAGTATCCTTGTCATTTGAAACCTTTGAATTCGTTCTTTGCTGTCTCCAAAGCCTCTTTCCAGCCTACATCAAACCATTTTTCATTAAAGATTTTACCATATACAGGCTCTCTTCCTATAAGCCATATCATGAAATAGCCCATTTTATCAGCATTATTTCCATCATTGAGGTATTTTTCAATTAAATTAATTTTTTCTTTTGGAAAGAAGTAAGCGCCTTGAGAAATTAAAGTGGTTTTTGGCGTTGGAGATTTTTCCATAAACTCAATAAATTTTCCGTCTTCATCAATAACTACAGTGCCTTGCTCCTGAGCAACCTTAATTGATTTTGAATCGTGTAAGGGATTGACAATAGCCTTTCGTTTCTTGAATTCTTCAAACGCTGTCTTAAGTGAAAAATTAAAAAGATTATCCCCTGCAACGATTAAAAGGTCATCATTAATTTCTGCCTTTTCTAGAACGAAACTGATGTCGCCAATCTGGCCGAGTCTATTTTCATTTGAAGTTGTTTCATCATTATAAAGAGTTACTGGAACCTTACATTTGAAGGATTTGAGCCATTCCTGGAAGATGCTGTGGAATTTCTGATTAGTTACTATATAAATATGGTTGACTTCTTCAATTGTAAGAATATTATTAATGATATGTTCAATTATTGGCTTATCATTAACTGGAATCAATGGCTTGGGAGTTTCTTGAGTAAGTGGCCAAAGCCTGGTTGCATATCCAGCTGCTGGGATTATTGCTTTCATAAGAATCACCTACCAACTGAGATGTACTTAAATCCTAGTTGTTTCATTTTTAGAGGGTCAAATATATTTCTTCCATCTATAATTATTTTTGTTCTCATTAGATCTCTTATTTTTTCAAAATTTAGCTCAGAGAATTCTTTCCATTCTGTAAGGATAAGCAAGGCATCTGAATTTTCTGCGACTTGATAAGGATTATCATAATATTCTACGCCTTGCAAGACTTCTTTTGCCTTTTCCTCTGCCTTTGGGTCATAAGCTTTTATTATAGCACCTTCATGCTTTAAAGTGTTAATGATCTCTATTGAAGGAGCACTTCTCATATCATCTGTATTAGGCTTGAAAGCCAAGCCAAGAACTCCTATGTTTTTGCCTTTAACAATCCATAGTGCTTTTTCCACTTTTCTTATGAAATCAAATTTCTGTAGTTCATTGATTTCTTCAACTGCTTTTAGCAACTTAAAGTTATAGCCGTATTTATCAGCGATTTTAATGAAAGCTGCAACATCTTTTGGAAAGCAACTTCCACCGTAGCCAATACCTGCATTAAGGAATTGTCTGCCTATTCTTTTATCATAGCCCATGCCATCTGCAACTTTTGTAACATCTGCTCCCGTAAGTTCACAAATATCAGCTATTGCATTAATGAAAGATATTTTAGTTGCTAAGAAAGAATTTGAGGCATGTTTAATTATTTCTGCACTTCTTATATCTGTTATAACTATTGGAGTGTTTAAAGGCTCATAGAGCTTTTTCATTAACTCTGCAGCCTTTTCAGATGATGTGCCTATGACAATCCTGTCTGGATGAAAAGTGTCATAAACAGCGCTGCCTTCTCTTAAGAATTCTGGATTAGAGACAACATCAAAGGGAACATTATTTATATTATACATTTGTATGGTTTCAGCAACCTTCTCGCCAGTTTCTACTGGAACAGTACTTTTTTCTACTATAATCTTATAGCTATCTAAATGCTCTGCAATGCTTCTGGCAACATTTTCAACATAAGAAAGGTCTGATTCACCACTTTCTTTTGAAGGAGTACCTACACAGATAAAAATAATATCGCTTTTCTTAATAGCCTCTTCCATATTTGTAATGAAGATAAGTCTTTTGGCTTTCATGTTTTTATGAACTAATTCATCTAAGCCTGGCTCGTAAATAGGGATAATGCCTTTATTCAAGTTTGCAATCTTGTGCTCGTCTATATCAACGCCTACTACGTCATGGCCGAGCTCCGAGAGCATGGCAGCAGTGGTGAGCCCTACGTATCCAATTCCTACGATTCCAATCTTCATTTTATTTACCTCTCACAGAATATTTTCCTAGAACAATTTGTTGCAGTTCATTTCTCTTTTTCATAGTACGTATAAGTTGTCTTAACCTAAAAGAGACATTAGAGTTCGAAGTGAAACAAGTTTGAATTTGATATAGAGTAATTGTTTTATTCGAGAAATTGGTTAATATGTGTTTTCTAATGGCTGTAGCTTCATCCTTCAAACGAGCTTTTCGTAGTGTGGTTTTAGCCATCTTTACTTTTCTTTGAAAAACTTCTTCTCTATGTAATAAACTTAGGTCATATTTTTTAAGAAGACTGAACAAACGAGAAAGTTGAATAACTCCTTCTGAGCTGATTCTTATGACCCACTTATCTCCTTTTTTATTTTTTGACCAAGATATACCGAATCTTGTTAATAATTTACCAAATTTTTCAAGAAGTAGTAAATTTCCCTCTTGATGTAATGTTATCTCAGAGTTTGACTTTGCTTTAGACATTCCAGCTTCATCCATAAAAAATGCGCACAAGAGAGCTAGCTCATATTCTTTTCCTAGTGATTCAGATGCCTTAATTATATTACTTCTTATGGCCTTTCCAGAATCCAGTTTTGTCATAAATGATCCCGCCTTTCTGATTAACTGCGGGATAGTTAGACCATGTTTGGTGCTCTGTGGAAGTCTATCATAAATAAAACCCATCTTATTTAAGAGCTCTATTATTTTTAATTGCCCTTCTGGTTTTTGATACCAAACAAATTTGTTTTTATCCTTTCGAATATGACCATCACCAACAGAGAGACAAAAAATAAAATGCCAAAGCGGGCTATATATGATGGGGAATTTACCGGCGAAGGTGATTGAGCTACTTCCACAGTCATCGTTAAATTGTACTATTTCATTAAGAAGAGTCTTTTCTGCAGACAAATCTACAATCTTTTTAAAGGTTTGAGTGTCAATTTTTTCATTTTTAGTAAAGTTATGAAACCAATAATCAGGGACATTTAGAGTCTTAGCGATGTGAAATTTAAATCTATGGCTACTTGTTAAAAGATTTATTATGTCATCTTTTGCTTTATCGGTAAGTTTTACATACCCCAAAATATCCCAAGGAAATACTAAATTTTGATTTTGATTTTCCATAATTTGTCCAGATTTGGGAAAGTCAAATAAAAATGTATTGGATTTGGAATTTGGAAGTAAAACTCTCTTTAGCATCGTTCCCATATGGCTTTAGAATGCTGGCATATTTAAATATCTTACCTTTATCCTACTTTATGCGATAGATTTAAATAGAGTGTTATATTTCTTGCAAATATCAAATATGAAAGAGAAGATTAGCATTACAATTGAAAAGAACGTAATTGATGAGATAGATTCAATTATTGATAATATTTATATAAGGAACAGAAGCCAGGCAATAGAGCATTTGGTTAAGACTGCCCTTGGGGAGAATAAGATTGCTGTGATATTAGCTGGGGGACCAGAAGAACAGTTAAGAACAAGAACAAAAAAGTTTTGTTTTGAGCTTGAGGTTAAAGGACTTAGCTTAATAGAGAATGTTATTAAAAAGTTAAGAGACAGCAAATTTAAGACTATTTATATTATAGGGAGGCATGCTATTATTACTAAGATATTTGAGATAGTTAAAGATGGAAATGATTATGGTGTAAAAGTTAATTATTTTGAAGAAAAGATTTCTAAAGGAACTGCTGATTCCTTAAGAATCCTAAAAGGAAAGATAAATACTACATTTCTAGTGGTTTATTGTGATATATATTTTGGCAGAATAAATTTAGATGAGATTTGGAAGGATCATTTGAAACAAGGAGCTTTGTGCACTTTAATGCTTACAACCTCTCCTAAGCCTAGTGAGAAAGGTACTGTTGTGGTTGAAGGAACTAAGATACTGCAGTTTATACAGAAGCCTAGGCAATCAGATATATACCTAGTGTTTTCTCCTATATTTGCTGCTGAGCCTGAGATATTTGATTATGAGGGCAGTAGCTTGGAAAAAGATGTATTTTCAGCATTGGCTGAGAAAGGTTTGTTGAATGGGCATATGAGTTCAGAGAAAGAGATACATGTGAGGAGCAGGGAAGAGGCTGATAGGATAAGGTAAAATGCAAATTTCTAAGAAAGAATTAAATAAGCTAAAGAAGATTAGAGAAGAAATTAGAAAAAGTTCTTTTAAACCAATAGGTTGGATAAAAAATCCACATCTGCAAACTATAATAGGTGTTTCTTCTAAGTTTAAGGGAGAATTTGAGAGTAAAAGATTAATAATTCCTGTTGAGAAAGGAAAGGTTGCTGTAGATTGCTCATGGAAATTTAATAGAGAGAATAAGCCTACATTAATTATAATGCATGGAATTGTTGGATCTAGCTCTGCATCTTATGTTAAGAGAATTGCTTATAAAGCTTTTAAGAATGGGTTCAATGTTGCTAGAATAAATTTAAGAGGTTTTGGTAATACAGAGCATTTATCTGAGAAAATATATCATGCTGGACAGAGTAATGATATGAAGCGAGTAATAAATTATATGAATAAGAAATATAAGCTCAGTAAATTTTATCTTTTAGGATTTTCTTTAGGAGGGAATTTGTGCTTGAAATTTGCTGGAGAATCAAAAGATAATAAGGTTAGAGGTGTTGCTTGCATATCGCCATTAGTTGATTTAGAAGTGAGCTGGAAGCCAATAGAAAATCCAGAGAACATACTTTATAGAGTAATATTTATCAAAGGTTTAAAAAATCTTATAAGAAGAAAGGCAAAACTATTTCCTAATATCTATTACCTTAAAAAATTAAAAGGTCTAAATACAATTAAAGATTTTGATGAGAGATACCAGGCATCTTTAAATGGCTTTAAGGATGCTATTGATTACTATAAGAAAACAAGTGCAATCAGGGTTATTAATAAAATTAGGATTCCTACTTTAATTATTCATTCTCATGATGATACACTTACACCTTATGAGCCATTAACTAGAAAAGATGTTAGGGATAATCCTTATATTATTATTCTTATATCGCATTACGGTGGGCATGTGGGATTTCTTGGGAAAGATGAAAATGAGGATAGACATTGGGCAGAGAATAGAGTTATGGAGTTTTTTAAGATTCTAGAATCGCAAGGCTTTTAAATATCTCTTTATTACCTAGCTTTCGTGGACGGTCATAGTGGCATGGTTCCACCTGATCCCATTCCGAACTCAGAAGTTAAACATGCCAACGTCTTGGATTGTACTGTACTTTAGTACGGGAAGTCCAAGAAGCTGTCCCACTTTATATTATAATAGATTAGATTTTTCTTTGTTTTTTGATTCTATTTGCACTCTTCGGCATATTGCTATACCTAGAGTCCGCTTCTCATATATTTTAATGTGCACTAGCGGACCAATGGCATAGCCTCGTGTTCGAGGCTCGTAATGCTAATTATTATTCTTTCAATACTTTTTGCTTAATGCAAATTCGATTTCTATAAATACTATCTTTCATAAATCTATCTCTACTTTGCCTTCTTTCTCATTGACATCCTTTATAATCTTATGCCCTTTCAATTTCTCTTTAATCTCTTTCCAAGAATACTTTTGTCTGGCTTTTTTGAGTTCTGTAAGGATTTCTTGGATAAGTTGATAGTTGTTATAGATAGCTTCTGCCCGGCTTCTTTCTAGCATTTCTTGTTCTTCAAGCTCTAATATTTTAGCTTGCTCTTGCTCAATTATTTTCCTTAGCTTATTGATTTCTTTTTCATACTTGCTAGATTTTTTAGAAACAGTTTGATAATATGTATCTATTGCTTCATTAAAACTGGGAAATTCTTTTTTAGGATAATCTTGATAGAGCTTTAAGTCTATAGGAACTACATCAATTGCTTCTTGATTATCTTTTGAGTAAATTATAAATGCCTTTATTTTTGAGTCTAGTAAGTTGCTTAGATTTTCAAAAAGCCTTTTAATTTCCTGGCCCGAAAGAGCTTTCTTGGTTTTATCTAGCCCACTTAAAAGACAGAGTTCTTCTGCATAAATGCCACTAAGACCAATTTCAATTGCCAAAGTCTTAACAATAGAATCTCTAGAGCTTTCTTTTACTATTTTATTGAATTGATTAAAATCCTCTGAAAATAGATTATAACTAGATTTTGGATAAATGTATTTAATTCCTTGTATTATTTGTCTGTCTTTAAAAGACTGATTTTCAAGGGCTTTAAGTATTATGCTGTCTTTATCGCATAAAATAACATTACCTTTGCCAAACATTTCAAATATCAGATAATAGGTTTCCTTAGCTAGCTCGAGTTTTATTATTCTTTCAGAATCTATTTGAGAAATGCTCTTTAATCTTGCATTAGTCAGATATTTTCTTAGATATTGAGAGAAATTGCTGCCAGTAGCTTCTATTTTTTGTTTAGTAAAGCAGAAGTATTTTCCTAAGGATATTTTTAAAAGTTTCTTACCTTTAGAAGTAACATAAAATTCTAATAGCCATGTAGAATCTTGTTTGGATATCTTGTCTAATCTTGCGTTTACTAAAAGGGATAATTCTGAAAGCAAGAATTTGTAATCAAGAGAAGATAATTTGTCTTTCATTTTCAAATATTTGTTAATAGTATTTTAATATTATTTTACTGTTACACTTTTGGCAAGATTTCTTGGTTTGTCTGGATCTAGACCTTTTTCAACAGCTAGATAATAGGCGAGTATCTGTATGGGTATTATGCTTAAGATTGGATTAGCCATACCATATTCAGGAACTTTTATGAAATAATCGTATACCTCATTATTATTGCTATTAATTCCAATTATATAGCCACCTCTGGCTTTGACTTCCATTGCATTTGACAGGATTTCTTTTTTTGTATGTTCTGTTGATAAAACAATGACAGGAATTCCTTCTTCTATTAATGCTATTGTGCCATGTTTAAGCTCTCCTCCGGCAAAGCCTTCAGCATGAATATAGCTTACCTCTTTTATTTTTAATGCTCCTTCTAATGCACTTGGATAAGCCAGATCTCTGCCTATTAAGAATATGCTATGATGATTTTTAAGATTGTTTGCTAAATTCTTTAATTTCTGTTCATTTTCTTTTATAATTTTATTAACCTCCATAGAAGATTTTATGACTAACTTTTTTCCATCATTTAACTTATTTACACAGCCATAAGCAAGCATAGTAAGTATTGCTAACTGAGCTGTATAACTTTTAGTGCTTAATACACATATCTCTGGACCACAGTTCATCATTATATTCTCATCAGAGAGAAGAGTTAGAGTAGAGCCTACAACGTTTGTAATAGAAATGATTTTAACGCCTTTTGATTTTGCTGTTTGAACTGCTTCAAGCAGGTCTGCTGTTTCTCCTGACTGGGATACTGCTATCATTAGAGTTTTATTTGTAAGGAATTCCTCATAATTCTTGAACTCGGATGCTAAAACCACATTTACATGCTTTTTTGCAATATGAGAAAAGACATAAGATGCTGAGACACAAGCATGATAGCTTGTTCCACAGCCTACTAAAAATACTCCAAAAGCCTTTTTTATAGCATTAATAACTTTTTTAATAAGCTTAGGATCCTGCTGGACTGATTTTTTAATAGTAGAGCTTTGCTCTTCAATCTCTTTCATCATAAAATGCTTATAATCACCTTTCTTTGACTGCTCAAAATCCCAGTGCATAAGGAATATCTTTTTCTTGACTGGCTTGCCCGTCTTGAAATTCAGGATTTCTATTTTTTCATTAATAGATACCATTTCATTATCAGCAAGAAGCAATGATTTTTTAGTAGATTCTATAAAAGGGCTGAAATCAGATGTAATATAAATACCATCTTTGGCTAAGCCTAATACTAATGGTGAATTTAGCCTTGCCCCAAGGATAGTATCTGAGGTTTCTTCAACAGCAACTATTGAAAAGCTGCCCTTTAATTTTTTTAAAGTTTCAAGGAAGGCTGCCCTGACATTTTTTCCATTTTTCATGAAATATTCTATTAAGTTGGGGATAACTTCTGTGTCTGTTTCGCTAATAAATTTAAAGCCTTTTGATTGCAGAAAATTTTTAAGCTCCTGATAATTCTCTATTATACCATTGTGCACAACTGCTATCCTGAAATTATTTGAAAAGTGCGGATGCGCATTTGCTTCAGTAACTTTGCCATGAGTTGCCCATCTTGTGTGACCTATTGCTAAATTTGATCTGCTGAGGTTAAGGTCTTTAATAGTAATATCCTCAATTTTGCCAACTTTCTTTATGTAGGTGAATTTACTGTTTTTAGAACAGATACCCCAGGAATCGTAGCCACGGTATTCTAATTTTTTAAGTCCTTCTAATACAATTTCTACAGCATTTCTTTTTCCTTTATAGCCAATTATTCCACACATGTTGTTGCTTTTGATATATAGTTGATATATAGATTAATCATAATATATCTGATTTAACAACTTCTCCAGGAGTTGTAATTTTATCTGGCCAGATTTTTCTGCCTGGATTTATAGAAGTATTAATGCCTAGCTTAACATTATCAGCTATAACAGCTCCAAATTTCTTTCTATTAGTATCAATTAATTCATCTTCATATAAGCTTTTAACATTTTCATTATCATGCCTTAAATCTGCAATAACTGTTCCTGCGCCTATGTTTACATTTTCTCCAATTATACTTTCACCAATATAGGCAAAATGTTTCGAAGTAACATTATCCATAATAATAGAATTTTTAACTTCTGACAAGCCAATTCTGCAGTTATTGCCTATAAATGTATAAGGTCTTATAAAACAGTTTGGACCTATTGTACAGTTATCTCCTATAACTACTGGACCTTCGATATAGCTTCCTGACTTGACAATTGTGTTTCTTCCTATTATTACATTGCTTTTTATTGTGACATTTTTTTCTACCTTGCCATCAATATTTTCTCTTATGCTTTCCAGCAAGTTTTTATTTGCCTCTAAGAGGTGCCATGGATATCCTATAGGAATCCATTTATCTGCTCTAATTGCTTTTACTTGCTCTCTTTCTGCTAGAACATTAATAGCATCTGTTATCTCATACTCACCTCTAGTAGATTGCTCAATATTTTCTAGGATAAGAAAGATTGAATCTGAGAGTAAATACATGCCAGTATTAACTTGATGTGATATAAATTGTTCTGGCTTTTCCACAATTCTTTTTAGGACGCCTTTTTCCTCAACAATAACACCAAAATTTTCAGGCCATTCCATGTCATGGCACATTACTGCAGAAGCTTTATTTTTCATTAAGTCTTTGACATCCTGCTTAAAAAATAAATCATCTCCACCAAAAACAATAAAATTTCCTTTCAAATGCTCTTTTGCCTGCAATAATGCATGGCCTGTGCCAAGCTGCTCTAA
Source organism: uncultured Methanosarcinales archaeon (assembly GCA_964602245.1). GTDB lineage: Archaea > Nanobdellota > Nanobdellia > Woesearchaeales > JACPIF01 > JACPIF01. The sequence goes on from CAZRPY010000001.1 coordinate 137,173, forward strand.
TTGCTCTACATACCTTATTTTAACACCTGAGTGTTTCAGGCCTATAAGTTTTTGAATCATATCACCCTTATAGCCAATAATAATAATCATTTCGTCAAATAAATTACCAATTTGCTCAAGATTATGCTCAATAATTGTTTTATTTGCAACCTTAAGTAGAGGCTTAGGCCTTGTTAATGTTAAAGGATAACATCTCTTGCCTATTCCTGCTGCTAACATGACTGCTTTCATTTTTTCTCCGCTTGCAAGGAAGAAGTTGGAACCGCATGCAAAGACTTACACACTGTGCATTGTATTAGTGTATCTTTATGAAAAATGTCATTTGTCTTAGTAAAGGTAGTTACTTTTTTGCATTGCTCGCAATATAGTTCCAACATAATCACCCTAATACTGCTTTAATTTCTGTTGCAATAATATTTGCAATTTCTGCTATTTCCTTTTGGTGTTTGCCTTCAACCATAACTCTTGCTAGATCTTCTGTTCCAGAGTACCTAACAAATACTCTCCCATTATTGTTAAGCCTTTTCTCTGCATTTTTAATCATTTTATAAACTTTTGGCATTTTTTCAAAATCTCTTTTTTCTCTGACTTTAACATTTACTAAGACTTGTGGATACTTCTTAAAACTATATAATTCTGATAGCTTTTTGTTGGTCTTTTTCATGATACTTAATACTTGCAGGCTAGCAATTATACCATCTCCTGTTGGATTATAATCTGCAAAAATTATATGTCCTGCTTGCTCACCACCAAGGTTAAGGGATTTCTCAAGAATAGTGTCTATTACATACCTGTCACCTACTTTTGTCCTGATAAGCTTAATGCCATGCATTTTTAGTTCTTCTTCAATGCCTAAGTTACTCATAACTGTTGCAACTATAGTGTTTTCTTTTAGTTTTCCATTATTTTTCATGTCTATTGCACAAATTGCTAGTATATCATCGCCATCTATGAGCTTACCATTTTCATCGCACATGACAACTCTGTCAGCATCTCCATCTAAGCCTATGCCTAAGTCTGCTTTATGCTTCTTAACAGCTGTAGAGAGATTATTGGCATATAAGGCACCACAGTTAAGGTTTATGTTAAGTCCATTAGGTTTATCATTTAAGACTATCGCATCTGCTCCCAGCTCTTTAAAGATGGTAGGAGCAACTGCATAGGCTGAGCCATTTGCACAGTCTAACACTATTTTTAAGCCATACAGTTTGTTGCTAATAGAGCCTTTTGCAAGTTTAATATACCTGGCCCTTGCATCATCTATCCTATAGGCTTTTCCAAGCTCTTTTGCACTTACACCCTCTAAGTCATCAGAAAAGAGAAGCCTCTCAATTTCTAGCTCAATCTTATCCTTTATCTTAATACCCTCTTCTGAGAAAAACTTAATACCATTGTCTTCTGCTGGATTATGGGAGGCTGATATAACAATACCTGCATTAGCCTTAAGCTCTCTTGTCAAATAAGATATGGCTGGAGTAGGGATAGGGCCTACTAATAGCACATCAACACCCATAGAGCATATCCCAGAGGTTAAGGCTGTTTCTAGGATATAACCAGAGATTCTAGTATCTTTACCTATAAGGATTTTAGCCCTATTATTAGCCTTATTAGGCTTTTTTTGCTTTGCTTTGGAAAATACCATAGCTACTGCTTTTCCAAGCTTTAAAGCCATTTCAGGGGTTATAGGATATTTATTAGCAACCCCCCTAATGCCATCTGTTCCAAATAACCTTTTCTCCATGCATTGAAAATCAGAAAGAGTTATATATAAGTATTACTAAAGTATTTATAATACTATTAAAATTAATTTTTTAGTAGTTTGAGGTATTTATGTATATAGTTACTAAAACAAAGGACAAAGTAGAGTCTCTAGCTGCTAAAGAGCTTAACCATAGGCAAATAAAGGCTTTAACATCTGAGTTAGCTAATAAAATCCTTATTGAGCTAGCTAAAGAGCCATCATATCCAATGGCTTTGGCAAATAAGCTTAGTATGAATGAACAGAAGATTTATTATCATATTAGGAAGCTGGAAAGAGAAAGGATAATACAGGTTGTTAAGACAGATAGTGTTCATGGGGCTGTGGCTAATTTCTATGGTCTTGTTGAGCCTGCTTTTGTGGTGAAATATGCTGAGTTTCAAGAGGCGCAGAAAATAGGCATAGAGGAACAAACATCATATACTATACTAGATCCGTTTATTGAGAATGGACAGTTGAATGCTGTTATAATAGTAGGAAGTCCTGATCCTCATGGGCCTGAAAAGGCAAGAAGCAGAGATGGTTATTATGGCATTGATTTTGCCCTTTTCTTAGGCTCTTTTCTTAATGGAGTAAGTAACCTTAATGTTAAGCTGGACACAGAAGCAAGAACTGAAGATTTACAGAAGAATATTATCCTTATTGGAGGACCAGTAGTTAATAGCATTACTGCTGCAGTCAATTTAAAGATGCCTATAAGGTTTAACAAGGAAGGTAACTGGGCAATATTTTCAACTATTTCTAATAAAGAATATCACTCTGATGAGGCTGGGGTTATAGTGAAGATGAAAAATCCCTTTAATAAAAAGAAATTTGTATTAATAATAGCTGGAAAGAGATATGCTGGAACTAAGGCTGTAATGATTGCTTTTATCAAGCATTTTAAGGAGATTGCAAAGGGTAATAAGTTTAACGATAAAGTGTTTGCAAAGGTTATTGAAGGGATTGACCTTGACTCTGATGGGATTGTGGATGAGATTGAGGTATTAGAGTAGAATGGAATTACCTTAAAAAACTGCTTTTAGGACTTTATTTACTATCTTACTTAAAGATTTCTTATTAAGTGTTGTTGTATCTATTTTAAGTACCTTATGTCCTTTTTCTATAGCTTCATTATAGCATATTTCAAAGATCTCTGCATCAAGGTTTTCTCTAATCTTCTTGCTAGTATAGCCTCTCTTCTCTAGAATTCTTTTTAGTTTTTTAATATCACAAATAAGTACAATGCATAACTCTACTAATTTTCTTGGCAGATAGTGAGATAGGTGAGAGTCAAATATAATACCCTTGTAATTCTGATTCTTAGCATGATTGTATAACCTTTTAAATGCGATGACCATTTTATTGGTATCAACTATCTTAACCCTTCTTGATTTGTCATAGCCTGCATAGATGCTATTTCCTAGTTTAGGTATATCAACATAATAAAAGCCAAGTTTTTTTGCAAGAATTTTGCTAAGGTATGTTTTACCAGTTCCTGGAGTGCCTGTTATAGCTACTACTTTCATTTAATTGTGATGTAATACTTTGTATATAAAATTTCTTCCATAAAGCATATATATTCTTAATAATTACCTTAGCAAATGCAATGTGATGTCTGTGGCCAGAGAGAGCAGCAATATATAGCTATAATTGAGGGAAGCACTTTAAGTGTATGCCAGTATTGTGCAAAATTTGGTAAGGTTTTAAGAAAAATTAACTTAAATAAAGAAAAACTAAGTTCTAAAAATCTAAATAGCAAGATAGAAGTGGAAATAATAGAGACAATTGTACCAGATTTTTCTACATTAATTAAAAAGAAAAGAGAATCAATGAAGTTGAATCATGAGGAATTCGCAGCTAAATTAGGAATAAAGGCTTCGATTCTTCATAAAATTGAAACAGGACATTACAATCCAGATATAAGCACTATTAAAAAAATAGAGAGCATATTAAATTTAAGATTAACAGAGAAAAATGAGTATAAGGAAGAAGTAAAAGGTAGTAAAGAAATAAAAGGAATGACGATAGGAGATTTTATTAAAATAAATAGAAAATAATTTAAATTGATTCTATTGTTTGTTCTATAACATTACTATCCATAAAACCAATATATTTACTATCATTCACTATTATTGAAGGTGCTTGATCAATATTATAAAGAGTTTTTATAGTGTTTACAGCGCTGTTATTAATATTTATATCAAACGAATAAACTCTAGCATTTGGATGCTTTTTTCTTATATAGTTAAGGACAAAACCTTGTTCTTGACATTTTGGACAATCTCCTTTATTAGAGTAGAAATATAGTATTGGTATTAAGGAATTCTGGCATTCTTTGTTTGTTTTCTTAATAAATAGCCAATGCCTTATCTCTAGCAAAGAATAATATTCTTTTAATGCTCTAACTCTTTCGTCTTTCTCTCCAAGGCTGTTTTCCATAAAATCGAGTTTTATACCAACATTATAAAGCTCATCAGTTAATGAGCTTGTGTTTGCTGCATTGCAAGGGTTTTCTGATACTAATAGGTATTCAATTTCTAGCGCTAATGTATCTACCCTGAGGTCTTGTTCAAGTCTTTCCAATTTCTCTAATTTGATATTTGTTATATAAGAACCTATTAGCAAGCCTATAATAAAGATAAGAGTGGTTGTGGCAAAAATAGCCAAGTATTTTGTTTTTGATATTACTTTCCTGTCCATTTTAAGCTTAAAAATAGGGTATTTTATAAATCTTTAGAGATTAATATATTAGTTAAAGCCTTTTGTTACCCCATTTAATCTTTCTGCCTGTAGCTTTGTAAAAAATTGCTGCTATCCACCAAAAGCCGAAAAGTATCCAATAAGCTATAATATAAAGGACATAATGCCATTTAATACTTAATTTTTCCTTTGAAATATTCTTTGCAAAATATACTATCATAATTCCTAGCACTAATGCTAATAAGGAGAGGAACATGAGTGAATTGGTATTTATTAAGTATGTGTCAAAATTGAAATCTATTAAAGTTTTAAAGTCAAAGCCTATAGAATAGAAGTTAATTATGTTTTGTATTGCACTATCAATGAATTTATAGCTAAAGTAAATTAACGATATAATTACCAGAAATACAGAAAAAAAGGAGGCTGGCAGAATAAATAAGCCTAGATTGCCATATTTTCTGCTAAACAGTTCTCTGTATTTCCAAGTATTTTCAAAAAAGCCAATATACCATCTTAATCTTTGCTTATAAAGCGTACCAAATTTATTTGGGGAAATAGTAAATACCTCTGCGTTAACTGAATTTTCAATATAGTAATTGTGTTTTTGGATTCTTAGAGCAACTTCTATGTCTTCTGTTAGATTGTTTTCGTCATAGTAGCCATATTTTTCAAAGAATGATTTACGGTATATAGTAAAAGGGCCAGGTGTAACATGTATGCTGCCTAAAAATGCGAACATTTTTCTAAGAAAAACTCCTATTAAATACTCAATTCTTTGAATTTTTTGCAGGAAATTAGTTGGCTTATGAACTTTTAAGGAGGGAGTTACAGCCATTATTTTGGGACTTAACTCGAAGTAACTTATGATTTTCCTTAACGCATCTCTTTTTACATACGAATCTGCGTCAAGAGCACCTACAAACTCTGAAGTGCATCTTTTAAGAGCATAATTGAGAGCTGAAGCTTTTCCTCCATTCTTTTTTCTATATACTCTGCAGTTTTCGTTTTCAAAGTTTTTTGCAATTTTATAGGTGTTGTCTGTGCTTCCATCATCAACAACTATAATCTTTAATTTATCTTTTGGATAGTCTAGATTTATTAAGGAATTTAAAGTTATTTCTATATTAGATTCTTCATTAAAGGCTGGAACTATTATTGTTACTTCGGGGTATTTTTCTGGATTTTTGGTTCTTATTGTGCCTTTATTTTCAATAAGTGTTAATATAAAGAATATTGATGTAAATAAACTAAAGTACGCTACTATGTAAACTATTAAATCGCCTGTATTCATACATATCTACCCTATGTATTTCCATATACTAATATCACGTTCTTGATAAATATTTCTAAAAGTTTGATTATTCCTTAGCATATATAATAATCCTTCGTCAGGCTTATTCCATACTAGACCCTCTTTCATATCTTTATCAATCCAGATATAAGTAACATTATAAAGCTCTAATAATCTTTTTGTCTCTCTTAGATTCCTTCCATAGAAGATTTTATTAGCGTTCTCAAATCTTTCTAGGGCATCTGGGATATAGCTAAAATCGTTATCAAGAATAACTTTTCTATCTGCAAGAAACTCTATCCAATAACCTTTTGAAAAATGAGATAAGACTATTTCATTCCTTTTAGAATTAACATTTAACCAAACTAAGCTATCTACGACATTTTTGCTAGGATTAGTTGTGGCTAGTCTGCTTAAATATGATATTGAAGAGAATAGTAATCCACAAAATATTGCCAAGATAGTTAGTTCCTTAATTAAATACATTGTCCATTTTCTTTTAATGAGGTAGTAAACTCCTATTCCTGAGAAAACTGAGATAAAAAAATTGAGATAAATATTGGGCAGATCGTTAAATATTGTTAAGACGAATAAAGCGAAAATTGTTAAATATATAATATACAGTTTTCTTTTTTGTCCCCATGTAAATACTAGTCCTAAACCTGAGAGAATTAAAGAGAAAACGGAAAAACCTAAATTGTCTCCCATATCAGAAAAAAATCTTTGGAAGAAATTTTTTGGAAGAAAGTTAACATTATTTGGTAGACCGTATTTCCAATAGAGGACTGAAGAATAAAATATAATGAAAAATGTTAATATGCAGAAAAGCAAGAGATAAAGCCTTAGCATATGTTTTTTATAAAATGAATATGATAGTAAAACGGCTAATGCGATAAAAGGAGCAATAAAACTGAAAAATGCAGAGATTATTAAGAAGAATATTGATAAACTAAAAGAGAGCATATCTTCTTTAAGGAAAAAATAAATTCCCAACAAAGTGAAGAGAATGGCTAATGCCCCTGGACTCGAATAGCTAAAAATTCCTAGAAAATGTGGAGAAAGGATTAATATAATTAATATATAAAAGATGCTCTCATTATTAAATTTTAGGTTAGCTAAAAGAGAATGAAAAATAATTAAAGAAATAAGTCCACTTAATAATGGTAGTAATTGTGACGAGAATTCAGTTCCTAAAAGATAACCAACTCTTGATAAGACTAAATGATAAGGCTCTATAATATAAGGTCTTATTCCTGTCACTAACTCATCTTTTTCAGGAATACCATGCTCAATAAGATATCTTGCCATTCTAGCGTGATAATATGATTCTTCTCCTACCATTAGAGAATTGAAATTAAAAAACCTGATAAATGGGGTAAGCAATAGAGTAATTATTCCTATAAATATCATTAAAAGGAAGACATTTCTAGTAGTAAAGTAAGTTTTCATTTTATATCCCTAAAGTACATAAAGATTTGTATAATTGAATATCATCCTTATTGTAAATTTCTTTGAAACATTCTTTATTGCTGACAAAAGATAATAATTGAATATTATAAAGTTCTTTTGTTCTTTGTGAAAAATAAATATAACCAATGCCATACTTGTCAATTATCCTTATTGCCTCTGTCTCTAGAGGCGTACGATAAAATATATTTATATCTTGAAATCTTTGATCTATATTATCAATCAAAAGAAAATTTGTGTCAATAACGTTTCCTCTTTTTCCAATAGTGTTGATAAGGTGTCCCTCATATAGATTTCCTAATATTATAGCTTTATCTTCAGTATTTCTGGAGATCCATTCTAGAGCTTTAATTTCTGAATTTGTTACGGTACCTTGCAAAGCTTTATCTGCTGAATAAAGCGAAGGAATTACTGAAAAGATAAGGAATATCATGGTAAAGAATAAAACAAAGAGATATTGCTTTTTTTGGAACCTAGTCTTTGATAAATATTGTAAAAATTCTTTATAATAAACTGAAAATAGAATAACTAGTATGGGGCTAAGGAAAAGCATACCTATAACTAGACTAATTAATTTTAACCATAATGAAATTGAAATTGAAATTGAAAAAGATATTATAAGATATAATTTTCTATTCTTTTCCTTAAAAAGATATTTATAGATAGTATATACGCCAAAGATTAATGGAATAAGACCAATTGAGTATATAGATTCAATAATACTTATATCTTTAAAATAATTGATTAGAATCTCAGAAGGTATGTTTTGCCAAATGACAAAAATTCCATGAGTGAGAAAAGGTTTTTTAAATGTTATAAAAATTGACCATAATATGAGGAATGTTGAAAATAAGATTATTTCTATTTCTTCTTTTAATTGAGGCAAACCCTCAAACTTAATCATTATTAAGTAAATCAATAGAGAAAATATGAGTAGAAGAACAGAAGGATGGATAACTCTTAAAAAAAGTATTAAGATTATTATAATGAACACGTATTTTCTGCTTTCATAAAGTCTTAGCATACAATAAATAAAAAGTAAGATTATAGGGGTTACAAGAGAGTAGACTGAAATGTCATTTATTGTTCTGAGATAAAATACTGGGATAAAGCCTGAGACATATGCTGAGAATAATGAAGTGTTTTTATTTTGCGTTAAATATAATGAGAGGTAATAGATAATAATTATAATTGAGGTAACTAGTAAATTAGGAATAATCTTATAAACTACAAATTCTGGCAAGAAAAGCCTAAAAAAGGCTAAAACATAAAAGTAAAGAAATCCTTGGAATAAAGTTCTGCCACCATAACTTAAATTATCCTTAAAGACTGGTAATCCGGTATCAAGAATGTGATCAACTTGTCTTATAGTATAGTAAGCATCCAATAAATAATTGTCTGATTGGAAGGCAAAATATAGCCTAACACTAAAGATAATTATAAATAGAATGGCAAGGATTAAATATTCGCTTTTAATTCTCATATTAAAGGCTTTTTGGCATTAGATTTATTAATTTTGTTGAAATTCTTAGTTAAATGGCTATAAAAATTGAGAAGATTCTGAAAGAAGTCTATTCAAAGCCTGGAGTAAAGCTTATTTATGGACCAGCCGGGAGCGGAAAGAGCTTATTTTGCTTACTTGCTATTAAACTGAGGAAAGATAAAGAAGGCAAGATAATTTACATTGATTGCCAATCAAGCGTTTTTCCTTATTCAAGATTAAAACAAATATTAAATAGCCAGGACTTAGACTATATAAAAGAAAGTATATTTTTTATACACCCGAAGAGTTTTTATGAACAGTCTAGAATTATAGATAATGTTTCTAAATTAAAAGATATCAGTATAATTATAATTGATAATATAACTTACCTCTATAGGTTAGAAAAGGGAGGGTATGGGAAAGCATATAATATTAGTAAAAGTTTAATGAAACAAATTGATACATTAGCTTATATTTCTAATAATCTAAAAATACCGATTGTGATTTCCGGTCATATTTATTCTGTACCAAATGAAAGGTCTATGAAAAAGTTTGAGATAGTGGGTGGACAGATATTAAGAAAGAAGGCTGTGTGGCAGATAGAGCTAATAGAAAGTAGTAGTGAAAGGAAGGTTATTATAGTGCAAGATGGGAAAAAGAATGAGTTTTTATTTAGAATCACTGAAAATGGAATTGAAGACTAGGTATTTTTAAGAAGCCTAAATGAGAGAGAACTTGGATATTTTTTGTATCCTTTTTTAATGTAAAATATATCTTTTATCTGATCATTGCAAAGAATTAATAAGGCTACTAGTAATAGTATATTAAAGATTAATACTATGATAATTACTTGCTGTATGCTTTGATGGAAGAGAAAAATTAACAACATTTCTATGAATAATGCAGGAAATAAAACATATAGAATATTCCATTTTTTAATTGCTAGATTATAGACAACAATAACATTGGTTAATGCTAAAAGGCTCATTGCAATTGAGTAGATACCAATATAAGAAGAGATATTGTACTTATTGCCAACTGCTATATTTACGATAAATGATGGAAACAGAAAATAAGATATTATGACAATAGAGCAGCCTAAAGTTGTCCAAAATAAGCCAAATCTTAAATATTCTGAGGTATCTTCCCCATTACTATATAATTCTGAAACTTTTGGAAAGATTATAGTGTTTAATGCACTGGAAATGAAAAAGACAATACTACCGACAAGAGATGTAGCTCCATAAAAACCACTTTCTGTTTCATCAAAAAAAGATTTTACCATCATTACATCGATATTAAGCATAATTCCTATTAGTGATGAGATAAGAGTTGCTAGGATAATATACTCCATTAAGCCAATCTTACCAAGAGGAGTCTTTTTTATCATTATTATATTTTTGAGAGCTCCTAGACAGAAAGGTATTGTTGCAACTGCTCCCAGAAACATTGCCAGCACTGCACCATTAACATTGAGTCTTAATAAATAAACAAATAATATTCCTAAAATTAGCGTGGCTATGGCTTCAAATATTCTATTAAGCCCTAGAGTAAAATATCTTTGAAGGCCATTAAGAGCGCTTAGCAAAGATGTGATAAATAGGAATGACCATATAAATAGACCTAATAGAACTACTGCAAATCTTGAGTTTAAATTGAATAAATCTGAAATATCCTGGGAGAAGATGCTAAGAAGCAGAAAGACAAGAAAGCCAGAGGCAAACAAGTATTTTATAGAAAGATTAAGGAGCATACTGATTTTATCGTATTGGCTCTTTGCCTTAAAGTAAGAGATATATTTAATGATGACGATACTAACTACACCTGCTGTGACTGAAGCTATTTGGAATATGGCAAGAAGGACTGCAAAAGCAGAGTAAGATTCTGGGCCTAACTTTCTACTCATTATAAAGTAAAAGGCTACTGTAAAAATGTTAGCTATGCTGGAGAGCATGAAAGTAGTAAGAAGATGCTTTAAAGCACCTCTATTTTGGTTTAGGGTACTGGAGATATAAGATTTAGCTTTATCTATAATTTTTGTCATTTGAAGATTTTTAATATAGCTAAGATTTAAATGTTATTATTCATCTGAGAAATCTTCTAGCTTAAGATTAATCTCCTCATTTTCTTTAATTAAGCCTCTTTTCTTCATATACTCATTAGCAAGTATCCAGAACAATACCCCTAGGCTTTTCTTACCTTTATTATTACAAGGCACAACTAAATCGATATTATTTGACTGATTATTAGTATGGCATAGGGCTATAACAGGAATCCCTATCTTTAAGGCGTCATTAACTGCGTTTCTATCAGGCCAAGCATCTGTAACTAGAATAATTTTAGGCTCAAAATATGTTTCAAGCTTGGGATTTGTTAGAATGCCTGGAGGGTATCTTCCTGCAAATACTCTAGAGCCTGTAACCTTGCCAAAGGCTTTAACTGGTTTCCAACCATTTTCTCTCCTGCTAACAATGAGAATTTCTTCTGGCTTATAGTTTGCCAGTAGGTTTGCTGCCTGCTTAATTCTTTCATCTATCTTTTGCAAGTTAAGAACTGACAAGCCATCTGGTCTAGTCTTGTAAATAAACTGTTCCATATGCCTAGTCTTGAATTTAGTGCCAATATAGATTCCCGATTTTAAGTAGATATCCTGTGGAACTAGTAATGCTTCTTCTGCCATTTTAGCCTTATATTTTTAATTTGTACTTTTTTATTGTAATTCTTTTATTTTTTAAATTGTATTTTTGTTTATTTTTTATTTACTTAATTTGCAATACGGTTACGAACTACGCAACATACCTGTCAGCTAGTACACTTTACAGCACTGATAAGCGGACCTAGTGCATAGCCTCGTATTTCGAGGCTCGTTAATGCTAATTATTATTTTATTAATATTTTTTATTTGCTTAATGCAAGTTACTATTAATTATTTTAAATAGTACTTTCTGCCATTTTTATTGCCTTATGCAGTTATCGCAAGCACTATAGCCAGTACTTGCTTTTGGCATTATAATAATGGAAAGAAGATGGAATTTATAAAGGTTGTGGGGTTTTGTATGCTTAAGGTTCTAATTTGAATATTTCTAGGTCCTCATATAAGGCACCCTGTCTAGTAAGAGTGCTTTTCATGAGCCTGAAGTCTTTAACATTCGCTTCTAAGTTTTTAATTTTAAGCTTAGAAACATTTTGAACAAATTCTTCTTTGTTTTTCAAGAATTTTACTCTAGCTAGAGTTATATGAGGCTTAAACTTCTTTTCTTTAGGGGAATATTCTAACATAGATTGGTCTATTAATGATTGAAGTTCTAATGCGTCATTTTCTGGATTAATTCCTAGCCACACAACTCTTATCATCTTATTGCTAGGGAAAAAGCCTATTCTATCAAGGCTAAAGGTAAAGCTTTTAAATTTTATAGCAGAAAGCTTCTCCTTTACTTTTTCTAATAACTCATTCTCAATATAGCCTAAGAATTTTAGAGTTAAATGATAGTCTTTTACTAAAGAAATACCTTTGAGGTCTTTTATGAACTCTTTTTGCAGTTCTGCTAGATAAGATTTAATTTGCTCAGGAAGAGCTACTGCTATGAAAGTCCTCATATTACCTCATTGGGGAATAAGAAAGATTAGAAAAATAATTTATTGCTCTTCTTCTCCAAAATCTTCTGTGTCTTCATAACTTTCTGGCTCAGAAGCAGATTCTTGGCTTTCTTCTGTGTAGTCTTGTTTTGGTTCTTGTGCCTCTTTTTCACTTTTACCAATAACCTCCCCAAAGCCAACTTTGCTAAGAACCTTTTTAACTCTGATTCTTACCTCATCACCTTGGCTGGTGTTAGGCACAAATAGCACAAAGCCGTCTTTTTTAGCTATGCCATCGCCTTTCTCGCCAACTGCTTCTATCTTCACATCTAACTCATCTCCAACATTAACTGGAGCTGATCTAGGCCTAAAACCTCTATCTTCTCTTCTCATTATTTACTTCACCTTTGAATTTAGGTATTTAACTACCCTATTAACCTATTATGAATTTTATTGTATTTATAAATATATGCCTTTTTAGAATGAAAAATAAAAAAGAAATTAGAGATCTTTCAAGCCCGCTATGTCGAGATAGAAGGTAGCTTCTCCTTCAGGCAGGTTTGGACTGTCAACAAGCTTTGCAACTCTGCTGCCTTTCTTACCTTTCCTTAGATAAATTCTAAAGGTAGAGGTATGGGCTACAATATGGCCACCAATTGCTTGTGTTGGGTCACCAAAGAAGATATCTGGTCTGGCCATTACTTGATTAGTAACATAGACACACAAGTTATAGGTGTCTGCAAGCTTAAGCAATGTGTGCATGTGCTTGTTAATTCTTTGCTGCCTATCTGCTAGAGTACCTCTGCCTATAAACTCTGCCCTGAAATGAGCAGTTAATGAGTCAACTACAACAAGTTTGACTTTTAGACCTTGTTTTTTTATAAGGTCTTCTATCTTTTCGGCTAGAAGCGTTTGATGATCTGAGTTATAGGCTCGAGCAACCTTTATGTTTCTCAAGACTTGCTCTGGATCCATGCCAAAGCCTTCTGCAATCTGCTGAATTCTCTCTGGCCTGAATGTGTTCTCAGTATCAATGAATACTGCTATTGCTTCTGGATCATTTTTCTGGCACTGGACTGCTAAAGAATGTGCAATCTGGGTTTTTCCACTGCCAAATTCTCCAAATGCTTCTATTATACAGTCAGTTTCAAAGCCACCACCAAGTAAGTTGTCTAGAGCTTGACTTCCTGAATGGATTTTTTCTATCATTGCTCTTTTGGCAAGCAAATCAATGCCAGATTCAAAACCCATCTGTAAAGCGCTTCTTGCTGCATGAATCATTTTTCTAGCTACTAGTTCGCTAACACCTGTAGCATCTACTATCTCTCCAGGAGAAGCAACTGCTATACTCATTAAAGTAGAGAAGCCTACTTCTTCAAGCTTTGAAGCTGTAGCTGGACCTACTCCAGGCAGATCTGCAACATTAATCTCTCTTTTTATGTGGACTGTTTTTTCAGTCCTTGCTCTTTGCTTTTCTTTTGTTTCAGAAATCGTAGATTTCTGAGACTCGGAACTTTGTTCCTTTGTTTCCAAGATAACCACTTTTTGCATCATAATCACCTCTGATTTATATAATTTCCTCTACAACTTTCTCAGAATCATAGCCAGAGCTGATCTCTCTCATTGTGAGATACTCATAGGCTTTCTGAAGAACTAGAGATGCTCTTGGCAGGTCATTAACTCTAAGAGTTGCAGAATTCTGCCATACTCCATTCTTGTCTTTGTATCTTCTTTGGAAAGATACTGTACGGAAATTTACAACACCATCCTTGCCAGCTGCTTGGTTTAGCCAAACTGTTGCACTAATTGGGCCGCTAACAAACTTTTTTTCAGGACTATTGCCTGAGTCCTCAACAAAACTACTTTTCATTTTAAACACCCTTATTTGCTGTTCGCATTTTCTTTCAATACTTCCCTTATTTTGCGTATCATAAAGAACGCCAGGAAGTGGGTAAAGCCAAAATGGCCTTTAGCAATCTTATTTAGCTATTATCTTTATATACCTCACGTGAAGATGTCTTGTGACTTGTGGTATGTCTAATAAGATAATAAGGCTTATAAATGAAGAATATTAGGATTATAGGCTGTCCAGTGGTTATTCTATGATTTCCTCTGGAACCTCTTCTATAACATTATTCAGGTTTTCTTTATCTTTATTTTTGCTAAATATTATAGGATTTGGGCTCTGCTGAGGACTAAGGGATAAAATCTCTTTTTCTGGATCTATATTAGTATGAACATTATTGGAAATAAATTCTAGTCTGTCAAACATCTGATTTTTGGTGCATCTGCCCCTAACCTTGATTGTAGTGCCAAGAAGAGCAGCTCTTATTTCTTCAAAAATCTCTGGAGAGTCTTTTATTTTTAGTATTTCTATACTATTTTTTGCTAGAAGGGCTTCAAGCTGGTTTCTAAAAAAGACTGCTCTAATATTATCTGTTCCATCATCAAGGGTTAAATTAAGTACATAGGAATAAGCAGGAGTTATTATGCCATGTTCTTGGCATTTAAAATCATCAGCAAACCTGACTCTTCTGCTGCATTTGTCGCAAATCTCAAAGAACTTTATATCAAAAACCTGGACAATTGTTGCTAATAATTCAATATCAGAGTCATTTTCAGTAATATCTTTAATATCTTTCCTAGTGGAAGTTTTATAGCTATCTGGATTTATATTTATTGTAACATTTTCTATATCTGTTAGAAGTTGCCCATTATCATTTAAATGCACCTCTTTTCTTCCATTGTTATCTTTTACATATCCATTTTTTATTTTAACAATAGAATTAACTTTTAATGTTCTTATTTTATCAGCTTCACTTCCCCATATCACAATTCTAATCATTCCAGTTTCATCACCTATTAAGAAAGAGCCGACTTTACCTTCTCTATTATTTGTAGTAAATTCTTTTACATCATAAACTTGAAGGACTTTACCTAGGGTTTCAACACTTCTCATTCCTTGCAATATGTTCTTTATTTTTAGTTGACCTGTGAATTGGTCAAATAGTCTAATGCCTAGCTCATTTGCAATAATATGAGCTGCACCTTCTTTAGAAATTAAGCCAGAAAGTTGTTTTAGCTTTGCATTAATCCTGTTTTCTATATCTTCTCTGCTAATTGCTTTCTTTTCTTGAATAGTCTTTATGATGTCTTCATAAGAAAGTTTTATCATTATGAGAAGGGTTTATGAGGAGTTTATATATCTTTTTGTTGTGTGGGGTTAACTATCGGGATTTTTTAACAACAATCTTATATATTTTAATATCCTAAATATGCTTATGAATTATGTAACTCATTTCATTATCGTTATTCTAGTATTCTCTTTTTTGATAGTCTATCCAATCTATTTATTGAGTGATGACATCTGGATTATCTTTCTCTTTGTCCTTACCTTGCTAGTAATAGTTGTTGTAATACTTTATTTTTTGCAGAAAAAATATCCTAAATCAAAAATTGTAAAGGTCTTAGAAAATATAAAAGAAATTCTGAAGGATACTTTCCCTTAATCCGCTTCCTACGAAAACTCTATAGCAAACTTTATTTTGTGCTCTTTCTCTACTATATTGCTCTTTTCATCTGTTACTATGAGCTTTTTGCCAGTATTATAGCATAATGCGTAGATTTTTCTTTGATAGGATTTTAGATCGCACTCTTTTCCAAGAGCGCCTTTTCTTACTGATAATATAGCACCGTTTTGATCTCTTGCTAATCTATGATTTTGAGTGTCTGAGAAGGTTAATTGGCTTGAAAGCTTTGAGTTTTTGATAATGACTGAATATTTGTTTTTGTTAAGCTCTGTATTAACTACAATATTAGATCCATCTTGGGATAGCTTATATTCTGCTTGGCTAATATGTTCATGAGCACATTCACAATTATTTTCTGTGCTAGAAGAGCAATTACTTAAATAGTCAAGGAAATCCATAAAGATTCCTTCATCACCTTCATAACAGCCTATGGCTAATGGAAATCCTGGTTTATTAGAGCCTTCTTTAAGATTAAATTTTAACATTTCAGTATTAACACAGGCTTCTTTATCCTTTTCTTGTGAGCAGGAATTAGATATTTGTTTTAAGGCTTCTTCTATCTTGTCATAAACATCTAAATAGTAGTCTAAATCTATAGAGAAAGAAGGCCTGATGGAATAGGTGCCTATTACGATGTTATGAGGAATATTTTCTATAAATTGTTGTAAAGTTGCTTGACCTGTGATTTTATTGCTTGGGTATAACTCAAGTAATATAGCTAGCCCTATTAATAGAAAAACTATTGCAGGTATTATAATAATTCTTTTTTTCATTTTTTAGCCTATCATTCCATATAATGGTTTAACTTCTGCTAGCTTTTGTTTTGACATTTCTATTGCCCATAGTTCTGTGCCATATTCCCAGTGCCACCATTCACTAGGAAGATTAGTAAAGCCTGCTTTAGTCATGATTTCTTTTAGCTTCTGTCTGCAATTATGTATGTCTATGCCTCTTGGATCTTTGTTATTAGCATAGTCGTCTATTTGGGACTTATCTAGAATGTTAATTGTGCCACAAGAATTTCTATTGCCATTAATAACTAGCCTTACATCAACTGCACCACCTGTCTGATGGCTTGATTTTCCTGCAGGAGCTGCATTTCTATTAATGCATTTACCATTTCTTAATTTCCCACATATTTTTTCTTGATCATCGTAGCTTCTGTAAGCATCGTTCACTATTAATTCGTAGCCTTGGTCTTGAGCATATTTCTTTGCTAAATTTAATTGTTGCAGGGCTTGGGCTCTTAACTGACATATTGTATTTTTATCACGAGCTGAACAAGAAAAATCATATAGCTTCTCACTAGGCCCAGTTCCTATAGTTAGTAAAGGAGTTTGATAAGTTTCAATAGGATTTTGAATTTTTGCTAGTTGTGTCTTAAGAACTAAATCATAATTTACTCCATTAAGAGCTACTCCAAGGAACTTTAGATTTTTATCGTTAATAACAGAATATTCATAATTTTCTGCTTTCATATTTATATCTTTATTTTTTTCTAGCCTTGGTTTAAAAGAGTTTTGGAATTCTTTCTTAATAGCTGTATCTATTTCATTTTTACTAGGGAAACAATTGTCATTTGCTTTATTCCATATAGCATAAGTTCCGTACTTATCGCATTTATTTAAAATACTTGGAATTTTATTAATTGCTTCCTGTAAAGTGTAATAAGCTGCTGACTGAATAAATATTAGTTGGGAAAAAACCTCATTTTCATTATTATACATTGAAAGTGCTGATTCACCAATAAAAGTTACGTCTGGTCTGAAGTTTTTTACAGTTGTGCCAAATAAAGTTGCAACTGCTGCAACAAATCCGATTAATATTATATATATTAATACTGCTGATTTTTTATTTAAAATAGCTATTTTTGTCATTATGTTACACCTATGTCTTTCCCTATATTGAGGCTTATCGTAAGAATTTCTCCATTTGGAGCAGAGAGTTTGACTGAGGCTAACCTGGTTTTTGATCCTGCTGAATCAAAATTTTTATCTTTTATTTCTAAAGAGTGTATGGGTTCTATTCTTAACATCCATGCTACTTTAGAAGGATCTTTATAATGTGCTTTAAAGAAATTGTTAGTATAGTCTTCAAAGTATTTATAGTCGTTATTTGCTATTGCTAAAGCTAGTAAGTCTATAGTCTTTTTGCCTTTATCATCTACTGAACTAAGATATTCAAGTAGAATTCTTGCTCCTTCTGCTCTTTCTAGAGCATCATCTGCATACTGATTTATTTGGTTTGTAATATTGCTCTTTATGCCAAGAAAAAAGGGGATGGATACCCCTATTATAAATATAGCAAATATTACTTGAAGCCAGTCATCCATAATACCTCTTTTATTTAGCATTTTGTATCTCCACAATTAAGAAGCCTTTTGATATTTTCCCCTTGTCATAGATGTTAATTTCTTTAGTTTTCTTAGTGATAAGGGCAGAGTCATCAAAATTTTTAGTTGTTAGAATAATTTCCTGATTATTCTTAATATCTTTAAGAGTTAAACTAAAAGCTTTTACTGTTTTCTCTTTAAATTTTGATTTTTCTTCTACTGCATAGCATTTGTCTAAAGTTTCTTGATTAAATTTTTCTATATCTATAGTATTAAAGAAATAATTGAATTCTCTTTGAGAAGCTGAAAAACATAATGGAGAGTTGATAAATCTTTGCAGAAAGATGAATGTATCTAAGTTTTTTGGAGTTTCTATTTTTACATTGCCTATCCTTATTATTAGAAAGGTAAAAAGTAATAAGAGAATAGCGATAATAAACAATACTGCTACATAAAAAATAACATCGTGTGCAAAAAGCTGG
This sequence comes from uncultured Methanosarcinales archaeon, assembly GCA_964602245.1. Lineage (GTDB taxonomy): Archaea > Nanobdellota > Nanobdellia > Woesearchaeales > JACPIF01 > JACPIF01. The sequence continues at coordinate 155,775 of CAZRPY010000001.1, forward strand.
GCTTTTTTCCATCTTTTGGAGATTTTACTTCTTGTATTCATTTGTTGTATTCCTCTATACCTTTTATGATAGAAATTGAAAAATCTGAGGGTATTTTATGATAATTCTGATTTGCAATATTTCCTAATTCCAAGTAGATTGCAAAATCTTGATCTTTTAGGATATATCTTGGATCATTTGGCTCTACTCTATTTGTATCTATTGGAATAATTACATAGCTATCAACATTAACTCTTTCCATCATCTCGTTAATAATGAAACAGCTAACAGTAAGTGCTTCTTTTGTATTTCTGGAATTATGAGAGATATAAGCTTTAATATGATTGCTAGGAAGGTTGATATTGTTAATATTTAAAGCTAATAAGAACTTATCAATTTGCAGCTGAGAAGACGGTATGTAATTAACACTTCCTTTAAGTCCATCTGAGATTTTTTCCAATTCTTTATACTCGTCTGAATCTTTTTTAGCCGCTGAATGGAGAATTATTGGTTGTGTAATTTTCCTAAAATTTTGTTCTTTATCGCATTCAAACTTATTTATAGCAAAAGTGTCATAGTCTATGTAAATATTCTTACCTTGCTTATTAATTGCAAAATATAATGGATTTTCTAGATTAATATTTTTAGGATTAATGTCATTTTCTTTTTGAGTTACAAAATAATAAATTCCTGGAGTAAGATCTCTGGCTTTTGTGGAGATTTCTACTTTGTTATTGTTTATGTTTATCCTATAGTTATAGAGGTCATTAAATTCTACATATGCATTTCCTCTCATTCCAGATAAAGCATCTATTGCTAAACCGATCTCTTTTGCTATTTCTTGTTTATAATGAATCTCATTACTTGCATAATCCTGCGCTTCATTTATAAAAAGCCAACCTACAAATATAGCTAGCACTATCTCTGCTACAACTATAACAGGATATTCTGTGCCTGTTTCTCCTCTTTTATTCATTTTAGCATTAAGGATATCCTATATAAGAGCTAGGTGAGATTACATTACAATTTCTTTTTGGACATACTCCAACTTTTCCAAAGTCTTTTCTTACATATAATGCATTTAGAGTGTCTTTTGCATAGATGCCAAATATTTCTTGAAATAGCCTGGGGAAATCACTGCTTCTAATTATACCAAATCCATTTTTCCATGAATATGTAACAGTGTTTAGTCCTTGCCTAAGGTCGTTGATATGTGTGTAGTCTGTTATTATTACATTGTCCAAAGACCTACAGTTCATTGTTCCTACACATCTAAATTCTTTATCGTCAATTAATATTTCTGAACATATACATACACAAGAGCTTTCTTTTTTGCATCCTGTTTCTTGGCTAGGTCTTGTAAGAGGCCTGACTGTACTTTCCTTTGATTGCAAAGTAAGGACTAATTCTAACTTATCTGCATTAGGAGCAAATCCGAAAACTGCGTTCTTGTCATTATCAAGAAAAAATGCTACTGGATCCTGAGAGCCTTCTTCTACGCTTTCGATTGCACTAACTAAAGTGTTAAAAGAATTTGAGGTTCTAGTAGTTATTTTAAAAATGTCTATTGCAATTTCAGTAGCAAAAACAAAAAGGATTATACCAATTACTAATAATATTATTGCTATAGTCACAAAACCTTTGGCCATTTTTATTTAGATGATTTTCTTTTTTCTTCAATTTCTTTTCTACAGATATCAGAAGGTGTTGGGCATTTTCCTTCAGAATCTTTTTCTTGGTTAGCATTGCAAGGACATGGATCAATAGTGTCAAAAACTCCATCATTGTCATGGTCTAGAGATAAGCCTGTTGCCGTATCTCCTATTGGTTTAGAGCTCTTGGAAAAGAGTTGTCCTGGGCCAAAAAAGGTATAGCCAATAACTATTAATGCTAATAGCCCTAGCATCATACCAACAATTACCCACATCATGCCACCTTCCATTGCTTTCTCATTCATTTGTATCACCTTTTATGCGCATTTATATTGTTTTTGCAGATCTAAATTTCTTACATACTGAGGAGGGATACCTCTATCGTATGATGCTCCTAATAAACCTCTATAAGTTGGTAAAAAACAAATATTGTTTTGGTCAATATTAAACATTAAGTTTGAATCATCTAGCACTCCATTAGTTAGCTTTTGACCTGATTCATATTCCACTATAATTGTATTTTTCCCTTTAACTGTTATTTTATTGGCTCTTGCATATTTCTGTTGAGTAGTGTCTGGCTGTTTAAGAATGAACTTATTTATGAAATATCTTACTTGGCTTTGTCCAGTTACTACACAAGGATATTTCTGTTCTATAAACTCTCTCTTAACCTCCTCTCCTTTAGGAGCTTGTATTATTATAAATAAGCCATTATAAGCTTTCTGGCGAGATTTGTCTAAGACTATTGAATAGCTTTGGAAATCTTGAGGAAACTGAAGATTATAAATAAGGCATTCATTATTGTATTTAACATCTTTTAAGAAAGATACTAATGAGTTATAAGCCTGGTTTAATTCTGGTGGTGGTGTTAGAGTTCCTGCTTCTATATCAGGTGTTTTGCCATAACTTACTGAAATCATGTTTATTAGGAAATTAAAAGCTGTTGTTAGAACACTAAATAACTTACCAGTCCATCCAAGGTAAACTACTAGGAGTAAACCTACTAGTGCTAAAAGAACTACTATTTTCAAAAGAGCTTTTTTGCCAATCATCTTGAAAATTTAATAGCTGAAGCGTCTGGGGCTTTGCTAGTAAAATAAATATAAAGTAAGATAACTACAAGTATTAAAGCAGACATTAGCACTAGATAAACAACTGCATTTGCACCTATTTCAAAACCCTTTTTACTTTTCATGTTTTATTCTGTTTATTTTTTATTCTGGTATTATGCTGCATAATGGACCTTCCTGACCTGTTACTTTCTGGTCAGTTATCTGGCTAACTGTACTTAAATATATTGTGGAAGTTGGTCTTTGTCTCCACCAATCAACAAGTGGCACATATAGGTCTCTTACTCCTTGTTGTCCTATAAGAGCTCCAAAAATACCTCCTCCTATAGTTACTCCTGCTCCAATTACAATTGCTGGAATGCACAAAACTCCAGTTGCACAAGCTACTCCAGCAACTTTAGCTGCTAATAAGCCTGTTGCAGCAGCTGCGACAAATCCATAGCCACCAACTATTGCATTACAAATAGATGTAGTGCATTCTTTTGTAGGAGCACCAAAACTTATTGCATAAATCTCATTAGGCTCTATATCAGTAAGAATATATACACCTCCAGGACCAACACCTCTTTGGAGATAACTTAGATAACTAAGATCATTTTCTTTTTTAATATAGCAAGTCTCATCTCTAGGGCATTTCCAATTTGGATAGACAGTATAGTTTGGGCCAAGATAACCTTTACTGCACTCTCCCCCATTATTTAAGCAATCAATATTACTGTAACAGCATCCTTCTCCTTTGCTAGCATGATTTTTCTTGCAGAAAGTATTTTTCTCATCAAATTCTATATTTCTTAAATCTGTTTTAATATGTTGTGTACATTCCTCTTTTTTATTTGCACAAAAACCACCTCTATCTTTGCCAAAAGTAAAGCATCTATGGGTTGTATCTTTAGCTTTGTAAGGGGTTGTTGCTAAATATTGGGTGAATTCCTCTGTAGAAATCTTTCCAGTTATCTTTGCGTTTTTCTTAACTTTAAATACATAACATGTCTGACAATTATTAATCCAGGGACTTCCTTCCTTAAAAATATCTCCAGCTCTGCCTTCATCGTATCTTTGCCAGCAGTCTTTCATTAGATCTGCAATTGCTTTCTTTACAAGTTCCTCACTTTCTCCTTTTTTAGGAATTTCTTTCTTATCTACTGTGACACAGCCTTTTAGAGGAGCTCTTAAAGTTGCTAATCTTAAGTCTACCCCTAAATTTACATTAACTTGAATCTCGTGTCTTCTCAGATCAATATTTATCCTGCAAATTTCATCTTTAATAGCATCATCTGCTCCTTGAAGTATTTTTGGAAAGAGTGGAAAGGTAAGGGCTACTCCAATAAATATAAGTATTAAGGCGCCAATTGTTGCTGTTAAAGCTTCTACACCTCTTTTATTGGTTGACATTTTATGGAAGTTTAGTTTTAAAGAAGTTTGTAATCGCAAAATATAATAGTATGATTAATAACAAAGAAATGATAAGTATAATTGCAAATTGAGCAGCTCTAGCTCCGGATATCTCTGAATCCTGGGCTTTTTTGTTTGATAAAATCTTGTTTTTCATAAGTTTATTACTTAAGAACTTTGTATATAAGCCTTTCTAAAGCTAGGCTTCAGTAAAAATAAGTTTCGTTTTGCCATCGGTTCGCATTTTGCTGTTTCTTATGATGTTGACTTTCCCCGTAAGGGACTTCCCCCTTGTCAAAGCTAAGTTGCCTTAGAAGAATGCTCGCAAAATTGATGGCAAAACTTATTTTTATCAGAGCTTAAAGCTAAAAAGAGATTTTATCGCTAAATAAGATAACTAAAGAAATAATAAGTATAAGAATAAAGGAGCTTACTAAAATAACTGATAAAGAAATACCTTGAGCTTTAATGCTACTCATATTAGCTATTATGTTGGAATACAACACTTAGTGTTTTGGGTGTCTTTTTGGCCAGCTATAAAGCATGATGCTCCTGGAAGATAGACATTATCCTGTGGACAATCTTGACCTGTTGGAACACATTTGCCACCTTTAGCTTGGCAGTCCTCAACGCCAACTCGGAATATAGCAATTCTTCCAGTAAATATAAGCACTAAGATAACTAAAACTATTAAGGCTATCGCTGCAACTATAATTACATTTAAAGATAGCTCAGCTCCTCTTTTATTTGATTTTTTAAGCATGACAATGCCTCTATATTTCTTTTAAACCTATTATTTGATGTATATAAAGCTTTCTATGTGATTTAAATTTATATGATTTATTTAGCTACATATATCCATCACTAATGTTAAGGTTCCTGCATCTGTCTGGATATAGTTTTGTTTTGATTCCTTTTCTCCTGTGCATCTTCCATTTGTATTCTTTAGTATAACTTGGCCTGGTATCCTAGCCTCAAATGAGTAGCTTTGATTGCCCCATGCTGTTAAAGTTGAATCAAAGATAAGGCTAATAGTGCTTTTTAAATAGTCACATGACCTTTGGTTATTTTGACATTTGAGCTGGGTATTAGGAGAGTTATAATTTTCTGCGCAATCCTTAAAGAGGTTATTTACAGAATTTCCAAAACAGTCTATAGTTGTTGTTCTTAAGATAGAACTTAAAAGATTGGATGCTAATTGTGTTTGAGTGAATGTTTTTTTAATACTAGAGGGCTCTTTATTTACAGTGAATTGTATTATAAATAATATTCCAAGTGATATGAGAATAACTATAACTGCTAACCCCATGATTTCCATTTGTGATTTCTTACTGGTTATTTTGATTTGCATATTATTTTGATTTGCATAACTAGTGGATTTCTTTGTGTTGGCGTAGTTAATGCAAATTATTTTAATATTTTTTATTGATTAATGCGAGTTATTGCTATATTATCTTTATTAGTTCGATGCAAATTATTATTGTTTTGACTGGCTTTACTTTCTTTATTGAATCGGATAATAAGTAACCTCTAAAATGCCAAAATTATATTTATTGCTAACAGGATCATATAAGGATACAGGTATTGGGGTGAACAGATAACCTGTTCCAGTAACATTCCTATCATAAATAAGCCATTCCTTTTTAATTGGATATATTTGTCTTACAATCAATTTACTGGATTCAAAATTATCATAATAGTTTACTTGTAAAGTTTGGTCAGCCTTAAGCATATTGCTCATAGCCTCTAATTTTAATATGTCTATACAGTTGTCTGTCACAATATTATTGGAGGAGCATTGAAGTTCTGGTAAGGTAAAGGCTCTCTGGGCAACCTCTACTGCTCTTTTCTCATTTTCTTCAATTATTAAGCCTTGGTAGCTAGTTGCCTGGATTCTTGCATAAAAAACAAAGCCAAATATAACAAGCAAAAAGAAAATAAACATAACGCCTATTGTTTCTGTCATTTTAATCTGAGCTTTCATTTTAATATACCTCTCTACATGACAGTCTTTGAAGTTGTTGATTTCTGGTTTTTAGCTCTGAAGAAGATTGTAAGATTAATGCTGTTTCTTGTTGAGAAATGGCAGAAGATAATTTTTCTGAATTAGATTTTAAAGATTGTAATGCATCAAGGCTTAAAGATAATTGAGTTGCACAGGTTGTATCTCCTGACTGTTGGTAAGATTTAATTAAGCTATTAGTCCTATGTATATAGATATCAGAAACAATAGACATCTGCTTAAAAGCTCTTTGCATGTTGCAGTTATATGATTTATAATCATCTGCAAATACTGCAGCAAATACAGATTCTTTACCAAGATAGTAGCTAATGCCTGCAGGAACTGGTGACCAATAACCATTTATTTTATTATAGAATCTTAACTCACCAAAACTTTCTAGAGAATTTCCTACTATATTAATTGCTGATACATCTTCATTATCTAGAGTAATTATATCTAAAAGACCTTCACTACCAACTGGATCATGGTTAAAGAATACTAACCTGATTCTATAATTGCCTTCACTTTTAATATTATTGGTATCTTTTATTACATCTTTATTAAGTAGTAATTGTTTATTATTTCCTTTGACAAGAAAATTTGGAGGTAAAGACTTGTTCAGTTCTTTGGCTATAGCAGAATCGCCAATTATAACATATTTTATATTTGGGCTTGTTACCATTAGGAAATTTGAAATCCTATAAGGCATACCCCAATCTTTTGACCATGCAGTAACCTTAAAGCCTTTAATTTTACTTGGAGAGAAAGAGATTCCTGTTTGTGCAGGATTAAGATTTTCTACAGAATATCCTTCACAATTATAGCTTATTTCTTTGCCGACTAAGTCTATTATAGATGCTGTGCCTGTACTGGACCTAGCACCAGTGAATATGGTTTTTATATCAGACCTGACTTTTGATGATACTTTTACCTCTGAGATGCTTTTTTGCCTTTCAGCTATACCTATAAAGAACATAAGGATAATGCCACCTATTATTAAAATAAATATCCAGTTAAATTGTATCTCAACAAAACCTTTATTACCGAGCATTTTGATTAGGTCCAGCTAGAGAATTCTACATAGCTACCCTTACCTTCTAGCTTTAGAGCAATTTTGCCAAAAATAACATTTTGGCAGAAGTAATGCTCTTTTGGTATCCTTATATTTCCTATGTCTATAGAGATAACGTTTGTGTCCTTTGATATTAAAAACATGTTTTTACTTATTCTATCTTTCCAGCTGTTGCAGATAACTGGATTATAATCCTGATTACCTAGAGTACAAATATTTGTTGATTCCTGGCCAGTATATGAAAGATCAATAAAACATATCTTGTCATATTTATTTGGGATGCTTACTTCTTCCTTAATGACTGTGCCATAATCTGAAGTAGTCTTTTTAACAGCTGACGATAATTGTTTACCAAGCTGAAGAATAACTACTGTATCTGCTTTTTCACCCAGATTTCTAATAGAATTATACCCATAGACCATTATTAAAGAGAATAATACTATGGCTAAAATGTAGATAAAAACTTCTCCAATTACTTGGGCATTTTTCATCTTTTAATGTCACTTTTTCCTCTTTTTTATTAAGATGTCTAATTTCTCAAATGAATTCTTGCTGGTTTTTAATTTTGGAACTTCTTTTTGAGCTTCCTTCTTTATCTCTGACTTCTTTTGCTCAGGCTTCTTAATCTCTGATATTTTCTCTTTACTTATCTCCTCTTCTTTTTTGCCTAGGCCAAAAATATCTAAGATACTACTTTTTGTCTTAAACTTCTCTTTCATCCTAAGCTCAAATAATTTATGTTTCTCCAGTTCTAACTGTGGTTTTTTAGTTGGCCTTAATTTAATTTCCTCCATTTTTTGATATTGAGGCTGTTGAACTTTTGGTTTTGTTATTTGGAATTGGGGCAAACTTATTCTTTGAATTGATTTTAGTTTGTAGCCGTATTTTTTATATCCAAGAATTGCACCTGCAATAATTAAAATAAAGGCTAAGCTATATATTATATAGGGAAGAATTCTTGAGCTAGGGTGAGAATTCTTGTCTAAAGGATCTGTGCCTGCTAATATTTCCACATTATCTCTATAGCCGTCATCGTCTGTGTCTGCTTTGAAAGGACCTGTTTTGGCTCTCTGTTCTTCAATATTATTTAGCTCATCTGTGTCAGTATCTTCTTCTCCGTCGTTTATACCATTATTATCTGAGTCTGGTAAAAGTTTATTTAAATTATGAAGGTCTTCCCACTCATTTGATAAGCCATCTCCATCTATGTCTTCATCACAGATATCTCCAACGCCATCTTTATCCAAATCCTCTTGCTCAGGATTCTCTTCTTCAAGACAATTATCTCTTGAATCTGGAATGCCGTCTTCATCTTCATCTGGCTCCAGTAATACACACTTATTATGGATACAGTCTGCACCAATTGTGCAATCATCTTTAATATTGCATTGCCTACCTGCTTCACACCTTAAAGGACAATAAATGCCACAATCTATGTCACCTTCGCCAGAATCAAGAACGTTATTTGAGCAAGGGCTGGGCTTTTTGCATACACCAAACTCACAGTTGCCTGAGGAGCAATCTAAATTTTGGATGCATTTGGCTTCAAGGCTGCATTTATTTTGGCATGCGCTGCCACAATCTATGTCTGTTTCTTGGCCGTTTTTTATTCCATCATTACATGCTTCTTTTTTGCATTTCTTTGTTGATGGATGGCAAAAGCCAGAGCTACAATCAGAATTTTCTATGCATTTTGCATCTTCTTGGCAACCCTGGCATGAGCCACCGCAATCTATATCTGTTTCAGTTTGATCTTGTATATTGTTTGTGCAGTGGCTTGGCTTCTTTGAAATATCAATAGTAACTCCATTACTTTCAAGTATTTTACTTGTCAAGCCAACTATATTTGTAGAATCTACTTTAAAGACATACTTTGTCTTATCAGTTAGATTGAGAGGCCTATTTGAGCTGTCTTTAGTAATTACTACAAATTCTCCACCTACTGTACTTTGGGTTTGGTTGATAATTGAGGATCTAGACGGCAGGGTTTCAAGGCTGTATCTGTAGTATTTAACCAAACTTTCATTTTCCTCTGCAAGCCATTTCACTCTTAGCCTGTCAGTTTCCCAAGTAAATTCTGGATCTTCTACTAGAGTGCTGCTATCATTTACATATAACATTGCAGGGGGTGTTGTGTCAATTGTAAAAGCAATAGTAGCTATATTAGAAAAGACTCCTGCTACTATACATCTTGCATAATACGTATGTGTTATTCCCTGCTGTAGATTTGCAACTGTTCTTTGATGCCTATAGCCAATTTCCCCAAAAGAATTTGAGATTGAATCTTGAGCTTGGCCATAATAGCATTGGGCTTTTTTATTTGTAGATATATCTAGGATTACATTTGATGTATTCGAATAACGAGGGGTATTAACCTGGATAGTTAAAGGCTCACTTTCATTGATTTTGAAGGTAATAATTGAGGTATTGGATAACAAACCTGCTTCATTCTCACAGGAAACAAAATAAGTATATTCTTGCTTTGCTCTTGTAACAGTTAAATTTTGGCTATGGACCTTTTGATAATTTTCCTTATCTGGGAAAAAATTAGGCATTTCAGGATAGATTTTCTTTGAATCATCATATCTGCAAATAGTGTTGTCATCTGTCTGAACTTTAAGCACTGTTTTTAGATCTGATTCTATTATTATTTCTGGTTGTGCAAAAGCTGCCAGAATAATAGGTGGTGTTTTGTCTATAGCAACTTTAAACTCCTTTTCTATAACTCCCCAGACACCATCATCACATTTTACAAATAAAGCATGGTCTTTTTGATCGCCTTCTGGTATATCCTTAAAATTGTTAATTCTGTGAATTAAGCCTCCTGTTGCAGAGAAGTCTTTCATATTCTCAAAAATTGTTCCAGGCAAATCCATGATATATTTGCATTTGGCATCATTATCAGTGCCTATTGTTATGTTAAATACAGATTCCTTAGAAACTCCAGTTTTTGGGATTAACATAGTAATAACCGTTGGGACAGCATTTACTATAAAGCTAAAACTGCCATTAACAGAATTTCCAGCATAATCAGTTGCCTTGACAAAGACTGATTTTAAGCCATCGCTAAGGTTTAGCTTTATTTGATGAAATCTATTATCAAGAGTAGTAAAATTGTCCTTTAAGTCAGATGTGAGTCCAGTAACTATAACATTATTCAGGTCAACTTCCTTAGTGAAGTTTAATGTTAAAACAAAGTTTGTAGATTTTATAGTAATATTATTCGGAGAGCCTGTAAACTTTGGTGGATTATTGTCAATATTAATTGTTATTACCCTTGGAGATTTCATAAATCTTCCAAAATTGTTCCTTGCCATAATAGTAAGGTTATATTGGCCATCTGGCAATGGAGAGTTTGGAATAAAAGAATGGATAGTATTATTCTCGAAAACTTGTTGAGTAAGAGGTATACTAGTCTTATTTTCACCTATAAAACTAGAGAAGCTAATTATAGAAAAGTCTGAGAAAGTAATATTAATTATTGGTTTTATGTTGTTCGTGTAGAAAATTCTATTTGCAAATTTATCGCCTTGAACTGAAACCTTTAGTATAACAGGTCCAGTGACATTAGGAGAGGCATTAAAATTTAATGTCTTAATTACCCCTAAATTATTTGAAGGATCTCTTGTATAGAATTTTAATATATTTTCTCCAGGACTAAGGGTTAGGATTTGTTTAACTCCATCAAAAACCTTTAAGTTATTAACTATTAAGAAAGTATTAGTAGTTATTATTGGGAATTTTGAGCCATCAGTGCAGCTTTCAGTTAAAGTATTACAGATAAATATTTGATAATTGCTAGTAACTCTTCTAGCAGAACCTATTTTTTCTGTTTTGTCTAAGATGTCTATATTGAATTGAGTTGGTATTCCTTCTTCAAATGTTGTTGGCACTATATTGGTATCAGGAGGAAAGTAGTCTGCTTCACATTGTAAATTAGTGCAATCCCTATCTTGGCTGTAGTCTGCACTTTTGCTACATTCTCCAAATACTGAAGCGCAAACGCCTATCCTACATTTGTCATTACTTCTAGAGGTTATGTTATTGGTAGAAGGATCTATTGAAGCCTTATTGAAGGAAAGGCATTCTTCGTTACTATAGTCCTTACATGTAACTTTTTCGCAGCTTAGGCTTTCCCCATTCTTAAAGAAGCATGGAAAGTCTTGAGTTGAAAGAGCTTCTGATTTCTCCTGAGTACAAATGTCAAATACTGAATTATAAGCTTTTAATGTTGGTGAGCTTGGGCTTCCCTTTTCAACACACCATTGGCAATTTTCCTTGTTCTTGTTAATACAAACACCTATTCCAAGAGCTTGTATTGTATCTTTCCATAAGCAACCTGAGATTTGGCAGTTATCTGTTTCACATGCTGATTTTGTTTTATAATCATAACAATCCATGTTGGGATCACAGTTGTAGCATGTGTTGACTATTGTTGAAGATCTGTCAAAGAAGCAATATCTGTAATTTTGCTGAGTACCTTCACATCTTTGCTTATCTGTAAACAGCCCAAAAGGATTATTAGTTGTATTTGTGCATTGAGTTTTTATTGCACATCTTGCTACACTTCCATCAGAAATACATGCACAAGATTGTCCTGTAAAGCAGTCTGCTGTTCCTGAGTTGCAATTTACTACTGGACTACTAAGTATATTTTCTTCATTACAGAAAAATGCTTTATTAAATCTTGAGGAAAAGGTATTTAATATTTCATTATTAAAGTTACTTGCTGTAAAGCCCTTTTTTGAGATAAGATAGGAAGAGTATTGGTTATAATATCCTTTATTTATGCAGAATTTGTCTTGGGTATTTCTATTAAAGCATTCAAGGTTACCTATTGAGAAATTAGAGCTAATTAATGAGGATTTGTCTTGAGTCCTGAAATAGCCTGTAACTTTATATGAATAGTCCTTATCGAATAATAAGTCATCTGATTGATCAGTAAAGAAGTTGTCAGTAGTTGTGCCAATTAATTTAAAGTTACAAGTTGGCAAGTCACATCTTGAAATATTATAGAACTCTGCTGGACAATCAGATATCCATGTTAGAGTTACCTGCCTTTTACCTTGAACTGTAATTTTCTCAAGATTTTTAAGCTTTGGAGAGAAAGAAGGCTCATTGCAAGAAGTAAGATTAAGGCTTAATGTCGGGCTTCCAGAGCCGCAAACACTTGGACAGGTTTGCCTGCTGGAGGGGATTACAAACCTAAACTGACAATTTTCTCTGCTTACAAAAGAATTTGGAGTTGCTATATTGCCATTACAACAACAGCCTGCATCTCCTGCTTTAACTAGATTAGATAAAGAAAGTAAGATAATTAACGATAAGAATATAATAGCTATATAAACTAAACTATTTCCTATAACTTTTATTTTGGCTTTCATTTTTTAGGTTTTCCCTCTGTCTCAAAAACAAAATCTTGATAATCTTCTAGTAGTTCGTCGCTAACTTTTACTGTTAATAACCAATTATTGTTAAATGGTGGAGTGTCTTGCGAGCTAATAGTGTAAGGAAGGCTTGGATTATAAGAATAACTGAGAGAATCTTCATCAGGGTCATAAGATGACTTTGGATTAGTATTTTGCTGAAATATTTGACTTCCATCTCTAATTATAACTAGAGGAGAATTGGCACTGAAAGTAATTTCATCTCCTTCTCTAAGAGTTGGAAGAGCTTGCTCAATTATATAATGAAGGGCAGGATACCTGTTTTGAATACTAAACTGGAATGTAAATGGCCTGCCATATAAAGTTGAAGCTGGATCTGTAATGGATAATACATCATCTTTTTTGAATAAATTTCTTGATAGGCTTACTTCCATTACATCAAAGTTTACCTGGCTTGCATCAAAATTTAATGAATTGGAGTCTGTATCTATTATAGTTCTTGCTAGATTATAAATAAGTTTAAGCCTAATTTTAAGTGGGACAGAAAAGTCTTCTATTTTTGTTATTTCTTCTCCAGTTACTTTATTAATTATTATTGGAATCTTGGCGTTAGCTACTATATGGTTATCTCCAATTATTACTGAACTAGTTACATTTGTATAATTTATATTATAAGTTTTAAATGACTGGAAATTAAGGCATGTGCTGGCATTATTGTTAATAAAATGCTCTAATTGAGATAAAATAGATATGTTTGAGCCAGAAAGGTCTGGAAGAGAATTTTGACCATAATAACCATTATTAAGGTCTATTGTGGTGTAAGTTGTGTCAGTATAAGGAAATTCTGGCCATGGATAGCTTGGTGGTTGCCAAAAATATAATTGGCTAATATCTGAGCTTGGGCGTTTAAGGCCATAGCTAACTTTATAGCCTGAATATAATATGTGGTCATTTCCTAGTTCCTTAGTATCTGGAATAAAGCCACCTTGGGATTTATAGATAAAACTGCCTTGTTTTCCTATGAAATCTAAGGCTTTAAAAGCTGTTTCTTCAATGCATTTATTTACAAATTCTTTAATACTGGCAATTCCTATAGCTGTTTGCTGGCTTTCTGTAGATTGCCTGCCAAGCTTTTTCTCTGTCTTGAAAAGAACTAAATAAAATAGGAATATAAGCATAGCAAAGATAACTATGCCTATTATTATCATTATCGTTAATTGAGATTTAGTATAAATCTTTACCATTATACCTCCTTTTTTAAGCTATAAGAGTATTTTTTTAAGTTGACCTTAACTTAGATGTGAGATCTTGCCATACTTCATTGCCTATTTGATATCTGCTAGAGACTGTTACTATGGATTCTGATTGATTACAGAAGAGGATGTTTACTCCTGCTGAAGCTCTTTCCTTGTTTATCTCCTGGACTAGTGAGCAGACATCAATAGATGGGTTGCTGTATTGTATGCTTAAATAAGGATCATTTCTAATTATCTCTATTACACCTTTAACTGACTTGTCTCCAGAGCTAGATATATACAATCTGCTAAACTTCTTTGTTGATTGCAAGAAAGATAAGTCAACTTGGACTCCTTCATAAGAGGGCTTTGTCTCTTGGATTTTGCCAAAAATCTTGGAAAAAGGACTCTTCAAGAGTAGGATAAATTTATCAAAGAAATTTATTTGTGGATTTAGGTTTATTGATGTTTTGCTAAATACTATTGCTTTTATTTTATTATTATACCAAGCCAGTGGGCTTGTGCAAGAATGAAATTGTCCGTCATTTGCTAGTGCATTATTGCAGTAACTTATAGGTAATTCAAATGCTTCAAGAATTGAAGGATCTTTATTAATAATAGTGTTTATTGTTGTTCCAACTATTATATTGCTCTTAGTTTTTAAAACACAAAAGTTATTAGAGCAAGGTAATTGAGTAGCGTTTATGGCACAACTAGTTATTAAATCTGTTTTTACATTAAAGCCACTTGGCAAGGAATATTCAAAATTGTTTAGTACATTAGAAAAGATATCGCAATAAAGTGTATAATTACCTAGACTAGTACTTTCAGCACTGTCAAGCATTGCTAATGCTAGTAACTTAGTTCTAGCACTCCAATTTCCTTCTTCACAATAATTATCTCCTATATACTGAGTGTCATTAATGCATTGGATATTGTTATTTAAAGCTGCTGAGAAATCTTGGGTAAAGTTCTCAATTAAGCCATTTTTACTGTTAGAGCTAGTTGGATTAACTAAGCATTGAGTTTTTTTGGGGCAATAGCCTTGAGCACTTTCATCCGAATTGGTTTTTAATGGTGATTCTGACCATTCTCCTTTAATGCATCTATTTCCATTAATAGCACTGCTTATGGCTGAAGTAGACTGATCATTTAAGCATTTAGAGCCATCCCAGCATTGAGTTGCTGTACAGCACTCTTCTTGAGGAACACTAGAATCTGTCCAACCAAGTTTTTTTAGGGAATCTCTAACTTCTGCAGATCTGTTCCATATACCTCTGGATGAGCAAAATGAATGTTGGCCCTGCTGAAAGCCATTTAGTATTACTGCGCAAAACTGGTTGTTATGTACTAACTCTTTGGCTGTAATAGAATCTTTTAATGCTTTTAAACTTGGCTTTGAATCTGTATTACAGCCTTCAAATGAGCCATTTGCATTAATAACCTCTTTCTGAATAGGATTGGTGTTGCTTGTAACATAATTCTTGTTGAATACAGGAATACCATTCCAACAGGCTATGCTTTTATTAGGTTCGTTATAATACTCTTCAGAATCGTCGCCACAGCATCTTGTGCCTGTCCATGTATATTGGCCATTAGATGTACAAGCCTGAGCACTTGAATCTCCATCTCTCCACTGACCATTATCACATAGGAAGTTATTGGTTGTATTTGACCACTCGCCTGCGGAATAGCACTTATTGAGAAAATTACAGTCAGAACTGCTTGAGCAGCAAGATTCTGTATCATCAATCAGGTCTCCTTTGCTTACAGTGATATATTCTTCAAAATCATCGCCACAGCATTTATCTGGGTTTTGTGAGCCGCCTATTGACCACTCTGTGCCATTACAAGAATTGCACCAATCTTCTCCTGTGTCTAAGTCAACTGGAGTAAAAGAGCAACTTCCTGAGGAGCAGCCATAATCTCTAGCACTGCAAACACCGCCATTTCCACATTTGCCATCACACTTTGGCTGAGAGGCTATATTTGGTCTATTAGGAGCTAATGAATCATAGATATTACAGTCTACTGTTTTAGTTTCTGACTTTAAGCCATTACATCTTGAAGTTGTTAGAGTGTTGCCTGAACAAGAGCTTGTTAAGCTTCTGTCTTCTCCGCATTTACCAGTATCTGAGCCTGAGATAATACAGCCTTCATTGTCTATAATTGTAATTTGGCCAAAATCGTTATATTGAGTAGGACCTATGCAATTATCTACACCACAGTTTCCTTGATCCTTTCCTTTGTGGCAGCCTCTAGTAGCTACACAATAATTGTCTGAGAGCTTGTCACAGCATCTCTTTTCAGTGTCCCAGAATGAGTTTGCTATGCAGGAGCATGCTGAGCTTGAATCATCTGGGTTTTTCTGGCCACTAGTTGAGGTTGTCTGAGGGACTGTACACTTACACTGTGCAGGATTGCTTTCTATGCAGACCTGTTGTGAGTAATAAACTTTAAATTCGTCTATGGTTAATGTGCCAAAGGATGCGAACTCATCTCTTTGGTCATAACAGCCAGGGCTGTATGTTAAGCATGGAGGTGGTGTCTGGCAAGTTCCTGAAATACATACTAAGCCAGAGTTACAACTAGAGCCGCCACAGCACATCTGACCATTGCCACCGCATGGAGGGGGAGATGGAGGAGGAGGCTCGCCTTTGCTCATGACTATTGAAGATAAAACAAGAATAAATGTGAAAATACAGATTACTTGTAAAACTCTTTTTTTATTCATTTTTTATTTCACATCTAATATAAAGTTAATAGCAGCATAATTATGGTTAGGATCTCCGTAAGGGAAATCTGTATTTCTGGCATAAATAGTAAATTCTGCAGTGCCTATAAAATCGTTATTATGATACTCAATAGGAACAAGTTTTATTTCTTTTGACTCTAAAATAAAAGGTTTATTGTCATATTCAAATACTCCTGATTTTATAATACCAGCTTCATTATCCTGGTATACTTCTTTTATATCTATTTGCAAATTTAGATTTCTATTTAATTGATTGGATATGCCTATTAAGAATGTAAATTTCTCTTTATCTCTTGCACTTGGTTCTTCATCATCTATCCATATCTTTTCATTAGAATGTTTTAGCTGTGAAAGGATATATGCTTTTTCAGTTTTGTAATCATCTAGGATACAGTCACAATTTGGATAAAGGCCTGTTGTGCTATATGTTAATATTAGAATCAGAACTATAATGAATAATATAGCTATAGATTTATAGAGATTGCTTATCACCGCTTTTTTACTCATGGTTTAAAAGATATAATAGAGCTTATTTAAATATTTCTTATTATAACTGCTTATAACGGCTAAAAGCCTTCTGAATGGGTTTAGTAAGTTTTATAAAAAGCAGTATAATTACTAGATTTATGCTAGGGGTTAATATTATTGGCAAAATTAATGGTAAGAAGTTGGATTTATCAAATTTGGAAAAGAAAATAAGCAAGGCTACTAAACTGACTGGGCTTAAGATTGTCAAGAAGGTTTTTTATAAATTTGGCTCTAAGAAAGAAGCTACTTATTGCTTCGTTTTATCTCAGTCTCACTTAATAATACATACGTGGCCTGAGAAGAATATAATAGTTTTTGATTTATTCACATGTGGGAATAAAAATAAAGGGTTGAAAGCTATTAAAAATATAGCTAAATACACAAAAGGAACTATAAAAGATATAAAAATAATAGAATTATGAAATCTAAACCAATTTTAAAGGGTTTTGAAGCAGATTATTGGATAATCTTTCTTGTTATGTTTTTAACTGGATTTTCAAGTTTGCTTTATGAGATTGTATTATTACTTGTATTCTCTACAATAATTGGAGCTACTGAGATTTCTCTGGCTATAATCTTGTCTTCATTCTTATTGGGTCTTGCAATTGGTGGCTTGCTTGGGGGGTTTATATCAAAAAAGAATTTTAATCATATTCTCATTTTAATTTTTATAGAAATCATTATAGCTATATTTGCTTTTAGTGCTATGTTTCTCATGAAAAATATTGCCTTAATACAGTCAAGATCATTTTTACAATTTTTATTTATAATAATTCTTGTTCTAATTCCTACCTTCTCAATGGGAATGGAAATTCCAATAGCCGTGAGGATTTTATCTGCTAGAAGGAAAAAACATCCAACTGGTTTTGTTTATTTCAGTGATACTTTGGGAGGTGTTTTAGGCTCACTATTTTCTGGACTGTTGGTTATTCCTGTGCTTGGTTTTCATGGAGCAATGATTTTTGGAGGGATATTAAATATTATTGCTGCTTTAATGGGTATGCTGCTAAATATAAAATTGAGGTTAAGAAAGTTATTGTCTATTTTAATTATGATAATTCTGATTATATCAACTATATTTGTTATCAATAGCAGGGAAAGATTTTATAATCTTGAATTGGATTTTTTTGATACTATTTATAATAAAAAGGATTTCTATTATGCTAAGACTATTTATTCAGTTATAAGCCCTTTTCAGTCTATTATAATAGCTAACTCACCTTATTATGGGAATCAATTGTATATTAATGGAGAGCTACAAGTCTCTGATTATGATTCTTTAATTTATCATGAATACTTAGTTTTGCCTTCAATAGCTGCTCATCCTCATCCTAAGAAAGTTTTAGTTATAGGAGGTGGTGATGGAGGGGCTTTATATCAGATACTTAAATATAATTTCACTAAGATTGAGCATGTTGAGTTGGATGAGAAGGTAATAGAGGTTTCAAGGAGTTATTTGAAAAATGTGCATAACGGCTCACTAGATAATCCTAGAGTAAATACTATAACTGAAGATGGTAGGTATTATTTGGCTAATAATCAGGAAAAATATGATATAATTGTTATAGATTTGCCAGACCCATTAAAATTAGAATTGTCTGCTTTATACTCACAAGAATTCTATCAGTTGGTCTATAACTCTTTAGAGGAGGATGGCATTATGGTGACTCAGGCAAATTCTCCATATCATTATCTCATAGCTCATGCTTCTATTTATAAAACTATTAAAAGTGTTTTTCCAAATGTTAAAAGCTATACTATTCCTATTTCTTCGATGAGTAGCATGGGTTATATAATAGCCTCCAAAAATATAATATTAGAAAATGTTAGCAATAGACAAAAGATAGATGGTAAATGGTATAATAGTAATGACCATGAGAAAATATTTTATGAGCCTGAATTTTTAAGAGAATTCTTAGAAAATAATAGCATATTAATTTCTACAGACACTAACCCAATAATACATATCTATAGTCAACCTAATTATTACGTTAAGGGTATATTAGATATAGAAAAATGAGTGTAAATGAAAAAAAATGGCTTATAATAATTCTTGTATTAGTTCTACCTTTAACATATGCTCATAATATAGATTATTTGCCTTTGAAGGATAATATTATAACTAAAGCAATAGAAGAAAATGTAACTATTCAAAATTATATAGAAAAATGCAATACCTATAATAGGACTCCTTTATTTAATGTCTGTATGGCTCCTTATTATAAGAATTTGGCAAAAACGATGAAGGCTGAGGAGGTGTTATTTAGAGCTGAGAATGATTTAAATATGTTTCCTAATATAACAGATTGTCATTTTATTGCGCATGAGGTGGGATCAGTAAATTTTGAGAAAAATGGATATAATATAGCTAAATCTATTAGTGATTGTGGAACCGTTTGGCTTTGTGGTGGCGGTTGTCATCATCAAGTTTTTATTGACATTTTAGAGAATAAAAGTGAGGAAGATTTGATAAGTATAAGCAGTAAAGTCTGTTCAAGTGACGATTCTAATCTGCCTGAAGATTTTGAATATCTGTGCTATCATTCATTAGGGCATGGATTGCTTTTAGTTTCTGAATATAATTTAAATAAATCTGTAAAATATTGCTATAATAAAGATGAAGATTATTATTATGAATGTCTTGATGGAATTTTTCACCAATATTATTTTCCTAAGCTGGATTATGAATTTGATACTATTGCCAGGAATATAGAAGTATTATGTCCTAGATATTTATCTGGATTGGCAAGAAAGACTTGTTTTGAGAGAGCTGGAAAGTTTGCTTTAAGCTATTTTGGGTACCATGATAGTAAAGCTTTTTCAAACGGGTTTGAATTATGCAATGGGTTAAGATTTGCAGATAAGGTTAAATGCTTGAATGGATTATTTGTTTTTCCTGAGAATTGTGACATAGGGGAGATGAATTGTAAGTATATGTTTTATAAAGCAAAAGTAATGAATTATGCAATTGAATTATTTAGTTAAATATTCCAATGAGTTATGACATATTCCTGCATAAGTTTCGGAATACGTTCATTTACTGTAACAATATTACATCCATAAAACCAGTCTTCACCACCTCCCCAACGTGATATTAGAGGTTGTTTGTCCAAATCGTGATAAGATTCTTCAAACTTTTTAAAAAGAATATTTCTAGATTTCTCTGTTAAAATTTTTGGCCCTAGGTCATCATAAAACAAAAGTAGGAAATAGCCAGTAACTTTAGGTTCAAAATATTTAAAATAATTATCAATATTATCATTCTGTATAATGAAATTAATTAATTGTTGATTAGTGTCAAAAACATTTTTTGCAAGAGAAGAGTTCAGATTTAGCATTGTAATAAAATTAGAAATAATTATAGCATCGATGTCCTCATGCCAGTCTACACTACTCCATACACGAACAATATTTTTCCTATTACAGTTAATTTTTGTACATACCTCATTAAAAGGATATGATAAAGGTTCATTAGAAAGAAAATTAGTTAATACATCTTCTGAAATTTTATCTTCATAGTAACGATGACCCCATCCTGTATCATCAGCATCATAATATAATTTAATATTTTCTTTTCCTAAAAAGTAGTTTTTACCATCTGTAAGGATTTTTTCTGGCCACCAACCAATTAACTTATCTTTACCAAAAGATATTATTATGTTATTTAAATCCGGATTCATAGTTCCAGTTAAGGAGTTTTCTAACATGGCTTCCAAAAGTAGCCAGCCATTAGTCTCAACTAGTTTGCCATGAGATTTATTATTTTTGTCTAGAAAGAGAATATAATTGTGTTTTAATATAGATTCATTCTCATTTAAATTATAATTAACTTGTATATTGCAATTTTCTTCTTTGGATAAATATTTAGTTAAAAATAGTATAAAAAATAAAATAAAGAAGATTATGGGTAAAGAAAGTTGTTTGAAGTGTAATTTAAATAAATTATTCTTATGGTATTTCTTCATTTTTTCCTAAAAATAATACAACATAATAAAAGTATATATGCCTAACAAAGATGAAATAAAATATACTATTCTTTCATCACCTTTTTTATAATAAAGATAACTAGTAATTATAGATAAAATTAATGCTATAGTTAAGAATGTGATCTCTCTAATGAAGAATGTTGGTAGATTTAATACTAAGAACAATAAAGCGGTAACTATATTTTTCCCTTTTTCTTTTCCAAATAAAGTATAAAAGTTAATCACTTTATTTCTTGAATCTCCTTTAATATCTTTAAAATCTTTTGTAAAAGAGGTTACTAGTCCAAAAAAGAAAAGTATAGTACAAAATTGTATATTTTTTATATTTAATATGTATGCTAAATCATTAACAACTAAGAATCCTACAGCAAAACATAGAATTAAGCTAATTCCTATTATTATTTGACCCAAAAAACTCTTCCTTAGCCTAAAAGGTGGAACTGAATATAAAAATCCTAATATTAAGCCTAGTACTATTAAAAATAAAACTTTCAAATTTATTATAGCTGAGAAAGATATAGCTAAACCTGTAAATATTAATGCTAAATTTTTATGCTCTTCTTTATTTAATATTTTTTTAACTAGTGGCCTTTCTTTATTACTGATTTTATCTATATTATAATCATAAATATCATTCAAGACTACAGAGAATTGTCTGACAAAGAATATAGCTATTATTGCATAAGCTACATAATAAAAATTTAGGCTATATCCTAAAGATTTAGCTGCTAAAGAACCTATAAAAGTGGCAAGTATAAAAATTATTGCTAATAAAGGTCTAAAGCCAAATAAAATTGATTTAAGCTTTTCTTTAGAATGAAAATAATATAACATACTAGATAATACAATTAAAGGAAAGAAATAATATATCGGAAGAAAATAGTCATAATAAAAATCCCCTTTGCTTTCTCCAAAAAATATGTCTGGAGTTGAAATTAGAGCTATAATGAATGTTGTTAAGAAGATTGAGATTAAAGCTAATAATAAAGACTTCCTACTATAATAAGTATATAATCCAATAGCTATTACTGCTATTAATAACTCAATTATAATGCCATTACTTGCGTCTCCCTTTAATAAGGAAATTGTTAAAAAATTGTAAATGAAATTACCTTTAGTAGCATAGTCATACCCTTTGGTTTGATTATAAATAAAATAGTCTATTAAAGGGGGAAGAAGAATTACTGGATAAAGTCTAATGCCAAAATTTGTAATTTCTAAAAAACTCTTTTTAGCTATTTTAAATAAAATTATAGATATAAGTAAAAATGCGATAATAAAATAATATAAATTTTCCAAATAAAATCTTATATAATCTTGAGTGCCATCTAGTTCAATAGGATATTCTAATAATGCCCATTCTATGAGAACTCTTAGAGTAGCTAGGATAAAAATAAAAATAATAATTTCTTTAATACTAAATTTTCTTCTTATAAATTGCTTAATTGATTCCATGTTTTAAAATACTAATATATTAAATTGGATAAAGGAGTTATGTCTTTTTTACTTTTTCCTTACTAAAGGTCTTAAAATCGGAATATCTCTATTTATGTTATTAAGATTTTGTATATTAGATAATTTTTTGTGTATATTTCATTATACCTAACAATACGGCAATATTATATTTTAGATGAGTAGGAATATAACTCGTTGATAAAGATTATTATAAGTTTATTAACGCTATATAATTGCTTTATAAGCCTTAATACATAGGAAGAGAAGGGGGTATATAAATCTGGATATATGTATTTAAAAACAAAAGTATTTATAAAGGATTTATAAATACCATTTAAATTATGCTGGGGTGGGTAGATGGCTAAAAAGCAGCAAAGGACTCAGAAAGAGATTAAAGTGGTAAATATTGTGGTTTCTACTTCTTTAAAGCATGATATTCCATTAGAAAAGATGGCTGCAACATTAAGCAATACAGAATACAATCCTGAGCAATTCCCAGGGCTTGTAATAAGGATAAAGGAGCCAAAGACTTCTGCTTTAATCTTTAGCTCTGGCAAGATAGTATGCACAGGAGCTAGGTCAATGGATAAGGTTCATGAGTCTATAAACAAGATAATTAAAAGCCTTGAGAAAATAAAGGTAAAAATAACTATAAAGCCTGAGGTTAAAATCCAGAATATTGTTGCTTCTGGCAGTGTTGGAATGGATTTAAACCTTAACACTTTGGCTATGAAACTAGATAACACTGAATATGAGCCTGAGCAGTTTCCAGGACTAGTTTATAAGCTTGATGAGGCTAAGGCAACATTCCTTCTATTCAGCAATGGTAAGGTTGTTTGCACTGGAACTAAGAGCGAGAAAGAGGTTAGCCAGGCTTTAGATAAGTTAATTATTAATCTAAAGAAAGTTGGAGCTTAGGGCTTAGATATAGCACTGGTCACTGGACATGTTCACGTGAGGCTTTTATACTAGAGAGTATTAGTTATTTAGGATTATTATGATTACAGATAAAGTTTGGTGGTTAAAATGGAAGGAGTGCAATATACTAGGCAATTTTATCAGTTCTTTGAGGATAATTATCATGCTGAAATATTAGAAAGGGCTAGAAAAGGAGAGAATTTCTTACAGGTTGATTTTACAAAGCTTGTTGAGTTTGAACCTGAGATTGCTGAGGATCTTCTAGAAAATCCTGAAGAGGTGATAAGAAATGCTGAGCTAGCTCTTCAAGAATTTGACATAGAAAATAAGCCTAAGTTTAGGATTAGGTTTTTTAATCTTCCTGCAAGCCAGAAAATCATGATTGGAAATATTAGAAGTGAGCACATAGGAAAGTTTCTCATTATGGAGGGGATTGTAAGGCAGAAGTCTGATGTAAGGCCACAGGTAATAGCTGCTAGATTTGAATGTCCTTCTTGTGGCAATGTGATACCTATGTTACAGCTGGAAAATGCTTTAAGAGAGCCGTCAAAATGCAGTTGTGGCAGAAAAGGGAAGTTTGTATTGATAGATAAAGAGCTTGTGGATGCGCAGAAAATTGTTATGGAAGAGGCTCATGAAAGCTTAGAAGGAGGAGAGCAGCCTAGGAGGATAAGTATATTCCTAAAAGATGATTTAGTAAGCCCAATAAGCGAGAAAAAGACTGCTCCAGGGAATAAAGTTAGAGTAATAGGGATAATAAAAGAGGTGCCTATAACTCTTAACAGTGCTGGAACAAAATCTGTTAGATTTGATTTGCAGATGGAGGCAAATAATTGTGAGCCTATTGATGAAACATTCTACGATTTAGTTATAACAGAGGAAGAAGAGGAAATTATTAAGAAACTGGCTGAAGATCCAAGAATATTAAGCAAGCTTTCTGCTAGTATTGCTCCATCTGTTTTTGGGTATGAGAAGATTAAAGAGGCTTTGGTATTGCAAATGATGGGAGGAGTGCATAAAACAAGCAAAGATGGTACTTTGAAAAGAGGGGACATACATATGCTTTTAGTTGGAGATCCTGGAGCTGGAAAATCAATGATGCTTAAAAGAGTTAACCAGGTTGCTCCTAAAAGCAGGTATATAAGTGGCAAGGGGGTTTCTGCTGCTGGACTGACAGCTTCTGTTGTTAAAGACGAGTTCTTAAGAGGATGGAGCTTAGAGGCAGGAGCTATGGTTTTAGCTTCTAATGGCCTATGCTGCATCGATGAGCTAGATAAGATGAGTAGGGAAGATACTAGTGCAATGCATGAAGCTCTTGAAAACCAGACCGTTAGTATAAGCAAGGCAAATATTCAAGCTACTTTAGTTGCTAAGACTACTGTATTAGCTGCAGCTAACCCTAAGCTTGGGAGGTTTGATCAATATGGAATAATTGCTGACCAGATTGACCTGTCTCCTGCTTTAATTAACAGATTTGATCTAATATTTCCTATTAAAGATCTTCCAAATAAAGATGCTGATGAGCAAATGGCTACTCATATACTTAATCTGCACCATTCGCCAGAAAAGGTTGAACAAGAAATATCTACTAAGCTTTTAAAGAAATATTTTGCATATGCAAAGCAAAAAATTAATCCTAGGCTGACTGAAGGGGCAATGGAAGAAATGAAATCTTATTACTTAAAAATGAGATTAAGTGGAGGTGGTGAAGAGGGGATTAGAACTATACCTATATCTGCAAGACAGCTTGATGCACTTATCAGGCTTGCTGAGGCTTCAGCCAGAGTAAGGCTTTCTGATAAAGTAACGAGGAGGGATTCGAAAAAGGCAATAGAATTATTAGAATATTGCTTGATGCAGGTTGGATTTGATAGAGAAACTGGAAAAATAGATATTGATAGGATTGCTACGGGTGTTGGGGCATCCCAAAGAAGCAATATAATAACAATAAAAGAGATTATGGATGAGCTGGAAACTAGGTTTGGAAAGCAAATACCTATAAACGAGATTATGGATTATGCAAAAGATAAAGGATTAGATGATTCTAAGACTGAAGAGATTATTGATAAATTAAAAAGATCCGGAGATGTTTTTGAGCCGAAAAGAGGCTATTTACAGAAAATAGGTTGAAATGGCAAATAGCTTGAAAAGAGCAACTGCTTATAAGCTTTGTATTAAAGATATAATTGATGGCTCTTATGTAAGATCTGAGCAGAATCCTAGTTATTTGCTGACAAAGGATGGCAGGAAAGTTTCTAGAGTGAATTTAATAGCAGTGCTATTGGAAAAGGTTGAAGATAGCTTATGGATTTTAGAAGATGAAAGCGGAAGGGTAACTGTCAGATCGTTTAATGAGATGCCTTCTGAGTTTATTAATGGTGATGTTGTATTAGTAATTGGAAATCCTAGAGAATTTGGTGGAGAAAAATATTTAATTCCTGAGATTATAAAGAGATTAAGTTATAGTTGGCTTAAGCTAAGGAGCATAGAGATTGGACAAAATATTAGGGAGGTTTATCAGGAAGAAGCTGCTAGCATAGTAAATGATGAAAAATTAAGTTTTTCTAATGAGGTTTATGATATGATAAAGAGCTATGATAAAGGTGAAGGTGTTGATTTTTCTATTTTAGTTGAAAAGTTTGGCAATAAAAGCGAGAATATTATTTCTAAGTTACTAGAGCAAGGAGAGATATTTGAGGTAAAGCCTGGAAGGTTGAAGGTGCTGGAGTAGAGATGTAAAGTTTATTATGGTCAAAATTCTCTGCCAGGGAGTATATGCCGACCTTCGTCTGCTAGAAAATCTTCATAGAAATTTCTTCCTGTTTTATACTACAACTTGATAAAGAGCATGAACTCACTATGCGAACTTGTGCCATCTGTTCACTAATCATACACATGGTATTCTATTATTAAAAATTGCTTTATTATTCAATCAAAACAACTTAGGAGTTATATAAACCTCAACAAAGGCTGCTATTACTAGGATGGCAAAGGCTATTACTAATAAGTCTAATGTGTCTATTAATATTTTTTCAAAGTTCTTAGAGTAGATGTCTTTTCGGATAATTGCCATGGAAACTATACCTCCAGCTAAGCCAGCAATAAAATATGCTGCTATTTCTAATAAGCCATGAGTGAAGTAGCGCATGATGCCAAAAGAGGCAGCTTGCATGTAGGCAGATAAAGAGACCATGCCAATTGTTGAGGCTGCATGTGAGATTTGGTTTTTGATAAGATTGCCAATAGCAACACCTATAACTGAGGCATTCCATGTTAAGATGAAGATTGCTCCTATGCCATAGATTAGTGCAAAGATTAAGGTAAATATCAGCACCTTGATATTATTAGAAAGAATTTTCATCATTATTCCAAAATGAGAAACTACATTGCCTGTTGCTTTTGCAGCTATTTGTGAATTTATATCTGTTATTGTTTGTTGTTGTATGCCAAATAAGCTTTGATTGTATTTTTCTGGCATTACTATATACCAAAATGTAATGGCTAAGCTTATTCCTATGAAAAGAAATATTAAGAAATTAATGGCTTTCCAATGCTCTTTTAGAAGGCTAAGCTCACTGCTTATTAAAATGTCTTTTTTTTCTTCATATTTTATTGTGAAGTAAAACAGAGGTGATAAAGCTAAAACTGTTAGGAATACGGTCACTAAGCTTGCATACCTCTCAAAAACCCATAAAGATAATAGTAAGGCTACAGAACAATAAAAGAAGCCTATAAATAATAGCTCCCATGGCTTTTTCTCTGCCTTAACAGGATTTATTAGAGATTCTATAACCATAATGGTATTTTTTAGATTTATATTTATATACTTTGTTAAAATTAATGTTTAGTTAGTAACTTTCATTAGGTTTATATACTGCTATAAATTTTTGGCTTCTATGGATTATGAGGAAATGCTAGATATTGGAAAGAATCAATTGCCTGAGGGAATATTAGCTAAAGAAAGGTTTGAAGTACCTAAAGTTATAGGGCATATACAGGGAAATAAGACTATGATAAGCAATTTTAACCAAATTGCTGCCACACTAAATAGAGAGATAGAGCATCTTTTAAAATTTATCTTGAGGGAATTAGCTACTCCTGGAGAGATTGTAAATAACTTATTGATATTAGGAACTAAGATAAGTGCTTCTAGAATAAATGAAAAGATTAGAGAGTATGCAGAGAACTATGTGATATGCCAAGAATGTGGCAAGCCAGATACTAGGATTTTAAAAGAGGGAAATGTTATTTTCCTTAGATGCCAGGCATGTGGCAGCAAGCATCATATTAAAAAGGCTATTTAATACAAATGAGTGTAAAAATACATAATGTAAGTGGTAAGAAAATACTAGCTATATGCAATAAAAAAATTTTGGGAAAGGTATATATGGATAAGGGTTTGCAACTAGACCTTTCCTCATCCTTTTATAGTGGAACTGAAATTTCTGAGAATGAAATAATTCAACTAATGAAGGGAATCTATACTATAAATGCTGTAGGAAGCAAATCAATAGATTTTTTAATTAGAATTAGAGCAATTTCTAAAGAAAATGTTAGAATTATAAAAAAAAACACCTTATGCCTTTGCTATTCTAGAATAAATTAGTTTATCCATGCTTTTAGAGCTGCCTGCTTATCACCAAACCTGCCAAAAACTCCTTCTATCCTTCTTTTTGTAACCTCGAGGCTTCTCTTTAAGTATAGAGGTGCATCATACTTATTCGCCAGATTAATAGAAGATTCTAAGTATTTTATTACAGAGCCTTCTGAAACTGTGAAAGTAATCTTGCCACCGCATTCGTCGCATTTTCCATGAAGGCTTGGCCTCCTAAATTTTGTATTGCATTTTGTGCACCTAAATTCCTGAGTTGAAAATTTCCTTAGATTACCTTTAATATCTTTTAGAAAATGCTTTTCTATAACTAATTTTGCAACATCTGATGCATCAACAGCTCTTATCTTTTCTGCTAACTCCATCTGACCACGAAGCTTTTCTTCCATAGAAGGGATTGTCTTATAAGCAGAGCATAATACTCCAGAATTAATATCAGTAGTTTCGTGAGTGTAGCCAAGCCCTTCATATTGCTTTTGAGTGTTTATTCTATCTCCTAGTTTTTCAATTGTGAAATCTTGCTTTTCTAAGAAAGATTTATAGAATTCTAGAGGGTATTGCCAGACAACATCTAAGTCAAACACCATATCATCAACTTCTGCTGGATTTAGCATTGAAGTCATTACTAAGCAGGCATCTTGAGCTGAGCCTCTATGATTAGGCAAATATTGTCTTGAAAAGTTTAATAATGCGTCCATAAGCAAGATAATTGAACTCTCATCCCCGTCTAAGTCTCTCCTCATTGCAGCGTGAAACATTGGATGAGCAAAAAATCCTTGGGTCTTACTAAATCCGATTATTCTGCCGATGATTGCTGCTGATGTGTGAGGGGCTATGCCTAAAACTAAATGTCCTATAATGTCATCTTCTTTTTTAAAGTTATAGAATTTAGGCATAGAGTATAAGGTTTCTAGTAAATCATCTATAAAGTTGGCTATCCTCATCAAGACTTTGCCAGCGCCTTCATTAGTTGATTCATAGCCAGAAGGGAGAATAATATCTTGAGGCTTTATCTCTACTATTTGGCTATCAGAAACTAATTCTTTGTTATGGATATCTTTAGTATAGCCTAACTCTTTTGTTTTCCCAACTGTCAAGCCTATTTCTCTTGGCTTGAAATGTGTTATACCAAGTTGAGTCATGTCATATCTTATTGTGCCATCTTTATTTACACTAAGATCATATTTGGCTCTCAGGATTCCTTTGACTAAATTTTCTGCTATATGATCTTTATTAGATGTTCCTCTAACGCCTCGCAAGTTTTCTGGCACTATTTTAATGTTGGCTTTTGGAGCAAATGAATTATAGATAGCTTTAATATCAACTTTCCTATTAATGAAAGAGCTTGCTTTTCCATGGGAACATTCTTGACTATTAATATAGCCACAAATTTTGCAATAATACCTTAATATGCA
The DNA here is from genome assembly GCA_964602245.1 of uncultured Methanosarcinales archaeon. GTDB lineage: Archaea > Nanobdellota > Nanobdellia > Woesearchaeales > JACPIF01 > JACPIF01. Next base: position 185,233 of record CAZRPY010000001.1, read on the forward strand.
TTTGTCTTTACATTGATAGCATAAATTGTATACATTGTCTAAAGAGCATTTTATACAATAAAAGTTCGGGAAATCGGATTTTACATGACCTATTTCTAAAGCTTGCTGGAAGCTTCTAAGCCTGCCGCCTTCCACACCTATAGGGAATAAAACAGAAGGAGAGCCTGTCAGCTTTCTTAGCTTTGCTTTCTCGGGCCTACCCATTCTTGCACCTATAAAGATTCCTGCTTTATCCTTTATTTTTATATTGGTTACTCTTTCTAGGATAGATAGGATATCCTCTTTATCTTCTAAATTTGTTTGCACATTATTATCTAGAAAAACAAAATCTAAGCATTTTGCTACTTCTCCTTCTATAACTACAAATTCATTTTGAGCAAGTAAGTTGGGTATTCCCAATATTTCTAGGAGTCTTTTCTTTCCTTGGCTATTTGGAAGAATTATTTTTTTAACAACGCCTTGCTCTTCTTTAATAGTTACTGCTTCGTCAAACCATTCTTTTAAAGACAAAAGTTCAGCTGGTGTAATAGAGGTCCAATAAAAGGTATATTCTGGATGTAAAGGAATATTTAATTTTTGACTAATGACTAAAGATTCGTTAAAAGAAGGAGTAAAATTAAATGGTTGTTGGAAGAGAGTTTTTAATCTACTTTCATTTATACTAACATAATTTGCACATTTTGGATAATCATTATTAAAATTCAGTTTTATGGATTCTTCAAGCTCAAGAGCCCACCATTCCTCACAATAACCTGGTTGAACTAAAGGATGACCTCTATTAACAAAATCTCCATAATTGATAAGGATGTCTCCTAAATAGAGAATTTCTTTTACATCTTTTGCAATTCTTTTTGCCTCTTGCTCTTCTTTGATTTTAATCACATTACCGTTATTTAATAATACGATTGGGCCTTCAATATAGTCACATGGCGTTAGTGTTGTGGCTTTCCCTGGTCTTTCAAGTTTAAGTTGGGTTCCAGTTGCTAGATACTTGTCTGATATATACATTGTTGCTGGATGAATTGTATATGAAGAAAAACCTGAGGTTCTTGTTCTACCATATCTAAGTCTAAAGCCTCCATATCTCATTGGATAAGTTAGAATTGGTCTGCCAGCTATTAAATCACTCATATATGTATAATCTGGACCTATTTTCTTTTCATCTTGGGTGACCTTGCCTTTTGATTTTATCTCTCTTTGTAAAGAAATAAATTTTTCAAGAAATTCCCAATGATCTAACCCATAATCCTTTGCCCATTTGGAGAGCTGTTTCCATAACTTAACAGCTTTTTGGGCAATGCATTCTCCAATAACTAGGCAAGGACCATTTCTAATTTTATTAGTTTCAATCCTATCTAAAAATTTATAATTAGAAACTTCTAAATCTTCAGATGGCTCCCCATCAATTTGAAGAGGAATATTCTTTACTAAGAATTCAATCTCTTTTTCGCTGGGAAGATATTGTAAGTTGGTAACTTTTTCATGATAATCAAACATTTCAATTACGGTTCTTTTTATTTCTTCTGTTGAAGCGTCATAAGTGTCATATCCCATTTTTTTCCTTACATAATCTGCAATTAAGACAGAGACAGAGGCGCCGGTACCTCCCGCACTTCTTATAGGTCCTGAGTACAATATTGCTAAGTATTCTTTTCCATCTTTTCTTTTTCTAACTTTTAAATTTGTAAAACCTTCTAGAGGAGAAGACACTGTCCCTAATGTATGATACGCAAAACCAACTCTTATACCAGTTTCAATTGCTTCTATTTTATTGCTAAACTTGCAAAACTTTTCTTGAGCTATTTCAAGAGCTATAATTAGCGAAATTCTCCAATCTAAGACACCGTAATTTTTTTCAAGTTCTCTTAGCCTTTTTGGGATACCTACACCTTTTATTTGAGGGCTTATGGCTGAAACAAGTCCTTCTACTCTTTCTGCCATGTCTATTGCTAGCGGTATATCTACATGATCATCTGGATCGTATCCTTTCTTTCTGGCTTGCTCAGCTATGTCATAAACTTGTTTTGTCTTTTTCCCTATTTCTTCAAGATATTTCTTAATTTCTTGGCTTGCTTCTACCATTTTTTAAAACCTCAAAATCTTAATTTCTCTGGTTTGAAGATTAAGCATTGGAACTCTGCAAGGTTCAGGATTATGGCCAAGTTTTTCTTGGAATGGTGTCATATCCTGCCAGCATGAGCCACATATCATAGTTACATGCCTATAATTTTTTGCTGATACCCTGTGCAAATGGCCAGTAACAAAAATGTCAGGAACTTTTTCAATTACCAAGTAATCTTTTTCTGGATCTGGAAGAGATAATGTTGAGGAATATGTGGGGGCAAGGTGCCTTTTTTGAAGAATAAATTTCATTATAAGGTCTGGTCTATCATAGCCTCCATTATTTCTTATAGACTCAACATTTGCAATATAGTAGTCAAATGAGTATCCATGATAAATTAGGACATCAAATCCTGAAAAATTATTATTGGCTTCTATGTTGACTACTCCTGGGTTTGAGATTATTGTGATATTAGACAATTTCCATAAATCTTCTGCAAAATCTTTGTAGAACTCTGGCTGTGGCTCTGATATCCTCATAGCATCATGGTTGCCTGGAGAAATTATAATATTAATATGCTTTGGAATTCTAGCCAGTAATTTTGCGCATTCTTTGTATTGCTCATAGATATCTAGTATCTCTAACTCTCTTTCTTGGCCTGGATAGATACTACAACCATCAACAAGGTCACCTGCAATAAAGAGATACCTGATTTTTGAGATCAATTCGCGATGCTTTTCACTTTCTCCGTTGAGCCAATTTAAGAATTTCTCAAATTTGTCTCTTAGAAAAAGTGTTGAGCCTATATGTAAATCTGAAAGGAATAAGGAATAAACTTCATCTTGAGATTTCCTTAATTCTTTATTAATGGGTATGTCTGGCTCTATAATATTATTTGCAAAGACTATATTGGTACCTGTTACACCAACTACTCCTAAAACCTGGTCTAGTACCGTGTCTTTTGCAACATCAAATATCTCTTTTCTATTTTTATTGACAAAAACTTTAATTGAGCCTGTAAGGTCTTCTATGATAAAACTTATACCTCCGCTCTTTGTGGTTTCTTTTAATTTAACCATGCCTATTATAGATACTTGTTCTTTATCCTTTTTACTGAATATTCTATTAATGGATACTGGATTTTGAAGCTCTTGTCTATTTTGTAAGATTTTTTTAATAGAGTTAAATCTGTTCGTAAAATATGAAACAAAATCTTGGGGTTCAATTGGTTTTAATTTTTTATTGTAGGAAAATACGATTTTAACTTTGTTTTCTATCTCTTGGTATTGCGGCTCTTGTAAAGGCTCTGTCAAGTGTATTAGAAATTTGTCATAAATATTTTTTCCTTTTCTTTTTTCTGCAAGTGCTCTTATCCTTTCTAAATCAAGCCAATTTAATTCTTCTAATTTCTCTTTATTTTTGGTAAGTATTTTTTCGAAATCTTTGTTGAGAACTAGTAAGGTGCTTGATTCTTTGTTTTCAATAATTTCTTTCATAGAAGTTAAATCTATTTCGTTTTCTAGTATTTCTGGATTTATTAATATGTTTTTATTGAGAAAATAGTTAATTAGCTCTTTTTTCCTTGATTTTTTGTCTTCCATTTTAGATAAGAAAGATTATTCTTGTTTTATCAAGTTAAGTCTAACCCTTCCTCTAATATTTGTTTTATCTTTATGTTTAAATGTTCTTGTGTGGTGAGTTGGATTTCTCTTGTCCTACCGTGCCTGCCTTTTGATATTACTTTGCCATTTATAATTCCTTGCATGTCCAGTTCTGCAAGTATATCTGAAATTCTTCTTTGGGTTAGGGGCCTTAGACCTATCTGACTGCATAATTTCTTGTAAAACTCATAAACCTCCCCAGTTAAAATTGCTTCATTTTGTGACTTTAATAGCCTAAATATTGAGTAAATAACACATTGATATTGCTTAGGCTGAGTTGAAATTATTTCTATTATATAGTCTCTTTCTATCTTTTCCTCTGCATTATCTATATGTTCAATTTTTACAGTGGTATTACCATTTCTATCTGCAATCTCCCCTGCAACCCTTAATAGCTCTATAGCTCTTCTTGCATCACCATGGTCACGAGCAGCATAGGCTGAACATTTTTCTATTACACCGTAATCTAAAGCCCCTTCCCTAAAGGATTGCTTAACTCTTTGCTCTAGAATATCCTTAATTTGTAAGGCGTTGTAAGGGGGGAATATTAGGCCCTCTTCTGATAAAGAGCTTCTAACTCTTGGGTCTATATTGTCTAGGAATTTTGTGTCATTGGAAATACCGATTAAGGCTACCTGAGCTTTTTTTAACTCTTCGTTGATCCTTGTTAAATTATAGAGTATATCATCTTCTGTTCTTTTAATAAGATAATCTATCTCGTCAAGGATAATTATTACTATTTGTTCCTTTTCTTCAATTCCAGAATAAAATATCTTGTAAACCTCTTCTGTTGGCAGCCCTGTAGAAGGAACAGCTTTGTTCAAGTCTCTTGCCAATTGGGCAATTAGCCTGTACTGTGTATCAGCTACCCTTTTAAGCTTACAGTTAATGTAAAGTACTTTTAATGGTATTTTGTTGTTTAAAGATGCTTTTATAAGATGGTTTGTTACATGTTTTATGGTTACTGTTTTGCCAGTTCCTGTTTTACCATATAAAAGAAGATTAGAAGGTTTTTCGAGTTTTAGGCTTGGGGCCAATATCTTACTGATTTGTTCTATTTGCTCATCTCGATGAAATATTTGTTCAGGAATGTAGTTAAATTGTAGTACTCTTTTGTTAGTAAAAACGGATTGTATATTTATAAAATTCTCAAAAAATGTAGCTAAACCCCACTGAGTCATAAATTTTCCAGAGGAAGGAACGGTATTTAAATATTTATATTATGAAGAAGACAATACCCCGTGGTTTCTTATGGAGTATTGGCTATTATCTTTGTAGACATATTATATATATTTTATATTTATTTTCTATATGGATAATATATATCAGTAATAATAAACAGAAACGTGTTAAAGTATATTAACTAATAGTTAGAATTTCCACAAGAAGAGACCGTCTAAGTAGGTATTCAGATACGAGTTGTTACTTTTAAATAATAACAACGTAGAAAGATTTAAATACTCTTGGTACAATCCACAATAAGAGAAAATGATAGTTCAAAAGGAATTTTTAAACAAACTGAAGGATTTCGGGCTTAACTCTTATGAGAGTAGGCTTTGGACCGCTTTGCTTTCAAGAGGTGTTAGTACAGCTGGCGAGCTAAGCGATATAGCTAATGTTCCAAGGTCAAGAAGCTACGATGTTTTGGAAAGCCTTGAAAAGAAGGGTTTTGTGGTAATGAAGCTTGGTAAGCCTATTAAGTATATTGCTGTTCAGCCAGAAGAGGTATTTGAAAGGGTTAAGAGAAGGATAAAACAGAACACAGAGGAAAGGCTCGTAATAATAGAGAATCTTAAAAACAGTACAGTATTAGATGAGCTGAAGTTAATACATTCACAAGGAATTAATCTTGTTGAGCCAAGTGATTTGTCTGGATCAATTAAGGGCAGAGAAAACTTATATTCGCATATAGAATCAAGACTTAAGAATGCTAAAAGCTCTATTATAATATCAACAACTTCACAAGGGCTAGTGAGAAAAGCTGCTAATTTCAAGAAAGCTTTAATGAAAGCAAGCCAAAGAGGAGTTAAGATTAAGATATTAACATCTATCAATAAAGAAAGTCAAGAAGCTATTAAAGAACTGGCAGAAATTGCAGATATTAGGAATAAGGCTAGTCCTGCCAGATATGTAATAATTGACGGTAAGGAAATAATCTTTATGCTAATAGATGATAAGCAAGTTCATTCAGATTATGACACAGGCATATGGGTTAGTACACCTTTCTTTACGTCTGCAATAGAAGCTATGTTTAATAGGGAGTGGGAGAGCTGTAAGGTTTATAAATAAGCACTATTACATACAAATATAAGAAGGTTTAAAATGAAAAAAATGGTAACATATATGCAAGGCAATCTAGGAGAAATACTAGTTGATTTAGAAGTAAAAACAGAAGAATGGGGGATAGGCACACGTTTGGAACGTTTTCCTTTTGTAACTAAAGCTGATTTAGTAGTCGAAGATGGTAGAAAAAGAATCTACGATGACGCCGGAGCTAGTCCATATTCAATGCATATTAAAGCTGTTTCGTATCTAGAACAACAGGGTTTCAGAAGAGTAGGGACAGAATTATTAAGGCATGGTGTTCCTGAAGAGGAAGTTTGGAGTACTGGAAGAAGAAAAGCTGTCTTGCAAGAACAAGGAAGAGAATTGTATGCTCACCCTTCTCGATTAGCCAAAAAATAATTTAAGTGCATATATTAAGCTTACTATCAATAAAAGTTTCTATATTACAAATTAGCTATCCCATCTTTCCAAAACTTTTATATACTAAAACACTTATATTCAAATAAGTCTGTTGTTTAAAAAGGAGGGATAGGATGGCTTTAGATGTGCAAGGGGTTACACTTTCTGTTATTATTGGCACTTTAGCTGCAATTGTTTATTCATTAAGAATTCTAGTGTTAATGGAAAGAAGAGTTGCAAGAGTTGAAGAGCATCTTGAGAATATAGCAAAAAAGATATTGCGAGAAGAATTGAGAATAGAGAAATCTTTAGGGAGAAGAGCTAGGAAATCAAGAAGATGACTTCTCTATTAGCTCATCAATAAGCAAACCTCTTCTCTGTGCAATTTTATAATCAATAACATAGCCATTCTCCGTTTTCTCTATATCTTCTGGGCTTAAGAACAACCAATCTTTTCTTGTAAACCTAACTGCGAACCATGGCTCTGCTCCAAAAGCATTGCAAAATTCTACTAACTGGTTAATATCTTCCTTACTCAGGTATTTCTTTTTCTTCTTTGTTGACTTACATTCAATTGCTAATACCCTTGCTTTATTACTAACAATTAAATCTGGGCCAGGATACTTCATAGAGCCAGAGCCAGCTGAGCGCAAGGTAGCAAAACCTCTCTGCCAAAACATATGCAATAATTCCCTTTCAGCATTAGAGCCTTTAGCTTTATTAGCCATATCACACCTAGCTTCTAATTTCCATAAAATCCTCAGCAGATATTACATTATCAAAATAATCTCTGGCATCTTTTTCAATATCATAAGTGTTTTTATATCTAGTACTAAAATGTGCTAAAACTAATTTCTTAGCACTACTTTTACTTGCAATTAATGCTGCATCTTTTGCAGTTAGATGCATATATTTCTCAGCTTTGTCATCTAAGTTAGAAGCATAAACGGCTTCACATACTAAGATATCTACATTGTTAGCAATTTTATAGCAATTCTCGTTAAGACTTGTATCTAGGATTATACCGATTTTTTGTCCAGGACTAATTTTTCCAGTATCCCTTGGTTTTATTTTCCTACCTTTATAAGTTAAAGATTCTCCTTTTTGTAATTTACCTACTAAAAGGCTCGGAAGCTTTAGGGCTTTTATTTTACTGGGGTCTATTTTCCATTTATCTTTTTCTTTAATTGAATAAGCAACACAAGTAATGCTATGTTTCATTGGATAAGACTCTATAATCAAAGATTCATCCTCATAATTAATGCCTTCTACTACTTCTATTACTTTAATATCAAGCTTATTATCAAATTCAAAAGCCCTAAATGCTAAATCCAACCTTTCCTTAGTGCCTTTAGGGCCGTAAATTTCCAACTTTTCATTATAATCACTTGCACTCATTGTTTGCAATAACCCAGGAATGCCTAGAACATGGTCACCATGCCAATGAGTTATTAGTATTTTATTTATCTTAGACAGCTTTATTCCAGCAATTTTTAGTTGCCTTTGAGTACCTTCACCACAATCAACTAGAAAACCTTTATCCTTATAAGTAATAAAAAGGGAGAAATGATTTCTATCCTTAGTAGGCTTCATACAAGATGTACCTAAAAATTTCAAAATAAACATAACAAATGCTAATCAAGCTTTATTTATAATTTTATACCCACCAAAAGAACACAATATTATTTACAATATTGAAAATAAAATATATGTAAAAACATTTTAATATAGAGCAAAACTACTTTTAATTATGAGCAAAAAGAAAGAAGAAATGATGGAAGAAAAGAAAGATAAAAAACAGATAAAAGCTGTGCTTTCAAGAGAGAAAGTTATAACTGAAGCATCAAGCGAGGCAAAAGAGCTTTATGAACAGGGCAGGTATGGCATACTTTTAGAGGAAGGCAGAATGCAGCTATCTTTAATAGAGGCTCTTTACCTTCTAGAAAAAAAGAGGCTAATTGTTTTTGATAACAGGAATAAGGAAATTATAGTTGAGAAATTCATTAAGAAGGCAGAAAAAATTGACAAGAATTTCTGGGTTAAATTTTGTGTTTACAAAGATATAAGAAATCGTGGCTATATTGTCAAGACAGCTTTGAAATTTGGAGCAGATTTTAGGGTATATGACAGGGGAGTTAAACCAGGAGAGGATCACGCTAGATGGATATTATACCCTGTGCATGAGAGCGAGCATCTGACTTGGTATGATTTTGCAGCTAAAAATAGAGTTGCACATTCTACTAAAAAAAGACTGCTGGTAGGAATAGTTGATGATGAAGGGGATGTTACTTACTATGAGATTAAATGGATGAGGCCATGAGCAGAGAAAAGATATTACAGATAATAAAAGATAGAGGGCCTGTGCTGCCAGTACAAATATCAAAAGAGATAGGAACAAACATACTTTTTGCATCCGCGATGTTATCAGAGTTAGTTGCAAGAAAAGAGTTAAAAGTCTCTAACTTAAAGATAGGAAGTAGTCCATTATACTTTATTCCTGGGCAAGAGCACATGCTAGAAAATTTTATTGATAAATTAAATGAGAAAGACAAGGTATCTTATACATTAATTAAAGAGGAAAAATTAGTAAGAGATAATGAGGAAACTCCACTAACAAGAGTAGCTTTAAGATCTATTAAAGATTTTGCAATACCTCTAGAGGTAACTCATAATAATAGAAAGGAAATATTCTGGAAGTGGTATAAATTAGATAATAAAGATGCAGAAGGTTATATAAAAAAGATATTAGACTCAAATAAATTAATAGCAGTTAAAAAAGATGAAAAAATAGAGCAAAAGAAAGAAAAAGTAAAACTAGAAAAAGAACAAAAGCAGAAAAGAGAAGAGGTAAAGGTAAAATTAAAAGATACTAAAAAAGATAGCTTTTATTTGAAGTTAGAGGATTTTTTAAAGAAAGCACATTTCACCTTTAAAGATTCTAATACTAAGAAACACGAGGGTTTATTGGGAATGGAAAGTTCTATTGGAGATATTATATTCTATTATATTACAAAAAATAAGAAAAATATCACTGAAAAAGATATAGGCGAGGCAGTTGCGCAAAGCCAGTTACAAAATTTACCAGTTATCATACTTTCTAGCGGAAATTTGAATAGGAAGGCCAGCATTATGCTTGAAAAATTTAAAAACATATATTTTAGAAAAATAGATGAAAATGGGAGTTAATCTTGCAGAAATTCTAATTTCAAGAGAAATTAAGGCTGAAGATTTAAAAGGCAAGGTAATAGCGGTTGATGCATCTAACTGGATTTATCAGTTCTTATCAGTAATAAGACAGCCTGATGGAAGTTTATTGACAGATAGAAAAGGAAGAGTGACATCACATTTAATGGGGTTATTTACAAGGAACATAAAGCTTATACAATTAGGAATTAGTGTTGTTTATGTCTTTGATGGAAAGCCGCCAGATTTAAAAATAGTAACACAGCAAAAAAGGCAAGAAACCAAGGCTAATGCAGAGAAAGAATATAAGAAAGCTTTAGCAAAGCAAGATATTGAAGAGATGAGAAAATATGCAGCAATGACATCTAGGCTTACTGAGGAGATGGTGGCAGAATCAAAAGAGCTGCTCCAAGCCTTAGGAATAGCTATTTTACAAGCACCTTCTGAAGGAGAGGCGCAAGCCGCATTCTTAGTTAAAAATAAAGATGCTTATGCTGTTGGAAGTCAAGATACAGACTCAATGCTTTTTGGTGCAATAAGAGCAGTAAGAAATCTAGGATTTTCAAGCAAACGAAGAATAGGTAAAGCAAGATATGTTAGTATTTCTCCAGAATTATTTGACTTGAAAGAAAACTTAAAGCACCAGGATATTACTTATGAACAATTAATAGTTTTAGCAATACTTGTAGGGACAGACTATAATTATGGAGGCATTCCAGGCATAGGACCGAAAAAGGCACTAGGTTTAGTTAAAAAATACGGAAAGAATTTTGATAAGATATTCTCAGAGGTTAGATGGAAGCAATATTTTAACTATTCATGGAAGGAAGTATTTGACCTGTTTTTAAAAATGGATGTTACTGATAAATATAAAATAAAACAAATTCTTCCAAATAGAGATAAAATATTAAAGATACTAATTGAGGACCATGATTTTTCTGAGGGAAGGGTTAATAGCCTGCTAGAACCTTTTTTAGAATACTGTAAAAAAAAACAGAAAGGTCTTGGTGAGTTCTTTGACTAAAACTTTAAAAGATATGCTAAAATCATACCTAAGTAAAGATGAGATAGATTATGTTAGGACTAGTTATGACATTATAGGAGACATAGCCTTAATTGAGATTCCTCTAGAACTTAGGAAAAAAGAAAAGATTATAGCACAAGCTATAATTGAAAGACATAAAAATGTTAAAACAGTTGCAAAAAAAGCAGGAATACATTCAGGAGAGTTTAGAACACAAAAAATTAAAGTAATTCTTGGGAGAAAAAAAACAGAAACAATGCACAAAGAAAGCTTAGTTAGAATAATGTTAGATGTCGGAAAAGTTTATTTCTCTCCACGGCTAGCTTCAGAAAGATTAAGAATAGCTAAGCTTGTGAAACCAAATGAGATTATATTAGTTATGTTTTCCGGATGTGGGCCATACCCTTTAGTTATAGCTAAGAATTCTCAAGCTAAAGTTATTCACGGAATAGAAAAGAATCCTATAGCGCATGAATACGCGGTTAAAAATGTTAAATTGAATAAATTAGAAAAGAAAATAATTCTAATAAAAGGAGATGTTAAAAAAGTTATTAAAAATTTATCACAGAAATTTGATAGGATAGTAATGCCTTTGCCAAAGGATTCTGAGAGTTTTCTTAAAGAGGCTTTAAGTGTTGCAAAAAGTGTTAGCTACCTTCATTATTATACATTCTCTTCATTAGAAGACTCTAAGCAAACAGCACTAAATATTAAAGATGCAATAAAGATTTTAGGCAGGAATTGTGAGATACTTAATATAGTAAAATGCGGGCAATACTCTCCTAGAGTTTATAGGATTTGTATTGATTTTTTGCTGAGTTGATTATTATGGTAATTAATAACATCATATTTGATTGGTCTGGAACAATTAGTAATGATTTATTACCAGTTTGGAAGGCTTCAAGTTATACATTTAAGTATTTTGGAATAAAACCTTTAACTCTTAAAGAGTTTAGAACAGAATTTATACTACCTTATATGAACTTTTATTCGAAATTTAAAAAAGACATTAGCAAAAAGGAATGTGATGAAGTATTCTTTAAGAAATTTAAGTTACTAAGAGAGCCAAAACCTTTTCCAAAAGTTAAGCTAATTCTTAGATATTTGAAATTAAAAGGCATAAAGTTAATTATTCTAAGCTCTCATCCACAGAAAGAGATAGAAAAAGAATTAAAAAGATATAAGTTGGGTGATTATTTTAGATGTATTTATGGAGGAATTCATGATAAAACAAGTGGGATAGTGAGAGTTATAAAAGATAATAAACTTAAACGAAGAGAAACTGCATTTGTTGGAGATATGACTTCAGATATAAAAGCAGGAAAGAAAACAAAAGTAATAACTATTGCTGTCACATGGGGATACCACTTGAAAGATAAATTATTAGAAGCAAAACCAGACTACATAATTAATAATTTTTATGAGCTGAAAAGAATCATTTCTGATACAGAAAATAACAAAATATAAAAGAATAAGCTAATTAGCAAAATTAAATTGGTGCAATATGCTCGAGGAAGAAGTGAACACCATGAGAGCTTAGGCTATGATCAATAGGAGTAACTGCTGAGAGCATGCAAAACCAATATTCCGATAGAAAATGCACTTAGCCAAACATACTAAAAAATCATAGATTTTTTGTCGTTCGGCTTTAACCGAACATGTTAAGATAATCTTTTCCTTCTAGCTCTTCTTCTCTCTTAACTTTTTCAAAAGCCCTTTTGAAGTCTTCAAATGTTACTTTCGCTCTAAAATCCCTTATAGCAAAATAACCTGCTTCTGTGCAAACGGCTTTTATCTCTGCTCCTGAAAAACTCTCCATAAGATCTATTATCTTATCGAAGTTGATGCCTTTATCATAGTTCATATTTGCTGTGTGGATTTTTAGAATTTGGCTTCTGCCATCCTTATCCGGCAGATCTATTTTTATTAGCCTATCTAATCTTCCAGGTCTAGTTATTGCAGGATCTAGGATATCTCTTCTGTTACTGCAACCAACTATTTTTACATTACCTAAAGGCTTAAAACCATCTATTTCTGCAAGGAGCTGCATAAATGTCCTTTGGACTTCTCTCTCACCAGAAGTACCAATGTCAATCCTAGTTGCTGCTAATGCATCCAACTCGTCAATAAATATTATTGAAGGAGCTTTTTCCTTTGCAAGCTGAAAAATCTCTTTAACTAACTTTGCTCCTTCTCCTATAAACTTCTGTACTAACTCTGAGCCAACAATTTCTATAAAAGTGGAGTTTGTTGAAGAGGCAACAGCCTTTGCCAATAAAGTTTTTCCAGTGCCAGGAGGACCATAAAGTAAAATTCCTTTAGGAGGCTGTATCCCAACTTTCTTAAATAACTCAGGGGATTTTAAAGGAAGCTCTATAACCTCTTTAATTTCCTCTATCTGCCTGCTCAAACCACCTACCTTATTCCAACTAACCTTTGGATTTTCAATAATAACAAATTTCTCAACATTAAATTTCTTTGTGCTGTTAATCTTCTTCACAAGAGTTAAGTTCTTCTGCTCTGCAAGTACAGTGTCACCAACATTAATCTGCCGGCAGTCATTTGAAATTTCTACAAGAAACTCATTGCCATTCTGCAGCCTTACTATAGCGTTGTTGTCTATAATATCCTGGATTTCACATACTATTAGTGGGGTTTTCTTGAATCTTTCAAGCTCAAGCTTTAGATTTTCAACAGTGTCCCTTAACAGCCTGTTCTCTTCTTCTAGTTTAGGGATATGCATAGCATAATTATAAATAACACTATCCAATAATTCCCTGTCTTTTTCTTTTGACTCAGAATTTTCCATATTTATAGCTCTAAAGGCATTGTTATATTTAAACCTTTCACCAAAATACTTGGACAAGTAACAGGCTTTTCAGCCTCCCAGCCTTTAATCTGCTCACTATTATTAGCAATACTAATTATATTTTGCAAGATATTTAGCATATTATCACTTATCCTTATATTTTTAATTGGATATTTAATTTTTCCGTTTTCTATATAAAATATACCATCTCTCGGTATTGTAGAGAAATCCCCAGTCATTACATTTGTTGCTCTTGTATACCAAACATTTGTGACATATATTCCTTTTTTTATGCTTTCTAGGAGCTTGCTAAATTTATTCTTACCCTGCTTCAGAATTATATTTCTAGGCTCTGGAGCTATAATACCAGCATTTCCTGTACTTTTAACTTTGTATTTTTTTGCTGTGAAAGTATTATGAAGATAATTCTTAAATATCCCATTTTCAATAATTACAGTATCTTGGCTCGGATAGCCTTCAGCATCACATTTGCTTGAGCCTAGTCCATTCTTTAGTAGACCATTATCGTAAATATTAATAATATCAGATGCAACTTTCTTGTTTAGAGAGTTTTGGAAAAATGAAAGACCTGATTCCATATTAAATATTGAGGCTGAATTTCCAACCAACTCCAATAAATTAGCAAAAGGTAAAGGATCAAAAAGAATGTCAAACTTTCCAACATTACCATTAATAGGATTTTTTGCCATTATAGCAGTTTGTGCAGCCTTTTTGGCAGCTTTCTCAGCATTAAATTTGTTTAAGACTCTTGAAACAGAAATATTATGGCCAGAAGCATCCTTATCTGTAAAAGCCCTTATTGAGAAATAAATATAAGTTCCTTTTTCTCTTGCCTCTATTTTGCCAGAGGTTAAAAGTAAAGATTCATTCTCACAGGATTCTGTAACACCAGCTACTCTTCTAGCACCATTTGCCAAAGCACAATTAATACCTCTTTCAGTAATGTCAAATATTTTATTTCCTAGGTTCGCTATTTTCTTATCATAAGACTCAGATATTTCCTTATATTTAAAAGGTCCTTGGGCTATACCATTATAATCGCGATTCTCTGCCGAGGATCTAGCAAAATTAACTAAACTCTTTGCTAATTTTATTTTATCAGTATCTATATTCTTTATATCACTGAAAACTAATTTTTTGCCAATAGAACCAAAAATAGCTAGATCATAATTTTCCAAGTTTTTAACAATGCTTATCTTATTATTATTAAATTTTATATGATTAATGTTGCTTCTAGTTAAGGCTACTATAACATCATTCATTTCTTGCTGTAAATCTTTAAATAATATTCTACTGTCCTGCTCAAACTTCATTTTACCTCATCCTTACTTTTCTAAGCCTAATTGAAGGGCCGCCAAACCACACAGGCAGGGCCTGCATTGGTTCACCTTTGCCGCAGCTGCCAGCATGTAGCTCAAAATTGTTGGCAGCAGCATCAATAGATTTCCACAAAACGGGAGTAATTATCTCAAGAACTGGCTGGAATATAGGATATTTTATCTCACCATTCTTGATTAAATAAGCTTCAGCTCCAACATATTTTTGGTTATATCTCTTATCGTCAATGTTCCACTCTGTAAAATTTTTAATGTATACTCCTTCTCTAATCTCCTCAATTAATTCTTCTTCTTTAAAGCTACCTGTAGCAAAGAAAGTGTTAGACATTCTTACAATAGGCTCTTTATCATAATCACTAGATCTAGAGCTACCATTACTCTTTAAGCCTAAATTTGCTGCAGTTTGTCTATTATGAAGAAATTCGTTAATAATTCCTTTTTTAATCAGAAACTTTTCTTTTGCTCTAACACCTTCACTGTCAAAGAGATAAAATCCATTACTATTAGCTATGGATGGATTATCAATAACATTAACAGCCTCACTACCAATTCTAGTTCCTAACATATCTACACTTATAAAAGATTCTCCTGCCTGAGCAGCCTCTCTTCCAAGAATCCTGTCAGCTTCATAAGGATGGCCAACACTCTCATGAACCATAATACCGGTTATCTCAGGACAACAGATAACATCCATAACCCCTTTTTGGGCTCTAATAGAGTTATTAATATTTTTACCTAGAGCTTTAACTTCATTACTCAATTTCTCTGTAAGCTTCCAATTATTGATGGATTCCCAACCACCTGTCTGGCCATATTGCCAGTATCTTTGTAAACTTCTCTTGCCAGTAATTGTTAAGAAATAATAAAAATTAACTCTAGGAATATTTGCTATTATTCTACTTCCCTCAGATGTTACCAAGTATTCTGTTGTTTCACTGTCTGATAAAGATAAAAATCTTCCAGGTACATTAATTTTAGTATTTAATATACTCTTGTCAATATCTTTTAGTAGCCTTATTTTAGTTTCTGGTGAAACGTTTTCTAGCTTAATTTTTTGGCTCACAGAATATTTTTGCTTATGTATTTCTTCCTCAGAAAATCTTATTTCTTCTTTTAAATGAAGAAAGGTTTTAGTAGATTTACAAGATTTATCTATTATGCTCTTTACTGAATCTTTTGTTAATAAATTAGTTGATACAAAGTTAAGCTTATTTTTAACTAAAAACCTAATTCCCAGACCATTTTTATCTTCTAGGCCACCTCCTTGAAGGACACCGTTCTTAAAGACATAGGAAGAGCCCTTGGTTAGCTCTAGTCTGGCTTCAACATAACTTGCTCCTAACTTAAGAAGGTAATTTAGTACATAGTCTGCTATTTCAAATTTAGAATCCATAACTTTAAAAATCAAATCTGTATTTATAAATTTATTGTAATAAGTTCTTTAGTAAATTTAGTTAAGGGAATACAGATATTTTCCAGAAGTACCGTATCTTCAATCCTAATGCCTAATTTATCATTAATATAAATTCCAGGCTCGATAGTAAATACCATACATTTTTGTAAGATATCATTAGACTTACTAGATAATCTAAAAGTACCTTCATGAACATCTATACCTATTTGATGGCCTAGGCTATGGATAAAATATTTCTCATATTTTCCAAGAATTTTTCTACAGGCTATTTCTACATCAGAGACTTTAACACCTATTTTTGAATTTTTAATAGACTTTAATTGGGCTTTTAGAACTAAGTTATAGAGACCTTTTTCCTTTTCGCTAGGCTTGCCAATAAATAGAGTCCTAGTCATGTCAGAGCAGTAATTCTCAAATTTTATACCAAAGTCTATTACGCAAAATCCTCTTTTCAATTTTTTCTTAGATGTAATATGGTGTGGCAATGCAGCATTTCTGCCAGAAGCTACAATTGTTTGAAAAGAATTTAACAAACCTAATTTTTTAGTCTGGCTTTCTATATATTCCATTACAGCAGCTTCTGTTTTGAATTTCTTAAAATTATCAATACATTTCTCAATTATTTCATCAGTTATTTTGCAAGCCTCTCTAATTTTATTAATTTCTATTTGAGTTTTTATTTTTCTTAAATTAATTAAATAAGTGGATATGTCAACTATCTTAGAATTAGGAAAAGTGTTTTTAAATTTCTGATATTCTTTAATTGAAATGCAGTCAAAGTTAATTCCTATTTTTCTAGCCTTGATATAACTGTTTAATTGTTCCCAAAGATTGTCTAAAGTAATTATATTCTTAATATAAGACATTCTCTTAGCCTTAGCAAATTCTAATTTAGGGACAATAACTATTGGAGGTTTATCTTGATATATTATTAAGCAACAGAAATCACTTAAATCTAAGTTACTAAAATAAGTAATATTACTATCATTTTTGTTTAGATTTGATTTTAATAAAACACAAGCATCAATACTTTCTTTAGCTAGAATTTCCTGGAATTCTTTAAGTCTCATATTTATCTTGTTACTTCAAAGCTTTTAACCCTAGCAAGAAGCTCTTTAGCCTTTTTATTTTTTTCAAAGTGTTTTCTTACTGGTTCAATTAACTGGTTAATATAGAATGCTACAGTATTCTTTAAATCAATTGGATGCAAGTTACCTTTAGAATAAACTCTGACAAGATCATTATAGTTATGAAACTCTAAGTTTCCACCAAATTTTTCAGCTCTTTCTATCGTAATTGAGTTGAATTTTTCAAAAAGTATGTATTTGCAATATTCCAAGATAGGGTTGTCCTCTACTTGTTTTTCTGGACAATAGGCTTTAGCGATCTTTTCCTTGACCTCTTTCTCGGAATCTGTCATAAAAATGGCAGTTTCTGGCTTGGATTTAGACATTTTGAGGTCAATTGTTCTTTCAATAGCACTCTTTTCTTTACTAGCAGGCTTGCCAAGGCCCATTAACATATGGTGGCTGACTATCACAGGTTTCCAATATCCAAGTTTTTCTCCAAGTTCCCTAGCTAAAACATTAACTTTCCTTTGATCCATGCCTAGCTGGCAAATATCAGCTTTTAGATGGAATATGTCAGCTGCTTGCATACAAGGATACAATATTTGAGAGGCTTGCTGTACTTCAGACTCTTGTCTGCCCATTATCTGCCCAGTTCTTATTATCCTCTGTATAGTAGAATTTCTTGCTATCTGCATTACTTTCTTCCAATAATCCATACTGTTTACTACATCACTTGCCCTTACAAATTCTACCTTATCAACATTCATTCCAGACACTTTCCAAACCTCAACAAGATAATCGCTGCATATTTGTATTTTTTCTAGATCACCGCCTAACTTGTTATTGGCCCAAGCGTGCCAGTCAGCTGCATACATCTTGAAATGGATGCCTGCTTTTACTAGTTTATTGATATTTATAGCCCTAAGAATGCCTTGAGCAATATGAATATTACCAGAAGGCTCAAAACCATCATATGCTATTGGATGAGATTTAGTCTCTATTAAAGTTTTTAGCTCATCTTCTGTAATTATCTCTTCACCTACCTGCTTTATCAGCTCTAATTTTGTATTTATATCCATAAAACTAAGCTTAATTTATTCTTTTAAAAAGGTATCGTAAATTTAGGCTCTGTCATAAATCTCGATTTGCTCGGGGTTAGGTCGGTTCGCATTTTGATGTGAAAACTGTTAAGTTGACATCCCCGTAAGGGACTTCCCCCTGTCAACTGTAATTTTTGTATATTGGAGAATGCTCACAAAAATGACCTAACCCTTTATTTAGGACAGAGCCGTAAAAGAACACTGGTCACTGGACAGACGCACGTAAGGTATATAAAGTAAATTGTTTTAATTTATGATATGATAACTGTATCTATGCTCTCTACATATCTATATTGCTCTAGAAAGCTGTACTTACAAGAAGTGCTTAAGCTAGAGGAACCTGAAAGAGAAGATGCAGTCATAGGCAGTATTAGGCATGAAACCTATGATCTAATAAATAAAAATGAAATGAAAATTGTTACAAGCATACAAAGAAAGGTGCCAAGAGAAGAATTGCAAGATTTATATAAGGAATATTATTCAGAGCATTTAAGAAATGCTATTAGAGCTAATAAAGATAGGTTAAGGACTTTAGTAATTAATTCTGGAGAGATTTTTAAGAGGCTATGGCCTTTAGTATTGGAGGAAAGCATTACAAGAGCTAATAGTATTTTTGACTTTATTGAGACACACCTTATTTTTGGAGATAAACTTTGGGAAATGCTCACTCCAAAAATAGTTTCTGAGTTTAAGATAATATCTGCTAAACTTGAGCTTAAGGGCATAATAGATCAAGTAGAGCACTGGCAAACTGGTTTAGTTCCTATTGAGATTAAGACAGGAAACGCCCCATTAGAAGGAATATGGTCTGGGCATAAAATCCAATTAATAGCCTATGCAATGCTACTTGAGGATTATTATAGCAAGCCAGTAAAAGAGGGATTTGTTGTTTACCTTGGATCAAAAGAGAAAAGGCATTTAGCCATAAATCCTTTTATGAGATATGAATTGAAAGAGCTTATAGGCCAAGTAAAGACAGTCTTGACAAGCAAGGAGCTTCCAGATTTTACAACATCTAAAAAGAAGTGTGAGAAATGTGGGCTTAGAGATAGATGTTATAATAAAGAATTTATGGATAATACCATGAATAATCTCATAGAACTGTCACAAACTATATAGTGGTATATTTTTAAACCAGTTTATACATTCTTTATAGAAACATTTAAATAAAGAAAATCATAGATTTTCTAATTTAAATGTCCGAAAATGCTTACATTTTCGATACAAAGGGACTTTGTCCCTAGTCTGGGAAATTAAAATTTCCGATACAACGAAAACCATTGGTTTTCGAGTCTCGAATTACGTTGTAATTCGATACATTTAAATATTACTTACTACTAGATTTAGAATAGACTTTTGAATTAAGGAGTGATAAAATGCCAACAACTAAAGAAGAAATGCCAAAAATGATGCAGGAAGGCCAAGAGGCTGACAAGAAGTTCTCTAAGCAATTAATAGGCAAGACAGTTGTTTCCAAGGCTGGAAAAAGGTTTGGGGAGGTAGGAGATATAATTTTTGAGGCTAAATCTGGAGAGCTAATACATATGGTATTAAGCAATCCCACTTCTTATACAGAAAAGCTAGAACTGGAGAAAGACAAGGATGGACATATTCTGATACCATTTAGTTCTGTAATAGCTATGGGAGATTTTATGGTTATATCTGAAGAGGATATTATTTAATTGGCATTATTTTGATTGTTCTCTTTATATACTGCGCAAAACTATTTAAAGCAATATAAATTCTTTCAATCTATGGAAAGTGCTTTGTGGACAGAGAAATATAGGCCTAAAGAATTTAATGAAATAAAGGGGCAAGTAGAAATAATTAAGAGAGTGAAGGCCTTTGTTGAAAAGAAAAATATGCCTCACCTGCTATTTACCGGACCTGCTGGAACAGGTAAGACCAGCCTTTCTATTGTAATAGCAAAAAAATTGTTTGAAGAGCAGTGGAGGCAGAACTTTTTAGAGCTTAACGCGTCAGACGAGAGAGGCATAGATGTTATTAGAAATAAAGTTAAAGATTTTGCAAGAACTAAGCCAATAGGTAATGTGCCTTTTAAGATAATTTATCTGGATGAATGCGATGCATTAACAAGAGATGCACAACAGGCTTTAAGAAGGACGATGGAAAATTATACAGCTACTACTAGATTTATTCTTTCTGCAAATTATTCTTCAAAGATAATTGAACCAATACAGAGCAGATGCGCAGTGTTCAGGTTTAAGCATCTAGATAAGAAAGATGTTTACGAGATTATAGATAAGATAGCAATTAACGAGGATTTTCATATAACAGAAACTGCAAAAGAGGCTTTATTTGAGGTGACAGAAGGTGATCTGAGGAAATTAGAGAATATACTTCAGAGCTCAGCATCTATATCAAATAAAATTGACGAAAATATGATTTATGCGATTGCAAATACAGCTAAGCCTAAGGATATAATTGAGATATTAAAATTAGCATTAAAAAATGATTTTATGGCCGCTAAGACAAAATTGCTCGATGTTATGCTGACTAATGGACTTTCAGGGGCTGATATTATTAAACAAATACAGAAAGAAATCTTAAATTTGCCAATAGAGACAAAAGATAAAATGTCTTTAATAGACAAATGCGGGGAGATAGAATTTAGGATGTCAGAGGGTGCAGACGAGTTTATACAACTAGAAGCTCTTTTAAGCCAATTTGCACTAATAGGAAGCAAATAGGTAAATAGATATAATGAGTTTACCTATTATTAATCTTCTTCTTTCTTTATTCTTAACTGTTTATGTATAGAATCCTTATAATCATAATCTAGAGTAATAGCAACTTCTTTTGTAAACAAGTCATCTTTAGATAATTTGGCATTGTCTTTTAACCTGCAGATAATAGAACCCTTGCCTGTTGTGTCAAGCCTTAGCTCACCTGATTTGCCCCTGCCACTGCAATCCCATTTATCGCTATCAGATATTTCAAACTCTAAAACTGGTATTCTTATGTCAAAAGCAGTTCCCTGCTTGGTCACTCTGCCCTGGCCAACATTTTCTACCTCAAACTCTAGGCTTATTAGGCCTGTTCCTGACGGCCTTTCCCTTACACCCCTGACTTGAATTGGAGCAGAAGAAGAGAAAACTGTCTTTTCCTCATCAACCTCGCAAAATGTCTTGTCTTTTAAATCACCTTTAAAACAGACTTTTGTAACAGTTGCAAATGTCTTGTAATGATAAACAACATTGCCTACAACAGTGATATCAACACTATTGCCTAGGATTTTTGGTTGGTATCTAGCATTATCATCACCCGGAGTAAAGTCAAGGACCTCTTCATCACCTTCTTCATTTACATCAGAAACCTTTTCTATTTTATCTGAATTTTGAAGTTCTCTATTTGGTATGCCTGAAAAATCAGCAAGATTAATACCTGATAAGCTAACTCTCACATCACCTGGCTCTACATCTTGCTCCCCTTTGTTCTTTAAAACTACTTCTATTGGGAAACTTTCTGAGGAAAAGATTTCTTCTATATCTGCTTTATCTAATATTCCAAATTCCCTGAACTCAGCTACAATACCCTTTTGGCCTCCTATGAAAGGAGATTTTCCAGATTTTGGCTCTTGTTGATCAGTTGGAGTGCAAGCAGCAATAGCAAATATAGAGATTATTAGGTTAATTAACAAGTACTGGTTAAATTTTATTAATTTTATTTTTACCATCCGGTCACTTATCTAATACTTAGTAGAGCATTATTTAAACTTTTCTTATTATAAATGCTATTTATTTATCTTTGATTTATTTTAGATTAATAATTTCGAACTGTTTCTGAACAGAGCTAGAATAGCCATAGCTTAGCTCAATATTAAGAGGAGTTGTATAAGATGTCTGTTGTTTGTCAATTGGAAGGTTAAAGCTGCAGAATATAAAACCTTGTCCATTTATTAGTATAACATCCTTGTCTAAACTTGGCTCACATCTATCTAGAGTTAGGCTAGGTATTGAAACAGAATTTACATGGACTTTGTTTATGTCTAGGATGTCAATGCCAAATGGGCATTTGTCCAAAACAGCATCTGGCTTCATAACCTTTCCATCTCCAACATTTCTTATAAATATCCTGAAAAACACTTTATTATTGCCAACTTCTTCCTCAACTCTAGTAACAGCAATAGGAGCTCCTTGGCTGGTTAAACTAACATCTCTTACCTCACAAACCTTATCTTTTTTGACTACAGAAAATGGGTCAGGGTCAATGCATACTATAGGATTGGCTTGTGTTTTGTAGCTATAACAAGAGGTAACTAGGATATTAGCCACATATTTATCAGCAGATGATATAGGAACACTGGCTTTAGCTATATAGCTTTTAATGTCAATAGAGCCTTCAGGGCTTGTTTGACTTTTGCCCCTGAAAAGACCACTTAGAGTTAGATCTACGCTAGTTTCACTGCCATCCTGCCAATTGCCTTGCAAGGCAGCTTTTTCAAAACCAGAAATAAATAACCTTGCAAATTCTGAATCATGAGCACCTTTGTTCTCTGCATGGACATTAATAATTATATCCTGATCTTGGAAAACTCTTGGAGGAGGAGAGTTTTGAAGAAACTTAATTACTATGCCTTCTATACCCTTATGAAAATCGATATCTTTTGTGGTTAAGGTTCTTGTGTCCTTTTTAGAGCAACTTGATAACACTACAAGGAGTATTATGGCTAGAGTAATAACAGTAATTTTTTTCATTTTGATTAATGTAGGTAACTCTTTTATATCATATATAAAAGTTTCTACTCTGCTGTAGTTTTGATTATAGTATATTGACTATATTATATAAAATCTAGGTCCTTTGTTTCTTTCATTTATTTCTTTGGAACAGGCACTTTAATTAAAACTTCTTTTGATATAGACTCTGTGTAGCCGTATTCAGCAAGTATCCTTAGTTTTGTAACATAATTGCCAGCATTAGCAGGAATTTCTCCTAGATATCTGCAAGTTACTGTTGCAACCTTGTCCTTAAATCTTGCATAGCCAAACAAGCCTTCTTCTTCGAAAGGATCTTTAATTAGCTCGCTTCTCTTTGGCAAGCAGTCTAAACGATTAATTTCTTTACCTGCAATGAAAGCGCTTACCCTTACAATATTAAAATTGTTTAAATCAGAAGATGATTTTTGGGAGCAAACCTCTTGATATTTTTGATATCTTATCACTTCTCCCTTGCCAACGTTCCTTAAGGTAATAACAAAATATGGAGAAATGCCTTTTCCACTAGGCAGCATCTGTACTTCTACTTTTTCTATAGAAACAGGGGCACCTTGACCACTGCTAGATGCTATATCTTTTACTTTGCAAACTTTTGCTATTGGCTTTGTATTAAATATGTCTGTGTCAATGCAGACTTCTGGAGTAAATTCTGTTTGGTAGTCATAGCAAGCAGTTGCTATAATAGCACTTTTAAATTGCTCTGCCTGGGGGTTTAATAGGGATGGTTCTGCAAGTACGCTAAAGGTCATTATATCACCATTAGGGTTTTTTGCACTTTTACCTTCTAAAAAAGAGTTTTCACTACTAGCTATTCTGAAGAGATCTTCACCATAATATATAGTAGAATCTAAATTTTCCTTAACAATACCTTTATAACCATCAAAATTAAAAGCAATTACACCGTAAGCCTTTTCTGCACCCTTATTTCTCATCTCTAAACCTATTGGAACTCTTGTTTTTTCAGTATAATAAATCTCTTTTGGAGGTGCATTTTCTAGAAATTTGAATTCTAAGCCTTGTACTCCTGTCTTGAAATTAGTAATTACTTTTGTTTGGACATCTGCTCTTTTACAGCTAATTAATAGTAAAGAGATTATAATAAGAAAAATGTACATTCGTTTAGTTTTAGTCTTTTGCATTTTAAGGTGTTAATTTAGCTACACTAATTAAAGTATTATACCTATCCCAAATTTCATCTGCATAATTTATGTTTGTCTTGCCCCATCCATTGTAGGCTCTTAGACCTGCTTTATCAATAGTGTAATATATCAGAGTTGTTGTTGGTGCATAGGTATACTCACAAAACCTATCTTTATTGCATTTTCCATCGCATTTAAAGCCAAGACAAGAATCCGGATAGGGATGAACGCACTCTGAGGGTGAGGAGCAAGAATCTTTGAATTTCCCATATTCCTGATTAAATATTTTTAATCCACAATCTATGTTTGATAAAGGATTTTTCTCCCTGTCAGCTGGGCATGTTGCTATTGTTGCTGTATTTTTCTTTGAGACTTTCATAAGCCCAAACCATTCATCACCAGGGTCTAGGCTGTAAGCATTTTCATTGCATCCAGATTCCTGCACTATAATTGAAAGAGTAAATAAAGGATCTATACCATTTTTTTTTGATGACTGAATAATACTTTCTGCATGTTTTTTGCATGGCTCTTTTAGAGAACTTTGTATTGCAGTAGTAGCATCTATTATCTTTCTTAATCTCTCATGGCTTATTTCTCCAACGCTTTTTGTAGAGTCAATAGCAATAGGCTGCGCTTTTCTGCTAATATAACCAGATGGTAGTCTATTAACAGTAATGCTTATCTGCTCTGTTATTTTATACTTATAATTAA
This sequence comes from uncultured Methanosarcinales archaeon, assembly GCA_964602245.1. GTDB lineage: Archaea > Nanobdellota > Nanobdellia > Woesearchaeales > JACPIF01 > JACPIF01. Next base: position 210,185 of record CAZRPY010000001.1, read on the forward strand.
TTTTTGCTCTAAAATATTTAATTGCAATGGGAGTTGCTCCAAGGAATTCCTCTGAGTTGTCTACGTTTAAATTACATAATATTGTAGTAGGAGTTTTAGCTTCTTTTACCCTTGCAGGATCTCTTTCTAGTTTATATGTCTTATAATTATCATCTTTGGCAACCTCTTCACTAAAATCCTTATTCTCTACTAATTTAACATTATAATTTGGGCCACAAGCACTTTTACCTTCTGTTATTGACATTTGCTTTGGCACTTGCAAATAAATCTCTTTTATTTCAATTACTTGGCCTTTCCAGTTATTGTCTAAAGTAATGCCAAGCCTGGGGGTTATTGTTTCTATGCCTTTTCCAATGCCTACTATCTCACTTGAAGTTCCCATGCCAATCATTATTGGACCGTTAGTGTAAACAGCCACAGGCTTCTTTTCAGTAATTCCAAACCTGTCTAAAGGATCAATGTTTTCTCTTAATAGTTCTCTTAATCTCTGTCTGTCCATAAAATAAGCTTTGACATAACCATATGTAGGAAAGTTCTCAAACTCAGATGAGAGCTTTATAACATGGCTGCCTTCTTTTAACTCTTTCATATTACATTCTAGGTCAAAAACATCAAAGCTTTCAACAGTAAACTTATTTCTAGCTACTGTGCCTATTTTATCAGGGCTATTATCATCTCCTTCATAACAACTAACTGCTATAGTAATTGGAATACTTGGATCAATAGTTCTAGCCCTTAAAACTCCATATACAACAATAGTATCGCCTGAATAATATTTAGGATCAGCAGCCTTAACTTTTTCTATATAAACACCTAAAGGCTCTTTTACGTTTCTGTCAACATTGCCTGTGTAATAGTCTCCTCCAACTGTATAAAGTACTGCTCTATCAAAGCTTTTCTTAACTTGCCCCGGGATGCTTTTGATTGTTGTAACAACATTGCTTAAACCTTTTGTAAAAGAATTTCCAAGTTTTGACATTCCATCTATAACATCAATCTTTACTGGCAGGTTTTCAAGGCCACTAAAAGCTTCAGCTGCTGTATCCCAACCTATGACAGCCCAAAAAATAATTAATGCTGCAAGACCAAGTTTTAATACCCTAGTTCCACCAACACCAAATGTTAGGTAAATTATCCATAACGGTCCAAAAACTGCAATTAGGATTACTTGAAATATAATATTGTTTGCTAGAAAACTTAAGCCAGGTATATTAGGTAAGTATGGGAAGCCAAAAGCTATAGCAGAAATAATAAAAGGTATCCTTAAATCTTCTATATGGAATCGTCCTATCTCGCTTTTAAAAACACCAAATCCTGCCCATAATGTTATAATTGTATAAAATAGCATCCTTATTCTAACAGGTAGTTGGAAAAAAGTGGAGAGATCTAATAAATAAACAACGATAGTCATGAAAAAAAACGCATTCAAACCAGTTAATGCTCTGGCACCAGCCCTTACTCCTGAGGCAGTTGCACCAGCAGCAGCACTGCCTATTGTAAGACCGGTCATTAAGCCTCTTCCAGTGCCTCTGGCAGCTCTTAAAGCTTTACTGCCAACATTTTGCCATCTTCTAGCTTTTTCTTGAGATGCTTGCAAATTTCCCATGCCTGCCATCTGCCTTTGAAGACTGGCTTCATATTGTTGCTCAAATAAATTCATTTGACTCATTCGCATTTGCTGTTCTCTCTGAGCCTGTGCCATAGCTGCGTTTTGCTGGCTAGAGGATTTCCTTAAATTCTTTACAGAATTAGCCATATTTCTACTGTATTTAGCAACTATACTTCCAGCACTAGCAAGCCCTCTTCCAATACCAGCAATTATAGGAACTACCATTTGACCTCTTTTATTAAATAATTAAGAAAATAGCATTTAAACCTTACTAATTCTCGGGCTCATTGAAAAGTTCCTCGCATTTGCTCGGTTGCCATCGGTTCGCATTGTCATGTTGCTACAGGTAACAGGAATTCCTACTTGCAATCTCCCTTCCTGTCTATGTTTAATTTGAAGATGCTCACAAATTGATGGCAACTACAAACTTTTCAATAACGCCTAATTCCTAGTTACTTTTCAGGCTTACATTCAATTCAACAATATTTAATGTTTCTTTTGGAGTTACTTCAATGAAGTTATTGCCCTCTTCAACAAAACTGTCAATATTCTTAGTAAATACTGCCCTTGTCTGCTCTACCCTAAACTTATGGCCATTTACACTGATATCAGCGGATTTGCTAGATTTATCATCAATGAAATGCATAGCTAAAATTACGTCTTTCTTATTATTTTCTACATTGGAGAAATCAGCAGCAGTTATTTCAAAGTAATAGATTATAGATTTAGTTTCTTTTAAGTCAAGATCGAGCTTTATCTGCTCAATACTATAACTGCCCTTGCTTGACCTGAATACTATGGTATTAGTTCCCTCATTTAAAAGCTCAGGGTTAATATCTAAGGCAACAGTCTCTTCGCATATAGGAACTGAGGAATAGACATTCTTATTATTTATAGCTAATTCTAAATTTCCAATCTCTTGTTTGCCACAGAATGGAATGAACTTTAGCTGAGGTCTTTCTATATTCTGAGCCTCAGAGCTGGTAAGGACAAAAGAGTTCTGGCTTTTCTGCCTGCTTAAGTCAGTTATCTCTCCAATAATCTTTACATCCTCTAAACTATATTCATTTGTTCTCCAGAACTGCCATCCAACACTGCCAACTGAGAATTCTAATGTGTTAGAATCTTTGAGTAAACTTTTCTTGAATTCAATTGGCTCAATGTTTTGAGATGTTATTTCATATTGGTAAATAAGTTGACCATTTAGCTTAATTATTAATTCCCCTTTATATTTCTGTACTGTAAATGAGAGGAAAACATTGTCTGTGTTCTCAAGATTAGGGATATTAAACTCTACTGTTTTATCTCTTTTGTCAAACACACCATTTCTTATGCTGAAAGGAGAGAATTTTGCTAAAACTTTTGATTCAACTGCTTCAATTAAGTTTACATTTGATATATCGATACTTTTTTTATCTTCAAGCTGGAAGGATAATGTTCCAGGAAATTCTTCCAATAATACTGAAACATCTACTTTCTTCACGGATTTGCTAGGAGTAGAAGGCTTACCACTATCTTCAAGAAGAGCTTCTCTTTCCTCAGGAGGCAATATAACAATGTAAAGTATGATTATTAAAAGTATAATTAAGACTAATGTATTGGCTTGTCCTTTCCTCATTTTGACACCAGTTTTTTAATCCTAATGCTATAAAAAATTAATTATTGGCTATATAAATGTTATTGTTATAGTTATATTAACTTCAGAGTTGTTTTTAGCAATATGCTTATATACACTTCTAATTCTAAAAATTATATGAGAAAGATTTATAGCAATCTGAAGAAAGGAGAAATTAAAGCGCAAGTAACAAATAATGATGACTTGTGGTGCTTATCACAGGTAATAGATGAAGGGGATTTAATTAAAGGGCATACCGTTAGGAAGATTAAGCTTAAAGATAGCGAAGAAAGAGGCTCAGAAGCAATTAAAAAAACTGTTTTCATATCCATAAAAGTTGAAAAAGTGGAATTTCATGAATATCAAAATTCTTTAAGAGTTTCTGGTAAGGTTTTAGAAGCCCCAGAAGATATACCAAAAGGAAGCTATCATACCTTTAATGTTGAACAAAATTCAGTTATAACAATAATTAAAGAAAAATGGCTAAAGTACCAATTGGCCAGGCTGAAAGAAGCCATAGAAGAGCCTAGCAATGCCTTGATTTGTGTTTTTGACAGAGAAGAGGCTTATTTTGCTTTGCTTAAAAAGTATAAATACGAACTCTTACTTGAGCTAAAAGGGAATGTGCAGAAGAAAAATGATGAAAGTAAAGTAACTTCTAATTTTTATTCACAAATCATATCTCATCTGAAAGAATATAGTGATAGATATCACTTAGATACAATAATATTAGCAAGCCCTGCTTTTTGGAAAGAGTATTTACTTGAAGAGCTTAAAGACGACTCTTTAAGGAAGAAAATAACTTTAGCTACCTGCTCATCTGCTACTATTAATGCTATTGATGAAGTAATTAAAAGGGACGAGGTTAAACAAATACTAAAAAAAGATAGGATAGCTAAAGAAACTAGGCTAGTAGAGGAACTTTTTAAAGAAATAGCAAAAGATAATTTAGCAGCTTATGGCTTTAATGAAGTTGAAGAAGCAGTTAATTTAGGAGCAGTAAAGACATTGCTAGTAGCAGATTCTATTATATTAAAATACAGACAAGAAAATAAGTATAATACATTAGAAAAAGTTATGAAAAGAGCTGAGGAAACTGGAGCAGAGGTCGTAATTATTAGTTCTGAACACGAGGCTGGTAAAAGGTTAATTGGATTAGGAGGGGTTGCAGCACTGTTGAGGTATAAGTTAAGTTATGGTTAATTAATTTCAATCACATCCAAGACGTGATTTAAAAATAATTCTGAATTAGAAGTTTATTTAAGGGCTTTGACCCTTTATTTCTGTACTAAGTCACTCAACTCAGCACTAACTATAAACTGCTGAGCACCTTGTAAATTATTTCTTAGTTGGTGCTTTGCCTGAGGGAATGGCATCTCATCTTTCTTTAATGAAATTAAATACGCAGTCATAGCATCTTTCGCCATAATTCTTGCTTCACCAAGTGACTCTGCTTCTGTAATGCATCCCGAGAGATCTGGAAACTTAACAATATAACCACCTTCTTCAGCAGGTTCTGCTTTTGCTACATAACTTATTGTTTGGCTAGTCATATTAATCCTCTTATAATAACTAAAAATACAAAGTGGAGACTTATATTTAAAACTTTTTATTTTATTAATAAAAAGCAACAACTGTATTTTGGTAAACGAAAATTATTATTTCTTTATCCTGCTAACCAATGCAGCCATAGCTCTTGCAGATTTTCTTACATCATTGTAATCAGGAATGTTGTTTTCCTCTAGATATTTTACACTTGATTTAGTAAATTTACCTCCCATATATGTGCAAATTATTGGCTTTGATGGATATTTTTTATGAGCATCTATAACAATCTTGGCATCTTCAATAGTATCTGTCATTGTCTGTAGGGTTTGGATAACTATTAATCCAGAAATATAATCTTTTGACAGCAAAGTTTCTATTGCAACCTTATATCTTTCAGGTAGAGCATCTCCTACAATGTCAAGAGGATTACTTCTTGAATATGCGTGATGCATTACACCTGAGCTGTCAAGCTCTTCAATTGTTTTTTTATCTAACTCAGCTAGATTAATGCCAAATTCAGAGCAATAGTCTGCGCATAAAACACCTGCACCACCGCCATTAGTTACAATAGCAATAGAATTCTTCTTTGGAATAGGCTGGGTGGCAATGGCTTTTGCAATATCAAACATCTCCTCAACACTTTCTGCTAATATTACTCCACTTTGCTTAAAGGCAGCATTATAAATTTCATAGCTGCCAGCTAAGCTTCCTGTGTGAGAGCTAACAGCCTTTATGCCTTGAGCAGTTTTACCAGCCTTTACAGCTATAATTAGCTTATTTTGTGATACTTTGCTAGCTATTTTAAGGAATTTCCGGCCATCTTTAATTCCTTCTATATAAAGAGTTATTACCTTAGTTTCTTTGTCTTTGCCAAAATATTCAATAAAATCTGAAATATCCAAGTGAGCAGAATTTCCTAGACTGACTATGCTACTAAAGCCATATCTTTCCTCAATTGCCCAATCAATTATTGAGTCTGCTAAAGCCCCTGATTGAGAGATAAAAGCTATGTTGCCTTTTGGAGGCATGCTTGGAGCAAAACTTGCATTAAGATGATTACTAGTTCTTATGATGCCTAAACAATTTGGGCCTATTAACAGGATTTTTGCTTTTCTCAGTTTTTTAACAATCCTTTCCTGCAACTTCTTTCCTTCTCTGCCAGACTCGGAAAATCCTGAAGAAATAATTATTAAACCTTTAACCTTTTTTTTAATGCAAAGTTCAACTTGTTTTTCAACAAGGTTTGCAGGAACTGCTATGATTGCTAAGTCAACATTATCTTTAATGCTAGTAATGCTTTTCTCACATTTTAAGCCGAGTATTTCATCTGCAAAAGGGTTTACAGCAAATATCTTTCCTAAAAATGGAGAGCAATACCTGCATCTTAAGACGCAGCCTTTAACAAGGTTCTTTAGTATACCATAGCCCACACTATTAGAATCTCTAGAAGCGCCGATTACTGCTATAGTTACAGGATTAAAAATGTTTTTAATATCATTAATAGTTTTCATGATACTATCCTCACATCAACAATTATAGCATCCTTTTCATTTACAATAACTGGGTTTAAGTCAATCTCACTAATAGTTTCCTTTTCAACTAATCTTGCCATTTTTTGAATAATATTTGCTAACTTGTTCATATTGTGCTTGCTTATTTTATTATCAATATCTTTTATCATTTTAAATGCCATTTTCTTATTAATTGGATTAATTCTTATTGCAAAGCTCTTGAGAATATCTGCATATATTCCTCCAAGGCCGAATATTACAACTGAGCCAAATGTTAAATCTTTCTTAGCCCCTATAATGAACTCTTTACCTTTAACTTGTTTTTGTAGAATAATTTCATGCTTTTTGGATTTAATTCTCTTTAAAATCCTGACTATGTCTTTATAATTGCTAATAAGCTCTTTTTCATTTAGAATACCTGTCTTAACTAAGCCTGCTTTGTTTTTGTGAATAATAGCGGAAGAATAAGCTTTAAGAACAACTGGGTATTTTAATGTCTTAGTAGCTCTGTCTGAGTAAATTTTGGTATCTATAGGCCTTATTCTATACTTATTTAATATCTTTAAACTTTCTTTATAATCTATCAACCTCATTTTTGAAACCTTATTTAAAGATATAGATAGCAACATTTATATATAAGTAAGCCTATTCTATTATTAACTCTTTAGTAGGGACTTGATGTTATCTATAAAGAATGGAGATAACTAATAAAGTAGATAACAGCAACATATTAATAGTAGTTGTGTTTCGTTATCATGCAATAACAAAAAGTTCCTAAAAGGGGGTGTAAAGAATGATAGTTAAAGAAGAATTTTTGAGCAGGCTAAGGAGATATTTCTCATTGAATTTGTATGAGGTAAAGATATGGACTGCTTTGCTTTCAAGAGGCGTTAGCACAGCAGGAGAGCTAAGTGATATAGGTAATGTTCCAAGGTCAAGAAGCTACGATGTTTTAGAAAGCCTTGAAAAGAAGGGTTTTGTGGTAATGAAGCTTGGTAAGCCTATTAAGTATATAGCAGTGGCTCCACATGAGGTTGTAGAACGGGTTAAGAAAAATATGGCATCTGAGGCTGAGGAAAGGATACAAAGGCTTGAGAAGCTTAAGGAAACAGATATATTGGGAGAATTAAGCACCTTGCATAAACAAGGGATAGAGCTGGTTGAACCAAGTGATTTATCTGGATCTTTAAGAGGCAGGCATAACCTATACAATCACTTAGAGCTAATAATAAGGAATGCTGAAGAATCTGTGGTTATAATGACAACCTCTCAAGGATTAATGCGAAAGGTTGAGGGTTTAAAGCCAGTTCTAGAGAAACTTAAGAAGAGAGGGGTTAAGATCAAGATTGCAGCACCTTTGACTAAAGAGACAGCAAGCGCAGTAAAAGACATATCAGATGTTGCAGAGGTTAGGCATAGCTCAAATAAGGCAAGGTTTACTATTGTTGATAGCAAAGAGATATTGTTTATGGTGTTGGATGATAAGGATGTGCACCCAACTTATGATGTAGGGATATGGGTTAATACACCTTTCTTTGCAAAGGCATTAAATGACTTGTTTGACATGGCATGGAAAGTGATGAAGCCTGCAGAGGACGTTATAAAGGTAAAATAAAGGGTCGAATAAACAGCTTTAAATACATCTTCTATTTTTCTCTTTTTATGAGTTCAATAGAATTAATTGCTAGTAATGTGGATATTGCAAAATTCTTTTTCTTTGGCTACTAAAGTAGCCAATAATATAGAGAACTTTGAATAACCCATTATTTTTATAATTTCATTCAAAGTTCTCTTAGAGAGTTTTGACAAAAATGGTGTATTTCAAAACTCTCTATAGATTATATAGCTTAACTTTTCAGCAAACATTTTTAAAGAAAGTGAGGTAAATTAACTTTTATAAAGCAAGATGGATATAGAAAAGATATTAGATAGCCTTCATCCTCTGGAAAGAAAAGTATTGCATTATCTTAAGCAGGAGATAGATTTTGACAGGCTATTAAAGAAGAGTAAATTAAAGGAAATAGAACTAATTAGAGGATTAAATTGGTTAGCAGGAAAGGGTATAGTAAAATTAACTGAGGCTATTAGACATATAATTGAATTAGATAAAAATGGCAAGAAATATCTTAAGGAAGGGCTGCCAGAGAGAATTTTGCTTAAAGCTCTTGACAAGGAAAGTAGTCTATCTGGGATAAAGGAAAAAACTGGGCTTAGTGATGAAGAGATTTCAGCATCAATCGGAATTCTTAAGAAAAGAAATGCCATTGCTATAAGTAAGGATAGAGAGCTTAGAATTTCTAGAACTAAAACAGGAAAAGAGTATCTTAGCAAGAAATTTCTGGAAGAAATTTTTATTCAGAGCTTGCCATTAGATATGAAAGAACTTAGTGCTGAGCAAAAATTTGCCTTAGAAGAGCTAAGGAAAAGAAAAGAGATTATTAGGATTGTTTCTGCAAGAAAGGTAGATATAGAGATTACAGAGCTCGGCAGGAAAATTTTATCTAAGGAGATAAAAGAGAATTATATCGAAACTTTAACAACTGAGATAATTAAAAGTGAAGAATGGAAAACTAAAAAGTTTAGAGCATTTGACATTAAGGCTAATGTTCCAAAGCTTTATGCTGGAAAGAGACATTTCACTAATCAGGCAATAGAGTATGCAAGAAGAATATGGCTTGATCTCGGCTTTAGTGAGATGAAAGGGCCTTTAATCCATACTTCTTTCTGGAACTTTGATGCATTATTTACAGCACAAGATCATCCTGTCAGAGAATTGCAGGATACATTCTTTATCAAAGATCCTCAAAAAGGAAAATTGCCAAAAAAAGAACTAGTTGAAAGAGTTAAGAATGTGCATGAGAACGGGTGGACAACAGGAAGCATAGGATGGCAGTATAAATGGGATGAGGAAGAGTCTAAGAAAAATGTTTTAAGAACTCATACTACTGTGTTAAGCGCAAGAACTATTGCAGCTCTTAAAGAAACTGAGCTGCCTGCTAAATTCTTTTCAATTGGAAAGTGCTTTAGGAATGAAACATTAGACTGGAGTCATTTGTTTGAATTTGACCAGGTAGAAGGAATTGTTGTTGATCCTAATGCTAATTTCAAGCATCTTATAGGTTATTTGAAAAATTTTTTCCTGAAGATGGGATATAAGGATGTTAGAGTAAGGCCTGCTTATTTCCCATATACAGAAATGAGTGCAGAAGTTGATGTATTGCATCCTGTGCATAATAAGTGGATTGAATTGGCTGGATCTGGTATATTTAGGCCGGAGGTTGTCAAACCATTGATTGGCAAGGATGTACCAGTTATAGCATGGGGTCTAGGCTTTCCAAGGACAATTGCAGAATATTATAAGATAACTGATATTAGAGATTTGTATAGGAATGATATCAGACAGCTTAGAGAGATGAGGCTGTGGATGAAATAATAGATAATGAGAAAATAATAAAATAACTTGCATTAAGCAAATAAAAAAATATTAATAAAATAATAATTAGCATTAAAAATGCCAAGTGTTAAACTCAACAAAGAAGTTTTTGAAAAACTAGTGGGAAAGAAACTGCCCCTTGAAAAGCTAAAAGATAGGATAAGTTATCTAGGCACAGATCTTGAAAAGATTGAAGGCAATGAGATTCATGTAGAGGTTTTCCCTAACAGAGCAGATATGCTATCAGAGCAGGGGTTTGCAAGGGCTTTCAGTGCATTCATTGGGCAGAAAATAGGGTTGAGGGAGTATTCTGCAAAAAAAAGTGGATGTAAATTGATTATGGAGAAATCATTGCCTAAGAAATGGCCATATGCCTTAGCCTGTATTGTGAAAGGACTTACTTTTAATGACGAGAAGATTAGAGAGGTTATCCAGCTTCAGGAAAAGCTAGGAATGACTTTACTTAGGAAAAGAAAGAAGGGAGGACTTGGGCTTTATCCATTAGAAAAAATCGAGTTTCCTATCCTATTTAAAGGAATGGATCCAGATGCAATAAAGTTCAGGCCATTAGAGCATCCTGAGGTTATTACAGGAAGAGAAATTCTAACAGAGCATTCAACTGGGAGAGAATATGCGCATATCGTAGAAAATTGGGACAGGTTTCCTGTTTTTGTGGATAATAAAGGAGTAATTATGTCCATGCCACCTATAATTAATTCACATAACGTAGGTAAAATAAATGAAACTACTAAAGATGTTTTTCTTGAGATAACTGGAAATGATTTTAATACTCTCCAGATAGCTTTGAATATAATGGTTACTTCACTTGCTGATATGGGAGGCACAATTTATTCAATTGGCTGTGTGCAGCAAAATGGTAAGACAATAGTTGTTCCAAATCTTAAGCCAAGAGAGATGACTTTGGATATTGATTATTGCAATAAATTGCTAGGCCTTGATCTTAGCAAAAAGGATGTAAAAATTCTTTTAGAAAGAATGGGTTATGGTGTAGCTAATGGAAAAATATTAGTGCCTGCTTACAGGGCAGATATACTGCATCAAATGGATTTGGTAGAGGATATAGCAATAGCTTACGGCTATGATAATTTTACAGCAGAAATTCCAAAGATAAGTACAATCGGGAATGAAGATCCTTATTATAGGTTTAGGGAGAGATTGGCTAATTTATTAATAGGGATTAGATTTATGGAGGTAAGTACTTATCATCTAACAAGTCTTGATATAAATAAAAAGATGCAGCACGATATTGAAATGATTGAAGTAGAAAATTCTAAATCAATTGAATATTCAGCATTGAGAGCATGGCTAGTTCCCAATATGTTAAAGGTCTTGAGTGAGAATACAGACAATCCCTATCGACAGGAGATATTTGAAATTGGAGGAGTTTTTAGGAAAAATGAGAAAGAAGAGACAAATATAGAAGAGAGATTTAAGCTGGCTGTTGCAATTAGCCATGCTAAAGCTAACTATACTGATGCAAGACGGGTTTTAGATTTAATCTTAAATCATTTAGAAATGAAAGCAGATTTAGAAGCTTTAGAACATAGCTCATTTATACAAGGAAGAGCTGCTTCTGTTAAAGTTAAGGGATTAAAAGTAGGATTTCTGGGAGAGATACATCCAAAAGTCTTGCAGAACTGGAACTTAGAAATGCCTGTTGCAGCTTTAGAAATAGATATTGATGCATTATATGAGTTGTTTGAGAAATCAGCAAGATAATAACATAAATTATTATTTCTTACTTTTAGATTTCTTCTCTATCTTTTGTTTTTCTTCTTTACTTTCTACATCTGAAGGTTTTTCAGCTTTTGGCTTTCTATCTTTTAGCTCAATACCAAGGTTCTTGAAGATTTCCTTTACTTCCTCATAGCTAGATCCTTTTTTAGCATCAAGTTTTTGAGGAAGGGGTTCTAAATGTAGGATGTTGCATCTTTTTCTTCTGGTTTCACCGTCAATCATTACAAAGTTCTTATCAATTATGTCTATAACTATGCATTTCTTTCCTGCATCTCTACCAGCAGTTTTTACACATAATCTTCCTATTTCCATTACCATTTTATTTTTAGGTTTCTATCTTATTAACTTAATCGTTACCTAACTCTGGCAATAATCTCTCTTCTCATGCAATTAGAGCATAAAACTCCTGCAAACGGCCTTGAGGGTCTTTTAGAGCTTTTTGGCATTGTAATCATTTTATAAGGTCTTTCTCTCTTGACACCTTTAAGCTTATCACCACATCTATAACAAATACCTAGCTTAGGCTTTCTTTTACTGTAATGCACAACACCCCTGCTGCCAGGGGTTCTTTTGTATACCCTTCTTACTGATCTTGACTTATATTTTCCTTCAGGCATTTATCATCACTTAGCTCACTTTTGTGAATTTTGGCTTGTTTAAAAATCTTTTGCAAAATAGAAATTAGTAGAGTTTGAAAGCTTTTTTGAGACCAAGGCTGAAGACTATTGAGAATATTATATAAGTACCTAACCAACCAGGATGCCAGCCAAGTATGTTTAAGCTGCCAAAGGGCATAATTTTTTTGTTACCTATTACTATTTTATCTATTGGACTATCCTTAAGTTTATTTTCAACTTGCTCATATTTTAACTCATTTGTTATTAATACATTGAACGGATAACTACTTTCTTGATGTTTTATTTCTATAGTGTATTTACCATTATTTCTTGCATTTAATATCCAGTAATTTTGATCTTTTACTAGCTGTACCCTCTCAGATTTTATTTCAAATTCTTTAGCAATTAATTCAACATTTCCAGAACTACCTGGCTTGAAATGCGCTGTAATATTGAAATCGTTATTTTGTATTAAAGGTTGATATGCGTAATGGGAGCTGAGCCATGCAAAGATTATTATTATTGGAATTATTGTATATAAGGTAGGCTTTAAAGATTTCATCATATACTGCATATTAGCTTCCATTACCTTTTTTTGAGCTTCCATCATTTTACTAGGGTCATTCTTCATCTCTTTCATCCTTTTTTGTTGAGTCTTTATCCCTTCTCTTAAAGATTTCATCAAAACTTGATCGGTAGTATATTTGTAGATTATTGTTACAATTAATGAGATGATGAAAGAAATTATAACTAAGCCTAGCCATGGCGGCAATTTCAATATTGGCCAGAAAATTGGATCAAGAATTGTTTCTAGTACCATTATCCCTCCATAAATCTCCTCAGTGCAGGATGCATGTCCATCATATGCTGCTGAGCAATCTCCTCATAAAGCCTATAAATTATCATTACAGTTAGCAATATTCCTGTGCCATTGCTTAAGGCTCCTGATACATCAGCAATTGCAGCAAGAAAGCCAATGCTTAAAGCACCCATAACAGTTAATGGCTTAATATACCTATCTAGGAGTCTTTCCATTATTCTTTCATCTTTCCTAAATCCTGGAATTTGTAAGCCTGAGCTCATTATCTGCCTTGCCTGACTTCTTGCGTCCATGCCAGCTGTCTGCACCCAAAACCAGGAGAAGAGAACAGATCCAGCCATCATAAACAGCATATAAGTTAAAGCATGAGATATATCAATCCATCTCAAGCTGCCAATTATTGTTTGCGATACTATGTTTGGAGGAGAGAGCCAGGCTACTAAGCCACTTGCTGGAGTATTACCAACAAAAGTTCCTAGCAATGGTTTTCCATAATTTTGCAGTAATCTTGCCCATAACTGTATATTAGCAATTAATGCCGCAACTAAGATAACTGGAATATTGCTTGTATAAATAAAATGCAATGGCCATCTTATGCCATAACCTCTTACTAAGCCAAATGAAAGAGGTATTTCAACTTTCATGCTTTGAGCATAAACAGCCAGTACAAATACTAGAATTGTTGCTATTACAGCTGCTATCATTAAACCTGCTGTTTTTGGATCGCCTGCTGCAAGTGATTGGACTAATGCAGGAATTGCACCTGTTGCTATATTAGGATTATTTGGGCTTGGGAATGGCGATAAAGCTCTGATGAAAATTTGTTCTGAGACATTAGCAGCAATAAACAATGAGATGCCTGAGCCAAAACCCCATTTACTAACGATCTCATCCATGAACATTATTAAAATACCACCTAATATTAGCTGGAAGATCATAAGCAGTTCTAGCTGGAAAAATACATTAGAAGGAAGATCTGCAGAGGGTGCAAGACCTCCCATGAAAACATAGATTGCAGCCTCAAAAATAATAAAAAGTATAGAGAGCAGTTTCTGTATGCCTTGGAAAGTTTTTTTCCCTTCAGTTGTTTGCAGATCTAGCTTTAGCAAACCAGAGCCTTGAAGTAATTGCAGAACAATTGAAGCTGTAACTATTGGTCCAATGCCTAGGGAAATTATGCTTCCAAATCTTGCACCTAGAATTATTGATAGAAATTCAAATCTTTGTAAAGTGTTTTGGCTCAAGCCAAATAATGGAACTAAGCCAAGGATAAAAAATAATGCTAGAACTATTAATGTCCATTTTAACTTTTCCTTGAAAGAAAGCCTACGCTGGCTAGGGCCTGAAACCTCTGGAAGATTGTTTATTAGTGTTTTAAAAAACCCCATTTTTTAACCTTCTTATTTAACTATAACTTCTCCACCGGCTTCTTTTATAGATTGAACAGCTTTTTCTGAGGCATAATTAACTTTAATCTTTAACTTCTTTGTAACTTTTCCAGAGCCTAATAGTTTATTAAAACCTAATTTTTCTAAGTCAATTTCGTATACATCAGCATTTTTCATAGATATATTTGCATTAACTAACTTATCAGCTTGCTCATCAACCTCACTTACATTTATTGCACTAATTTCTTCTTTAGGACCATGTCTATAGAAACCATGCCTGCCAAAGTAATTAGGATTTTTCCAAATACTTGGCTTTTTGCTATCAGCTCTCTTGCCTGTACCAGCCATGCCTCTGCCGCCTCTATGACCTTGACCACGGTGCTTTTTCATTGCACCCCAACCATGAGTCTTGGAGCCTCGAAGCCTGGTGTTTTTCTTGCGTTTGTTGACTGTCATTTTAATCCTTAAATCATCCTCCTAATCAAATCATTTATTTTATTGCCACGGTAGCCGAGAGCTCCTGCTTTTTTGAACGAAGCTTTCAAGCCTCTTCTTCCCAGACCACCTCTTGGAGAGTTAAGCCTGTAAAATTTCTTATCTTGACTACGCTTTTCTTTTAACTCTTTTAATGTCAGCTCATCAATTTCTCCCCAGGTAACATAATCTTTGACTTTTTCAACCATGCCGAGATAATTAGGATTTTTTGGCAGGATTGTACAGAAATTTCTTTTGTAAAGCCTTAACATCAGCAAAGTCTTTTCAAAGTCTTGGCTAATAGTGACATTGCCTCTGAGCCTTATCACGGCAATATTTTCTGCAGTTTCCTTTTTATCATCCTGACTGATCATTTTTATCACACTATTCTCTTAACCCTACCTTCCACTATGCCTAACCTTGAGGAAGTAGAGCTATCAACTTTAGTTTCCATTAAATTTCTTAATGCCCTCATGCAAGCATAAATAAGATTGATTTTAGTGCCTGTCTTGCCAAGTGTCATAGACCATATATCCTTAATGCCAGCAAGCCTTAATATTTTTTGACACTCTTTTTCTACTTTAAGCCCAGTGCCTTTTGGAGCTGGTATCAAAGTTATTTCCACACTGCCACATTTCCCATAAACTTTAAATGGGATAGAATGAGGCTCATTACAGTTGCATTCCCAGCTTCCACAACCCCTTCTTATCTTTATTAAGTTAAGCTTTGCATTTCTCATGGCCTTTTCCCTTGCAGGAACAGTTTCTTTGCTCTTGCCATAACCAATTCCAATATAACCATCTTTATTGCCTATTACACCAACAGTTGCGAACTTTGGCTTATTTCCTTCCTGAGTTTTTTTCTGTGTTTGCTTAAAAACTCTACGCTGGCCTCCGCCAAACTTACCTTTTGACTGGCCTATTAACAGTAAATCCATCTCTGTGTCAGGTAATAGTATCTCAATAATCTCTGGCTCCAGCAATGTCAAACCATTATCTATAATTTCATCAATTTTCTTTATATCGCCAGATTTGACCCTTCTGCCAAGCTCAGTCTTAGGACTCCATTTAGAGGTGTCAAATTTTGTTGGGGTTATAACCTCTTCAGTTATTTCTTCAACAGGCTCGACTAATTCAATGGTATCTTCCTTCTTTTCTTCCACTTTTTTGGACTTTCTTGCAGGCATTTTATTCACTCTTATAACTTTTTTCTATAACACTTTTAATCTCGTCAAAATGCTTTGGCAGATCTTCAGGCACTAAATCATTTTCTAGATAATCTGAAAAATATTTGCTATAATTATCTTTATCTTTACTTAACATCAGAGCATGGTTAGAGATTCTTGTACCTTTTACATCATCATTGCTTGGAAGCATTTCACTGCCAACTGGGATATTAAGACCAGAATCAAGAGCACCTTTAACTACTGCATATATCCTAGAGCCTTTGGTTGAGGGGTGCAAACCAATGTCAAGTATTGCTCGCTTTATTTTTTTCTTTACAGCTTTCTTACCCAGCAAATAGCCTACCAGATAGCTCGCAGGTATATTTCCATAGTTAGCTTTCCATCCAAGCTTCTTTAACTCTCTACTTGAAGCAGAAACTTTAATTAAGTCACCATCTTCGTTATAATCTGTTAATTGTGCAGAAATATTCTTTAGAGATTTTCTTACAACTAATCTCGGCTTATTTGATATAAGTATATTTAATCTTTTCTTGTAATTAGTCCTGCCTTCACGTATCCTTCTGAAGTGTATAGTCTTGATTAGCTTTAACATTTTCACTTAGGCTTTAAGCTTAAGCCCCTCTCTTCTATGTACAATAATATATGCCTTTTACTCCTGAAAAACCCGCCAGTAGCTTTGTAGTACAAGTCTTTGTAAATCTCTCGATTGATTATACCTCTCTCAACAAGATTCCTGAGAGTTTTTCTCTGTAGCCTTATCCTATCTATCCAATTAGTCTTACCTTGACGCCTTGCCTTGCTACTGCCTTTTCTTGATCCAAAG
Source organism: uncultured Methanosarcinales archaeon (assembly GCA_964602245.1). GTDB lineage: Archaea > Nanobdellota > Nanobdellia > Woesearchaeales > JACPIF01 > JACPIF01. The sequence goes on from CAZRPY010000001.1 coordinate 226,967, forward strand.
CCTTTCCTTCTGCCTTTCCTTTTTTGCAGAATATTTTTCCTTATCCTAGCTCTTGAAGTTCCCTTTTTAGGCTCTATTATAATAACACCGTGTTTGATCAAATTTCTTATATCAGTTTTCGTAATGGCCTCCTTTATCTCTGACAAATTTTCAGAGATAAATCTAACTCTACTGGGAGAGCATTTTCCAATTTCCGAAGCTAATCTTCTTTGAACAGTTAATTGCATTTTCAATCACTTACTCAGGTTTTGTTAATAACTTATCTAGTTCTTTCTTTTCTTCTAGAGCATCTTTAGCTTCTTTTCCCTCTGTATTCTTATCCATTGAGCTTAGATTTGTCTCAGCTTTTGCAACAGTTTTCTTATCATCAAGCTTTCTCTTTTTTATTTCCTCAAACTTAGCCTTGAAATCTTTCTGGTTTTTGACATTAACGATTGAGATGTTAATTTCATTGGCTTTATCAACAATAGCTAATCTTTTCCTCAGGCTAACTGATTTGGCAATTAAAGCTGTTTGGGCCTTTGCATTAATCTTCTGCAAATCATCTAAATTTGATATAAGCACAATTTCTAGGCCTTTGCTTGAAAATCCTCTCACAATAGCCGGAGATCTGTAGCCTTTTGAAACAAGTTTCCTGTAGCCCTTGAACTTATGCCTCATCTTTGAATGAATGCCTTTTGGCCTTCTCCATTTTTTTGCAAGTCTTTTGACTTTGTGAGCATCCTGCCTGAGAAAATCCGGCTTCTTGGCTTTCAATTGCCTCCTTAATTCCAATAGTTCCATCTTAAACCTCTTTACCATCCTTATCTATGATATAAATGCCATCTTGAAAGATCCTCCTGTCATAATTTACTCTCTTAGTTAGGCCTTCTATCATAGCTGCTGTCTGCCCTGCAATTTCTTTGCTAGAACTTTCTACAATCACATAATCGCCTTCAACCCTTACTTTTGCATTTTCATTTATCTTCATAACCCTAGGAATCTTTTCTCCAAGGAGATTTTTTACTATCAGCTCGTCTTTCGATACAGATACATTCATTGGGAAATGACCTGAGCATATCTTTAGCTTATAAGTATGCCCTTTTGTAATACCTTTAAACATATTTTTAGTATGTGCCTTGATAGTGCCAATCATTTTTCTAACTTTTTTATTGTCTTTGTTTGCTGAAAACTTTAGCTTATTTCCCTCAACTGAGAGATTTACTATCTTGCTTGGAAAATACCTTGAGTCAGTCGTTTTGCCAGCGGCTGTAATCATAGCTTTATCTACCTTAACTGTAACACCTTCTGGGATGTCTAAAAAATCTTCGTACTCTTTGCTAGATTTTTTTCTTTGCATCAGTATGCATAGGCAAGCAGCCTGCCTCCAATACCTTTTTTCTTTGCATCATAATGTGTCATTAAGCCTTCGTGAGTTGAAATTATCAATATCCCAAAATCCTTTGCCAATAGGTAACGTTTCTCAAACTTCTCAAAGCCCCTTTTCTTTACGGAAAATCGCGGCTTGACTGAACCACACTTATTCATCTTGCCAAGTAAATTTATTTTGAGATAACCACCTTTACTGTTACTTATCACTTCAATACCGCCAATATAGTTATGATGGTTCATCAATTTCAGTACATTTACTAACACTTTTGAGGCAGGTCTAACTAGGCATTCCTTCTTTCCAGTTTTTTCTGCATTCAATATTTTTGATAACCCAGCTGATAAAACATCGTTTAGCATTTTATACCTCAGCTATATTTCTTAAAGCCAAGTTCCAAGGCCTTTTCCCTGAAACATTGCCTGCAAAGCTCTAAGCCATACTTGCTAATATGGCCGCCAGTCCTGCCACATCTCTTACATTTCTTTAAATTAAAGCCACAGAGCCTTTTACTTGGAGCATTATGCTTTAGGTATTTCTGCAAAATCACAGGCTTTGCCTTCAACTGCTTTAGCATCTTTTTATGGGAGCTTGTTGTCATCTTTATTCCTCTTCAACAATCTTTACATTAAAATTGTTTTTCATAAAATCAATTGCTTCTTCCCTCTTGATAATATGCTTGTGACTTAGCCTTCTTGAAGCAACCCTACGCTTTTTTATCCTGTATCCGGGCCTTTCCAGAGTTACGCACACCTGTAGACCAATTATACCTATCTTTGGATCATACTTAACATTTGGTATGTCAATATACTCAGGAATGCCAAATGCTATATTGCCTTGTTCGTCAAACTGCATAGTTTTTAGGCTATTGTCAACAGCTGCCAAAAGCCTAACTAGGATTTCTCTTGCAGATTCTTTCCTTAATGTTAGCTTGCATCCAATAGGCAGACCTGGTCTGATGCTCCATTCAGGAATCCTTTTCTTTGTAAATGTTTTAACTGGATTAAGACTTGTAATATTCTTGAGGAGTTGTATACTTTTCTCTAGCTTTGCCTGATCAGCACCAGAGCCAATGTTCAATGTTACTTTCTCAATCCTGATTCTTTTCATTACCTGTTCCATTTTTAGATTGTTATTACAGCCTTGTCTTTTCCTATGACAAAGGCATAATATTTTGGCATGACAAACACTTGCCCTTCATTATTCCTGCAGAGGATATTACTTCCAGAAACGCTTTCTACTATTCCAAAATCTCCAAGATGATTGCCACCCATTATATAGACCACAGAACCTTTCTCGAGCTTAAAATGATGCAATATCTTTTTTGAAAGTGTCTCTAGTACTACAGTGTCACCAACTTTATAGGAGTTGTCTGCGAAAAAGTTACTCCCATCATAGAGATTTAACTGAACCTTTCCATTCACCAAAGTCTTGCCAATTATCTTGCAAGGCTTGATATTATCACTAGTTTTCTGTAAAGCAATCTTACCCTTTTTGTTAATATAGATTCTGTAATTTTCTTTTAACTTTTGAATTGATAAGATGTCAAACAAGCCAATAATTCTTTTAGTGTCCTTTACTCTTTTTCCATCAACGAGGATTTCCTCATTCTGCACAACTTTTTTTGCTTCAGCCGAGGTTTTTACATACTGTAAAATATCCCTTAGTATAGTTAACAATGGCAACCCCATAGAAGTTTTATGAGAGCCACGAGGCTTAGTAATAAATACAAAGGTCTTTCTTGGAATCTTCCATGTCCTTGGTGCATTAATCCTTACCAAATGCCTGCTCATTTTTTACCTCTTTGAACTGATTGCAACCTTTCTTTATCATCCATTACCAGTTCAAGGATTGTTAAGTTGCTTGGATGCAATCCAATTGATATCTTGCTGCCATCTTTCTTTGTATAGTCTATCCCGTCAAGATATACAAGCTGCTCAGAAATGCTTACTTTGTTGATCTTGGCAATTTTTCCCTTGAACTTGCCTCTCTCTACCTTAACCCTGTCACCTTTTCTAACTATTAAAGATCTTTTACTGTATTTTTTCCTTAACTCTTTGTTGAGATGGGCAGCCAAGAATTTCCTTTTAATATGAAGAGGAGCATTATACCTATACTTTCTCTGTTTCCTTACACTTTTGCTTGATTTCCAATGAGTTGAAAATTCTTTTTCCATTTTTAGTTTCCTTACACAACAATATTTGCTAGTTTTGCAATTGCAGGCCATCTGTCACATACTTCTTTTGCAATAGCTCCCTTGAGGGTAGTTCCTTTTGGATTGCCCTTGTCATCCTTCAAAACCACAGCAGCATTATCTGCGAATTTTATCCTTAAGCCATGAGGTCTTCTATACTCTTTTTTCTGCCTGACAAGTATTGCATAGACTACCTGCTTTCTCATATCTGGTCTGCCTCGTTTAACAGACGCCGTTATCATGTCGCCTATGCAGGCAGATGGCTTTCTGCCTTTAACAGTCTTCTGGCCAAAGACAGACGTTATCTTTATCGTTTTAGCACCAGAGTTGTCACATGTATCAATCCATGAGCCTACCGGCAATGATTTGGGAATGGTTGCTTTAACTGCCTGCATTTTTATTCCTCAGATTTCTTTGCTCCTGTCTTGAGCTCTTCTTTCCTTCTTTCTTTTATTTTTGATTCCTCAATTAATTCCTGCCTCTGCTCAAACAAAATATCTTTCCCAATAGTTTCTACTATCACGAAATGTTTTGTTTTGCTCAACGGCCTGCAGCCATAAATTGTAACAAGATCACCTTGTTTTGCATTAATGCAACTTGGATTATGAGCACTAACCCTGCTCCTTCTTTTCTCATATCTCTCATACTTTTGTAGGTAAAACCTGCGCTCCCATTCTACAGTTGCTGATCTATGAACATCAGTTGATATTACCATGCCTGAGAAAGACTGGCCTCTAAGGCTTAAGCTACCATGAAATGGACATTTCCTATCATTACATGTTTCTTTTGGCATCGCAACCTTAATTCCTATGTTTCTCATTTTCTCAGCCTTTCAATCAAACTGCAAATCTACTATTTCCTAGTACTTATCTCAGATCTATCCTATCAGCAGGAAAACCCATGCTAACCAGGATTTCCTTGACTCTTTGCCTATGCTCACCTTGAAGTTCAATCTTATTGTTTTTTACAGTTCCACCACATGCAAGTTTTGATTTCAGGTTTTTCAGCAAATCTTTCATATCAATTTCCTTATGGTCAATCCCTGTCACAACAGTGTAGTTCTTACCAAACTTTTTCTTCTCTATTTTAACCACTATCCTTTGAGCTTCTTTGGCAATTACTTGGCACATGCAAAGCTCTTTTGGCAGCCCACATTTCGGACATATTTCGTTCATATTTTTCGTTTACCTCCAAATGATTCTTTTACATGCAAGAGCATTAACATCCTTGCTATCATTTTCTTAGCATCCCTTATCTGTTTAGGATTTTTTGACACAGCACCAGTTGCAGCCTGAGTCTTTAGTTTCATTAACTCAAGCCTTAACTCTTCCAATTTTGACTTCAGCTCTGCTTCTGGCATTGAGCTTAATTCTTTATTCTTTATTTTCATCTTCAACCTTCTTTCTAGTTCTCTTTTTCTTTGGCTCTTTGATTTCTTCTTCATCCTTTGTTTCTTTGGTTACAGTTTCTTCCTCATCTGTTTTCATTTCTTCAATAATTTCTTCTTTTATTTCAACAAGTTTAATATCGTCTGGGAGTTTTATGTCTGGAGGCATTATCCTGACCTGAATACCAACTGTACCAGTCTTTAGCTGAGCAGCAGCGTAGGCTGTCCTAATGCCAATGATTGCAATATCGCCACATTTCTTCAAATAACCTTGATAGAATCTCCATCTCTTTGCTCTGGCGCTTGGAATTTTTCCTGAGATAAGTATTTCAATGCCAAGGGCTCCATAGTTCATTACATCTCCCATTGTCTTATGGCCAATACCTTTGAACTTTGCAGTTCCAAACCTTTCCAGACTGGTTGCAATTCTTTCAGCAATTATCCTGGCATCTAGGTTTGGGGTTTCAACATCTGCTAATTCAATCTGCGGATTTTCCAGATTAAACCTTTTCTTTAGTATTCTAGTGAGATTCTTTATGCTCTCTCCTTTCTTTCCAACAACTAAGCCAGGCTTTGTGGCATAAACTACTATTTTCTCGCCTAAAGGAGTCTTAAGCATCTTGGTGTGGCTAATCCCAGCCCTTTTCATATTTTCAGCTACGAATTCCTGCACCTGCAGTTCTTTCATTTTCTGTGCAACAAATTTCTTTTCAATCATTTTTTACCTTTAACTTCTTTAGCGGATTTCTTAGCTTCTTGCTCTTCAATAACTATCTCAATATGAGCCCTTCGCATTTTCCTGCCTCTCTGCCTGCCAAAATGAAATGGTCTTGAAGCATTCTTTGCAATTGCATGTATAACTACTAAGTTGCTTACATTCAATCCTTTGAATTGGGCATTAGCCTCAACATTTTCAACTAACTTCTTGATTTCAGTGGCAGCATTTACAGGAAATCTTCCTGCGGCGATGCCTTTCTTATGGCCAGTGTCCTTGTTAAATCTTGTAAATGGTACAGCTAACTCTTTTTTTCCAATTTTGTCAAGCATTTCCTTAACTCTCTGTACATTCTTTTGGCTGATAAATCTGCAAATCTCTCTTGACTGCTTCATGCTAATAGGCAGGCTAATGCCAACAGCCTTCGCCATATTAGCTTTGTTGTATTTCTGGAATGAATATTTGTACATTTCTACCTCACAGAGATACTTGCACTGCTTCTAGTTGCCCCTACTCCTGGAGCTGAGTGTGAAACCTTTTTTCTGGATAGGGCAAACTCTCCTAGATAATGAGCGAGCATTTCAGGCTCTATCAAAACTGGCTGGAAAATGTTGCCTTTATGAACTTTTATTGTTAGTCCAATCATACTTGGAAGTATTACCATATCCCTGCAATGAGTCTCAATATTGTTCTTTCCTTTCTGAATCTTAGCAATTAATTTTTGCTGGGCATTTGTAAAACCTTTCTTTAATGTTCTTCTCTGCCTTGAAGGGACTAGCAGCATAAATTCATTTAATGACATTTTCTTCAGTTCTTCTAATGTCTTGCCTCTATAGGTAAATTCTTTCTTTGCCATTTTTCCAAGTTTACTGTTTACTTCCTTCCTGTCCTTTTCGGAGCTATCTTGCCAACCTTTCTTCCAGGTGGAGCATTTCTAGAAGCTTGAGTCGGTCTTCCTTTAGTATGACTGCTACTGCCTCCAAATGGATGGTCAACAGCATTCATTGAAACTCCAGAAATTGTTGGATAGATCTTATTTCTAGCTCTGAAAGCGTGCCATTTTCTGCCAGCTTTTAAAAAAGGCTTTTCTTTTCTTCCGCCTGCTGCTAATATGCCTATATTTACCCTGCACTCTGGCAAGAATTTTTTTGTTTGCTTGCTTGGAAGCTCTACTAAAACACGATCAGAGATATGACTCAAGACACGAGCAAATACACCTGCAGATCTGCAGAATTTGCCGCCATCTCCTGGAGAGCTTTCAATATTATACACTAAAGTGCCTTCTGGAACATCTTTCAATGGAACTGTGTTACCAGGCTTAATTGGAGCATTTGGACCAGATATGACCTCATCTCCAACACGAATGCCTTCAGGAGCTAATAAGTAAATATTTTCACCATTATTGTACTTGATTTTAGCTAAAGGTGCATAATGTCCAGGGCAATGAACAATATCTAAAACTCTTCCAGTGATTTGAGTATTAATTAGCTTTGCATGCTTTGCTGAGCCATAGTAATTATGCCCAGGGCTTCTATAAGTAATTGAACCCTTTCCCCTTTTCTGTTGTATTAATGATTTACCCATTTTTATATCACCCCTAGCTTTGTTGCAATGTCAATTGCAGGCGTTTCACTGCTAAACTTGACATAAGCCCTCTTCTGGCCACTTGTAACATGAGTGTTGACACTGGTTACTTTAGCCTTGAACATGTTTTCTAGCTCTGTCTTTATCTCTAATTTTTTTGCTTTCTTATCTACTATGAATACTAGCTTGTTTTCTGATTCCATAAGCCTGATAGCTTTTTCAGTTGTTAATGGATATTTGATTACATTCATTTTGCAAATAACCTTTCTTTTTCAATTATATCTAAAGCATTTTCAGTAAACAAAGTTAATCTTCCAAGATGCGAGCCTGGCGCTAATAAAGAAATATTAAGTTTCCTTACTTCAACAACATCAATGCCTGGAATGTTTCTGGCAGATTTAAGTAAGTTGCAGTTACTTCCAACAACTATTAATGGCCCAATCTTTCTTTTATATCTTCTACCTCTCATCTTACCTTTACCAGCTCTTACTTTTTTATAGTCAGCTCTTGACAGTTCTTTTTCAAAGCCTAAAGATGATAATGCAGATTCCAATTGCTTTGTTTTGGTTATTTGCTCAAATTCATTGTCTAAGATAAATGGATAGATATTTGGCAGCAAGTGATTTCTTTGCTTTACTAGCTCAGCAATTACTGTTGCAGCAATTGCAGATCTTAGTGCCTTTCTTCTTTCCTTTTTGTTTATTTTTTGCCAGAATATTTTTGAAGCTTTAGGAGGGTGAGCTCTTCTACCGCCAACAGTTCCAGGAGCAAATGCACCAACCCAATTCATTCTTGTGCCTCTTCTTGACAATATCTTTCTTGGAACTCTTGAAATTCCTAAGCCATAAGAGCCTCGGTAATTCCTTCGTCTCCTGCTCAGCTTTGCTGAAGATCTTTTTCCAGCTAATAAGGACGCTCCATATGGCTGCCTTTTATGGCTTTGTAATGCTAGGAATGCTCTTTTGATTAAATCTGGTCTGATTTGTTCATTAAATTGGCTAGGTAAATCTCGCTTTTTCTTTTCCTGTTTTGATAAATCTAATACTGGTAGTTTCATTGTTTAAAACCTAGTTTTAAGCTTGAAATTTGTAATTTCATTGTTTGCTCTCTAGGGAAATATAGCTTATTGGCATTGCTTCCTTGAGCTTGTAATTAGCTCTTATTGAATGATTGAATCTGATTAGCCTTTTTTTTGATCCTGAGATTGAGCCTTTTAGCATTATGTAAGGATTTTTTAAAAAGCCATAATGCAGCCAGCCACCTTTCATTATTAATTCGTCATTCTTTCCTATCTTCAGGATTTGTTTGTTGTATTCTGTCCTTAAGTGATAACCCATTTTACCTGCATGGGCTACTCTATACATGATTTTTCCTTGAGCTTCCCATGCACCTAAGCTGCCTGGATTCCTGATGCTTTTTTCAGACTTATGCTGTCTTCTTGAAATGCCAAACCTTTTCATTGGACCTTGGAAACCTTTGCCCTTTGTTACAGCATGAATATCAACCTGGTTGCCTTCCTTGAAAATATCTGTTACAAGAATTTCCTTACCTAATTTTTCCTGAGCAAATTTTAACTTGTCTTCTTTTTTTCCGCCTAGAGCTAGCTCAAAAATTTCAGGAGATTTTTTTCCTATGCGTGTTAAACTTGGTTGAGTAGAAACAATTAATCTTATGTCATCATAATCAGTTATGTTTTTAGCCTCTGTTGTTTTTTTTTTAAGAATTAGGCGCCTTGAAAGGAATTTGTCTTGAGCAGAAAGAATTTGAGAAAGAGCAAGCGAGTTTTTATAAAACCTAAAGCCAATAATTTTTAATGGTGGGCACTCAATAATGGAAACGGGCAATGAGGTTGGTTGGGATTTGTTTTTTGGATCCAAACCAATAATATGCGTCATTCCCACTTTATAGCCAGCAAAGCCCAAAGGCTTGATTTCATTACTGTTAATCCAACTCCTAATTCTTGCTGTTTCTTTTTTAGCCCTGACCCTAGGCCAAAACTGCATACTACCTTTCCTGGGCCATCTTATGTTTGGCATTTTTACCTTTAATCAGATTACTATAACTAAAGCAATGTTGCCATCACTTTTGAAAAAGCCTTTTAGACAGAAATCCCTTTAGAACAATACTTTGTACTGATCAGGATTCCCTTGTCAGGCTTAGTTTCTTTTGGATTATACTTTTCATAACCCAATTCCCCTATTTTCAGCCTTATTACAGGCTATAAGCTTAATTCTTGAGCAGAGGATAATCGGGATGTTTATAAAGGTTGTGGTTAGATTTTAATATAAGGAAAAATTTAGTCTTTATCTCTTCACCATCCCCATCCTAACCAATAGCCAAGTAACAACTGCTCCAAATACAAAGCCTCCTATATGGGCCCAAAATGCAATTCCTGCTGATTCTGGCTGTAATAAGGAAAAGCCGCCAAAAAAGAGTTGCATGAAGAACCATAAGCCAATCATATAAGCTGCTTTTATAGGATAAATTCCAAATCTGCCTCCAACTAAAACTTTGACATGAGGGAATAGAACTAAGTATGCTCCTAAAACTCCAGAGATAGCTCCTGATGCGCCTATTGCTGGAATTGAGCTGGAGATGTTAGTTAGATAATGTAATAATGTTGCAGCTAGTCCTGATAAAATATAGAAAATAATAAAAGAAATTCTGCCAAACTTATCTTCTACATTATCTGCAAAGATCCACATATACCACATATTGCCAAAGATATGAGCAATACCACCATGCAAGAACATAGAAGTGAAAACAGTCAATAAACCAGGAAATAATGGCTTAAAGCCAAAGTCATTAATAATTGCCTCAAAATTAGTTAAGCTATAGATAAATACAATTATGTTAATTGCTATTAATATTAATGTAATTAAAGGAAATCTTTCTCTAGGGTTTTCATCTTTATAGGGGAAAAATTGGGCTTTCTTATACATTTTTAATAATTTTATTTTTATAATTTTTATTGAATTCTTTTTATAATTTTAATTTGCAAGACGGTTGCGAACTGCACAACATACTTGTCCGCTACTTCATCTTCACAATGACTGATTAGCGGACCTTAGTATAGCCTCGTGTCCGAGGCTCGTAATGCAAGTTATTTTAAATATCGAATCTATTATTAACTATTCTTTTTAACTAATCTTACTTTCTTTAAAGTGTATTGCGCAGGATTTCTTATCTTTGCACAAAATGCATCTGGCTTGCAGACTCCTATGTCAATCATGTAAGCTCTATTATCACAATTAGGAGGGGCTATCTTTTTCCTGGTAGCTTTATGATACTTTAATTGGCCAAGAAAATAAGTTTCCCTTAAAGGCTCTGCATTTTTTGCATTCCATGCTCTAACTATTTGCTCTATCTCTTCATAGCTGTAGCCAGTTGATGATAAAAAATTTTGTAAGATAAATAATGCCCTTTTCCTGCCGTCATGCAAGCCATTAAGTATTAGCCTAATGCAAGGAGGAAAGTAAATCTCAGAGATTGCCTCAGATGGAACTTCAAATTCCCTTTCCTGCTTTTCCTCTTCCTTAACTATATAATCAAATGATTGCAAAATTAATCTTCTGGCATCCCCTCTAATGATATTATCCCTATCTAGAAAATTGCCTTTCACTATTACATTTTTTATCTCTGCATCTGTTTTATTAAATTCTAGGATTTTAGCATGGTCAACTGGAATAGAAACTAGCCAAGATTTTTCATTTAAAGTATATGGCATTCTGTAGAGATGCCTTGAAGAGATAAGAATAGTATCTATATCAAGCAAGGAGTATGGGTTTAATGTATTGTTTGTAACTAAATCCTTATAGCTCTTAGAAGTTAAATTCTGTAATTCCTCAAATGTAAAATTTCCTAATATTTCAGAGCTTAGCTCATTTCTTGTAACATCTTTTAGATAGCTAGCAATTCTTCTAGGGCCTTCTGGAAATAAGTCTTTAGTTAACCTTCCTTGGACTTTTTCAGGAAAGCTTTCAAATGGAATACCTATATGAAAACCAGTATTGCCAGAGAATTTTAAAGAAATATTTTTTATTCCTTCAAGCTTTAATCTCTTGCAAAGAATAAAAGCAGCTATTCTTGCTAGTTCAAAATATTTGCAGTCAATGTCTAGAAGTAAATCCCAGCCAATTCTAAGGCTGTCTAATTCTCTCCTTCTTAAGTTAGGGTCTAAGGCTAATGGATTTTTCCAGAGCTCTTCAGATGCATGAAAGCTGGTAGCGCCTTCTTTTGCAAGCTCGTAAACATCTCTTGGATACTGCAGGACATCTGGACGTTTGCCAAAACTATCATTAAATTTAACTGCGATCTCTCTTGAATGAGAATCGGCAAATATTGCTTCCTGAATGTCTTTTCTGGAGTAATAGCTAACTATTAGTTTTGAGTCCATGAATGCTAGGAAGAGGTAGGAGTATTAAAGGGTTTTTATCTTTATGATGGAATAAGGCTTATATAGTGCAGAGCATATACAGGTATAGGTTGGAGAAGAGCTATGGTGCGAAAACAAAGTCTACTTTCTGTACTAATTCTAATACTCTCAATTCCAATAATTACTGGCTTTACGTCACCCTATTTAAAGGGTTTTATTCATGATAATCAGGCAAATTCAGAAGGCTTCAAATATATTTGTTTTAATACAAATAATAGGACATATTCCATAAATTTGACTCATGATGCCATGAGTTTTAATTGTAAAATTGTTAATAACTCAGACACTCTGATTAGAATTGTATGTGATAGCAGAAACGATGGCAATGGGGATGGATCTTGCCAGAGTGGTGAATCATGTATTGGTTACAGTTTTTACTCTGACAATTATACAGTTATTTCTAAAAATGGAGGATTTACTTTTGATTTAACAGGAGGTTGGGGCTCAGCTGTCAATCAGAGCGGTTATGTCCGCTATAGTTATCATGGAGACCCTAATACTTTTGTCTTCCAAAACACAGAATTGCACCTTTTGAATGTTAATCAGACAGACGGAAATTCCTGCCCAGCTCCAAATATAATTTCTCCTCGTGCCTCGAATTATTCTATAGCTGATCAAACTATGCTGGTAAGTTTTACAACAGATTTTGAAGCATCATGTAAATATTCTAATGCGTCAGGGACAGCTTTTGACAACATGATCCTTTCTACTACAACAGGAAACATATCCCATAATTTTGCAGTTCCAGTGTCAGACAATACAAACTACACCTATTTCTTTAAATGTAATAATTCTTTAGGTAATGTCAACCCTTCAGATAATTCTCTTACCTTTTTTGTGGAAGTAAGTAAACCCCTGATTATCTTTAATGATACATCTGCATTAAATTTAACGAGTAATAATTTATTTCTCATGAGTAATTTCTCAGATACAGGATCTGGATTTGAGGCTAACGCAACATGCGAATTTTGCGCTGCTGCAGATGGAGTATGCGACACTGAATGGATCTCAACAGCAGTTGCTACTAATGTTGTAAATGGAAGTAGGGGAAATTGCTCGTATTTCTGGAACACATCGTCCATCACGGATTCATTTTATAATATTAGCATGAGAATAACAGATATAGGAAATAATACAGGCACTACATCAAGACGGATTCTTCTGAGAAGAGATCCTCCCGATATATCAATCTCATTTCCGCCAAATAACCATACAGCGAAGTCAAATACATCTGCTCCCAATACTACACTTAACTTTGATTACCAAATAACTGAAGTGCTTTATCCTGTTAATTGCTCCATAGTTGTCAATGATAAAATTAATCAGACAAAAGTATCTTCTGTTAGCTCAAATAGATTTTCTATAGTGTTGGGCTTCCTGGCAGCTGGCTCTTATTATTACAATTGGAGCATAGCCTGCACCAATCCATTAGGATTTTCAAATAGCACACAAACCAGAAATTTGACTCTTAATGTTGTTGCCTTACCAGGCGGTGGAGGCGGTGGAGGCGGTGGAGGAGGAATTGCTCCTGTCTCTTTTGCCGGCGGGACGGCGGGAAATGCCACTCACCATAGTAGGAATTGGATTTTCATTAATGTCAGTTTAGGGATAACACCTTCAAACATAACCTTCATATTAGAATCCGGCGGTAATGTGGTTACTCAAAATTCACTTAGTAATGTGAGCTTAAGGAGCACTAATTTCACAATACTGAATGATGAATTGTATACTTATAGTGTGAATGTAACGGATACAAACGGATCCCTTTACACGAGCCCTGCACGCATCATTATTTTAGATACATTAGCTCCTGGAATTGTATTTGCAGGCGGAACTTCCAACGGAACACTTACATCAACTCAAAACTGGATTTTCATCAATCTTAGCATTCAGGATTCTAATTTTAATAATTCTACTTACAGGTTATACCGGGATGGTACATTGCTTAATGAAACTACAATAAATTCAGTATTTCTTAACTTTACTTTAGGAGATTCAGGAGAATACCTTGTTAATGTAACGGCGCGAGATAAAGCAGGCAATCAAAACAGCACTAGTACAATTAAAGTTATCAGTAAAAAAGTAATTAGCCCGATACCGACTATAATCAATAGTAAGTATCTTGTCCAAAAATCTACTAATCATCTTGAGTTTAATGAATCTATTACAGAACTACAATCTGTTGTCACGAAAACAAATCTCGGCTCATTAAAGGATGGAAAGCTTACAAATGAATATGGAGACCATACTTACACGAATAGCATTTACCTGCCCAGTAAAGGCCGCATGCAGTTTACAAGCAACCCCGATGAGAATGGTCAACCAGCAAAGACTTATTTTTCAATTACAAAGAGTCAAAGAGTGTTCAAATACCTTATACAATTTTCTCCAGCTCTTAAAACAGATCATAACACTGATCTAAACCGACTAGAGGATATTGAAGGGAAGACTTTACGAATTGGTGAGAAAGATTTTACAATATTAAGAGCTTCTCATCCTGCTCGTGGCAATGTTACATTAAAGTTAGTTAATTCTGCCATTTCAGATACTCTGGAAGAGGGCGCAGCAAAAACATATACTATTAACGGGAAAGACTATGACGTTACTCTTGATTTTGTTGGCTCATCAACTGCTAAATTTACAGTGAATGACGAGACAACAACATCCCTGTCAGAAGGTGACATTTTTAAGTTCAAGGATGATACTGAGATATCTATTGTTGATATTCTTGCGCAACAATTTGGTGGAGGGGTTAGAAAAGTTCAATTTACGTTGGGAACTGGAAGTATTACCATTGTTGATAATAACACGTGGGTTGACAACAATAGCAGCGTTACTGTCAGCTCTTCATATATGAAACATCTCACTGCAGATATCATGACAGGGAGTGATAGCGGTATAGAACATGGCGCTGATGTTACCATTACATCTATTGAGTTCGAATATACCGCACTGGAGGATCTTTATATTCCTGAGCAGACCAAAATTTCAACAATTACAGATGATATTGACCAGCAGCAAGGCACTACTATTACAGGGACTATTGATTTTGCTTTTGATGGTCTGCAGATTCCCTCAACTGAGAGTATTAGACTGCATTCGAGCAGCAGCAGCAACTATAAGCTCGAATGGACTAATAAAGCTGGCATAACTTACGATACAGAGATTTTTGCCCGCAATGCTTCAGGCTCTATCAGATTGGGCCGCTTCTCCGGAAGCACAATGTACAATATCGTTACTAAAGAACTGGATCCTGTAGTTGATGAAGAATATGTTATTGTCTCCAAAAATGATTATAGTAGAATCCTGCAATTTAAAGATGTTAATCCTACCGATAATACAGTTAAAATAAGAGATACAGGAAGCGGCGCCCTCTATGATGTCCTATATTCGGAATCTTTACTAAATGGAACCTTATCACTTGACAATAATTCGTATCAAATCAAACTTTCTACGGATGCTAATTCAGCCAACATATTTGTAGATATGAACGGTGACAGCGATTTTGATGATGAACATAATCCTGAACTCTGGACAGAGAAGGGACTTAGAATTACCTTGCAGGCATGGGCTGGAGCAAATAACTCCGGCACTTCACATGAGAACCAGATTAATTTTACTACCGAGGAAAGGGAAGAAACAATATCACCTCGAGCCGATACTTGGATTATAAATATAACCGAGAACCAAGATGGAGAAATTGATTTAGCAGATAACTTGACTTACTCTGAGAGTGGACGATACATGCCGCAGAGATTAATCAAAAAAAACACAAGTTCTGATATTTACCAAGGCTACACAGGATATGGAGCATTCCTTGAAATGGATGCAATATCTTCAGAACCAGATACACAAAATATCTTTACCGTAACCTACCCAGATACTCAAATATTTGGCTTGTTCAATGTTGTTACTACAATTGCCGACCCTCTCATCCCCAGAATAATAACAACAATTCCTGCAAACAATTCAATTGGTGCCCCAATTAATACAAATATAACACTTATTTTTAGTGAAGCAATTGATACAGATACTTTGAAACATAAATATTTTACTTTAGTGAATAATTTGAGAGCTTCTTTTCCAATCTCCATCTCATACAACGATTTATTGAACCAAACTATTATTACTCCACAAATTTTCCTGGCATTTGGTGAAACTTATACCGTCTTAGTGTCATCAAATCTTAAGGATTTAACAGGCAATAATTTAACTGCTACAAATTTTAGTTTCACAACGCCGCCTAATCCCTTCAACAAATCAGCCCCCATCATAGGAAACTTAAGCCTGATAAATTCTAATATCCCAAAGATTAATATCACTATCAATGGAACAGGCTACAACAATGTAAAGAAAGACTGGCAGCCCATTTCTGTTGGAAATGGTAGTCGAAAATTCATGGAGATGAATTTCCCGTTCGGCAATATGAGCCTTGATTTCAGCAATCTTACTTTCAAACAGACCACCAACAGCTCTGCAGGCTCATTTGTAATTCGAGGCATACCTTATTTCCCCGGCGCAAATAAGACAATGTACGTCCAGATCTTGGCAAACGCATATGGAATTTGCATAAAGGATGCGAATATTGCAGATGTGGATGAGATATCAAGCAATTGCAAGGGAGAGAATGAAACATACCTGAAGTGCCCAGGGACTTTTAAGCAATATGGATGCGAGCTAGACGGATCATGGTATAAAATAACAGGATTAGCACACTCTGGAGTACAGGAACAGGGTGACACAGGCGCTCCGCTCATAATAGAGCTCAGCACATCGAATTCTGGCAGCACTGTAACAATATCAGTCACCACAGATGAAAATGCTACCTGCAAGTTTGATGAGAGTGATACAGCTTTTGCTTCGTTAAGCTATAGTATGACTGATTCTGTAACATCTCATACTGGCTCAAGAACTTATAGCTCAACTAGCTCTGGCACATATTATGTTAGATGTAATGATACTACAGGAAATGTTATGAGCTACTCTAATACAACATCTTTTAGCGTCTCCATAAAAGGTACTCCATCTACTGGTGGAGGAGGTGGAGGTTCAAGCGGTGGCTCTGGCGGCGGTGGCGGTGGAGGAGGTGCAGGTGGTGGTAGTGCTGCAGGAAGTGCAACTAAATCTGAAAGGTTTTACGATGTAGTGCAAGCAAATACACCTATAGAAGTGAAAGTTAAAAATGATGAACTAGCTGTTGTAAGTTTAGAATTTGAAACTAATGTAAAAAGTGAGAAGGTTAATATTGCAGTAGATAAAATAAATGACTCAAAAGTTACTGTAAAGCTGGATAATGTATTGCAATATCTTAATGTCAGCACTATAAATTTAGATGATAGGATTAAAAGTGCAGCAATAGAGTTTAAAGTCAGCAAGAGATGGCTTACTGAGAGAAATATTAATAGCAAGGATGTTGTAATGAAGAGATTTAATAATAATGCATGGAATAGTCTACAAACATCTGTTATTAGCGAATCCGAGGTTGATTATACTTATGAGGCTATTACCCCTGGCTTTTCAATATTTGCTATAACTGCAGAAAAGTCTGTAATCAAGAATACACCTAGGGAGCAAAATGTAAAACCTAGCGATTTAACTATTGCTAGTGCAGAAGTAGCTAGAGAAGTTGTGTCTAATCAAACATCCTCAAAAGAAGAGGTTAAAACAGAGTCTATTACAGGAGCAGCAATAACAGAGATAAAGGAAACTGACCAATATTCATTAGATAATAGAATTATAATTGTAATGATTAGTGTTGGAGCATTAGGAGTTATTGCAGCTTATCTATATAATATAAGGAAAAAATAAAAATCCGAACTTACCTTGGTTGGTGTTGAGGTGTTGAGAGTCCGGATTTTGCTATGGTGTTTGTATATCCTAGATATAGCAAGGGTTTTTAAAATACCTTATGTATAGTTTATAAAGACTAAAAATCCATAAGCTTTATAAAGCAAAATTTAGGCTTGAGGCATAGGAAATGGTAATATCACTTGAAAATCCAACTTTGTTCTATAGCATAGACACTGTATTACAGCTAATATCTATGCTTATAGCCCTTTTAATACTAGGTTTTAGCTATAAAGCCTATAGATTTACTAAAGATAAGAAGTATTATTACTATTCCCTGGCTTTTGTATTGATAGCTAGTGCCTTCTTTATAAAGGCACTTTCTAATGTTATTATATATTATATTATTCCTACTCAGGCAAAAGAGCTATTGCCAATATTTAATTTAGGCATATTTGCCTTTAGAATTCTAACATTACTTGCGTTTACAGGAATTATGCTTATGACATTAAAGGTAAGTGATAGAAAGATAATAGCCCTTTTAATCATCTTTGCCTTAATATCAGCAATCTATTCTAGAGATCATTATACAGCCTTTTACCTGCTTTATAGCATTATTCTTGGGTTTACCACAGTTCAACTTTATTCCAATTATAAAGAGAAAAAATCAAGATTAGCACTAGCTACATTTGGTATATTTGCAATACTTACAATTGCACAAATCATATTTCTAGGTCTTATCCTAGACTACTTCCTTCAGACAGATATAGGCAGGATGTTTTACTATGTAGGCCAGGGATTTCAGATATCAAGCTACCTATTGCTTTTTTATGTAATGATAAGAATATCAAGTAAACAATGAAATGCAAAGCATTTTATAAATCAAACAAGGCTTAAAATGGGAGAGAGGAGAGATAGGATAACAATAATATATGATATTCTGAATGCAGTCTATGCCAAGAATGGGAGAATTAAGCCTACACATCTGCTATATAAATCTAATCTTTCCCATATTAGCATGAAAAAATATCTTGAAGAGCTTAAATCTAAAAAGCTAATTGATGAGGAAAGGGTTAAGGATCATTTGTTCTACAAGCTTACAGATGAAGGAATTAAATTCCTGAATGATTATAAGAAGATTAAGGAGTTTACTGAGAGTTTTGGATTGTAAAGAGGCAAAAAATATTTAAATAAAGATAAGATTCTGTTCAATATGCCAAAACTAATACTTAATGGCAAAGAGGCCATTCTGTTGCAGAGTGTGTTGCAGGTCTTCTACTTAAAGAAGAAATACCACGCTCAAGAATTGGTATCGGACCCATTTATGTTAGAAGTCCACCAGATAATTTTGGATTGGTTATACAACATTTTGATGGGTATATTGTACAAGACATGAGAGGTCCCTTGGTATGTGCTTACCCTGAACTAGCATATGTAAAAGCTTTGCCACAAGGGTGTAGTGTTTCTTTAGCAGGTGATATTCCTAGGGATAAATCTAGAAAAATTTACGCTGCATTAGAAAGTATGTTATAATAAGAAAGTATTTAAATCTGTTAAACTAGCTAGACTTTAGATGCATCTTTCCAGAGAGATTGAAAATTGGATAGAAGAGTTAAGAGGTTCTGAGGACTATGTTATAGTTGAGGGCAAGAAGGATAAGGAAGCTCTGGAAATGTTTGGGATTACTAACATACTAATTCTGAATAAAAAGCCAATGTATCAATTGATTGAAGAACTAGCAGTACAAGGGTCAGGAAGAAGAGTTATTATTCTAACTGATTTAGATAAGAAAGGTAAAGAGTTGTATGGAAAGCTTAACTCTAACCTAAAGAGGCATGGAATAGGAATTAATGACAAGCCAAGGAATTTTCTTTTTAAGAGAACTAAACTAAGGCAGATTGAAGGGTTAAATAGTTATTTGCAGCATATTATGCAGTAATACATAACATTTTTAAATAAAAAATTCTTTCATGCTGTAAAATGGCGATGCAGTCTCTGCAAAAACTGAAGATTAATGGCAAGGCTCCTGATTTTAATCTGAAAGGTGTGGATGGGAAATATTATAGTTTGCAGGATTTTAAGGATGCAAAGGCATTATTAGTAGTATTTATGTGCAACCACTGCCCTTATGTCAAAGCTAAGCTGGAAACTATAAAGAATTTGCAGGCTAAGTATAAGGATAAAGGTCTGATACTTGTTGGGATTAATTCTAATGAATCTGAAGATTATCCCGAGGACAGCTATGATGGAATGGTGGAAACTGCTAAAGCTAATGATTTTAATTTTATTTATCTGCACGATGAAAGCCAAGAAGTTGCTAAAGCTTACGGTGCTTCATGCACTCCAGATCCTTTTTTGTTTGATTCAAAGCAAGAATTAGTTTATCATGGAAGATTTGATGATGCCTTAGAGCCTGGTCAAAAGGCAACTAAGTTTGATATGGAAGAAGCAATTGAAGCAGTATTGCAAGGAAAGAAGCCTAAGCACGAGTTTCTTTATTCACTTGGATGCTCTATTAAGTGGAAAAGTTAGTAATAAAACATTAAACTTTTAAACATAAAACATTTACCAAGAGCTATGACAATTAAAAACCAGTTAAAAACAGTATTATTGATAGGAATTCTTACTGGAATACTTCTAGGAATAGGAAAGTTACTTGGTGGAAATCTAGGGATGACAGTTGCGTTAATATTTTCTCTTGGGTTTAATTTACTGATTTACTGGTATTCTGACAAGATTGCATTATGGATGTATAAGGCTAAGCCTGCTAATGAGAAAGAATATAAGGAATTGCATAAAATGATAGCAGATGTAGCAAAGTTAGCTGGAATTCCTAAGCCTAGAGTTTATGTTATTCCAAGTGAGCAGCCTAATGCTTTTGCAACTGGAAGAAGTCCAAATAAGGCAACAGTTGCTTTTACACAGGGAATTCTTAAGCTTCTGGATAAAGATGAGTTAAAAGGTGTTACAGCGCATGAGCTTAGTCATGTTAAGAACAGAGATACTTTAATAACAACAATAGCAGCTGCTATTGCAGGAATTATTTCTTATATTGCTATGATGGTTAGATTTGGAGCTATGAGTGATGATAGAGAAGGAGGGAATTTATTATATCTTTTATTAATTGGAATATTAACACCAATAATTGCAATGCTAATACAATTAGCAATTTCCAGGGCTAGAGAATATCTAGCAGATGAGTCTGGAGCTAAGACAATTAAGAATTCTTTAAGTCTTGCATCTGCTCTGGAAAAATTAGAATCAAGTAAGACTCCTATGAAACTAGGAAGCGAGGCAACATCTTCTTTATTTATTGTAAATCCTTTTAGAGGAAGTGGAGTGATGAATTTGCTTTCAACACATCCACCACTAAATGAGAGAGTGAAGAGATTAAGGCAGATGAAAGTTTAATTCAGTTCTGCTATAAATTAACTCTCCTTATACTCACTATCAACTACATCCCTAATATCTTTTGCCTTTTTTGGACCAATCTTTTCTACTTTCTGCAGGTCTTCAACTGAAGCGTTCATAACATCCCTTACAGTCTTGAATTCCTTTAGCAATGGTTTGCTTAATACACTTCCAACACCCGGCAATGCAGAAATAATATATTCCTGTAATTCTTGTAGAGACGCAGGCTTATCTGCATGCATCTGAAAATCATTAAAGCTATCCTGTTGCTCTCTTTTGGCAATTATTGCAATTACAGATGCGGTTTCCTTGTTAGTTTTTGTTTGCAGTATAGGAATTCCATAGCTTATGGCTATTGTAGCTAGCATCCCTCTTATTGCATTTGGATGCACATTTCGTACAGAATAAATATCTTCTTGGCCTTCAATTATCAGCAAAGGCCTTTCAAATGCATACTTAAGATCTCTAACTTGGTATAATAATCTGCCATCTATTATTGAATTGACAAAATCTTGAACACTTTTAATTTCAATTCCAACTCTTGAGCTTGCAACATAATCAGTATCTAGTTTCTCTAGCTTGATAGCAATTCCTTGCTCCATTAGCTCTCTTAAAATCCCAGAGCCTTTTTCCCTGTAATCTGCAAATACTACTATTTCCTCTTTCTTCAAATAATCAGTTATCTTTTCAGGCTTTTCCATCTTCATCACTTTTCTTTTCAGCTCATTTAAGTTTTTATACATCCTGCTTTCCTTGTTTCTTGCAATCCAGTGATAAGCCTCATCTCTTGTGTTAGAGGTCATTAATATAACTACCCTGCCTTTCTCATGTCTGCCAGTTCTGCCTCTTCTCTGGATTTGTCTTATTGCTGAGGGAATCGGCTCATAAAATATTACTAAGTCAACTTTTGGAATGTCTAATCCTTCCTCACCAATTGAAGTGCAAACTAAAATATTGAATTCATTATTGCTAAATTTATCTATTATCTGCTTCTGCTCTTTCTGGCTTAAGCCTGTTTCACCTTTTTTCATCTGCCCAACAAAGAGCTTAGCTTTAGCATTAGGAATCTTGTTTAGCTCCTGAGCTATCTGCGATGCAGAATCCCTAAATTGAGTAAAAACAATTATCTTAATATCCTGCTTTACTTCTTCTTCAATTAATTTCTGAAGCTCTGTTTGCTTTGGATGTTCAATGCCCTGCTCGTAAAGATTTCTTGCAAGAATGTAAGCGCTCCTGAAGTTAAGATCTTTAGCAAGATTTTTGACAGCCTTAACCTTAGTCCTTACACTCTCAGAAAAGAGCTTATCCATGTAATTGTAGACAGATCTTATGCCCTGGGTTTCCAAAAGCTCAAGTGCATGTTGTGTCTTAATAACTTCTGCCAGCAAAGAAATTGATCTTAATATGTTAAAATCCTTGTTGCCTTTAACTATTTCTTTGTGTAACTCTGATTGCAATGCAAGCAATTCTTTCTTGCCAGAATTCAGAAGATTATATCGAATGTATCCATGATGCTTTAACTGGCTTACTTTGGAATTAAGGCATTCCTTAAGATATTGCTGGACTTTCTTGAATTCATCTGGCAACTGAACTTTGAGCCATTTAATGTCTATGTCCTGAATATAAGGCTTAACATCAGGATCTTCATAAGTCCTGACTTCAATGTCTTCAATAAATAAGTTTTTGCAGACCTCTTTTATCTTGTCCATATCACTTCCTGGAGAGGCTGTTAAAGCAATTATTCTTGGATATCTAGCTGTTTTCATGTAATGCTTTGCAATAAAGACATAAGAATAATCACCAACTGCCCTATGGGATTCATCAAAGCCAAGCAGGGAAACTTCATCTAGCAATATTTTTCTTGAAATAACATCATTTTCCAGACCTTGAGGAGTGCTAAAAATAATTCTTGCAGTTTTCCATTGCTCTGCCCTTTTCTCCGGAGCAATTAAGCCTGTAAATGTTGCAAGATGCCCTTCATCAATATCAAAATGCTTAACAAATACATTATAATACTGGTCAATCAATGGTTTTGTTGGGCCCAGAAATAAGATTTTGGAGTTAGGAAACCTCTTTAATCTTTCAGCTACTACCATTAGAAAAATATTAGTCTTGCCCATGCCTGTTGGCAGTACAACTAATGTGTTCTTCTCTGCACAAGTTGCAAGAATTGTTTCTTGGTATAGTCTAGGGGTGAAGTTTTTAATCATGGCTTGAGAGAAGTATGAATTATTTATATAGTTTATTGCCTAGTAATCATGTCCAGGGCACATTTTCCTGAAATTGTAGTTTAGAAGCTTTAATATTGATTCATGCATTTTTTCTGGCACAGATGTTGGCAAGTCAGTCCTGCCAAGCAATTTTTTCCTGAAAATTGTGTCGCCAGTAAACAATAGCTTTTCTTTTTCAAGCCAGAAACAAACACTGCCTTTTGTATGCCCTGGAGTTTCAATAACCTCTAGCTCAAAGTTGTCTGGAAATGGCTTTAGCTTAACATTAAATTTCTCAGTGATATCTGCATTTAGGGTTGCTGATAGCCTGTTATTATTAAAGTCTTCAATCTCTTGCTTAGAGGCATAAAATTCTGCATTACTGAAAAGGTCAAAATTGCCAATATGGTCAAAATGTAAATGACTAAATAATACTTTCTCTACCTTATTAAAATTAATAATCTTTGATAGGAACATTTCAACAACATTCCTGAAAGCTCTGTCTCCAGAATCAATTAATAAAATCTTTCCATCTATGTTAATTACATAAATGTTAGAATTTATCCTTAGCTTCCATACATTATTGCTAATACTCTGCAGAGGTGAGATATCCTTGGTCATGTAGATAATAGCTGATTGCATTGCCTATTATAAATAATAGTATTATTATTCTCTTATCGCCATAGCTAGCTCCTAGCACAAATCCAATCAGAAAGCCAAATATTACTAAAATCCAGGTAAATTTTAGATGGAACTTGTACTTATAAAGTAGCCTGCCGCCCATCATGCCTGCTATGAAA
>CAZRPY010000001.1:250865-279159 GCA_964602245.1 uncultured Methanosarcinales archaeon
ATAGCTAATAACTGCACTTGTAACCCTGATTGAGAGCAAGAAACCAGCTACAAGCAGCAAGAAAGATAATATTTCTACCCAATCTTCCCAAAAACTTAGCTCAGCTCTCTTGTTCATTTCTAATAATTATTATTTTATTAATATTTTTTAATTGCTTAATGCAAGTTATTATTCTTTTTAAGTTATTTATTATTTTTTTCAATATTCTTATATTCCTGGAGGCCTTGGAACAACACCTTCCCACCATCCTCTTTCAAATGCAAAATAATAGATTACCCAAAATATTGCTCCAATGAGCAAAGCAAATATATAAGAGAAAATTCCAAAAAATTTTACAAGAACTGCATAGCCAACAATACTGCTAAAAATAAAGACATAAAGCATTCTTGAATGGAAGAATATCCTGCTGCCGTCTAATGGAGGAACTGGTAACAAGTTATAGGCTGCATATACCCAGCATAAAACAAAGAATTCATGAATTAGCTCATGATTTATGAAAGGAATATTAGCTATTATGTATAAGTCAATTGTCTTGATTAAGGTGCCAAGGAAGATTATTGATACAGGACCTGCCATTGAAGATAAGCTGAAAGCTAATGTATTGGTCCCATATCTGAAATAGCCAAGCCTGTGGACAGTTAGATGGTGGATAAATAAACCTGAGAAACCTAGAAACCAAACATTACCATTTGAGATAATGATTAGTACTAAGCCAATAGCGACACCAAACCACCACAGCTTGTGCTCAGCTCTAAATCCAGAATGCAAAGCAGCAATTCTTTGGGTACTTACATGTGTTAAGACTATGACTGTCATTATTAGCAAGGCTTTAATGAAATTCTTAATGCCAATTGCAAAATCAAACTTGTCATAGCCCCAGGACTTAAAGGAGATTATAAAGGCAGAAACTAAAATCATTATTATTAAAGCTTTAAGCTCCTCTTGGCTAAACTTATAATATCGCTTTACTTTGTCTATTGTGTCACCTATAGGATAAATGGCCATGTGTAAAATCTCCTATTAATACTATTTAATAGTTTCTATCTGTTGGGTTATCTATTCTAAAATGGTAGCGATATGCAAAACTTTATATATTTCTTGATACAAGAAAATAGCTATTAATAAAGGAGGGCTGAAAAATGCTAAAGCTGAAGAAAATATCAGAGACATATGACATGAAGGTTTTTACAGACAATGGGGAGTATTTTGGTGATGTTGAGGAATCAATATTGACAAGCAATAAAGTCTTTGGATGGAGAGTCAGGGCAACAAAGAACTCTTTCCTTGTAAAAGTGCTAGGATCTGCTAAAGGTGTAATTGTTCCTCATCAGCTAGTTAAGTCTGTAGGGGATATCATGATTATCAGCAAGGCAGCTGTGCCAAGCTATAACCCAGAAGAAGAGGAAGAATAGAGGTAGTTTGAATTATTTTTTCTTTGAATTTTAATTATTATATTAATCTTGATTTGTTTTATATTTTTTAATACTATACTTTGCAACTTTGTGACTTATTGTAGTACCTGTCGGAAACCTATGGTTTCCGGAGGTCTCGGAACGCAGTTCCTCAACCTGTCCGCTACTTATTTTTTACAATTACCGATATCGAAACTAAAGTTTCGGAACCACTAGTCGTGGTAAGCGGACCTTGGTAAAGCCTCTTAGAGAGGCTCGTTAATGCAAATTAAAATCTTCTTATATACTCTTTAATACAAAAACATTTAAAATTAAATAGTAATTCTTTAGCTTTTATACGGTAGTGGTCTAGTGGTATGATTCGAGCTTCCCATCAGCCTTTTAGGAAAAGGCTGGCGAAAAGCAGTTGCTATGCAACTGAGAAAGAGCTTGAGATCCGGGTTCGATTCAGCTGCAAAGAAGGTTGCAACTATGAAAGTCCCGGCTACCGTATATTAATATAAAGGAGAAAATGAAAGAAATAATACAATTACTAATAAATAAAATAGCATGGGCTGTTTTCCTAGCTTGGCTTATATCTTTTCTAGTAAAGTTAGCTATTAATTATGGCAAGAGAGGGTTTAGCAAACAATTGCTTTATGCGACAGGAGGTATGCCTAGCTCTCATGTTGCTTTTTCAACAGCATTAGCATTATCAATTGGCTTATCAGAAGGGTTTAATTCTATATTATTTATAATTACAGCAGCTTTTACTGTAATTATTGTGCATGATGCAATTAATATAAGGGCTAAAGTAGATAAAAAACTTGGTGAGATAGGAAAAAGAATAAGAGTAAAGTTCGCAGATAATGATAATATAGGACATACTTTGCAGGAGGTTATTGCAGGGATAATAATTGGCTTAATTATTCCTTTACTTATATTTTTTCTATAGCCTTAATGTTCTCTTCTAGCTCTTCATCTGTTAGAGTAGGAACAGTTTCAAAGATACTTTGCAAGCCTCTCTTTAAAGAGCTTTCATCAGAGATTCTTGCATGAACACTAGGGGAAATAATCCATTTATGATCTGCCTCTGAAAAGGGATTAATAAAGAATATTTTAAGATTTTTGAATTCAATAAAATCCTCCCAGTTCTTGAGCAAAGTTTCAAAGTTCTTGTGAGTGTTGAATATAATTAGATTAATGAACTCATGTGATTTATGGGCAATATTGAAATCTGCAAGGTCTGCAATTGGTAGAATTATCTCCATCCTTTCTTTATACCATATTAATACCCTCTCACCCATGTCTTCTACCTTTTCTATATTCTTGGGTATAATATCTCTATGCTTGAAATAGTTAATAGCCCATTCTTTTAGATAAGTATGGATATCCATGAGGCTTTTATCCTATTAATTGCTATAAATACTTTTTTCTTGATATAGAAGCTCTTATCCTATTTATACCACAAGGTTTTAATTTAGATACTAATTTTTCTCATCTATGTTTGAAATAACAGCTAAGGATAGTAAGGCTAGAACTGGAAGATTACATACATTACATGGCATTATTGAAACTCCATGCTTTTTGCCAGTTGCAACTAAGGCTGCAGTAAAGCATATTAATCAAGAGCAATTAAAAGAGACTAAGACAGAGGCATTTATTTCTAACTCATTAATATTGTATCTTACTAATTATGATGCTGTTAAAGAGCAAGGGATACATAAATTCATGAATTGGGATAAAGTTATATTTACTGACTCTGGAGGGTTTCAAATACTTAAAGAGGGATTTTTGCTTAATATTGTTGATAATGGAGTTATATTTAGAAGCCCATTTAATGGAAATAAGCTTTTGTTGACACCTAAGCAGGCAATAGAAATTCAAAATAATTTAGCAGCAGATGTTATAATGGCTTTAGATGATGTTCCAGCTTATACTAAAGATAAAGATAATTATGAAAGGGTTAAGGAATCAATGATAAGGACTCATAAATGGGCTAAGATATGTAAAGAAAATCATAAGAAAGATGGACAATTGCTATTTGGGATATGCCAAGGTGGTATTTTTCCTGAGCTGAGAAAAGAGAGTGCAGAATTTATATCAAGCATTGATTTTGATGGCATTGCTTTAGGCGGCTTATGTATTGGAGAATCAAAAGAGCTTATGTATCAGATGGTTGATATTAGCACTAAAATTATTCCTGAAAATAAGCCAAGATATTTAATGGGTGTTGGAAGCCCTGAAGATTTATTAGAATCAATTGATCATGGCATAGATATATTTGACAGTGCATTTCCAACACAGAATGCAAGGCATGGAACTATCTTTACTTGGAATGGAAAGCTAAGGATAGCTAAACAGGAAAATAAAAACCAGTTTACTGCTTTAGATAATAATTGTAAATGCTATGTTTGCAAGCAATATACTAGAGCTTATCTGCATTA
This sequence comes from uncultured Methanosarcinales archaeon, assembly GCA_964602245.1. Taxonomy (GTDB): domain Archaea; phylum Nanobdellota; class Nanobdellia; order Woesearchaeales; family JACPIF01; genus JACPIF01. The sequence continues at coordinate 254,704 of CAZRPY010000001.1, forward strand.
CCTTTTTAGAATAAGAGAGCCTTTGGCTATGAGCTTACTATCTTTCCATAACCTTTACTTTATCCATGATTTATTGGAAAGGACTAGAAAGGCAATAAGAGAGAAGGATTTTGATAGGTTTAAGAAATGGTTCTTGGAAGGTTATAAGAGGTGATTGTAGGCTTTATAAGCCTTAATAATTATTTTTAATATAAACCAAAGCCAATTATAAATCGTAATATTTATATATTAGTATACTAAATACTATACTAATCTCTGATAATGAGATACATATAGTGATATTTATCGACGATAAGGAAAAGGTGATGAAACTAATCGTTTCAAACCTTTTATAAATAAAAGGTGAGTAAAATGGCTGTTGAAAGCGAGAGAATAATTCAAAAGATGGTGTTTGATATTGTTGAAAACAATAGAGATGTGATAGAGGTTAAAAGCCCAAGCCTAGACAATTTTAAGAAGATTGTGCCAACATTAATTGATAAGGGCATAGATAATATTAATTTCTCCATGTTTAGCGAGGAGATGAGAAAAGGATTGTTAAATGCACTAGGAGATGAGTACTTAAAGAAAGGAAGGATCAATGAGGCAATTAAGGCTTATATCTTAGCTGGCAACAGGAAAAAGCTGACAACTATTGGAGAAGACTATGAATCTGTTGGGTTGTTTAGCAATGTCATTGAGGCTTATAGACTGGCAGATAATAGGGAGAGGTTAATGCATATTGGAGATAAATGCCTTGAGGAAGGGCATATAATTGATGCTATTAAGGCTTTTAAGAGTATTTCTGCTACTGAAAAGCTAGTTAGAGTTGGAGAGGAGTGTATGCAGAAAGATAAATGGGAATATGCTATTGAGGTGTTTAGCGCTATTGACAATAAACAGAAACTGGCTGAGCTTGGAGATAAATGTATGTCAGAAAGGCAAATTGCTTTAGCTGCTAAGGCTTATGAGCTTGCAGGAGATAAATCTAGGCTATCTTCTTTAGGAGATACATGCCTTAGGGAAGGTTTAGTTACAGCAGCTTTAAAGGCATATACTTTAGCTGGCAATGATATGATGCAGGAGTTCATTAAAGAGAATTTTGTGAACAAGCAATAAAAGGCATTTTAGCAATAAGGTGTGTAATGGCAGATAGATTAGATGAGCTAAAAAAAGAACTTAATTCTGAGCCTATTGAAATAAAGGAGATAGGTGAGAGTATGGATAATGATTTATTAAAGCAAAGACAATTTGAACTTATGATTGATATAGCAGCTAAAAGGCTTGAGATGAAGATTGATGGCTTAAAGGAAGAAATATTAGCTCTAAAGAAAGAGGTTGAAAGGTTAAAAGCTAGTAAGAGTGAAGCTCCATTGCCAAATTCTGATACAATAAAGGTCCCTGAGGATGTGCAAGTAGAGGGATTTATGCAGGTTAAGGCTCCTACTAGGCCTGTTATGAGTTCTACATCAGAGCATGCTAAAAGTGAGAGCCCTTCAGTGCATCCTAGATTAGGGAATTATAAGACAGAAGATGTTTCAGTAGAGAAGTTCTTTAATTTTGGGAGGAAATAGCTAGTCATTCTCCACTCTAGGAGCTAGTATAAATGAAAGCTGAAGCTTATCTACTAGGTTATATTCCAGCTTTAAAGGATAGTCCTTATTAAGCCTTATTATAACATCATCAGTTAGCTTAGAAGCAGATATCATCTTCTTTAGATATTCTATTGAATATTTTGCCTTTATCTTTTCAGAATTGTCAAAATCAATACTAGTGGTGTCATCAGCTTTTACCTCTACCTTTGCCTGGCTTAAGTCACCTTCTCCAAGTATAGTGAACCTTTTAGGCTCTACAATAAAGCTTACAGACTCTGCTACAATATCTGTATCTTCTATTGCCTCACTTAGTATTGCTGAGGAGGTTTTAATGCTAACAGGGAACTTTAGCTCTGGAATCTTTTGCTCCTTTTCCTCTAAGTCAATAATTGGCAAGGAGAAAGATCTTAGAGTATTGCCTCGCATGATTATCTTAAGCTTGTCTTCTGCTAACTCTAAAGATAGCATGTCCTCTGGCTTTGCTCTTCTTAGGATTTGTTTTAAATTACTTAGGTTAATGGCAATCTCTACTTCCTTATCAATGTTGTATTCAGTAAAGCATGAAGATAATAGGTTAAATATTACCATTGCAACATTAGCTGGATCCATGGCAACTAATTGTATAGAATTACTTGTTATCTTAAACCTGCCTTCTGTGACCAAGTCTGAGATTATGGAAACACTTTCTTTAAGGTATCTAGGCTCTGCTAATGTTAGTCTCATGCTGCCCCCAATTACTGCTAGGCTCTGGATTATTAGGCAGTATTTAATGTTTTTGCTTTTTTCATTTATATCAGAGTGGTCCTGTCACCCTCTTTCAGCCTATGAATATTAGCTAAAGGATAGCCCATTTCAATAGCAAGGTTTGAGGTTGCATTAAGCATTTCTTTTGTCCCATGAGCAGGTATAATATGCTTTGGCTTTACTATAGCTATCATATCCCTTAAATCTTCTCTTGAGGCATGGCCAGAAACATGTATGTCTTTAAAGATCCTGACTTTGTTTTGCTTTAGCTTTTCCTCCATTATCTCTCTATTCCTAATGTTAGTTTCAGTCGGAATTACCCTGCAAGAAAAAATTATATGATCATTGGGCCTAAAATTGAAATGAAGCTCTTTGTTTAGCATCTTTGCTAATACAGATTTTGGCTCACCCTGGTGGCCAGTAGCTACTATTAAAAATTTATTTCTATGCCTTTCAACATCTTTAAGCCTTTTCTTTATCTGTTTGCTATATCTTAGTATTTCAACGTGTTTTGAGAAATTTATTATTCCAACTTCTTGAGCAGCCTTTGCATATTTTTCTAGGCTTCTGCCAAGGAAAAGAATCTTTCTATGGAGCCTTTTACCACATTCAACAATTGACTTTAATCTTGCAATATGAGAGGAAAAGGTTGTTACAACAACTGCATTATCCCTCGAGTTAGTTGCTAGCAAGACATCTTTTAGCATTTGTTTTGCAACATTCTCTGAAGGTGTTTTCATCTCATCCATTGCATTTGTTGAGTCTAATATTAAGGCTAATACACCTTGGTTGCCAAGCTCTTGTAGTCTTTTAATGTTAGTTTTCTTGCCCAAGACTGGGGATCTGTCAAACTTAAAATCAACTGCGTAAAGTATTATGCCATATCTTGTATGCAATGCAATAATTGCAGTCTGTGGAGTTGAATGTGTAACATTGATTAATTCGATTTTAATATTACTGGATAATTTATAATGAGAATTTGGATGAACTGTTTTTATTTCATTTCTTAAAGTTATTTTCTCTTCATGAAGTATTGTTTTTATTACAGTATTGGTGAAAGGAGTTCCAAGAATAACAGCGTTAAATTTATTGCCAATAAAAGGGATTGCTCCAATATGGTCGAGATGCGCATGAGAGGGAATAATTGCCTTAACTTTACCTCTCCAGTCCTCTATTGAGGAAATATCTGGAATAGCTCCAACTCGTGTTAGTTTATTAACATCTACCTTTACTATATCTTCATCTTCTGTATAGTTTATGTAATTCTCAACATGAATGCCTAAATCTAGTAAAATAACCTCTCCATCAATGTTTATAGCAGTACAATTCCTGCCAATACCATTATAGCCGCCAACAGCTGTTAGTTTAATTCCCATTATGAATATTACTCTTACCTTTATTATATTAATTTGCATACTGTTGCGAAATGCGCAACATACCTGTCCACTACTACACTCTCTAGCTTTGATTAGTGGACCTTTGTATAGCCTCTTAGAGAGGCTAGTTTGCAAAGCATTCTTAATTTATTATTTAAAATGCGGGGAGTAGGATTCGAACCCACGTAGGCACTAAGCCAGTAGATATATCACTTGCCAGAAGCCTTGAGTTTGGGCATTTCTACTACCCCGATTGGCCACTCCGGCATCCCCGCACAGAATAGAGAAAGTTATTGATGAGTTTAAAAAACTTGCTCAAGATAAAATATATTTAATAAAATTAGCCAGACAACCTATTCAATCTATTCTCTATCAGACTTAGTTCTTCTTCTAGTTTTTCTATCTCGCTTAATTGCTTTTTGGTGATTTTTTCTGGTTTTTGTTCTTTAGGCTTATCCTCTTTTGAGCTTCTTTCAAAAACATTGTCAAATTTTAAGTTAGCTTTTGGGAATTCTGCCTTTAAGTCAGCATTTAATTTGTCTATTTCTTCAAATATATGCTTTAGTTCTATTATATTCTTTATTTTCTCTTCCCTAGTTTTCTTGAACTGCTCGTATTTCTGCAGATTTTGGACTATGTCTTTAGTGCATTCAAGAAGGCTTCTCCTAACATAAACTGGATCCTTAATTCCAATAAACAGACCATGGTCTTCCATTTTAGAAACTTTCAGGCTCATATAAGCTTTTGTCTATCTCCTGGAGCTTTTTCTCAATCTCTTCTAAGCTGGATTGCCAGCTCATTAGCTCTGAATCTTCCTGCTGCTTAAGCTCATTTATCTTAGCTAAAGTTTTTTTAGCCTGCTCTATCTTTAGTTTTAGTAAATTAATTATCTCTAATATATCTTTGTACTCATCTAGCTTAATAAAAACAGGCATATTAGCTTTCATCTTCCCTCAAATAATGCTTTGTCCATATACATTACCTTTCTCTGCATCTCTTCTAGCTCTTCACGCCATTTCTCAAACTCAGCATCTATCTTTGTCTTTAAGTCATTAAGGGCTTCTATTATGTAATCACTTTCATTAATCTTATTTCTAATAAGGTTTACACTCTCCAAGATGCCTCTGTAGTCATCTACCTTAATAAATATAGGACCTCTGGACATTTCTTGTTTAGTCTCTAACGTTGTTAAGTCAACTTGCTCTTCAGGTTCAATAGTTTTCAATGGTTCTTCTAACTCTGGGACTAAAGGCAGAGGAAATTCTTCTTCAAGAGGTGGAATTTCATAAGCCTTGCTAGGGCTTGTTTCTTCAGGCATAGGCGGTAATTCAGGCAAAGCAGGCAGTTCTAGATCGTCTTTTGGTAGCTCTAGCTGTAGAAGCTCTGGAGGCGGAGGAGGAGGTAAATCTAGTTGTTTTGGCTTTTTCTTGAAAAAGTCTAATACACCCATAAATACCCCTTTATACAAATAAATCTAAAAGAATATTAATGAAGACATTATTAAAGCTTTTTGTGTGATTTTAAAGTGATAACCTTTGCCTTGGAATTGTAGAAAGCTGACCATTTGGCAAAGTAAATTCTACTGGATGAATGCCACCAACAAAACAGGCAGAACAATAATCTCTTCCATTACCTAATACAGCCATCATGCCTTCTCTGCTTAAGTAAGCTAAATTATCAGCTCCTATATATCTGCGAGTCTCTTCAATTGATTTGCTAGAAGCTATGAGTTCTTTTCTTGTAGGAGTGTCTATGCCATAATAGCAAGACTCATCTATTGGAGGCGAGGCTATTCTTAAATATACATCCTTAGCTCCTACATCTTTTAATAATTTAACAAGCTTCCTTGTTGTAGTTCCTCTAACTATAGAATCATCAACTACAATTACTCTTTTGCCGTTTACTACACTTCTGATTACATTTAATTTTATTCTTAAACCAAAATCTCTAATTCTTTGATGCGGTTCAATAAATGTTCTACCGATATAATGATTCCTTGTTAATCCCATCTCGTAAGGTATTCCAGATTCCTGTGAATAGCCAATGGCATGAGGCACACCAGAATCTGGAACAGCAATAACTACATCTGCATCTATATGACTATCTTTTGCTAATCTAGCTCCTAATTTCTTTCTTTTTGTATATACATCTTTAGGATCTCCCCAAAGAATGCTATCAGGTCTTGCAAAATAAATATATTCAAAAATACATGGAGGCTTTACTGGTATTTTCCCTTCAACTTTTCTTGGACCATTGTTGTCTATAACAAACATATCACCAGGTCCTAAATGATACTTAACTTCAGCTCCGATTAAATCTAGAGCTACTGTTTCAGAGGCTAAGACGTGAGCACCATTAAATTGGCCTAATACTAAAGGTCTAAATCCGTCTGTTAAACCAATCAATGTTTCATGATCACTAACAATTAATGTGTATGAGCCTTTAGGCACATCAAAACGTCCCTCTGGCTGAGTAAGAGCATAAATAACTTTCTCTTCAAGAGTTTTGCCTTCAGCCTTTGCAATTAAATGAAGCAGAACTTCACTATCTGAATCAGAAGGCAACTCAGATCCTTCTCTTATTAGCAATTCTCTATTGCGCTCGATATTTACTAAATTACCGTTATGTGACAATAGTAACTCTATATCAAAACCATTTTTTTTATATCCAAAAGGCTGAGCATTTTTTAATGAACTAGAGCCGCTAGTTGAGTATCTAACATGCCCTTGAGCAATGTGCCCCTGTAAAGCTTGAAGAGTTTTCTCATCAAATACCTGATTAACCCAACCCATTCTTTTTTCTAGTTTTATAGAAGAACCATCACTAACTCCCATTCCTGCACTTTCTTGACCTCTATGTTGTAATGCATATGACATAAGATAACAGAAATTAGCAGCCTCGTCTGAGCCATAAACCCCACAAATACCACACATGATATTTTAAAGAAACAATAAGTAGTAGTATAAATTGATTTCCATTTTGAAGTATATTTATTGAGAAAAAATATTAAAATTCAAGGAAAAACAAAAACATTTATAAACGAGAACATTTCCCTTATTTTAGTATTTAATGAGATTCTAATAGTTGATATTATTTGATTTTACCCTTGAGATATATACTCCAAGTGCATAATCTATTTAAATAAAGATAGACTTTCTTTTTTTTTTAGTATGCTAGCTAAGAAAGACGCAAAACTAATTCTTGAAGACGGGAGCATTTATTATGGCTTTTCTTGTGGTGCTGAAAAATCTGTTTCTGGAGAAATAGTATTTAACACGGGTATGGTTGGCTATCCTGAATCTTTTACAGATCCTTCTTATCGAGGACAAATTTTAGTTCTGACTTACCCTTTAATAGGGAATTATGGAGTTCCTGGAAATGAAAAGGAAAATAATTTGCTAAAGAATTTTGAGTCAGATAAGATACATATCCAAGGCTTGATTATATCAGATTACTCAAACAATCATAATCATTGGAGTGCTAAAAAGAGTCTTTCTGAATGGCTTAAAGAATATAATATTCCTGCTATTTTTGGAGTTGATACTAGAAGCTTAACACAAAAGCTTAGAGAAAAAGGAGTAATGCTTGGCAAGATTATAATTAACGAAAATGATGTGAAAATTGAAGATCCAAATAAAAGAAATCTTGTAGATGAGGTAAGCATAGAAAAAAAACAAGTCTATGAGAGTGGAAAAAGCAAGAAAAAAATTCTACTTATAGATTGTGGAGTGAAACATAATATAATAAGAAGCTTGCTTGCAAGAAATGTTAAAGTTATCAGAGTTCCATGGGATTATAACTATCATAATGAGGATTATGAGGGCATAGTTATTTCTAATGGTCCAGGAGACCCAAAGATGTGTAAGGCTACTATTGAGAATATTAAGAAATCTATCAAGGATAGAACACCAATTTTTGGGATATGCCTTGGCAATCAAATTCTTGCTTTAGCTGCTGGTGGTAATACTTACAAGCTGAAATATGGGCATAGAAGCCAAAATCAGCCATCTACTGACCTAGAAACAGGAAGATGCTACATTACCTCTCAAAATCATGGATATGCAGTTGATGCGAAAAAACTAGGAAAAGGTTGGAAATCATGGTTTGTTAATGCTAATGATAACACAAATGAAGGCTTGATGCATAAAAAACTTCCATTTATATCAGTTCAATTCCATCCTGAGGCAACACCAGGGCCTGTTGATACTAATTTTTTATTTGACAGGTTTTTGAAGATGGTGAAATAATAGCAAATGAAAAAGAAAGAAGAATATGTATACCATGTTGATGAAAAAGATAAAGTAATTGGGAAAATAACTAGGAAAGAGATGAGAGAAAAAAACTTGCTACATCGTATTTCAGATATTTTTGTGTTCAATTTGAAAGGAGACATTTTGGTCCATAAAAGAACTACGACTAAAGACCTATTTCCTGGCTTCTATGCGGTCTTAGTAGGAGGATCAGTATCTTATGGAGAAACCTATGAGGAGTGTGCTCAAAGAGAAGTACACGAAGAAATCGGCATAAAAAATGCTAAGCCGAGAGTGCTATTCAAATACAAATATATTGGACCTCATAATAAATCATTGGGTCCTGTTTATATGATGATCCACAATGGTCCATTCAAGTTTCAAAAAGAAGAGATAGCTTGGGCAGAATTTATGTCTTTAACTAAGTTGCGGACTTTTATGAAGAATCACAAATTTTGCCCTGATGATTTAGAAATATTCAACAAATATCTAAAAGAATTCCATGGTAAAAAACAAAAGTAAAAACTCTATGAGCAAACCAAAGAAAGTCCTAATACTTGGCTCGGGGGCACTCAAAATTGGGGAAGCAGGAGAGTTTGATTATTCTGGAAGTCAGGCAATTAAAGCCTTGAAAGAAGAAGGAATTAAAATAATTCTTGTAAATCCAAATATAGCAACTATACAAACCTCTGAGAATATGGCAGATAAAATTTATTTTCTGCCAGTTAATGCTTATTTTGTTGAGAAAATAATAGCAAGGGAAAGGCCAGATGCAATTCTGCTTTCATTTGGAGGGCAGACTGCTTTGAACTGTGGTTTAGATTTAGATGCTAAGGGTGTCTTGAAAAAGTATAAAGTTAAGGTTATAGGAACTCCTATAGAGGCTATAAGACTAACTGAGGATAGAAAACTTTTTGCACAATTTTTGAATAGGATTAATATTAAAACCCCAAAAAGTCAGACAGCTTATAAAGTTGAGCAGGCATTGAAAATTGCAAAAAAGCTTGGATGTCCAGTAATGGTAAGATCTGGGTTTGCTCTCGGCGGCTTAGGCTCTGGTGTAGCGAGAAATCAAGAAGAGCTTAAAGCAATTGCAACTAAAGCATTATCCTATACTAAGCAGATTCTTGTTGAGGAATACCTAGAAGGATGGAAAGAGGTTGAGTATGAGGTTGTTAGAGATAATAAAGATAATTGTATTACTGTCTGTAATATGGAAAATTTTGATCCTATGGGCATACATACTGGAGAGAGCATAGTTGTTGCACCATCACAAACACTAACTAATGCAGAGTATCATAAGTTAAGAGATATTTCCATTAAGGTTATAAGAAATTTAAAAATAATTGGAGAGTGTAATATACAATTTGCCCTAGCTCCTGATTCTGAGGATTATAGAGTTATTGAGGTTAATGCAAGGCTGTCAAGAAGTTCAGCTTTGGCATCTAAGGCTACTGGCTATCCGTTAGCATTTGTTGCAGCTAAGCTTGCTCTAGGATATTTACTTACAGAGATAGAAAATTCTATCACAAAAAAGACTAAGGCATGCTTTGAGCCAGCTTTAGATTATATAGTATTAAAAATTCCTAGATGGGATTTGCAGAAGTTTAAGGATGTTGATAACAGGATTGGTAGTGAGATGAAATCTGTTGGAGAGGTGATGGCAATTGGCAGGAAGTTTGAGGAGGTTTTGCAGAAAGCAATAAGAATGTTGCAAATTGGCATGTATGGCGTGGTTTGCAATACTATTGAGTTTGATAATCTTGAGCATGAGATAGCTAATCCTACTGACAGAAGGCTTTTTGCTATTGCACAGGCTATAAAAGAAGGGATAGATATAGACAAGATTTACAGGCTTTCACATGTAGATAAATGGTTTTTGCACAAGATAAAGAATATAGTTGAGATTGAGAATAAAATAAGGCTTTACAGCCTTACAGAAGAGCTATTACTAGTGGCAAAGCAGCTAGGATTTTCTGATAAGCAGATTGCTCTTATTAAAGGAAAGACAGAGTTAGAGATAAGAGAGAAAAGAAAATTACTAGGGATAGTACCATTTGCAAGACAAATTGATACTCTAGCAGCAGAATACCCTGCTGAGACTAACTATATCTATATGACTTATAACTCTGAGCAAAGTGACATATTGCCAAAAGAAAAAGCAATAATAGTTCTTGGTTCAGGTGCATATAAGATTGGAAGTTCAGTTGAGTTTGACTGGTGTTGTGTTAATGCAGTTCTTACAGTGAAAAAGCTTGGTTATAGGACTATAATGATTAATTATAATCCAGAAACTGTTTCAACAGACTATGATATTTGTGATAAGCTTTACTTTGAAGAGCTTAGCTTTGAGAGAGTCCTTGATATTTATGAGTTTGAGAGGCCTTATGGGATAATAGTTTCAATGGGAGGACAGATTCCAAATAATATTGCATTAAAGCTTTATAACCAAAATTTAAAAATACTTGGAACTAATCCATTAAATATTGACAAGGCAGAGGATAGACATAAGTTTTCTAAGCTTCTTGATAGCTTAGGAATTGAGCAGCCTGAATGGAGGGAATTAGTTAGTATTGATGATGCAAAAAAATTTGCAGAAAAGGTTGGTTATCCAGTGCTAGTAAGGCCTAGTTATGTTTTAAGTGGCTCTGCAATGAGTGTTGTGTTTGAGGAAAAAAGGTTAGTAGAATATTTAAAAAAGGCTTCTGAAATATCTCCTGAGCATCCTGTTGTTATTACTAAATTTATTGAGAATGCTAAGGAGATAGAAATAGATGCAGTTGCCAGTAATGGCAAAATAATGGCATATGCAATTACTGAGCATATTGAAAATGCAGGTGTGCATTCAGGAGATGCAACATTAGTGCTTCCATCGCAAAGGCTTTACTCAGAAACAATAAGAAAGATAATAGATAGTGCAGCTAAAATTGCTCTAGCTTTGAAAATAACAGGGCCTTTTAACATACAATTTCTTGCCATAGAAAATGAGATTAAAGTTATAGAATGTAACCTTAGAGCCTCAAGAAGTTTTCCATTTGTGTCCAAAGTATTAAAGCATAATTTTATTGAGCTTGCAACAAGAGCAATTCTAGGAAAAGCAATAAAGATTATACAAAACAGTAAGATTGACTATGTTGGTGTTAAAGCCCCACAATTCTCCTTTACAAGGCTTAGAGGGGCAGATCCTATACTAGGAGTAGAGATGACTTCAACTGGAGAGGTTGCATGTCTTGGCAGAGATATTAATGAGGCATTTCTTAAAGCGATATTATCAGTAGGCTTTAGACTGCCAAAGAAAAATATTTTGTTATCAACAGGGCCATTAAAGACTAAATTACATTTGCTGGAAACCTGTAGAAAACTTGATGAGCTAGGCTTTAATTTACTTGCAACTCATGGGACATGGAAATTTCTTAAGGAGAATAGCATAAAGGCAATAAGAGTTTATTGGCCATTAGAGAATAAACATCCAAATGTTTTACAGTATTTTGAAAAAGGGGATATTGACCTAGTTGTAAATATTCCAAAAAGTTCAGAGAAATCTGAGCTGGATAATGACTATATTATTAGAAGAAGAGCTATTGATAGAAATATTCCTCTGCTGACAAATGAGCAGATTGTTAAGCAGTTTGTTAATGCAATCTCAACTTTAAAATTAGAGGATTTGGAGGTTAAAAGTTGGGAGGAGTATAAATAATAAGCTTTAAAAAAGGAAGAAAAATAACAAAGCTTTACTGGGTGAAATAGATGAGAATAAACTTTAAAGGAAGGGATTTAATCTCAATAAAGGATTTGAGTAAAGAGGAGCTTCTGTACATATTGAATTCTACTAAGAAAATTAAAGATAAAAATTTGTTGAAGGGAAAGGTTCTAGCTTCTTTATTTTTTGAACCGTCTACAAGAACAAGAATGAGCTTTGAATATGCAATATCTAGACTTGGTGGTACTTTCATCGAATTTGGAAATCCTCAACTTTCATCTGTTTCAAAAGGAGAGTCTTTACATGATACTGTTAAAATGGTAGAATCTTACAGTGATATTATAGTAATAAGGCATCCTGTTGATGGCTCAGCGAGATATGCAGCAGAGATTGGAAATGTGCCAGTGATTAATGCTGGAGATGGTACTAATCAACATCCAACTCAGACCCTTCTCGATATCTATACTATAAAAAATAGCTTAGGAAAGCTAGATAATCTTAGTATAGGATTTATAGGGGATCTGAAATATGGTAGAACTGTTCATTCTCTAGCATATGCCATGAGTCATTTTAATACTAAAATGGTTTTTATTTCTCCTGAAGAATTAAGAATGCCTGAACATTATTTAGAAGAATTACAAGAGAGAAAGGTAAAATTTGCAGAAGTGGAAGATCTTTCAAAAGTTAGTAATCAACTAGATATACTCTATGTTACAAGGATACAGAAAGAGAGATTTTCAGATCTTATCGAATATGAAAGATTCAAAGGAACTTATAGGATTGATAAAAATGTGTTAAAGATTTGTAAACCAGGAATTAAGATAATGCACGCTTTGCCCAGGGTTGATGAGATTTCAATGGACATAGATATTACAAAAAATGCTTTATATTTTGAGCAGGCTAGAAATGGGATTATTATAAGGCAAGTTTTGCTTGCATTAATATTAGGGGCAATTAAATAGCACTGAAGAAATGAAAGAATACAAGATTAGCGCAATAAGGGAAGGAACTGTAATAGATCATATCACACCAGAGGCTACATTTAAGGTAATAGACATACTTAACTTGGCTAAGAATAATGAAATAATATCTGTTGCAAATAACTTGCAAAGCAAGAAGTTAGGTAAGAAAGGAATTGTTAAGATTGGAGGTAAATTTCTTGGTGAGGAAGAGGCTAATAAGATAGCAATTATTGCTCCAAATGCTACACTAAATATTATAAAGAATTATAAAGTAGTTGGGAAAGTCAGGCTAAAAATTCCATATAAGATTGAAGGAATAGTTAGGTGCTTTAACCCAAATTGCATAACTAATTTTGAGAGCATAATCACTAAATTTAAAGTTATGTCAAAAAGTCCAATAAAGCTATTGTGCAACTATTGTGAGAGGTTAATGAAAAGAGAGGATATAATTTTGTTGTAAAATGGAGAAAGTGGAGCCATCTATATCAGTAAAATTAGCTAGTGTTCAATTAGAAACTTGTGTATTTAATGCAGCAGGCCCAAATGATGTAACATTAGAGGAATTAGAGATAATAGCTAGATCTAAATCTTCAGCAATTACTACAAAGTCTTGCACACTTGAGCCTAGAACAGGTAATCCTGAGCCAAGGTATGCAGATCTTGAGTTAGGCTCTATAAATTCCATGGGCTTGCCAAATCTTGGATATAAAGAATATGTTAAGTTTACAAGTATATTAAAATCGAAATATAGAAAGCCTATTGTGGCTAGTATATCTGGTCTTACAATGGAGGATAATATAATAATATTTAAAGCATTTAATGGCTCAGAGGCAGATATTATAGAATTTAACCCAGGATCTCCAAATACTATTGGAAAACCTACTATGGGCTATGATTTTGAATACTTGGATCAAAGTTTAAGAGAGATAACAAATATTTGTAAAAAGCCTTTAGGCATTAAACTTCCACCATATTTTGATTTTGTGCATTTTGAAGAAGTGGCAAGAATAATTAGAAAATATAATGTGCTGTATATTTCTTCAATAAATTCTATTGGCAATGCCTTAATTATTGACCCTGAGAAAGAGCAGACTGTTATAAAACCAAAAGGCGGCTTTGGAGGCCTAGGAGGAAAATACATAAAACCAACTTCGTTAGCAAATGTTAGGAAGTTCCACGAGCTTTTAGGGGATAAGGTTCAATTAGTAGGATGTGGTGGGATTTATACAGGCATAGATGCGTTTGAATTTATACTAGCAGGAGCTAGTGCTGTTCAATTAGGCACTGTGTTTATACAAGAAGGAGCATCATGTTTTGAAAGAGTACAAAAAGAACTAAAAAGTATAATGCATAGAAAAGGTTACTCTAGGATAGAAGATTTTAAAGGTAAATTGAAAGTTTTATAATACTATCAAGGAAATGAGCACGTCTCTTCTAATTAAAAATTGCAGGATTCTTGAGAAAGGTAAGCTTAGGAATACTAGCATATTTATTGTTAATGGTAAAATTAGAAACTTAGGTAGGACAGTTAAAGCAAGTAAAGTTATTGACGCTAAGAATAACATTGTTATACCTGGGCTGATAGATATGCATGTACATTTCAGGCAGCCAGGTTATGAATATAAGGAGGATTTCTATACTGGAAGCAGGGCAGCTGCCAAAGGCGGCATTACTAGTATTTTTGACATGCCAAATACTAATCCTGCTACTACTAGCTTAGAAGCCTTAAAACAAAAAAAGGAGCTTGCAAAGAGGTATTGTATTATTAATTATGGCTTTCATTTTGGTGCAACTAAAAACAATAGCAAGGAGATAATTAAGGCTAATACAAAATCAGTTAAGATTTATATGGGCTCATCAACTGGAAATCTTTTGGTTGATAAAACTGATGATTTGAGGAATGTTTTTAGAGCTGCTAAGAAATCTGGAAAGGTTTGCTTGTTGCATGCAGAGAATGAGGAATGTATGCAGAAAAATTCTTTAGAGTATAAGAGTAAAGGTTTAGATAATCCTGAGATACATTCTGCTATAAGAGAAAATAAATCTGCAACTCTCGCTGTCAAAGATGCTTTAAAGTTGCATAGCGAAATAGAAAATAAGATATATTTCTGTCATACCAGTACAAAAGAGGAAATAAGGCTAATTGGCAAAGCAAAAAAGAAAAGAAGAAGAATTTATTGTGAGGTGACACCTCATCATTTATTTCTAAATGCTAAAGCTTATAGGGATTATGGAAATTTTGTTAAGGTTAATCCCCCACTGAGATATGTCGAAGATCAGAGAGCTTTATGGAGAGCAATTATTAATAATATTGTAGATGTTATTGCTACTGACCATGCTCCGCATCAGCCTAATGAAAAAGAAAAAAACTATTGGGAAGCTCCTTCAGGGGTTCCAGGTGTAGAAACTTTATTGCCATTATTACTTGATGCAGTTAATTCTAAAAGATTAAAGCTGAAGAAGGTAATTGAGCTTACCTCAGAAAATCCTGCTAAGATATTTGGGATTAAGAATAAAGGCAAGATTAAGCTAGGCTATGATGCAGACTTAGTTATAGTTGATATGGAGCTAGAGAGCAGCTTAGAACAGATTGAGAGTAAATCTAAATGGAGCCCTTTCCATGACAAAGTTTTAAAAGGCTGGCCAATAGTTACAATTATAAATGGAAATATAGTTTATTATCAAGGGCAGATATATAATAATAAAGGCAAAGAGTTGGAATTTAAAAATGGCAGGTAAAGACGCAATACTAAAAAAGATACAGAAGCAGATAAATTTAATGAGACAGGCATTGAAAAGAGAAACAAGGATAGAGAAGTCGTGGGAGAAAAGCCTGAACTTTAAACAATTTATAGAGACAGAGAAACTGAAACATGACTATACAATTGCTTTCTATAACCTTATTAAGGAAAAACCAAGAATCAAACAGGATTACATAAATATGCAGAGATATATTGCAGAGAGTGAGTTTAAAAGAGGAAGGACTGTGTTTGAGCTTCTAACAGCACAATGGAATTTTGCTGATAATATGCTGGAGTTGATAGAAAAGAATATGTGGATTATTAGAGCTTTGGAAAAGAAAGAGAATGAGAATATTAAGACACAGATAGCAATAAATGCAGATCAATTCAGGAGATTTCAGCAATTAAGAAAGATACTTTATGATGGAGAGTTTAAGTATTTAGCAACTATATTCAAGCTTGAGAAAGATATTAATTATAAGGAAGTGAAACTTAACAAGAAAGAGCTTGAGAGAGAAAAGCTAGAGATACTTGCTTTTCTAAGAACAGCTGATTTACTAAAAAGATTGCAGATACATCTTAATTACCAGTTTAAATATATTGATGCTATTGAAAATTATTATATATCAGTTGTTGAGCATGCAACTAAAGCAGAGATGAAAGAGATGGTAGCTGAGGAAAGAGAGCTTGAAGAGGCAGAGGTTGGACATAAAGTTAAGTCATTACTACCTGTTGTGATAAATATTAAAGCACTAATTAAGCTATTTGCGCATAATTCTAATGAAGAAATGAGGCATGTTTTTACTATAGAAAAGATGTTCAAGCAGCAGAGGCTTAAGAATATACATCTAATTGGGCTGACAAAGAAAGAGTTATCACTTGAACAGCTCGAGAAAGATTATGAATCTGCACTTAAGAAAGTTATCAAAGAAAAAAGTTAGAGTGGTGGCTATGCAAAGAGCTTCTAAGGTAAGTAAACTTCTGCTTGGCATTAATGCAGTAACATTAAGCCCTAGGAAGCCTTATAAATTTGTTTCAGGAGTATTAAGCCCAGTATATTGTGATAACAGATTGATTCTTAGCTATCCTGAGAAAAGAAATATTATAGTAAATGCTTTTATTGAGACAATTAAAGCTAAAAAATTAAAGTTTGAAATAATAGCAGGTGTTGCAACATCTGGAATTCCTTTTGCAACTTTATTAGCTGATAGGCTAAAGATGCCAATGGTTTATGTAAGGTCTGATGTCAAGAAGCATGGAAAGCAAAATGTAGTTGAGGGCAGGCTTGAGAAAGGCAAGAAAGTGTTACTGGTTGAGGATTTGATAAGCACTGGAAAAAGCTCAATTGCTGCAGTACAGGCATTAAGGAATAATGGAGCAGTTGTTAATGATTGTATTGCAATCTTTACTTATAACTTTAAAATAGCTAAAGATAATTTTAAGGCAAATAAGTGCAATTTGCATGTATTATCTGATTTTGAGAATCTTATAGAAGTAGCTGCTAAGGAAGGATATATTAAGAAAGCAGACTTAGGAATGGTTTTGTCATGGAATCAAAATCCTGAGGTTTTGGGGAAATAGATTTATGCAAATTAAAAATTATCTGAGAAAACTAGAAGAATCTGCTAAAGAAAATAATAGCATATTATGCATGGGTATTGATCCTATACTAGAGAAAATTCCAATCAAGGAAAAAGATATAGAGAAGAAAATTGTCAAGTTTTATAGCTCTATATTAAATGCAGTAAGAGCTTCAAAAAAAGCAAGAATTGCAGCAGTTAAGCCTAACTATGCATTCTTTGCGCAATATGGATTTCCAGGTTTAAGAGCTTTGAAAAAGATAATTGAAATTTTTAAAAAGCATCATATTGTGTTGCTAGATGCAAAAAGGGCTGATATAGGGAATACTAGCATGGCTTATGCTAAAGAGATGTTTGATTTCTGGAAAGTTGATTCAGTAACTGTTAACACTTATCTAGGATATGACAGCTTAGAGCCATTTTTTGAATATTGCAAGAAAGGCAGAGGGGTTTATGTTTTAGTTAGAACCTCTAACAATGGGGGAGCTGATTTTCAAAATCTCATTATTGGAAATGAACCATTGTACATGAAAGTTGCAAAGTCAATTGTTCAGTGGAATATCCAAGGAGTAGGAGCTGTTATAGGAGCACCTTCTATTGAAGAATTTAAAGAACTCGCAAATTTTTTCAATAAGCAAAAATTGAGAGTACCATTTCTAATACCAGGCATAGGAAAGCAAGGTGGAAGTGCAGCAGAAATAACTAAAATACTAAAAGAAAATAAAAAAAATATATTGTTGCATCGCATTAGTGCTTCTTCTTCAATTAACTATGCTTATGAGCAAACTAATACTAGAGATTATGCAGATGCAGCTGTTAAGGCTATTAAGCAATTGAATGAAGAGATTAAAATTGATTTATGAGTAAATCAGAAACATAAGAATTGCATTCTTAGTCTCGAAACTATTAGTTTCGAAACATAGAAAAAGCTTTGCTTTTTCTGGCTTTGGAATTTCTAAAATTCCAAAAACTTAATAAAGGCTCATTCTAAAAGATAACATATGGCTAAAGAATGGCTACAGAAGTCAATGGGAGGGGTAAAGCATGAAGATACAGAAAGAAAATGCCCAGAATGCGGGAGTAAGGATATAGGTTTTCGTGAAGAGGAGATGTATTGCAAGAAATGTGGCTTGGTTATTGACTAATTCTAATTAAATTTAAAAATAAATGGCTATTAGCTGGTTTTATGGGGGTGTTAAGAGGCTTTGTATTACTAGTCCTGTTTATAACTATGATTCCTATTAGCTTGGCTGATATTACTATTAATGAGATAATGTCAAGGCCTATTAGTGATGAAAGCCTTAATGAATGGATTGAGCTCTATAACTCTGGCTCTAGTATTGACATAGCCGGATGGAAAATAGGGGATAATAATGATAATGATACTTTAGAAGGAGGCAAATATGGAAAGGCTGGAACTATGATTCCAGCTAATAGCTATGCACTAATAACAGATGACAATACTAGGGTTTATGATAACTTTAATACTAGTAGCAGTGCAATTAGGATTTATGTGGATGATGCATCGATAGGTAATGGGCTTAGCAATTCTGGAGAGACTTTATACCTTTATGATAATAATGGAAATATTATACAGCAACTAACATTTAGCGAAACTAGCGCAGGAAACTCATGGGCTAATATAAATGGAAACTTGCAGGAAAGCAGTGCTACACCTGGCTATTCTAATACAGGGCAATCTAGTCAGAATATTTCAGTGCAAACATGTGACTGGAAAATTACAATATTGTTGAATAAAACAGTATTCTTATCAGAAGAGTTTACATGGAGGATTAAAGCTGAAAAGCTAATTGGAGATTCAACTCAATTAAGCTCTAAGGTTACTATAGAAGATTCTGATGGAATTACTAATGATTACTTGCCTTGGACTGCAGAGGATTCTACAAGCCAGAAAACATCTTCAACATATACACCAAACCTTAAACCAGGGGCTTATATAATTAAGGCTAATCTTTCAACAGCATGCCAGGATACAGATACTTCCAATAATAAAGAGGCATTAATCTTTACAATAAAAGAAGCAACTAGTAAAGCAAGTGATTCTTATATTGCTATAGAAAAGGTTCCTGAGAAAGAGTATACTTTTGGTGATATAGTGATGCCAAAAGTAAATATCTATAGAGGAGATACTCAGAAATATGCTGTTAAAGCCTATATTGAGAAAGATAGAATAGTTAGCGAGGAAACAACAATTCATATAGACAATAAATATGAGAACTTGTCAGTTTCTATACCTATAAAGCTAAAAGAGAATTGCGATAATAAATTCTCTGCAGGAGCTTATAACTTAAAGATTGAAGGATTGGAGAAATCAGCAGTTACACAAATAAACATTAAAGAGCAAGATTGCAAAATAAGTGTAAAACAGAATAAGTTCTACCAGGTTATTTTGGATATACCCTCTAAACTAAATTTAGGAGAAGATATAGTATTTTATGGAGACTTGTTTAATGATGGAGAGAGCCCTGTTAATTTTTCTGTATGGAGTTACTTACAGAAAGGGACTAGATTATATGGCGATAAGAAAGAAAATTTGAACATAGTTGAGGTTCCTGCAAAAAAGTCTGTAGAATTAAAACTCAGGAACAAGGCTCCTGAAAGTGAAGGAGAGTATAAGCTGAAAGTAACTATTTTTGATAGCAAGGAGGAGAGAGTGATAACAAAGAATCTTACTATAAAAAATGAGCAAATAAAGGAATTGAAAGATAGCAGTATTAGCAAAGATATAGAAATTTCTAATAAAGAAGAGAACATAGATGTTCAGCAAGGGATATCAAATAAGATTACTGGACAGGTTGTAAGGCAAGAAGTTAATAAAGAAATAAAAGCAGAAATTAAGGAGTATTCTGTGAGTAATAAGTATAAAGATTGGACTTTGTATGGACTGATAGTTGTTTTAGCATCCTTATGCACTTATCTATTATTCAGGCCAAAGATTCCTAGCACTATTCATGAAAACAGTAATGAAGATAACAATAATAAAGAGAAATAGTCTTTGCACAACCTTTTTATATTGCATTAAGTTCTGAATTATTATGAAATCTGATTGGAGTAATAAGGTAAAGGTTAGGGCTATAATTGAGTTAGCTGGCAGACCAAAGGAGCATGTTGAGAATTCTATGAAATTATTGATAGACAAACTTAAGACTCAAGAGGATTTAAAGGTGGAAGAGGCAGAGATTTTTGATGCCAAAAAGCTAGTGGAAGAAGGGTCAATGTATACAATATTTGCAGAAATAGTATTAGATGCACAGGACCTTATAGCCTTGTCAAGATTCTGCTTTGATTACACACCTTCCTCAATAGAAATCTTAGAGCCTGAGCAATTAAAGGTTGATGCAGCTATTGCCAATAATTTTCTAAATGATTTACTTGGCAGATTGCATGAGACAGATATGGTATTGAAAAATGTTAGGGCAGAGCATAAAGCATTAAATGTCAATGCTACAGCATTGCTAAGGAACTTTATTATGATGTGCTTAAGAGACGGTGAAAAGCCATTAAAAGAGATAGCTGAGCTTGTTGGAATTTCAGAAGAGCAGATTAAGCCTTTTATTAGTGCAATGATAGAAAGTAATATAATCTCAGAAATAGGAGATAAATATTATTTAGTTAGATAATAAATTAAAATAATAGCAATTTGCACTACGACGCACTAAAAAACCCAAATTAAAAAAGAAAAATAACAAAAGCTATAAATCAAAAATATTAAAAGAGGTACTATGCCAAAAGAGCTAGTTAATTATAAGCATAATGTTGAGGCTGTTTTGTTCTCAACTGGCAGAAAAATGAGTGTTGAGGAGATAACAAAGCTCTGCAAGATACTGAAAGAAGATGCATTAGTAGCTTTGAAAGAATTACAGGCTGATTATAATGCAAGAAATTCTTCATTAATGGTTGTAGATGAAGGAGATTTTTGGAAACTGACTGTTAGAGAGAGGCATCTTCAAGTTGTAAAAAAGATAGTTGCAGAGACTGAGTTGCCAAAATCTATTATAGAAACTTTGGCAGTTGTTGCATGGAAAGCCCCTGTTTTACAGTCAGATATAATTAAGATAAGAACCAATAAAGCTTATGATCACTTGAAAGAGCTTGAGGCTTCTGGGTATATAACCAGGCAGAAAAAGGGTAGGACTAATTTAATAAGACTGGCACAGAAATTCTTCCAATACTTTGACCTGCCGCCTGAGAAACTGCAGCAGATGTTTAAGAGCATAACTGAGATGGAGCAGGCAATATTAGAGAAAGAGAAGCAGGTTGAGCAAATAAAAATGGAAAATAAGGCAAAAGAAGAGGAGCTTAAGAAACAGCAAGAATTGGCTAAGAAAATGGCTGAGGTACAAATAATTGAAGATGAGGTAGACTTAATTAGCGATAAAGGAGAGAAAGTAAAGCTAGAGGCTTATGGAAATATTGAGGAAGAGAGTGATGGTGGAAAGGTGCAGGAAATAACAGAGAAAGAAGTTGCAGAGATAAGAACAGAAACTAAAGCAGTTGCAAAGCATGATATTGAAGAGGTAAAGAAAGAAAAAGAGCAAATAATTAAGCCTGTGGAAACTAAATCTAGCAACTTGGACATTCCAGAGGACTTGGTTGATAAAAGAGTGAAAGAATTAATGCAACCTGAGAAAGAAATGCAGCCTGATATAGAAGATGTAGAAGAGATCAAGGAAAATATAGAGAAAGAGAAAATAAAGAAAAGTAAAAAATTAGAAGAAGAGGATTTGCTAGAAGCTGCAATGGAAGAGACTAAAGAGGAAACAAAATTAGATGAAGAGAATTAAAAATGCTACTGCTAAGATGTCCTAAATGCAAGAATAAGATGAAATACCAGACTAGTTCTTTAAATTTGCAGGGAAAAAGGAAGGCTTGCGTGTACTGTGGGAAAAATTTCTCTGTGCAAAGTAACATATTACAAAGGCTGTAAATATATTAAAACTAATAAGTCCTATAAACATATCTAAAGCCATTTATAAGCCCTATTAAACAGATTAGAAACCAAAAATTTATAAACTGAATTAGGCTATTTCTTATAGAGAATCTTAAGCAAATTTTAGCATTAAAATTAACAATAAATTAGAGGGAGCTAAATGACAGAAGTAGCTAAGGCAGAGAGCATTCTACCAAGAGAGATTGATGATGAGATGAAGCAGAGCTACCTAGATTATGCTATGTCTGTCATTGTTGGCAGGGCTTTGCCTGATGCCAGAGATGGGCTTAAGCCAGTTCATAGAAGGATTTTATATGGAATGTATGATCTGGGAATGCTGCACAATAAGCCTTACAAGAAATCAGCAAGGATTGTTGGCGAAATTCTTGGAAAGTATCATCCACATGGTGATGCAGCTGTATATGATGCTCTGGTTAGGATGGCTCAGGATTTTTCTTTAAGATACCCATTAATTGATGGACAGGGCAATTTTGGTAGTGTAGATGGTGATCCGGCAGCAGCAATGAGATATTCAGAAGCGAGATTGAGCAAGATTTCAGAGGAGATGCTGCAGGACATCGATAAGGAGACTGTTAAATTTATACCTAATTTTGATGGAAGCCTAGAAGAGCCAACAGTTTTGCCTTCAAAACTGCCAAATCTATTGGTAAATGGCAGCTCAGGGATTGCTGTTGGAATGGCTACTAACATTCCTCCTCATAATGTTGCAGAGATATGCCAAGGGATAATACAAGTCATTGATAAGCCAGACATTTCAATACAGGAATTGATGAACTTTGTAAAAGGACCTGATTTTCCAACAGGTGCAATGATTTTTGGAGGAAAGGGGATACTAGCTGCGTATTCTACAGGAAGAGGAAAAATAACAGTAAGGTCTAAAGTCAAGGTTGAGAAAGTTAAGAATAAGGTTAGCTTGATTATAGAAGAAATTCCTTACATGGTGAATAAATCTCAGTTAATTGAAGAGATTGCTGATTTAGTTAATCATAAGAAAATAGTTGGTATAACAGATATAAGAGATGAAAGCGACAGAGATGGCATTAGAGTAGTTTTTGAGCTTAAATCAGGGGCTAATTCAGATATAGTGCTAAATCAGCTTTACAAGCATACAAGACTTGAGGATTCATTTGGAATAATTATGCTTGCTTTAGTTGATAATCAGCCAAGAATTTTATCACTTAAATCATTAATTACTGAGTTCATTAAGCATAGGCAGATAATAATTAGGAAAAGAACAGAGTTCGATCTTGACAGGGCTGAGAAAAAGGCACACATTCTTGAGGGCTTGCTGATTGCGCTGAAAAATATTGACGAAGTAATTAGGCTGATAAAGAAAAGTAAGACTGTAGAGGATGCGAGAAAGATAATTATTAGTAGATTTATGCTTAGCATTGAGCAGGCCACTGCAATACTTGAGATGAGACTGCAAAGGCTGACTTCTTTAGAGCAGGAAAAAGTTTTGGAGGAGCATAAAGAACTGCTGAAATTAATTGTTAACTTAAAAACAATACTTGCCTCTGAGCAAAAAATATTAGATATAATTAAGAATGAAATGAAGGAGTTGAAGGAGAGATACGGTGACAACAGGAGAACAGTGATAATTGATGAGGAGGTTGAGCTAGAGATTGAAGATTTGATTGCAAATGAAGAAAATGTAATAACAATAAGTAATGATGGCTATATTAAAAGGTTGCAAGTGGATGTTTACAAAAAGCAGAAGAGAGGTGGCAAAGGCGTTATAGCTGCTACAACAAAGGAAGAAGACACTATAAAGCATTTATTTACAGCAAATACTCATGACTATATTTTGTTCTTTACAAATAAAGGCAAGGTACATTGGCTAAAGGTTTACCAGGTTCCAGAAGCTGGAAGGCAGGCAAAAGGTTCAGCTGTAGTTAATCTTTTAGATATGAGCAAAGATGAGAAAATTACTACTTATATTCCTATAAAAGATTTTAGCAAAGGTTATTTGCTGTTTTGCACAAGAAAAGGTATAGTGAAAAAATGTTCAGCTGAGTTATTTTCCAATCCAAGGAAAAGAGGCATTATAGCTATTAGCCTTGATAAAGATGATATGCTAGTTAATGTTGAGCTAACCAATGGAGAGCAACAGATGATAATTGCAACTGCAAATGGACAGGCAGTAAAGGTACATGAAAAGGATGTTCGAGCAATGGGCAGAGTAGCTGCTGGTGTAAGAGGGATAAAGCTAAAGCAAGGCGATTATGTAATTGGAATGGAGCCTGCAGATGATAGCAAGGCTTTACTGACTATAACAGAAAATGGATATGGTAAGAGATCTGCTATATCTGATTACAGGCTTATTAGCAGAGGAGGGAGTGGAGTTATTAACATAATTTGCTCAGAAAGAAATGGCAAGGTTGTTGAGATTAAAGCAGTAGATGATAATGATGAGATGCTGCTAATTACTAAAAATGGAATAGCTATCAGGATACCCATGAAAGATATTTCTGTTATAGGAAGAAATACTCAAGGAGTTAGGCTAATGAAACTTGAAGAAGGAGATAAGGTGGTTGCAGCAACTAAGATTGTACAA
>CAZRPY010000001.1:279169-292024 GCA_964602245.1 uncultured Methanosarcinales archaeon
CCCATTCTGGACCTCTCTCCGTGGAAGATTGGAAATCTATTTAGTTCTGTATTAAAATTATTTTACTTAGTACTACTAAGTAAAAATAGTAGTTCTAAGCAATCTTTAAATAAAACTCTTATATTGTCTGCAGATATGAAGGGGTTAGTAATAACAAATAAAGGAATAGAAGATATTGCTGCTTTAGAGATTTATGAGCTAATAAAGCAGAAGGCTGAGGTTAGAGAGCAATGCTTGATTTTTTCTGTTAAAAGATTAGCAGACTTATGTTTGCTTTGCTATAAAGCACAATCAATTGCTAGAGTTTTACTATTATTGGATAATTTTGATATTATTGCTGATTTGTTAAAAGAAGCGAAAGAAAAGATACTAGCATTAAATTTGAAAGAATGGTTGCATAACAAGAAATTGGTTGTCAGATGCATAAAGCAGGATTTTGAGGATTTACAGACACAAGAAATTGAAAGCAGGATTGGAGAATTTTTGCTAGATAATGCTAAAAATTTTAAGATAAAAACTAAGGTTGAGCTAAAAGAGCCAGATATTACCTTTATTTGCTATATAAATAAAAATTCTGTTTACATGGGCCTAGATTTTGGATATGATTTAAGCAAGAGGTATTACAAGATATTCCAGCATCCAGAAACATTAAAGGGAAATATTGCTTATGCACTAGTTAGGATTGCTAAATACAAGCCTGGAGAATTATTGGTAGATCCTTTTTCTGGAAGTGGAGTTATAGCTATAGAGGCTGCTTGCTATGCATATGATTTTCCTGTAAATTACTATAATAAAGATAAGTTTGCATTTCTTAAGTTTATGAAATTTAACTTTAATGCCATAGATAAGAAGATAAAAAAGCCAGGAAAAATAAGGATATTAGGCTTTGATCATAATTTTAGATATATGGAGAGTGCAAAGAAAAATGCTACAATAGCAGGCGTAAATAAGTACATAGCTTTTTCAAGAGTTGCTGTTGAGTGGCATGATAC
Organism: uncultured Methanosarcinales archaeon; assembly: GCA_964602245.1. Classification (GTDB taxonomy): domain Archaea; phylum Nanobdellota; class Nanobdellia; order Woesearchaeales; family JACPIF01; genus JACPIF01. The sequence goes on from CAZRPY010000001.1 coordinate 280,162, forward strand.
TAAGCTAAAAGAGAGTTCAGTAAACATTATTATTGGAAATCCTCCTAGCGCTTCTAAAGTAGTTCCTGAGAAAGATATTAGGAAATTATATGAGGAATTGTTTTACCAAGCAGATTTTACACTTGTAAAGAAAGGAAGAATATTATTAGCTTCTAGAGATCCAGAGCTTTCAATCCCTTCTGCAGAAAAGTATAACTTTAAGATTAAAGAGAAAAGAGAGATTTATGCTGGACAACAAATACTAAGGGTTATTGTGTTTGAACGTTAAGAACAATATTTATATAGCATGCTTTCTAATATATTAATTAAATTGGTAGAATTTGTAACATTACTGGGAATCTTAGGAGCAGGCTTAATATTACTAGCATTTGTATTAAATGAATTTAATATAATAAATAAAGATAACTTAAGCTATGATATGCTTAACTTTATAGGTGCATTAATTCTTGTGATTTATGCTTATTTAATAGAAAGTTATCCTTTTATGGTTTTAAACTTGATATGGATGCTTGTATCTTTCAGAGATCTATGGAAGAGGATGAAGAGTTAAATTCCACAACCCTTAAATACTCTATTGAACTTTCTATGCCTAGTAGGGTAAGTACTTAGCTGACGGTGCTCTCTTGAGTGCTGAGGAAAGTCCGCCCACCATGAGGATCACTAGGCTGTCTTAAATGATAGCTAGGTGCTCTGGAAAATTGTTGCTGGGCTAGTAATCCAGATCCAGAAATGGATGGCAACCGCTCAGAAACGATCACTTCCTGTGAGATGCTATGAGGTTGCGAAGGTTTTGGCAACAGAACTGAGTTATCGAAACTAAGGTTTCGGACCTCATCACTAAGTGCTGAGGTAACCAGCTGAGTTTGCTTGCAGGGAAAGTTGAAACGGCGAGTCCCTTCAGGTGCAAGTCTTTATGACGCTTAGTAGAATGCTAAGATAGCTTAATACCATTAATGGTTTTATGCTAACAGAAGGCGGCTTATTCTTACCCTACTTATTTTTATTCTGTAATTTTAATTTGAAATTATTGTTTAATTATATTTATAACAGCTTCTTCAACTTCTTTAATTTTCTCTTTCCTAATAGAGCCTATCTTATAGAGAATAATTGAGTTATCAGCAGTAAATAATCTATTTGGTCTTATCATACTTTGAACATGTAAAGAACCTTTTGCAAAATCCTTATCGTTTAATAGAAGAGCATAACTATCATACCTATCTTTACTTGTTATTTGGCAAAGGATAACATCATCTCCTTTCAACGAAGCAATAACTAAGGCAGGTCTTTTCTTAGAAGCACTTAAATCAGAGAAAGGAAATGGCAAAACAACAACATACCCCTTTACAAGTGTTTCCATGCATTATCTTCCTCTTTAGTGTCCCAATCTTTAGCGAGAGCTTTTTCGCTTGCAAATGCAGTTGCCATTCCATCACTAATATGCTTCATAGGTCTAATTTCTATTTTATCATCATATGCTAAGATAGCTACTTTTGAGCCATTTTTAAAGCCCTGTATTTTACGCATATCTTTAGGGATAGCAATCTGTCCTTTATCTGTTATCGTTGCAGTTTTGATTTCTTTTATTTTTGCCATAGAATCATCTTACTTGTAAGAAAAGTAAGATTGCTATATATATTTTTCTATAGCTGTGTGGAGCGTTGCACAAAGATTATAAATAATTCCTATTTTCTTAGCTTTGTCTTGGCAGTATTCTAACTAAATTAGTTAGGATAATGTCTGGGCTACATGCTTATAGGAGGCAAAAATGGGAGAAAATGAACAAATACTAGGGCAAGTGGAGAAGAATAATAGCACAGATATAGTGGTTAAGCTGTCAGAATTTCAAGGCAGAACTGGAGTTGATATTAGAGAATATCAGAAATCTGGAGCCTATACAGGGCCTACAAACAAAGGTATAAGGATTCCTGTTGAGAAATGGAAAGAGGTTAAAGAAATACTTGACAAAGTTGAGATATAAATGTATAACTATCAACAAGTAGTTATACATAAAATTTATATACTAACCATAATTACTTTTTATTATGAATCTTGCTGATTTTTTGAAACAATGGGACGAAAGTAATAGCAGATTTCATAAGCAGATAGAACTCTTTGATCCTGACAAAACTAAACAATTAATCAGACAACAACAAAGATATTTTGCTGAAGTGTTTTATCATGTACGAGCTCACTTTGGTGATTTTCTATGGGTTCTAGGAACAAGAGCACCAGATAAGAGATCGAAGCAACTTATACTAGAAAATTATGCTGAAGAATTTGGAGGAGACGGACCTTCTCATGAAAGACTTTATCTGGATTTTGCACAGGAGCTTGGAGCAGATGTTACAAGAGCGGATAGCTACCTACCGTTCATGCAGGATTATAATGCAACTCATGTAAATTTTCTCCGTACTCATGATTGGGAAACTTGTATGATTGCTTTTTCTGCTTATGAAAGACTAGATAATTTAGATTACAAAGATTTAGAACGAGTAATAAAGAGTTTTGGACTTTCAGGAAAGGCATTAACATTTTTTCAAGTACATAAACATGTTCAACATTTTCAGATGGTAAGCAGAGATTTACAAGCGTATTGGGACAAAGATTCAAAAAAGGTAGAATACGGTTTTACTTTTATAGGGGATCACCAAAATTGGATGTGGAAAAATTTAAGCGATACCGTTTTTGCTTTTCAAGGATAACAACCTTTTTATAGGCTCACATATTACTATTAGCCATGGCAGATGATAGGATAAGGCTACCTAGTTCAGGAGCTGGGTTGACAAGATATTTTGATGAATATAAAAGCAAGATTACCTTTAGCCCAGGGCATATTATCATATTTGTTATTATTGTTATTATTATAGTGGCTTTATTGCATGTTTTTGGATATTCTTTACTAGGGTTAAGGTAAACAGGTGTCTAGATTGGCAGATAATTTCAGGCTTGCTGCAAAAGCATTTATCATTAAAGACAATAAACTGCTTCTAATAAAAAGAAGAAGTAATGACGTGCATAAGCCAAGCCAGTGGGATATACCAGGAGGAAGGCTTGAGCTGGGAGAAAATCCTTTTATAGGGCTGAAAAGAGAGACTAAAGAAGAGATTAATCTTGAGATTGATATATTATTGCCTGTTGATGTGCATCATTTTGTCAGGGATGATGGACAGAAAATAACTATGATCATATTTTTATGCAAGCCAGTTACAGATAATTTGAAATTATCAGAGGAGCATACAGAATATGTTTGGAAAAATGTTAATGATCTCTTGTCAACATTTCCTAAATGGATAGCAGATGTTCTTTCTAATTATTTAAATTATAAGTTGAATGAGCTTGGGCTCTAAAATACACAAATTTATTATAAGTATAATTTATTCCTTAGTAAGGTGAAACTATGTTTCCAGGCGTGAATAACAGGCAGATGAAACAGATGATGAGGCAGTTTGGCATAAATCCTGTTGAGATAACTGCTAGTGAAGTTATTATTAAGACTCCTGATAAAGAGATAGTAATACAAAACCCACAGGTTAGCAAGTTTAATATGATGGGGCAGGAGACATGGCAGGTTATAGGCAAGGCAGTTGAAAAAGCAAAGGTTGATATTAGTGAGGAAGATGTTAACACTGTGGCTCAGCAGGCTAATGTTAGCAGGGAAGAGGCTTTAAAGGCTATAACTAAGCATAATGGCGATTTGGCTGCTGCTATTCTAGAGCTGAGGAAATAAGCAGATTTAGTGCAAATGTATATCGTTTTGCCATCGGCTCGCATTTTCATGTTAATACTGGTAGTTGACTTCCCGTAAGGGACTTCCCCCTGTCAACTCTGCTCTAAATAATAGAAGATGCTCGCAAAATTGATGGCAAAACTTATTTCAACATAGTCAAAATAGGCAAAATGTTTTTAAAGTTCTTTAGACTTCCATTCTACTAACATACAGATTAAAAGATAGTTTATAATCAAAAAATGAGTGAATTCTTGGAGAATGCTAGGGAAGAGCTGAAAAGGGCAGACCATTTAGTCTATGTGAGCCTTAAATATACTAGGACAGTTGATATGATTAGGCATATCGTCAAAAGATTAATGAATTGCTATGAGTTCTTAATGGACGAGTTGATTGATAATTTAAAGAAGAATAAAAAGATTAATGAAATTCCTAGCAATCCAATACAGAAAAATGAGTTTGTCAAGGAAAAATATCATGAGGATAATGAGATAGTAAGTGCAATGAATTTTTATATGATGCTTCACAGGATAATGAAGGCTGAGTACACTAAAACCAGAGAGTTTAGGAGAAATGTAGCAATGGTAACGATATTTGATGATAAGAATATTAGCATGAACATTAATATTGATGCTATGTATGATTTTTATAAAAGAGCAAAGGCTTTTACAGACTATGTTGAAAGATTACTTTACCCAAAGGAATAAAAAATGACTAAATTCATATCAATAGTTTCAGGAAAAGGTGGAACTGGAAAGACAACAGTTGCAATTAACCTAGCACTTGCATTAAATGAGTTTGGGCATAATGTAATTCTGCTTGATTCTGATTTAAGATCTGCTGATATAGGGCTTATGCTAGGAGTATCACCTCAACTAAATACTGTACATGATGCTATGGAAGGCAAGAAGGATATTACAGAAGTGGTTTATCATCATCCCTCAGGCTTGAACTTTATACCAGCTTCAATATCAGTGCAAAATGTTAAGGCAAGTACAGACTTGAACTCAGTAATAGCTAAGTTGAGAGGAAGTGCTGAAATGGTTATAATGGATGCTCCTGCAGGGTTTCATAAAGAGGTTTTCTCGTTACTTGGCTCTTCTGATGAAGTGATAATTGTAACTAATCCTGAGCTGCCTGCTGTGACAGACGCTATAAGAGCAATATCTCTAGTTGAACAAGCAGGGAAAGATGTTACAGGAATAGTTGTCAATAGGTATAATGGTGATGAAATAGATATGCCTATAGATAACATAGGTGCAATGCTGGGCAAGGAAATACTAGAAGTGATACCAGAAGATATTTATGTGAAGAAATCTGTTAAGCTTAAGTATCCTGTAACTTATGCTTATCCTTTAGCTCCATCTTCAATAAGTTTTAAAAGACTGGCTGCTAAATTACTAAGTAGATGATAAAAATTAAGATTTAAAAATTTACAAATAAAATACAATTCAAATAAATTATGTAAAAAGAGGTATTAATGGAATTTGCTAGGTTAGAAGAGAGAGGCTGGAGTTCTGCCGAAATAGAAAAGGCTAGTAGAATTATCAGAGAGGCAAAGGAAAAAAAATCTTCAAGAATAATAATGCTTGATTCTATTATATATTGGGCAGCCTTGATTATAGCAATAATAGGCAATATGGTTATATCAATTGTTTTAATACCCTTCCTTTTAGCCCTAAGGGATTTACTGCTTTACATAATAATAATAACTCTTGGACTAGCTTTTGGGTTACTTTTTGATTTACTAATTAGAGATATTGATAGCCTTGGAAAGCATCATTATATAATCGCAGGACTATTTATACCTAGCCTAGCAATAATTAATGTTATTTATATGACTAATTTTGCTAATACACTTACAGCAAGCATTAATCTGAAAAATATACATCCACCATTATTAGTTGGAGCAATTTATACAATTGCATTTATTATCCCTTATTTGTTCTCACATATAATAGAAGGACATAAAAGCATACAAAAGCAAAGCTAGTAGTAAGGTTTATAATATTTTGAGAGTTCTATATATTTCTATATTAGCTCTGGAGGTAGTAGGAACTAAAGTTCCTGACCCCAAATAAATTGGAGGTAGTAGTATAACTTGGCTAGTATGGGGGACTGTGGATCCCCTGGTTCGGGTTCAAAACAGATGATGAAGCCAAAGAAAACCATAGGTTTTCGGGGCACAGAAAATCCAAAAGATTTTCTAGTGCATCTGGAGCTTCGAGCGACATTTCATTCGGAAAGTCCCTCATGCTCACTTCGTTCGCAAATCTTCGCATTTGGTGAAAGTCCCGACTACCTCCCTTTTATTCACCACAACCAAAGAAAATCTTTGATTTTCTAGGTATTTGGAATAAAATTCCAAAACCTTTATAAAGTCTTTAAAATTCCACTCCACTATAGAAGTTAATGCCCGAGTTCAGGTAATGAGCGATCCTAGGGTGTTTAGGGTTTTGATAATTATTTATTATTAGCTCTGGTTTTAGTTCTCGGGATTAAAAGAGTATTTATTGAAAAAATAATAACTTGCATTACGACGCTTTGCTTCGCAAAGCTGTGCGATTGGTCCGCTAATCGTGGCTGGAACTTGAATGTTTCAAGAATCATAGATTCTTGAGACTAGGAAATCTTTAGATTTCCTATGAAGCGGACAGATAAGTTGCGCATTTCGCAACCGTATGCAAAGTAAAAAATAAATAAAAATACCGAGACTAACAAGATTCAATATAAAATGGCAGAGCAAAAGGAAGAAATTAAGCATTTAGTAAGAATTGCAAACACTGACTTAGATGGAATTAAGCCTTTGTATTATGCACTTACAAAAATTAAAGGTATTGGTTATATGTTCTCTAATTTTGTGACAAGTACAGCAAAGGTTGACAGGAAAAAGAAGACTGGATTGCTTACAGAAGATGAAGTGAAGAGAGTTGAAGATGTCATAAAATCTCCTTTGAATTATAATCCACCTGCATGGATGCTTAATAGAAGAAAGAATGTTGAGACTGGAGAAGATATACATTTAGTTGCAGCTGATTTAGATTTTGTACAAGATACTGATATCAAAATAATGAAGAAGATTAAGTCTTACAAAGGAGTAAGGCACATACTAGGATTGCCTGTAAGAGGGCAAAGGACAAGGTCAAATTTCAGAAAGAATAAAGGCAAAGTAGTAGGAGTGAAAAGAAGGCCTGATGCGAAAGCTGGAAGAACATAAACATAAAAATGGGAGATCCAAGAAAGCAAAGGAAAAAGTATAGAACTCCTGGCCATCCGTGGCAAAAGCTGAGGATTGAGGAAGAGAGAGTAATTTTACGAGATTATGGACTGAAGAATAAGACAGAGATATGGAGAATGCACTCACAGCTAAAGAATTATTCACAGCAAGCAAAACATCTTAATGCATTATCATCTCAGGAGTCTGAAAAAGAGAAAATGCAGTTATTAAAGAAATTACAAAAAATTGGATTGCTAAAATTAAACTCAAGGCTGGATGATGTTTTAATCCTGACACTTAAGGATATGCTTGAAAGAAGATTACAGACAATAGTTTACAGGAAAAGGCTTGCAAAATCTATTAAAGAGGCCAGGCAATTAATAGCTCATAAGCACGTTGCAATAAATGGAAAGAAAATTACATCACCGTCTTATATGGTAAAGGTTGATGAAGAAGCCAATATTTCTTTTGCAGAGAATTCACCATTGAATAATCCAAGTCATGCAAAAAGAGGAGCTTTAGAAAAGGCAGAGAAAGTAGATGAAAAACGTGTTGAAATAAAAGAGGCAATTACATAAGATGGCAAGAGAAGAAAACATAAGGTGGGGAGTGGCGCATATTTACTCTAGCTATAATAATACAATAATTCATATTACTGATATAACTGGCTCAGAGACAATTTCTAAAGCCTCTGGAGGAATGGTTGTTAAAGCTGACAGGCTTGAGAGTAGTCCAACTGCAGCAATGATAGCTGCAAAAAAGGCTGCAGAGGGGGCTTTTGAGAAAGGCATTAGAGGAATACATGTCAAGATTAAAGCGCCTGGCGGCCATAACGGGCCTACAAATCCAGGACCTGGAGCACAGGCAGCAATCAGAGCATTGTCAAGAGTTGGATTAAGGATTGGAATAATTGAAGATGTGACACCAATACCTCATGACACTTGCAGGAAAAAAGGTGGCAGAAGGGGAAGGAGGGTCTAAATGGAAGTTAAGCTATTAGAAAAAACTAAGGAGAAAGATAGAGTCTCATTTTTATTGAAAGATGCAAGTCCTGCATTTGCCAATATGATGAGAAGGTATATTATTGAAGAGGTTCCAGTCATGAGTATTGAGGACGTTGAGCTAAGAAAAAATTCCTCAGTTTTATATGATGAAATGATAGCTAACAGGCTAGGTCTAATACCTTTGAGAACAGACCTGAAATCTTATACATTGCCAGAGAAATGTAAATGTGAGGGCAAAGGATGTGCAAGGTGTACACTAAAACTAATTTTAAAAGCAAAAGGTCCTGGAATGGTGTACAGTTCAGACATAAAGACAAAGGATCCTAAGGTTAAGCCAGTTTTCAATAAAATTCCGATTGTGAAGCTATTGAAAGGACAGCTTTTAGAGATAGAAGCTACAGCAGTTCTAGGTAAAGGTAAGGAGCATGCGAAATGGAGCTCTGGACATGTTTATTATAAGTATAAGCCTTCTATAGAAGTGACAGGAGATCCAGAAAATTCTGCAGAGCTTGCAACAAAATATCCACAGATTTTCGAGATAAAGAATAATAAATTATTAGTGATGAAGGAGAATTTGTTTAAGTATGATCTACTTGAGGATTTTGAGGCTATGACAAAAAATAAGGTTAAGGTTACAGAGAAAGATAATGAGTTTATTTTCCAAGTAGAAAGTTTTGGGCAGCTTGATTATATTGAAATGCTAATAGAGGCTTTAGATGCGTTTGGAGAGCATCTTGAAGAATTTACAGAGAAAATTAAGAAAGGCTAAACGCGGGGGTGGCAGAGCCTGGTCAATAGGAACTGTGTTCCTAAGGTCAGAAACACGGTTTCAGACCAAATGCGCAAATTCATTTTATGCCAAATAAATGAAGTGTTAGCTTGAGGGGCTTGTCCCTTAGTGGGTGCGAGGGTTCGAATCCCTTCCCCCGCATTATAATAGATTAGTAAAAATCAATTAAAAATAAAATTAAAAATTATAATTTGCATCTTACTACTAAGGCACTATAACAATAACTTGCATTAACGACGCCATCTAGGATGGCTGTGAGGTTGGTCCGTTTATCACTAATGGAACATTTCATGATGCGGACAAATATAGCAATTGTGAAAATAAATGCGAATTAAAAATAATAATAATCCTATAACTCAATTAAAATGGCAGTTAGAACAGGACCAACAAATCCAATGTTGAAGGGCTTGATACAGGAGCTCAGGAAAGTAGGTAGTGAGCAGAATGCTAGCTTATGGAAAAGGGTTGCTGATGATTTGGAAAGGCCAACAAGACAGAGAAGAATAGTTAATCTTTCAAGAATAAATCGGTATACTAAAGAAAATGAAACTATTGTTGTGCCTGGAAAGGTTTTAGGATCTGGAATATTGAGCCATAAATTAACTATCGCTGCTTTCAGCTTTTCATCTGGTGCACTTGAAAAAATTGGCCAAGCTAATGCAAAGGCAATTACAATCCATGATTTAATGAAAGAGCCAGTTAAGGGGAAAAAAGTTAGGATAATAGGTTAAAACAATGAAAATCAAAGACGTCGAAAATCGAAGATTTTCGGGTTGTCCGAGACAAAGTCTCGGCAATTTTCAAGCTTTAAATTCCAAAGGAAATTTAAAATGATTATAGATGCTAAAAACTTGGTTTTGGGAAGAATGGCTTCAGTAGCAGCTAAACAGGCTTTACTGGGCAATAATGTAGATATAGTTAACTGCGAGCAAGCTGTTGTATCTGGCAGCAGAGAGAATGTTTTTGCTAAATACAAAAGGAAGAGAAATTTAGGAGGGCCTGTAAGAGGACCTTTTATATCAAGAAGGCCAGAGCTATTCGTTAAGAGAGTTATAAGAGGGATGCTGCCTTATAAGCAATACAAGGGAAGGAAGGCTTTTGAAAGAGTGAAATGCTATATGAGTGTTCCAGAAAAATTTATGAATCAAAAATTAGAAACTCTAGAAGCTAATTTAGATAATTTGTCAACATCGAAATTTGTTACAATACAAGAATTATGCAAACATCTTGGCAAAAAATGAAAGTTCCAATACATGTATCAGGAAAAAGGAAAAGTTCAATTGCAAGGGCAACCTTAAAGCTAGGCAAAGGAATAGTCAGGATTAATCATGTTAAGCTTGATATACTAAATCATAATCTGTCTAAGATGAGAATAATGGAGCCTTTGCTTTTAGCAGGGAATATAGCAGCTGGTGTTAATATTGATGTTAATGTTAAAGGTGGTGGCTTTATGTCCCAGGCAGAGGCTTCAAGGTTAGTTATTGCAAGAGCATTATCGCAGTTTGATAAGAAGCTTGAAAAGACTTTTTTGGATTATGACAGACATCTTTTAGTTGCAGATATTAGAAGAAAGGAAACAAGAAAGCCTAACAGGCATGGAAAGGCTAGAAGCAAGGTGCAAAAATCGTACCGATAAAGTAGGAGGATAAAAATGATAATACCAGTCCGATGTATATCATGTGGGAAGCCGCTGGGGCATTTGTATGAAGAGTACCAGGAACGTGTTAAGAAGGAAGAAGATAGGAAAAAAATCTTGGATGAGCTAGGCTTACAGAGATATTGCTGCAGGGCAATGTTCCTTGGACATGTTGATTTAATTGATTCAGCAGCACCATTTAAGAAGTTTTAAATTTCTTTTAATATTTTTATACTTATTGGAAACGGAAACAAAACTCTTAAAAACCTTGCATTAATTCTTTAGTTCTATGGTGGATTTTAATGCAATAGCCAGGAAATGGCAGAAGAGATGGGAAAATGCTAAGGTATTCCAGGCAGAGGTAGATACTAGGAAGAAGTACTATGTGGCAATAGTCTATCCTTATATGAGTGGACTTCTGCATCTAGGTCATTTATTTACCTATACCATTTCTGATATAATATCCAGATATAAAAGAATGCAGAATTTTAATATTTTAGTTAAGTTTGGCTTTCACTGCACTGGAACACCGATAATTGCTGCTGCCCAAAAGATAAGAGAAAAAGAGCCACAGCAGATAGAGACTTTAAAGATGATGGGTATAGAGGGAAAAGAATTGCATAAATTTGAAAATCCAGAATACTGGTGTGAATATTTCCCTAAAGAAACATTAAAAGATATAAAAAGTATGGGTTTTGCAATTGATGAAAGGTATACCTTCAGAACTACTTACCTAAATCCACCTTATGATGCTTTTATACGCTGGCAGTTTAACAAGCTAAAAGAAAAAGGCTATGTAAAACAAGGCAAGCATCCAGTTATATGGTGCCCTAAAGATAATTTGCCTGTAGGAGATCATGACAGGGCAGAAGGAGAAGGCGAAACTCCAAAGGATTTTATCTGGGTCAAATTTAGGCTAAAGAATTCTGATCTTATTTTAATTGCTGGGACAACAAGGCCAGATGCTTTATTAGGGCAAACTCATTTATGGATAGATCCTGATGCTACTTATGTAATTGTAAAAGTACAAGATGAAAAATGGGTAGTTGGCAGAGAGGCTGTAAAAAAGATTGAACAGCAGTACACAAAGCCTGAGATTATTGGAACAATCACATCTAAAGAACTAATAGGTAGGTGGGCGAAAGGACCATTAGTAGATTACGAGCTTTATATTGTCCCAGCTTGGTTTATCAATGCAAATGTTGGATCAGGTATTGTTTATTCTGCTTTAGAAGATCCTATTGATTTAGCTGAAATACAACATATACAATATCATCCTGAAATTATTAAAAAATATAATTTAGATCACAATGTTATTGAGAAATTAAAGCCAGTTTCTATTATTAATGTTCCTGAAATGGGAGAAAATTTAGGACAAGAAATGTTGGACAAATTCAAGATAAAATCTCCTCATGATGAGCTGAAGTTGGATGAGGCAAAAGGCGAATTAAACAGGATAGTTTTTAGAAAAGGTGTAATGAAAAAGAATTGT
>CAZRPY010000001.1:292034-297834 GCA_964602245.1 uncultured Methanosarcinales archaeon
AAGTGTGGTAAATATGCAGGTCTTACTGTGCCAGAAGCTTAAGCTGTCATAAAAAAAGATTTGATAGAAGCAAAAGAAGCAGTGATGTTTTATGAGATGACAGGCATGGTAGTATGCAGATGCCTTACAGAATGTATTGTTAAGATGGTGGAAGATCAGTGGTTCATTGAATATAATGATACTGAATGGAAGAAAATGGCACATAAATGTTTAGATAGCATGAAAATTTATCCTGAAATAGTAAGAAAACAGTTTGACTATGTCATAGACTGGCTTGATCATTGGGCGTGCACCCGCGAATTTGGACTTGGCACTAAATTGCCATGGGATGATAAATGGGTAATTGAATCATTGTCAGATTCTACTATCCAAATGGCATACTGCACAATTGCGAAATATATGGAGCATCCTGAGGATTATGGATTTAAAATCGATAAGCTTAATGACGAATTCTTTGATTATGTTTATCTCAGAAAAGGAAGCCCTGCAAATACTGAAAAATCTACAGGTATACCAAAAAAATTAATAGAAACTATGAGAAAAGATTTTGGATATTGGTACCCATATGATTTTAGAAATTCAGCTAAAGATTTAGTCCAAAATCATTTAACATTTTGTATGTTTAACCATGTCGCTTTATTCCCTAAAAAATACTGGCCTAAAGCTTTTGTAATAAATGGCAGAATTATGATTAATAAGGAAAAGATGTCAAAATCAAAAGGCAACTTCTTTACTATGAGAGAATTGTACACTAAACATGGGCCAGATATTGTAAGGCTGACTGCTGCAAATGCAGGTGAAGGGGTTGATGATGCTAATTATGAAATGGAATTTCTAGATACATCTAATAAAAAATTAACAGAGCTTTATACTGTCATTAAAGATAATTACAATAAAGGAAGATTAACTACTATTAGTGTTGATAAATGGTTTGAAAGTAAGATAAATGAATCTATTAAAAAAACAACAGAGGCAATGGAGAATATTCTCTTTAAGTCAGCAGTACAATATTCATTTTTAGATATGCAAAGGCATTTAAAATGGTATTTGAAAAGAACAAATAATAATCCTAATAAGGATGTAATAAATTTCTTCATTGAAACAATTATTAAGATGCTTGCACCGTTTGTTCCACATTTTTGTGAAGAGTGCTGGGAATTAATAGGTAAAAAACCTTTTGTATCAAATGAAAAATGGCCAAAAGCTAACTTAAAATCTATAAAACTCGAATTAGAATACAGTGAGGAATTAATCAAGAATATCTTAGATGATATAAGAGAAGTGTTAAAACTAGCTAAAATTAAAAAGCCAAAGAATATAAAATTATTTATTAGTGCTTCTTGGAAATATGAACTATTTAAAAAAGTAAAAGTCTTAGTTGCTAAATCTAATAATTGGAATGTAATGAAAGAAATAATGCAGAACAAAAATATGAAAGAGCATAATGAGGAGATATCAAAACTCCTGCCTAAAATCCTTAGCAGTAAGAAAATTCCAGAAACTATTTTAACACAAAAACAGGAATTTGCTATTATTAAGGAATCTCTAGAATTTATAACTAATGAAATAAAGCAAGAGTTTAATTGTAATTTAGAGCTTCTAAAAGAAGAAGAAAGCAAAGAACAAAAAGCAAGACAAGCGTTGCCAGGAAAGCCTGCTATATTGGTGACATAATTCTAAGAGGTTTTATGCTGAAATATATGTACATTGATGAAAGTGGTGATTTAGGAGAAAGAGGTTCAAAATTTCTAATTTTATCTGCTTTATTAGTTGATAATCCGGCTAGTTTAGACCGAATAATCAAAAATATGAGAAGGCATAAATTTAAAAAAGAATTACAAGGATCACATGAAATTAAAGCTAATAAATCATCAGAGGAAATAGTAAAGCATATGCTTCTTAAATTAAATGAAGTAAAAGATGCTAAGATTTTTTATATTGCCTTAGAAAAAAGAAAACTTACAAGCAAATATCTAAAAACACATAAACACAAATTATATAATTTTGTTGCAGGCAAATTAGCACGCCACTCTATTTTTAACAATATTGATGTAGAAATAAGAATAGATAGATCAAAAGGTAAACAACTTTTGCAAGAAGATTTTAATGAATATTTCTCTAAAACGTTAGCTTTTCGAGTTAATAATTGTAGATTTTCTATTCAACATAGCTATTCACAATCTTGGTCAGGTTTACAATTCTCAGACATTTTAGCATGGGCCCTGTTCCAGAAATTTGAGCATAACAATAACGAATATATTGACTTGGTTACAGTAGAAAAAGATATCTTTTATATGTTTTCTTTTGATAAAAGAAGCAGTACCTAAAAGCACTAAAGCGTGCACCTCAAGGTACACTGGCCTTTAGGTCTTACCCGCTATTCAGAGGTATTTCCTTTAGTATATATAAAGTTTACTTAAATCTACTTTAATTTACTAATATGAAATAGTGCAGGCATCCCAGGATGGATACATGGTTAAGCAGCAAGTTAGCTCAGAGTATTCTCGGTTCCGTTACCCTATAAGCACTAATTCAAATAGTAAGAGCTGCTCGATTCCTCACCTGACTCAGTTCCCATAAGAACCAATCCTACAGGACAGAACGTCTTTGTCTACCTTGAGGCTTGGCAACCTTCCTTGTACCGCTCCTAGGCGTTCAGCTCAGTCATAAGGCTCGTTTACTGTTACAGGGAAGAGCCAACTCCCCAGCCTAGCCTGCAAAGTATGGAGAATAATAAGGGCTTAAAAAGGTTTGTGTATTAAATCAATAATTCAATTACTTGCACTACAAGCCATCCAGCTAAACAACCTCCAGACAGGTAAGGCATGGCTGGGTAGAATTTTTCTTTCTCGCCCTGCCAGAATAAGTAGGCTAATGCTAATGTTACAAAAACCACAACTATTAATGCTTCTATGAAACCAATTATAACAGAATGCTTTAGCATTAAATCTTTCATTACAACTCCTGCAAATATCAATGGGAAGCCAATATCACCACCTCCAAGAATTGCATTTTTAACACTCGCTACTTTCTTGGCAGATATCTTAGGAGAGATGGCAATTTTTGCAGCTTTCTTTTCCTTATATTGCAAGAAAATGCCTGCAAAGACCTTCTGCTTTGCTGTGAACTGTGCCATTTTTATCATATGCCTGCTTTTCCAAACTGCATACATGTCATATAATGAAATTAGGATTAGAAGTGCAAAGACAGATATTAAGTTAAGCAGAGGAACTATTATTGCAGCTAGGCCGCCATAGACAAATAGCTCAGTTAAATTGTGGATGTAAAAGTTTGGCCAGAATAGGCGCCATGATGTTAAAATTAAGGATAATACAAGTGCAATATATTGGCTATATTTAATATTAAGAAATGCTGAAAAGGATACAGTTAACACATATACTATGCTTATGAAAAACCAAAATTTCCAGAAATAGGTAAGGTTAAACTTGATAAATAATAGTAGAATCAAAGTTCCTAGGATAATTGCTGCAAATATATAGGTAAAGGAGGTGGTTTGATTTACCTGCGGCCTTTCAACTTTATAAGGAAGTTCTGTGAATGATACTTTTCCTTCTTTAAGCTGTGCATGATCAATATACTGATTAACTATTAGCAGGCCAATAACTTGAGCCATAAAGAATAAGGCTAGCATTAGAAATGTAACTTTTAATGTATGTTTCATAACAAAAATGAGAAATACGAACTTATATAAATTTAATCATTTATTCCAGGCTTATGAGGTTAGCGCATAATGTTAAGGTATCTGTTTATTGCAAGCAAGGAGAGGATGGAAGAATAAAAGAGATGTTAATGGGTTTAATGCCTTTTGACTTAGAAGAAGAGAAAATTGCAATAAATGAATCATTGGTTAGAGGTGAGAAAACGCATGAACGGGATATAATAATATATGAAATATTACTAACTAAAGAGAGGCATGTAAAAGCTTTCTTAGAATCCCTGAATGAGAAGTTAAATACAGAGCAAAAAGAATTGCTAATAAGGCAGAGCTCGTTAAGGTTTGATAGAGAGTTTAATTTCTTTTTAAGGCTGGATAAGGATAAGCTACAAGAGCAGAGATATTGGATAACTGATTCAGGAAACTGCTATCATATCAGAATATCAATAGCTGCATATCCTAAGAATCAGGAAAAGGCTTTAGAAGCCTTGAAAGGCATTTTTCATTAGGCAAAGTTTTAAATAATATCTGTTTTGATTAAATTTTCAATATTTTCTCAAGATTATCAATAACATTCAATGCTTTCAGTAAATCTTCTTTTTTTACAAATATTAATAATTCAGGGGCACAACTTATAATTTCTACAATATTTATGTCTTCTGCATTTAAGCTGGAAGAAATTAAAGATATAATGCCTTTGGTTTTTGATGCATCTAATGCAAAATGAAGATTAATCTCAGTTAAATTTTTCTCATGAGAGATGCAATCAGTTTTGGAAAAATAATTAAAAAATTTATCTAAATTTTTCTCGTCTATAATCACTCTTATACTTTCTTCAGCCTGAATAATCCTTATGACTTCCCCTTTCTCTATATCTACAATTGAATTTGTCTTATTTAGTTGCTCTAATACCCTTTTACTTTTTTTCATGCATATATTAACAATATTGCTTCTTGTTTTAACTCCGACTTTAGAAAACAGCCTTTTTAATTCTATATTGGTTTTTTCCCTTTCTTCTTTTTTATAACGCCTTATGGCGCTCATGACAGCGTCTATATTCTTTTCTTCTAAACTTAGTGTTTTAATGATGTATCTAGAGAGAGCTCTTAAGCTTATTATGTTCCTAAATAAGCACTTCCTTATGATGAAGTCATTGTCTAAAAATATCTTTACCTGTTCTGCTATATTTGTCATAAAAGACACAATTGTGTCTTTATTTATAAATTTTATGATTTTGTGACAATAAGTTTATATCTCTTGTAGTAATTCTAAAATTGTGATTAAAAATGCATCATCACATTAGATGTTTTAGTTGAAGGAATTATCAATTTTTACAAAAGAATGGAACAGCATAGATTTATTGGGATTAGAGGCAGATAAAAATGGATCTGCATGCACAGTTTCCACCATATGATGTACATAAAAATACGGACCTAGAACAAAAAATAGTTGGTTATTTTACTGTAAAAATATGCCCTTTTACTGCAGAAATAGTTGAAAATCTATTTGGTGAGTTAGGTTTTGTATTAACAAAGACGTATAAATGTGGTGTCGATGATAGAACTGCGAGAGGAGGAAAGCCAACCCTAAGAAAATCATCTGGAGCACTCACTCCTTGTTCACTAGAATATGCAGAAACTTGTCCCTTATATCTAAATCAAATTTCAAAATCGAAGTAAAAATGTTAGCCGAAGTAATGATTAAACCAAAAATAGGAATTTCCATGTCAAAACGCTACGAAGCGATTGTTAATGTCAGGGGAGATATAGCGAGTCGCTTATTTCAACAATTTGGAGAACACAAGTTTCGAAAATACCAAAGTGGGGCAGTTTACACTGACAGAAGTGACCCATTTGATGATTTGGACATTAAATTCCCACTTTTTGAAGAAATTGGTGACACCCTAAACATACTTATTGATACTTTGATGGATGATGACAAATCGAAAAAGCGAGTTCAAAGAGTAATTGACGACATTAAACTAGTTGCGAAGGACTACCCTATAGATATCACAGTAGAAGGACATTATGAGCTTAACGGAAGTTGTATAAACAGGTAAGTAAAATGAAACAAGCCAAAGTTACAATTTCTGCTAATCCAGAAGCGCAAATCAATGGATTAATG
>CAZRPY010000002.1:0-9123 GCA_964602245.1 uncultured Methanosarcinales archaeon
ATTATACGGCTTCGCTAACGCTTCAACCTAACTTTTTTTTGCCAGAACTTGGATTATTGTAGTCTTGTAACCATTTGTAAGCCATATCAACAGAACTCAAAAGAGCATCTTTAAATTGTTGTCTCTTTAGTGGTTCTAATTGAGCCAAACTTTCCACTGGAAAACGTTCTGCGAGATGTAGAACTGCAACATCTTCTTGTATCTGCTCTGAAATAACTTGCCCAAATACATTTTTAATACGGCTTATATATACTTGAGCAATTGGAATTCCTAAATGACCTTCTAATAGTTTAATACTCATATAATCGTAGGACGTATTTCCACCTTCATTAAAACCTTTGTTTGGATCGTAGTCAGCTAAAACTTTTTTTACAGCAGGATGCAGTTCTAGTAATCTCTCTCGTGAGATATCTGGATTAAGTTGAGTTAATAATTCAAGTCCTTCTGTCAATGTTTTAGAAGGTCCAATTATATCTGTTAAAAAAGTCAAAGTTTCTTCTAATGTAGTGGGTTGCTCATCTAATTGTATAGATATTATTTCCCATGGTTTTAATCTATCACTTCCCGCCATATATTCCATTAGTTAACACTTTTATTTAAACTTTTGCAAAAAAAGTACGGTAGCGATAACAACTAAGGTCGCAGGAAAAGCAAGTGACTAACGTCATTCACTTAATACTCGTTTCGTGGCAAAATCGAATTCCTTGCGTCATTCAGATTTTGACCTAACTTCAACTATTATACGAACCTTACTCATTAATTCTCTATAATCTTAGTAATCTCATCAATCTTTTCAGGATTCAGACTAACTTGCAGACCATAAGAAGTAGGCTTTGATAAAATAAAACCTTCTTTAATAAGTTCTTTGACTGCATCTTTTGCTTCCCCCACAGCATGTTTTGGCAAACCCTTTGTTAGATGCTCAATAGCAGTATGTTTTCCTCCAATAACTCTAAGTCTAAACATCTTTCTTATAATAATCTTTTTGAAGTCCATATTCCTCTTAAAAATCACAATATCTATTTATAGCTTTATTCATTGTAGTGAACATTCAAATATAGAAAAATATATAAACAAGCTCATCTAATTGTATGATACAATGGAAGAAAAAACATCATTTAGGCTAGTATTTGGAGATTCTCCAATAGTGAAAGTCATAGATTTCTTTTTAGATAATAGAGAATTTGATTACAGCTTAACAGATATTGCAAAAAATGCAGATATTGGCTGGAGTACATTACATCAGTTTTGGAGTAACATAGTAAAGTTAGGAATAGTAGTAAAGACCAGGAAAATTGGAAGAGCAGAACTCTACAAATTAAATCTGAGCAGCCCACTTGTAAAGAAACTGATAGATTTAGACAATGATATTTCTAAAAAACTGATGAATGAAGAAATTAATAAGCAAAAATTGAAAGCTACAGCATAGTCTTTTTACTAACGAGAAAGTACGCTCAACCATTTTAAGGCAGAAAAAGTCTAAAATAAATAAGAAATAAAAATAATAATTTAAGATGCCATTGCACTTCTCAATGCTACCATTGCTGGGATAGGGCTTGCTGAGAACTCATTGCGAAGCATTTTCTTATAGTATTTGTTATAAGGCTTGTGCTCAATTATCTCTTTTATACTTGCGTGGGGATTACTATTTGAGAAAACCTGGATTGAACCAAAGTTATGGATCACACCATCAATTGCACTGCTAATCTCAGACTTACCACTCACTCTAACAATTTTATCTATAGTCATCTTACACACCTCTGTCACTACTGCTTGCTTTGTTTCTGTAGCTTATGTTATATCTATCCTTAAGGCAGGTTGCCTTTAATTTGATTAAAGGTTTTTTGCCTGCTTAAGAGCAGAGAAGTATTACTTAAATGGCTTATATATAAATCCTTTCTCTATCATATCTAATAAAATAACAATATTTATATACTTTCTGTATTATTATAGGAATTACGAGGTAATTCCTATTCCGAAAACTATTGTAGTTTTCGTTATTGAAATTTGTGAGTACTTATGTATAAGCTGGATATGAAGGATAGAAGAATCCTATATGAGCTAGATTTTGAGGCTAGACAGAGCTTACAGCAGATTGGTAAGAAGGTTGGCTTACCTGCAGATGTAGTGCATTACAGGATTAAAAGGCTTGAGAAAGAGGGCATTATAACAGGCTATACTTTTATTGTTGACCTTGGAAAGCTTGGAAGGATGGATTTCAGGGTTTATTTAAAGTTCCAGCATTATAATGATAATATCAAAAGAGAGGTTGTTGATTACCTAAAAGGCTTAGATAAAGTAAAGTGGATAGCAGACTGCTATGGCAGTTTTGACATGGTTGTTGGCATTGAAACTAACTCTATTTATGAGTTTGATGATGTGAAGGATAGCTTGTTTTCCAAGATTGATAAATGTGTATTGGAAAAGGATATTGCTACAATTGTAGAAGTTAATGCGTTTAGAAGAACATATTTTCTAGGCAAGGATATGCTTGAGCTTAATGAGCCTTTATTCGTTATGGGTAGAAGCACAAAAACAGAGATTGATTCTACTGACATGAATATACTTAAGAAATTAGCTGAGAAAGGAAAGGCAACAATTATTGAGATTGCAAAAGAGCTTGGATTAACTTCTAGGATAGTTGGCTACAGGATAAAAGAGCTTGAGAAAAAGGGAATAATACTTGGATGCAGGATTACAATTAACTATGAGAAATTGGGTATAATGCTGTTTAAGATGCTCATTTATTTGCAGGATAAAAGCACAGAAGGAATAAGTGAGAGAATAGAAACCTTTAAGCAATACTGCAAAACACATCCTAATGTGCTGCATTATGAGAAAATATTCGGCAACTGGGATATTGAGCCTGCTTTTGAAGTTAGCAGCTTAGAAGAAATGCAAAAGATATTGAATGATATACAAAACAAGTTTTCTGATATTATTAAAAGGATAGAAACATTAACAATAACAAAGGAGTATAAGTTTAGGTATTTTTGATTATCTTCCTCTTGTCAAACTTAGATTTTCTCTTTATAACTTTCTTTGCAGATCTAAACTTTTCCTGTGTCTTATAACCCATTCTAGAATGCCTGAAAAGCATAAATAATATTTTTCTTATAAAGCCAATAATTATGTCAAAGAAATTATGCCAAATAAGAATTACAATAGCTTGGATGACACTGGCAATAAAGTCAAAGATAGCTATGATAAAGTTAATGATAAATTGTATGAGCATTATTGCCATTGAACAATTATTTAATAGTATTGTATATTAAAGTTTTCTTTAGAAAAACAAAAAACAAAAAAGTATTTATTTCTTTTTCATTCCCATCATTGCCTGGCAGTCTGGGCAGGATCTCATTGCTAGTGCACCAATACCCATCCAAATAAAGAGTACAGTCCACCACTGGATGTTCCAGAAATCCCATATGCCAAAATCTCTTAGCAAGAACAATACACCTGCTACCAAGAAACCAAGGCCGCTAATCATCATACATTTTCTACATCCTATCATAGTTAAACACCTCCTATAGATGTGTATTAGGGATGTATTTGATGTATTATATAAATGTTACTTTGAAATAGGTAGGTTTGTAAAGTGGTATATTTTTTTACCTTTTCCTTTTTGATATTGGCAATTCTCTGATATTCGTCAATTATCAGGTGAAGGCAGGGCGTCAGCGTACACGTACTGCTCTTTGGGCAGAGAGCGTCTGGTCTGCCATACATAATCAGCAATAGGCAGGATGACATTTAGGTTACAGCTTGGGTTCACATGATGCTGATAATGATGACGGTTCATCCAAACCAGGACTCGAGTGCGGCGAAGCCATTGCATTTTCTTAGGCACATGCATCAACACATGCAATCCCTCATAAGCGCAATAGTACAATGCAAACGCTGTGCTTGCTCCCACAACCTCAGGCATAATTGGCTCAAATTTTCCTAACAGAAGCCTGATAGCAGCCATTGTCCAATATATCAAAATTGTTGCAGCTAAGATGAGCAGAGGGCCTTCATACCACGAGAATGTAAGGACTTCAGCCTTATTTGTGTCATCCTGGGTATAATGGTCATCGGGCAGATAGGTGCTATGGTGTGATACTACATGGCCTCGGAACATGCTTTTCACATACGTGTTTTTTCTGAGAAATTTAGGAGTGTTATGGAGAAAATACTTATGGACAGCATGCTCAACAAAACTGCCTATAATAATTCCTGCAATGAAACCCAAAAGCAGACTGATAATCACAAACATATGCATATATCCTTGAAGTGCTAGTATTTAAAATATTCTAGAAGAACAGCACCTAAAGTAAGAAGTTAACAGTAGTCCTGCTTAAAACTAAAAATTTTGCTCAGACGAGCCTTAAAATACCAAAATCTGCATTCTAGAAAGTGCTACTTGCATATATACTTATACTATAGCTAAAATCTCATTTAATATGTTTCTATCTCCAAACCCTTAACTTTTTTAAAATCTTTTACATTTCTTGTAAGAACCTTCTCTTTCTTAATGAGTGCAATGCCAGCTATCATGCTATCAACAGGATCAATCATATCTCCTTCTTTAACTAATATTCCATGAATATCTCCTGCTTTTTCTGCAGCATTATTATCTAAGTGAAGGACAATCTGATTACCAATAGTTTTTGTAATTTTAGTTTTTTCTGCGCTCGGCTTTGAACTCTGCGTTATTCCGCT
Organism: uncultured Methanosarcinales archaeon; assembly: GCA_964602245.1. Classification (GTDB taxonomy): domain Archaea; phylum Nanobdellota; class Nanobdellia; order Woesearchaeales; family JACPIF01; genus JACPIF01. The sequence continues at coordinate 4,705 of CAZRPY010000002.1, forward strand.
AAATAGTTCAAAAATTGTTAAAGCAGTTATTAACTGAGGCTCACCTTTCCTAATTAACTCATTCAACTTAGCAGTAGCCTTTTCTTCATTCTTCATAATATCAATGACAAAAGTTGTGTCTAGGATCATTTTAATTCTGAAGCTGTTTTGTCCAGTCTTTTTCTAAAATTTTTTCTTAATTCTTTTATATTGCTCTCTAACTCATCAGCGTCCTTTTTAGAGAGTATCCCAATTAGATTAAGCAGAGAATACTTACTTGTAAGCTTGTTAATAACATCGCTAAAGCTTTCCTTAGACTCTTTAAACATTGCTAATTTTTCATATGCCACATTTGTGATTGTTATACTTTTCGTTGCCATAGTAGTTAAGTGTATGTACATGTATTTAAAGTTTTCTTAAATCTCTTACATAAATGGGAATTACTTTAGTAAGCCTTCGGGGGGAATCGCACCCCCGACCTTGCCCTTTCTGTATATTGTTGGATACCAAGGGCACGCTCCACTGACTGAGCTACGAAGGCGTATGATAGAAGATTTACTGAATGTTTTTATTAGTTTCGGATATTAAAATTAGCATTGGATGGATGTTTAGTATACAAAAATGTATATTAATCGATATATTTATATACTAGTTCTTAGAATAAAAGTAACCCCAAACTAGGAGATTGGACTTATGCTCAAATGCATACACTGCTGAGAGCTGTGCTCTTAGCTGAAAAATGAGGTGATCGCATTGAGAAAAATCTGCATAATCAACCAGAAGGGTGGTGTAGGAAAAACAACGACTACAGTGAACCTAGCAGCTGGATTGAGCAGAAACGGGAAGAAAGTCTTAGTAATAGACATGGATCCCCAGGGCAGTATAGCAACATGCATTAAACAAGAGACGACTAAAAACCTGTATCATATTCTGGTTGAAAATGCTGATATTAAAGAATGTATAAATCACATTGGCATGAACTTAGATGTGATAAATTCCGACCATAACTTAGCTAAAGCTGAGCAAATTCTTATTGGAGAGCCTGCGAGAGAAAGCATTATTGCTAGAAAATTTGAAGAGTTTGATGAGTATGATTATATACTTCTTGACTGCCCACCATCATTAAGGCTATTAACACATAGTGCACTTTATTTTGCAAATGAGGCAATTATTCCAGTTTCAACAGATGTTCTTGGATATGATGGATTGATAAAGATGATACAAGTAATTACAGATTTTAATAAAGTGTTTAATCGTAATCTTATAGTCACTAAGATAATTCCAACTATGTTTGATGTTAGGAATAAAATATGCAAGGAAATACTTGACAGGATATATGCAGAATTTACTTGCTATTTAGTTACTGTTCCAATTAGAGTTAATACAAAGTTGAAAGAGGCTCCTAAAGCAAAAGTGTCTATCTTTACCTATGATCCCAAATCTTCAGGAGCAGAGGATTACTGGCAGATTGTTAAATTGGTCATTGGTGATGAGGCAAAGTATGATGACAGATATTCTGAGAGAGACAGGCTACATGAGATAAGGAAGTATTTTGGATTCAAGAAGATAAATATAACAGAGCCTCAAGAACAGCAAATTATGAATGAGGTTCTTATTACAAGGAAGTTTAGCAAGTATGGATGGACTACTTTCTAAGCTTCAAAACTTTTATAAATAGATAAGAAATTCTTGGATTTAATGCGAAAAATAACATTAATTATTCTTCTTTTGCTATCTGCTTTAATACAATTATCTACAACTTCTGCAGAAGAAGTTAATGTCAGCATTTATGTACTTAATTTAGGAGAGTACAATCCAGCAACAGGCTCTTTTAGTGCAGACTTTTACTTACATTTCAAATGCAAGAATCCTTGTAATACTGAAACTTTTGAGTTTATTAATGGAAGAGCAAACAATGTTAATACAATTGAGGAACTGACAGATGAGAAATTCTATAGGATACTTGCAAATCTGAATAGTCCAGTAGACCTTGAAAGGTTTCCATTTGACAGGCAAAGGATGCATATAATAATTGAGGATACTAATAATGCTCTGGAAAGATTAAGATATATTGCTAATTATGAAGAAAGCGGAATTGATAATTTTATAGTATTTCCTGGCTGGAATATTGATGGATGGGGTGCAGAAGTCAGGAATCATTATTATCCTGTTTATAACGAGACTTACTCACAATACATCTTTACTGTTACTGTTTCTAGAATAATATTCAGTTCATTTATCAAGACATTTCTACCAGTACTGTTTATTTTGCTAGTTGTTCTTTTCAGTTTTGTTCTTGACATATCAAAGATACCAGAAAGATTAACTATAGGTGGCTCAGGTCTAATAGCATTAGTAATGTTCCATATAACTATATCAAACCAAATACCTCCTGTTGGCTACTTAACCTTTGCAGATAAATTTATGGTTGTTACTTATTTGATAATATTAATAGCTTTTATCATTAATACATTTATGCTAAGGCTTATAGAGGTGAAAAAAGTAAAACTCGTGGAAAAGATGCATAAGTACATAAAATATAAGATGTTTATTATAGCTATCTTGCTTTATGTAATTTTGTTCGTGTTTTTCTTGTGATTGAAAATTTTATCTGATAAATTTATATATACTTTTTATTTTCTTAATTTGCATTTATTTTCACACCTTGCTATATCTGTCCGCTATTGTATTATAGATATTTGATATCGTGACTTTGTCCCGTGACCACTAGTCGTGGTAAGCGGACCTATGGTACAGCCTTCGTAGAAGGCGTCGTAGTGCAAGTTATCATTTTTATTTTGTTAGGCTATCATTATTCAAAATGTATATTTAGCAATCTTTATTAATTGGAATTATTTCCTCTTTTATATGGAATACAGAACTCTCTACAATAAAGAGAAAATCCCAATCCTAGGCCTAGGAACTTGGGGTATGGGAGGAGGTGTGATGAGAAGCATTGCTAATGACCAGCAGGAGATTAATGCAATTAAAGCTGCTATTAAGTTAGGCATTACTCATATTGATACTGCAGAGTTTTATGGCAATGGGCATGCTGAAGAGTTAGTTGGAGTTGCGATTAAAGGATTTGATAGGAAGAAATTGTTTATTACTACTAAAGTTTGGAGCACACATTTGGGTTATAATGGAGTAATTGAGGCTGCAGAAGGTAGTTTGCAGAGAATGAAATTAAAGTATATGGATCTTTACCTAATACACTGGCCTAATTTTATGTTTCCACTAAAGAAGACAATGGAAGCAATGGATTATTTGATTGATACTGGCATGACTAGGTTTATTGGAGTGAGTAATTTTTCTGTTAAGCAGATGAAAGATGCACAAGCATATTCAAAGCATAGCGACTTTGTCTCTAGCCTCGGAAATAATATATTTCCGAAGCATGGGATTGTAACTAATCAAGTTGAATACAGTTTGTTGCACAGATATCCAGAGAAAGAGCTTTTGCCATATTGCCAGGAAAATGGAATTATACTGACAGCTTACACACCGCTAGCCAAAGGAACATTGTCACAATGGGGTTATAATGCAGTATTAGATTCAGTTGCAAGAAAATATAAGAAAACACCTGGACAGGTTGCACTTAACTGGCTTATCTCACAGAAGAATGTAATTGCAATACCAAAGGCTAGTAAAATAGAGCATATTAAGGATAATTCAGGAGCTGTTGGGTGGAAGATGAGTAAGGAAGATTTTGAGGGGTTGAGTGGGGCTTTTTAAATGGAAGAAGTAGCAAGGTTTAGAAGTCTGTGAATGCATGTTATATGATGAGACCATACGAAGTATGGTTGAGCTTCAGTTTTTGAATTCATGTCTAATACCCAATAGATATATTAATATAGTAATAATTTTTAAAGACGCATATGAGTAAAAGAGATTGGGCGGTTGGGAAAAAAGCTGAGGAATTAGTTCATGATATGATGGAGGAATTAGATTTTAAGGTAGTTCGATTTGGTTATGAATATCTTTTACCTGAATTTGCAAATAAAAAGAATCCATTAAAAGGGCCTGCTGGGGATGTAATAAGAAGTCAACCAGATTTTGTAATAGTGGACCCTAAGGACAATCATACTTATTTTATTGAAGTAAAATATAGACAAGGTGGAGAAATTAGCGATAAATCAATAAAAGATTATCCAGAGAATTATATTGTTCTGGTTTCCCCTAAAGGTTTGCTTATAGCTGACTGGGAATATACGATTAAGAATAAGGATAAATATGGTTTTAAACTACTTACAGAGATTGGTCCTTTTAGGTATAAAAATAAATCAATTATCATGAAGTATGTGAACAAAGCTAAACAACTTTTTTACTAAACGTTTCACTAATCGCAACCTTTAAATACAACTAACTTTTTCAAATTTTTCATGGTTGATGCTGGATTAACTCTATTATTTGTTTTTGCAATAGGAATTTTAGGATTAA
>CAZRPY010000002.1:9133-38747 GCA_964602245.1 uncultured Methanosarcinales archaeon
TTGCTGCATATCTTGCATACTGGGTATTAAAGCAAGATCAAGGAACTAAAGAGATGCAGGCTATTTCTAATGCTATTAGAGAAGGAGCAGTTGCATTCCTGAAAAGGCAGTATAAAACAATAGCTTACTTAGCAATTGCATTTGCAATATTAATATTTCTTGTATACTTTATTTCTGATAAAGCAGATGTTGCTATTAGGACAGGCGTATCTTTCATAATAGGTGCGACATTTTCAGCAATATCTGGAATTGTAGGGATGCTTATTTCAGTAAGATCAAATATAAGAACAGCGTCAGCAGCTAGAACTTCTACTAGTAAAGCATTAAAGATAGCTTTATGGGGAGGTGCAGTTTCAGGAGTGCTTGTTGTTGCATTATCATTACTTGGCATAGCTTTTGTTTATTGGCTGTTTGGGGCTAATCCTCAGACAACACCATTTGCAATAGTTGGCTTTGGTTTTGGTGCAAGCTTTGTTGCATTATTTGCACAGCTTGGAGGAGGTATTTATACTAAGGCTGCAGATGTAGGAGCTGATTTAGTTGGCAAGATTGAAGCTGGAATTCCAGAAGATGATCCTAGGAATCCTGCAGTTATTGCAGATCTAGTTGGAGATAATGTTGGCGATTGCGCTGGGAGAGGGGCAGACTTATTTGAAAGCACTGCAGCAGAAAACATTGGGGCAATGATACTTGGAGTTGCATTATATCCTGTTTTTGGCTTTTCTGGAGTTTTATTTCCTTTAGTTGCAAGAAGCTTAGGAATGATTGCTTCTATTATTGGAATATTATCAGTCAAAGCTAGAGAAGATGAAGACCCTATGAATGCATTGAACAGAGGATTTTATGTGACAATAGTCCTTGCAACGATATCCTTTTTTGGAGCAGTGTGGGTTATGCTTGACAAAAATATATGGTTTTTTTATGCAGGATTAGTTGGGATTATAACAAGCTTGTTGTTTGTTTATATTACACAATATTATACTGAATACAAGTATAGACCAGTAAGAGAGATTGCAGAGGCATCAAGGACAGGGCCAGCAACTAATATTATTTCTGGTTTTGCAGTTGGATTGGAAAATACTGCATTGCCTGTTATTGTAATTTCTCTTGCTTTATTTTTATCATTTAAGTTTGGAGAATTGAGTGGTGTTGCTCATGGTGGCTTGTATGGAACAGCAATTGCAACAATGGGGATGCTGTCAGTAGCTGCTTACATACTTGCTATGGATACATTTGGGCCAATTACTGATAATGCTGGCGGCATAGTTGAGATGTCTAAAGCACCTGAAGCAATAAGAAAGAAAACTGATAGGTTAGATGCTGTTGGAAATACAACAAAAGCTTTGACAAAAGGTTATGCTATTGGAAGTGCTGCGTTAGCTGCTTTCCTGCTATTTTCTGCTTATCTAGATGCGGTTGGAGCACTGACTGGACAGGAATTTAGAGTTGTAGATATTGCAAAGATAGAAGTTTTTATTGGGGCAATGCTAGGAGCAATGTTAGTGTTTTTATTTAGTGCGTTAGCTATTAGAGCTGTGGGAAAAACTGCAAGTTATATAATTGAAGAGGTTAGAAGGCAATTTAAGAATAAAGGGATAATGACTGGAAAGGTAAAGCCAAATTATGCAGCATGTGTTGATATTACAACAAAAGGCGCATTGAAAAATATGATTTTGCCTGGTTTGCTTGCAGTTGGTTTTCCAATTGCAGTTGGGTTAATATTAAAAGCTGAGGCTGCTGCAGCTATGCTCATGGTTGGCACAATAGCAGGTATATTGCTTGCAACTGTCATGAATAATGCAGGCGGTGCATGGGATAATGCGAAGAAGTTTGTTGAATCAGGAGCATTTGGTGGCAAGGGAAGTTATACTCATAAAGCAACAGTAGTTGGAGATACAGTCGGAGACCCATTCAAAGATACTGCAGGACCTAGTTTGCATGTGCTGATTAAGTTGCTTAGTACTATAACACTAGTGCTTGCGCCATTGTTCTTGTGAGATTAAAATTCTGATTGTGCCTCATTGTCCTGTAAGTCTTGCAATATATTTATAAACACAACCCAAATTATTTTACTTTATGATAGATGTAAAAGAAATTGTTGATAAATTAGAATCAGATGCTAATGTAACAATTGAAAGTAAAGTGATACCACCTGCTTTGCAGGGGAAAATCCCAAGTAGAAAAAGAACTTCAATACTCCCTTTTAGGAGTTATGTCTATGTTGGTATTTTCGCTGCTACAGATGATAATGCCCTTGGGCAAGTTAAAGCGCTTCTTGGTGAACCAGATTTTGAGAAGAAAACAACAGGGAGCTATTTCCGATTGCGATATGATGGAGTTTTTCAACAGACATTTGTGTATGTGAAGAAACCTAGTCACTCCTAGCTCACAAACAACTTCCTTGAACCTTTCTATTTTATAATTATTTTATCACCGACTTTAACAGGAAAATTGTCAAATGCAGAGCCACTTTTAATAGAGAGTTCTAATGTATCAGAACTGCCAGTTATTAAAAATAATTGGTCTATTTGTGCTGATTCATATGTATCAAAATAAGGCAGTTTCTCATTTCTATGCTCATAAATTAAATTGTATTCCTTCTTTTTTAATGACGGAAGATTAGTTATTATATTTCCAAAGTTGTCAATTCTTACAATCATTCCTTCTCTGCCTTTTGGTTTAAGATTTAGTTTTTCTTTTATTTTAGCACTATGGCCAAGACTTTCAAACTTTTCTCCTTGATCTATTCTAGCAGATATTACTGAAAAAATATCCCTTCCTTGAAATGTTTTTGATGCACCTTTGTCACTAAGTTTTATAACTTTTAATATTCTATTTTCAGAAGCAGCTGGATACATTAAGCTATTATCTGGGCCTACAAAATAATAATCTTTAGTTTTAATTGCAATAGGCTTTCTTTCTCCGCCAACTCCTGGATCAACAACGCACAAGAAAACAGTATTTTTAGGAAAATGTTTATAGCCTTGTAATAAAATCCATGAGCCTTCTAATATGTTATGAGATGTTATATTATTATATAAATCAAGTATCCTTGCCTCTGGATAATTCTTGTGTATAACCCCTTTCATTACTCCTAGATATTCAGAATGTCCAAAGTCTGAGAGGATGGCTATCATTGTAACAGTTTGTAGATTTTTATATTAATTGTACTAGGAAGTTACACTTTATTAATAAATTCTTTACTTTTTTTATATTCCTTTTTTGTTATGCCAAGTTCTATCTGTTTTTGCTTAGCAGACTCTTGTAAGTCATAAATGCTTTTGTGTAGCATTTCTGCAGCCTTTCCAATTGATAATCTGCCTTGAGAGCAAAGTTTTAGCAAATATTCTTCTACACCGCTGTATAGAAACTGTTTTATCGCAGTTGTTTTGCTTGTATTCTCATCTCTACTTCTTAATTCTGCTATTTTAAGCAGATTCTCATCTATCCTTAATGGTTGTACTTGACTCATTTTACTCACCTTTTATATCCTCTTTTACTAACTCATAAATTTCCTTTCTAATTAAAGGCTTTAACTTTTCCAAATGAAAATATGCTTCTGTATTTTTTATTTTACCTTTCCTTAGCAATTCTATAAGCAAATGCGCTGAGGAGATATTTTTTATTGATTCTTCATTTAAATATACTGCAAAACTTAAATCATCAGTTACTATTAAATAATCTTTTTTATAAGCTTGAAATACTGATGTTTCTCCTTTGCCAAAGTCTTGTTTTGGCTTTGTTTTTTTGTATTTGCTGGCTTTTATTATAAGTATTCTCTTGGCATCTATTAAACTCTTTATTTTATCAGCATCCTCATATAAGCCTTTTCTGCCTTGTTCTACAGCTTCCTTATACACATCATCTGTAATATATATCTTAAAAGCACTTGCTGTAGTTTCAATAAAACCAGCTTTTGTAACTTTAATCAGTGCATCACTGTCAACCAATAATTTATACATTTTTATACAATTGTATAAACTTATATATAAAGCTTTTGGTGTATAAGGATTATGGTTTTATGGATTATAAGTGTTGCCATTACCATTATTGTAAAGGTCTGCTCTCTCCTGAGCAGTTAAGACCTTTTTCCAAAAGCCAACTCCTGCAACTCTAGGACAGGTGGAGACGGAGATTAGACTTATTCTGATTATTAAGATATTACATTAATACTATAACTACTTTGCACATTATTTCCATTTCCATCTACACCCCAAAATGTTTCAGTTACTGTTCCAGTCTGACCTGATAAAAACCATATCCAATTATTACCCCAAAAGATACTGCCTCCTGGGGGAATATAATTAGTTCCAAATTGAGTTGCTATATCGGTTTTAACAGGGTCGCACCAATTCCCATAAACATTACTACTATAGCACTTCTGTCTTGAATTAACAGTGATTCCGATAATGCCTCCATTTTCTCTTAAAGTAACATCATAATACCACCAATGACCGCCTCCAAAACCTGGTGGAGGACTTCCTTGGTCTTGCCTTAAATTGCTATAACTTGCACTAAACTGAGCAACAGCATTCACACAGCTTCCATCTCCTTGGCAGACTTTTCCAGAAGGACAGCCACATGTAGAGCAGCTATTGATTAATGTTCCACCTGAATTGCAATAGAGTGGTTTTGTTGCTGAACAAGAATTTACAGGTGTTCCATCAGAGCATGTTTGTGTTACACATTGATTATTTTGGCATGCTTGATTTGCTGCACAGTCCTGTTGGAGTTGAGGAGTTATTATCGGATTGCATGACTGGCTTGCGCATGAATAATCGCTAAAGTTTCTATAAATACTAATTCCACTACAATAATTACTTGAATAAGTATCCTGATTATTGCAATTATTGCAACTTGGAAAATTTCCACAGCTAGTGTCTGTGTTAGCACAGCCACATTGTCCATTTGAGCAAATGCCATTAGTACAACTTTGCACTAATTGAGGAGTTAGTGATAAGCTACATTGAAAATTAGAGCAAAATGAATCACTAAAATTCCTATAGACATCATTTGTAATGCAATAGTTTAGTGAATACCAGTCTTGGGCATTGCAGTTAACACAGCTTGGATAATTACCACAGCTAAAATCAGTATTGGCACAATCACAGGTTCCATAGCAGCCAATTTCTACATTATCAACAATCTTTCCTATCTTAGTATGTGCTACTTTACTGTCCCCAACATATGTTAGATTTATTTCTCCTACATATTTTGTATTAGGCTTATTCCAACAGCCTTCAACCACAAATTGCCCTAGTTTAGTGTTTTTTAATATCCCAGAAGTAGAGCCTGAGCAGTTAGTCACCCTCATACTGCTAATGTTTAGGTCTTCACCTCTGCCATTCCTTAATAATAGAGTTACAGAATCTTGATTAACTTTGAATTCAATGCATCCTATACCTGGCTCCATTATACAGCTGGAAGGAAGAAGTTTAGCAGGAGATAAAACCCCAAAATAAGCTAAAGCCCCGATAGCTACAAATAAAATCATTATAGCCCAAGCATACAGCATTACAAATTCCATTGATGCTTGGGATTTATAGCCTCTTTTTGACATAATAGAATTAATGTATTAAAGTAGTATTTAAATTTTCTATTTTAGCTTCATCCCTTTACTTCCCATCAATCCCTGCATCTTCTTCATCATCTTGCTCATGTCTTGAGTGCCTTTGAACATTTTTACCATTTTCTTGCTTTGCTTGTACTGCTTGACAAGCTCTCTAACCTCAGATGAAGAAACACCAGAGCCTTTAGCTATTCTCTCAATTCTTGTTGAAGATAATATTTCTGGATCCTCAAGCTCCTCTTTAGTCATGGAGTCCATGGCAAATTTCCATCTTTTGAGTTTACTTTCTTGTACATCAATCAATTCTTTTGGCAGATGCAGTTGACTCATTCCTGGAACCATTTCCATTATTTTGCTGATTGGACCCATTTTCTTCATAGCTTCCATCTGCTGGTATAAATCAATTAATGTAAATTCACCTTTCAGGAATTTTTCACCTAAATCTTGAGCCTCTTCTTCTGTTATTGCTTCCTTGGCTTTATCAAGCAGAGCTTCGATATCACCCATTCCAAGAAGTCTGCCAACAAAGCCTTTAGGATTAAACTGCTCTAGAGCATCTAACTTTTCTCCAACACCAATAAACTTAACAGGGGCTTTTGTAGCAGCACAAGCAGATAAAGCTCCACCACCTTTAGCAGTGCCATCCATTTTTGTAATAATAACACTGGTAATGCCACAGCTTTTGTGGAACTGTTCAGCTTGCTTCTGCGCAGCCTGTCCAATATCAGCAGAAATTACAAGCATATTTTCCTCAGGCTCAATCCTTTTATTTATAGCTTCAATCTCTTCAATTAAATCCTGAGATAAAGCATCTCTTCCAGCTGTGTCTATAATTACAATGTCAAATTTCTGTAGATCTTTCTCATAATTATTCCATATCTTTACAGGATCTTCGACTCTCTTATCAAGAAAAACTGAAACATTAGCTTGCTTTGCAACTTGTTCAATCTGTTCCATGGCAGCAGCTCTATGAGTGTCTAGGCCAACTAAAGCTATTTTATAACCTCTTTTAGTAAAGTATCTAGCTAATTTTCCAGCAGTTGTTGTCTTACCAGAGCCAAATAAGCCTAGAAGCATTATTTTGAAAGGTTTTTTTTCAGTTGATATTTCCAGTTTGGATGCCTCTCCACCTAAAAATTCAGAAAGCTCGTCATAAACTATCTTTATCAAATGCTCTTTTTTGCTAATAGAAGAGGGTGTTTCATCCTTTAATGCCTTTTCCCTAATCTTAGCAGTTAAATCAAAGACAAGCTTAACATTAACATCTGCCTGAAGCAAGGCTCTTTGAATATCTTTGACTAGTTCATTAACTAGCTTATCATCTACAAACATGGCTTTAGCTATCTTTTGCAATGTCTCTTTTAATGAACTGCCTAGCTTTTCTAGTACCATATATTACGATAGAATTAGATATGTTTTATAAAGGTTTTTGAAAACTTTAAGCAGTTCCTATTGATTCTGTAGTCAGAATTAGTGGATGAACTTTTCTATCAGAAGGAACTTCAAACAAATATTCCAATGTTTTGTGACATCCGCCTAACAGTTTTACTTCATTCCAACTCATATGGTCTCTAATAGCTCTTTCTAAAGTTGAGAATCTTCGATCTACTACTCGCACAAATTGACGAATCAATGGATTCTTCGCACCATAGCTTTTATTAAAATCGTCAAAAACTTGTAGAGCCCCTTTTCCATAAATCATAGTTGTGCTATTTAATGCATGTAATAACTGTATCGCAGGATTATTTTTCTCAAAATCATAAGCCCTCTCAGGATTATAATGTCCCTGCATTGCATTGTAAAATCTGCCTAATAGCTCAAATTCTTCTAAAAAATGCCCCAATTCTCTTGACAAAATATCTACCATAATGAGTTAAAACTAAGTACTCTTTTTAAAGTTTTTGTCGTTTTATTAGGTTACAATATTCTAGAATTATTTATAAAGATTTGGTATTTTATTGTAACTAAGGCTTTCTTATTTAAAATATATAAATCTATTGCATAATCGCAACTTAGTATATTAGCATAAATCTTTATATATAAATGCGATTATTGCACCTTGAATGATACTTTCCATAGCACACAAAGGGGCAAGCGGTTATGCTCCTGAGAATACTGAGCTATCAATAAGAAAGGCCCTAGAGATGGATTCTGATATGATTGAATTAGATATTCATAAGACTAAGGACAAGGAATTAGTTCTATCACATGACAGGAAAATATGGAACAGGTATGCTTATATTGATATACATAAGACAAATTTAGCAACATTAAAAAAAGTAAAACTAAAGAAAGCTCAGAGAATTCTTACACTACAGGAGGCTCTTGGTATTATTAATAGAAAAGCAGAAGTTAATATTGACTTAAAGAGCAAGAACTCTTATACAGAGGTTAATGCGATAATTCAGGATTATATTCAAAATATGAGATGGAGATACAAAGATTTCATAGTTTCCTCAATGATGAAAGATGAGTTGTTTAAGCTAAAAACTCTAAACTCTAAGATTAGAATAGGGCTCAGTTATTATAGAAAGCCAAAGAATATGTATAAGATTATAGAGACACATAAGCCTTACTCCTTTCATCTGCATTTTATGGGCGTAAATAAGAAATTTGTAAGACAATTACGTGAGAGAAATGTAAAAGTATTTGTTTGGACAGTTAACACAAAGAAACTCATCAATAAAATTAGGAATATGAATGTGGATGGTATATGCTCGGATTATCCTGATAGAATTTAGGTGTTTAGGTATGATACAAGTCCGCATTATATGTTATATAAAAATTAGGCTTTCTTCCAGGTATATCATAAATTGGATTTAAGATATATGAGCTAGTTATAGGCGTTTTCTTGAGTTGGTCTAGTCTAGCTTCTAGCTCAGTTCCATTAGCTCTATTACAATAAAAAGCTGTAATTACACTGCCTAAAATTATAACTTTAATTAATACTTTCCAAAATATATTTAAATCATCATTATTCATAGATATTTTTCCCATACTCTCTTAAAAGTAGATGTGTATTTAAACTTTCTTGCAGAGAAAAACGTTAATACAAATAGAAAAATCTATAAATACAAGGTATAGCAAATTAATTCGTTTTCTTATGGCTGGTGAGAACTTGGTAAAAGGAAAGAGGCAGCAGATAAAAGAGGAAAAACAGGAGAAGCAAGAGCCTCATTATTTAGTGGTAGAAAAGAGCCTAAGGACTACGATACAGGATACTTTAGCTAGCTCTGCAATGCAAGGATTAACCTCTTCTTATATAATCCCTTTTGCCATAGCTCTAAGAGCTTCTAATACAACTATAGGACTGATAGCCTCTCTACCTGAGTTTGTTGGCTCATTTTTTCAGTTATTTGAGCCTTGGCTGCTAAAAATAATAAAAAGCAGAAAAATAATAATGGTAGCAGCTGCATTTCTCCAGGCAGTTTTGTGGCTGCCAATCTTACTTATACCTTATATTGCAAAAGATAATACTTATCTCTTACTGTTTTTAATTACCTTGCAATCGGCTATTGGAGCCTTAGTTGTTCCTGTCTGGAACAGTATTCTTGGAGACTTAGTTCCAAGTAATCAGAGAGGAGAATTTTTTGGTAAAAGAAATAGGTATGTTGGCTTAGTAACTTTTGTTGCAACCTTTGTAGCCGGATTAATATTAAGCTATTTTCATCCAAGAAATGTTTTTATAGGATTTACAATATTATTTAGTTTAGCAATTATTTTTAGGTTTATCTCTGCTTATCTAAAATCAAGGATTTATGAGCCAGAGTTTAAGATTGATGAAAAAAGCGAATTTTCATTTCTGGATTTTACAAAAGAGATGACTCATACTAATTATGGCATGTTTGTATTATTTGTTGCGTTCTTCAAATTTGCTGCACATATTGCAAGCCCTTTCTTTGTTGTTTACATGCTGCAAGACCTGAGATTTTCGTATTTACTTTTTATGATACTAACTGCATTAGAAGTAGTGTCTAGCTTTTTCTTTTTTAGTATATGGGGGCGTCATATAGATAAGATAGGTTCGCGAAGAGTTATGGCTATTAGTGCACTACTTATTCCATTAATTCCTGTTTTTTGGGTAATTTCAACTGAAATATGGTGGCTTGCTGTTGCACAGCTTTTTTCTGGAGCTGTCTGGGCTGGCTTTAACCTTGCAGCTTCCAGCTTTGTATTTGATGCAGTAAGACCTGAGAAAAGGATAAGATGCATAGCTTACTATAATTTTTATGTCTCAATAGGGTTATTGGCAGGGGCGTCGTTAGGAGGTTATCTTATACATCATCTTAGGGATTCTTTATACTTATCTGCAATTCCAGCAGTGTTTATTATTTCAGGTGTTATGAGAGCAGTTATGGCTATTTATTTCCTGCCCAAGCTTAAAGAAGTTAGACTTATTGAACTGCCTCTTGGGCATACACTTTTCTCTATGAGCAGGATAATTGCAATAAGGCCAAGTGAAGGAGGCATTTTTCATCAGGTTATTGTAAAACATAAAGAGCCCAAGAAAGAAAAGCCAAAATTAAGGCTGAAAAGGCCTGATATTAAAAAAGATGAGAAAGAAAAATACACTAAGCAGTTTGTTAAAAAAGTTGTTGAGGATCAGGAAGAACATAAGATTCTGAAGCCTAGCAAGAAAGAAAGCTTTGAGCATACTATGGAAGAGATTGAGAAGGGGAGGTTTAGGAGGAAGTAAGATATTTGTTACCAGCTATAAGAATAATAAGCCCGGCAATAACAAGGATCATTCCTGTGATCACATGTCCTATATGAGTCTGCTGTTCTAATCCTACTCTTGCATGAAACGCATGCGGCAGGAAAGCTAGAAAGAAACCAATGAATAGGATAAGAATTCCAATAATATCGATAATCTTCTTTTTGTTCACCATGGCTTTAGTGGAAACCAATTTAGTTTTGCCATCGGCTCGCATTTTGCTGTTTCTTGTGATGTCGACATTCCCCGTAAGGGACCTCCCCCTTGTCAAAGTTAAGTTAGACATAGATTAATGCTCGGAATATTGATGGCAAAACTTACTTTATCCATGGCTATTTACCATTATTTGTTATTAATAAGAAAAAAAGAAAAGAAAAAAGGCTTTATTCTTTTACACCATAGGCAACTCCTAGGCTAACTACTGCTATTGCTGCATGTAATACAGAGATTGCTGCGTTGATGTTAAAGATGTTTGCTAGCAGAGTGTTGGTTCCTGGTATAAAGCCAAGCACTGCAACAACAGCTGCTATAATACCAATCCACATGTTATAGGCTTTTCCACTTCCCTTATTGCCTAGCCACAAACCTAGTGCACCTCCTACTAGGTGTAAAATATTCTGTGCAGCATTAACTCCAAATATGCCTAAGAGCAATGGTGCTCCAATACCAGGTATAAAGCCTAAAGTACCTACTAGAACTAATACTGCTCCTAAAACCACCGCATATGTCTTTTGTATATCTACGATAGTAACCACCTCCCAAATAGGTTTAATAATTGTATATCTTGGCATATATAAGTGAATATGTATATAAAGTTTTCTAGTTTGGGAACTGGATAAATGGGGTTAAATTATTAATACAAGCAAAAAATATATAAGTCTCTTTGTTTTATAATACTTAAAATGAGCTTTTTGAGTGGGATAGTTAAATTCTATAAATCTCTTGAGGTTCCGCAGAAAGGACTTCTTCTATCTGGAAGTTTACCAGTGGCAAGTTTGGTTGCAGTAGTAAGTTACTTAGGCTATAGTTTGGCAATAAGAGTTGAAGCTGAGCCTAATTATGTTACTATTTCTGGAATACCTCAAAGTGTTGAAGGTAGATGCGGTGACACCAATGATACCCTTTTAACCTCAGTTATCAAAAGAGAGGGTAAAGAAGATATTTTAGCAACTGCTGAATGGCACAGGACATCCCCTGATCCTAGGAAGCAATGTCTAGAAGCATTGGCTATTATACAATCAAGACTTAATAAAGGCCCAGTTGAACTTAAAGGACAATATGGAGAAGGTAAATTTATAGTTAATTCTGTTAATTTAGCCAAAGAATACTAATTCTATTATTATATGAAAATAAAAGATAAATACAGTTCTTTCCATATATAACTTCCTATATAAAAGCGAATATTTATATATTAGTATAGGAATATGTATACTAGCTAATATTTACTAGAGAAAACAGGAAGAAAGTAAGTGGTAAGTTAACAGAGAAGGTGATAACAATGAGCAGTGACATAGCAGATACAGAGTTTATAGAATTCCTGCATTATATTCTGGAATATTTTTCACAAGATACTCAGCCTTACTAATAAAGATTGCAGGGGTGGAAAATGGTAGAATACATAATAAGAGATATAGGAATCATCATAGTGTTTGCAGCACTTATTGGCTTGATTGTAAAATACTTTAAGCAGCCAATGATCATTGCTTATATATTTGCAGGATTAGCCATAGGCCCTTTTGGTTTAAACTTTATTAATAATGAGCAGACTATTATAGCTTTATCAGAGCTTGGAATTACTTTTTTGTTATTTGTAGTTGGGCTTGAATTAAATATAAACAAGCTGAGAGAGGTTGGCAGAGTAGTTCTTATAGCTGGTAGCCTTCAAGTATTGCTAACCTTTTTGTTCAGCCTTGCCATAGTTAAGTTAATAGGCTTTAATTTTATAGAGTCTTTGTATCTTGCTGTTGCTTTGGCTTTTAGCAGCACATTACTAGTAGTTTCCATATTAGCAGATAAGAAAGAGATAGATACTCTACATGGAAGGATAATAGTTGGAATTCTAGTATTGCAGGATATACTTGTTATAGTTGCTCTATCCTTGTTATCCAATCTTAGTAATTTTTCAATACTTTACATACCCTCTTATCTTGGAAAAGGTGTATTACTATTAGCAGTTGCCTTTTTCATTAGTCGATTCCTGCTAAACAAGCTGTTTGATTTTGCAGCAAAGTTTCAAGAGCTGTTGTTTGTAGCAAGCTTAGCATTATGTTTTGTATTTACACTAATAGCAAGCTATCTTGGCTTTTCAGTATCAATAGGAGCCTTCCTAGCTGGCATAATGATAGCTAATCTGCCTTATTCACTTGACCTAACCTCAAGAATAAAGAGCCTTGCAATATTCTTTAATGCACTTTTCTTTGTCAGCTTAGGTATACAGATAATACCATCAACAATAAAAACTATATTTATACCGGTTGTATTGCTTTTAGGCATCACTTTTTTATTAAAGCCATTAATAGTGGCTTTCCTGATACAAGCTTTAGGCTATGACAAGAAGACAGCTGTTTACTCTGGCATAGGCTTAGGCCAAGTTAGTGAGTTTGGCTTAATAGTTGTTGCTCAGGGCATATTACTAGGGCATTTGGAAGCTAGCATGCTTTCCTTAACCATATTATTAATAATAATAAGCATGGCAGTATCATCTTATGCTATAAAGTATAACTTATTTGTATATCACAGATATTTTGAGAAAATGGCATTATTTGAGAGATATTTCAAGCCAAAAGAGCAGAAGATAGAGGTTAAAACAGATTGTGAGATAATAGTTTATGGCTATGAAAACCTTGATCCAAGCCTTGTTGAGAGATTTAAGGAATCAAAGAAGAATGTGCTTATAATTGACAATAATCCAAATATAATTAAGAGCCTGAATACACAAAAAGTAAATTGCCTTTATGGTGATATAAGCCAGGTAGATATTCTTGAAAGGATTAATTTTGATAAAGCCCAGATAATAATATCTACAATGCCTGATATATTCAATAACTTAATACTTGTTAAAAGGGCTAGAGAGGTAAATAGGAAAACAATTATTATTGCAACTGCCAATAAGGTTAAAGATTCTCTAGATCTGTATAATGAAGGAGCAGATTATGTTATATTGCCTAACTATCTTGGGGAGAAGCAGGTTAGCTTAATAGTAGAGAGTGTTAACAAAGACATAAATTCAATTGTAAACTCTAAGTTAAGGCATATAGAAGAGCTTAGGAAGAAGGAATATATGCAAAGAAAGCTTTACGAGCAAGACACCATGATGGTTGAGATTGACACTTTCCTTAAGAACATAACAGATAGGATTAGCGAGGGAAAGAAGGCTGCAGAGAAAGTGCACAAGACAGCTGTTGAGACATTAATAACAGCACAGGATATTATAAATGAGGTAGCATCAGACTTGAAAAAGGTAATGGATGTTGAAGATACTAAGAAACTGCATATTGAGGAGCACCATGAACTGTTTGAGAGTAAGAAGGAAGAGAAATTGGTAGAAGTTGAGGCTAAGAAATAAGAGGTATGTCATGCTATTTCTAGATGCCATCAGCCCACCCTGATTGATTTACTACTCAGGTATAGATAATATCAAAAGATTTATAAAGCTAGTCAAATTATTTATGATCTATGACACAAAATGCATCTTTAGTTGATATATTGAAAAATCCTGATACAAAGCGAATTGATTCTCATGAAGTAGCGAGAGAACTTCAAAGACTACAGGTAAAAGCAGACGTGCTTGGCGTTCGTAGACTGAGGAAGGCTTTAGCATTTTTTTTTGACACATCAGATATGAAAGAAGTTGATAAATCAATGTATTCTGCAGCAGTCATAGCAGATAGATTAAGAGCTTCAAAATATAAAGCAGCGACCGGGCATTTAGAATTTGGTCTACGCCCTCATGAAAGAAATGGCCAAGTTGCTATTTTTTATCTTAAAGTTTCAGGCTACAATCCTCAGGACTCCGAACCGTTCCAGATTAGGATATAACTAAAAAGTTCGCTAAATTTTTCTTAATTCCTGTGCCCTTGGACTTATTGCCTTTCCCATAATCCAAAGGATGATACAAACTTTTTCTACGAAAAAACTATAATAAGCTAAATTATTATGAGTAAAATATTAAACTCCTCTATTGTTAATCAGTAACTTTAAATATTTGGATATGCAGGGATTAAAATATGTGTAAAAAAGCCTTGCTATTATTTCTAATTGCATTAATCTTAATTTTCCCTTTTGCAAGAACAATTCATGCACAAAAAACAGTTGATATTTGCAATTGTAATGTTTTCTCTATCAAATATAGATTAAGCTACAACCCTTTCTTTAGAAAGGAGTTTTTCAGTCTCTAATTTTGTTATAACTTTATCCATTCTTATTAACTCCTTTACCCACGTATTTTTAGTGTTTAACTTAAATAATTTTGCATTTCCTATTTTTCTTGTGAATACTACAATTTCTTTTTTAATCAATTGTGGCCATATGTCAGAAAAAGCAGTCCAACCTACACCTGAATTTTTTGCTATCTCTGTCATGCTATAGTCCATATCTCTACCTTCTATTAAAAAATCAAGCACCCTAATTAATGGGTAGTCTCCAAAATACTCTACAAATACACTTTTCTCTTCCATTGTAAAGGTATTAAAAGATTGTTGATATATAAATATTTCTATTTTAATAGGTATAGTTCATAAAACGATAATTATAAATATAGATACTCCTTTTTAGAGCTTATGGATGAGAGATTAGTTATAAAAAAGTTTATTGTTAGAAAATTATACAGAAAAAGAATGTGGATGCACAAGCATACAAACATTAATAATTTACCAAAAGGCCTATCAAATGAATTGAGAGTTTCTAGAGAGGTTAAAAAGGCTATTGAAGAACTCCTTAAAGAACAGATACTTTTATCAAAGCCTACTCATTATGGACTAGAAGTTAGCTTAAATCCAAAAAAGATACGAGAAATTGAGGAGATAATTAATTAAGAGACATCAAGGTAATTCTTTGAACTTATCTATAGTTAATCACTACCTTTAAATATATGCATTTGCAGTAATAATGTTATGCACAAAAGATATCTGATATTTGTAATTTTAAGTTTTTCTTTATTATTGCTTTCCTTATTATCATTTGCACATGAAGAGGAAACTGAGGATCATGCAGCAGAGCCTGAAACTTTATACCATCTGATATTTGATAATATTCTCATAATACTGGTTGTTATAGCAATTATAGCTGTAATATTGACTGCTTTCTATTATTTAAAGAGCAAAAAGCCCGGCATAGAGAAAATGTTAGTATATTGGCTAGCTTTAGCAATTATTGTTGGTCTTGGTTATAGTGTTATTTACTATCTTGAGTCTGGAGTTAGAGAGCAAGGATTAATAATATGTGAAGAAAGTGGTGAGTGTAGCTTAGCTATTCATATACATGCAGATGTTGAGGGCAGCATTTGTGGACAAGAGTTAAAACTGCCTTTACAGAAAGGAGATCCTTTAACACAACCTCATACACATAATGAGAGAAATAAGATTCATTGGGAGGGTAAGCTTAAAGTGGATAAGAACACTAGAGAAATCACTGATAAAATACCTTTAAAGCTTGGAACTTTTATGGATGTTATGGGAGTTACTTTTAATGATAGATGTTTAGGAGACAAATGTAATGGTGACTTATGTAATGGAAAAGAAGCAGAGTTAGTTATGCTAGTTAATGGTATTCCTAATACAGGATATAGGGATTATATATGGAAAGATGGAGATGTAATAACACTAAAGTTTGAATAAATAGAATTTGAATTGACAAAAATCATAACTTGCAACCAGGCGCGAACTAGGCATTACAAAGGTCCGCTATCACATATGTAAACTTCACTAGCGGACTGATAAGTATTCCAGATACAAACTATCAGCAATTAAATAAGAAGAATTTAATAACAGATTAACTAAATATTAACAGAGTTACTAAATTAAAATCTTTTAAAGAGGTGAATAAATGGTTAAAAAATCTAAAGGGAAAAATTGCAATAATTGTGGTAGGTCAATGAAGCAAGTCAAAAAAAAGATGGTTTGTGAGTTCTGCTAAAATGCCAGATGTTAATTTTCCACTGATTATAGGAGCTTCATTAGTTGATGGAATAAACCCATGTGCGTTTGGGGTTTTGATATTTCTGTTAGCGTACTTGTTTAAGACATCGCATAATAGCAAGAAAATGTTAGTCAATGGAATTATCTATATTGTTGCTGTTTTTCTCACATATTTGGCAGCTGGCTTAATTTTAATGCCTATAATTAAGACTTTAGGACAGATATCTGTTTGGTCGTACAGGATAATAGGAGGACTTATAATATTGGCTGGCTTAGTTGAAATAAAGGACTTCTTTTGGTATGGCAAATGGTTTTCTTTGGCAATAATTCCAGGGTATGCAGAGAAGATAAAAAAGTTTTCTTATAAGATGACTCCAAAGACTATGAAATCGTATTGGCACAGCATTGGAACTTCTTTTGTGCTGGGAGTGTTTGTTGCTTTAGTAGAGTTACCTTGTACTGGAGCTGTTTACCTAGCTGTTTTGACTTTAATGTCACAATCAGGATTGACTATTTCAAATCTTAATCTTTTACTGTTATATAACTTTATATTTGTTCTACCATTATTTGTAATATTAGGATTAGTGTATAAGGGAATGTCATCTGAAACTGTGGAGCTATGGAGAGAAAAGCATAAATCTTTAATGAGATTAGTTGTTGGGTTATTGCTTATAGGAATGGGAGTTTGGATGATAGGTTATGTTGCCTGAAATTATAGCTCTTATTTAAGAGGATTAACAGCATTTATCCAAGGCATTTTAAAATCTTTAGCATTTTCGGTGTAGATATTAAAAATGCCATTCTCTCTCATTGTTGCTGCAAGTAATGAATCCCAGAAAGGCATTTTGAATTCATTTAAAATATCAATTGCAGAGATGATAGTTCTAGTGGAATAATTTATTTTTTTAAAACTTTTATGGATTATAATGTCATTTATTATTTCCTTTGTTTGAGTGGAGTCTAATTTTATTTTTCTTGTTGTAACATAAACAAATTCAGCCAGATTCTGGTTTGAGATAGCAATCTTAATTTTGTTGTTAAAAACTTGCTTCAATAACTCTTTAGATTTTGTATGTTTTATTATATCTTCTTCATCGTAAGCATAGACCACTATGTTTGTATCAATCAGAAATAGTTTAGAGTCCCCTGTCATAAATTTCATCTCTGTTAAACTTCCACCCTTTTAAAGAATATAATCCCTTTTCCATAAGCATTATCTGTCTTTCAGCTATTTCTCTTTGCTTTGCCTCATAAACCCATTTCTTTAGTGCATCTTCTATAGCTTTACCTAATACACCTTTGCCTTGTCCTAGCTTTTTCTTAACGGTCTCCCTAAATTCCTTTTCAATATTATCCTTAACATTTATTGTTATTGTTGCCATATAACACATTTAGATTAGTGAAGTATTTAAATGTTTCTATTATATAAATTATTAGTAATGCTACAGGGAAATATTATTTAAAATACACTATTAGCTTTAAGATAAAGCTTTAATATGAGTTGCTATCATTGGAATATATGCAACATTATGGGCTATATCTAATAAGGGCATTAGCAATTGTAGGACTATTAATAAATATGCACTTCGTTTATACCCATAATATCAGAAAAGATAAGAAACACAAGCATTCTGGATTATGTGCTGGTAATAAGTGTGATGTCTTAGTTGATTCTAAGTATGCAAATATATTTTCTGTTCCAAATTATATCTTGTCTATATTTTATTATTTAGGAATTCTGATAGTTAGTTTTACGCCTTATTTCTTAGCAGAGGTTTTTAAGCCCTTTGTGCTTGCATTGGTATGGTTTATTGCATTACTGTCAATATACCTTTTCTTTGTCTTAGTGTTTAAATTAAAAGCAAAATGTTATGTGTGTTTTAGCTCACAGGCTATTAATTTGTTGATAGCGATAATTTATACTGTTCAAATTTTGTAATTATTCTATTGTTTTATCCGAAACCTTTTAATATCACTGTTGCATTCTTATACTAATTACAATGTTTAGCAAACAGTTATCAAAATATAAAGAATGGGCACCTGTAATTCTAAGGATTATATTAGGCATTGCTTTTATATTGCATGGATGGCCAAAATGGCAGAATATTGATGGCGTTGTTGGCTTTTTTGCAACTCTAGGATCGCCTGCATTTATGGCTTATGTTGTCGCATTTGTTGAGCTTGTAGGAGGTATAGCAATATTGTTAGGAATATTTACCAGATATGCATCTGCTTTAATTGCAATTGATATGATTGGAGCAACTTGGCTTGTCAAATCAAAAGTAGGATTTATTGCACAAGGAGCCTGTGGAGCAGAACTAGATTTGGCATTTCTTGCAATTGCACTATCACTTATGCTTTTAGGAGCTGGAAAGTTGAGTTTAGAGAAAGCGTTATTTAAGAAAGAGTGGTAGTAAAAATGCAAAAAATATTTAAAGTGGGTATTATTTCTCTAGTATTATGAGTCTTGACGCACAATTAGATTTTGATTTTATGAAAAAAGAACCTGAACCTTCTTATAATAGATTAAGGAAAGCTTTAAAGAGAGCAGCGATAGGTGTAGGTATTGTAGTTGCAGTACCTGTTGGGTTATACGTTATAGGTATGGGAGGTAGTCTTGGACTTGCCGCAGCTACTGGTACTGAACTAGTATGGCCTTGGACTCCTCCAACGGTAGAAGTATCACATGATGCGATAAGAGTAGAGTCACGGGGATATGGAGGACCAGACCTTAGAAAGAACTTATCAACTGGTGCAATTAAAATCGAGTGGTTTCAACCTGATTGGCATTTAGATTTATTTAATGATTTTCCAGAATATATTGATCGCGATGGTGATGGATTAGTGGATTTTATAAGTAGGTTTGGTCGTAGAGGCCCTGAAAAATACGATAGGAAAGACAACGATGCAGTTAAATATCCTGCTGTTTTCGCAAGAGCAAATAAAGAGTTTGAAAAAGTAATGGAAGAGTATAGGCCCTATATTCTTCAAGCAGAAAGAAGCATTTATTAAAATTTTTATTTTTTCTTAATTAATACCAATTAAAGAAATCATAAACTAACAACTTTCTAATAACTATAGAATTCTTTAATCTTTCTTTTTGATCTTTTAATATATCTGTCAGTGCCTTGGGTTTTTATTGCAAATTCATCTGCTTTTATCTCATCTTTTGACATTTCCTTATGGATTGTAGAGAAATTTGATAAAGGTGATATAATTCTAAGGAATAATGTAGAGCTTTTTAGCAAGGATGATTTATTGTTTATATGCGCTAGCTCGTGCAATAAAACTGCTTCTGTTTCCTTCCTTGTTAATAAATCTGTAAGCCCAGCTGAGATAAATATCTTAGGCTTGAAATGTGAGGTTGAAAATGCAATAGGCTTTGCCATGTTAAGCAGAAATATTTTTGGCTTTATATCATTAATATCTGTATTCTTCGAAATGAATCTTGTTAAATAATTATTCTTCATTTCAATAGAATTTTTAGAATGTCTTCTTATAAATAAGAAAGGTGCTATTACTAGGCCAAGCAGTGCTGCAATTGCCCCAGTGAGGAATATTAAGATGATAATAGGTTTTAATTTGTCACAGTTAGTGAAATATGAATTACAGCCTCTGAATAAGAGATAGAATATAAATGGGAATATTAGGAAGAATATATGAGAGTAAATTAAACCTAGCTTCTTATTTGGTGGTATATCACTGCTGCTGTGTTTGAGCCACAGGAATGCTACTATAGCTAATGTAAATGACACTAGAACAAGAGCCATCTTTAGAGGGTCAGTAAAAAATGCAAATGCACAACTAGAGCATGTTAAATCCATTTTTAGCCTCTTTGTTTGTATTATTTTTATGTTAATTGTCTTATTTTCTATTACTTTAATTTGCACGTACTTCGTATTTTGCTATACATTTAGGAAGCTATGCTTCCTAGATGTCTCGGAACATAGTTCCTCAACATGTCCGCTTCATTTATATTTCCTTTACGGATTAGAGGACCAATCGCACAGCCTTCGTAGAAGGCGTCGTAGTGCAAGTTATCATTTTATGAATATTTATAATTAAATTCAACTTTATTATTATTCAATTTTATTACTATTTTCTAAATCTATCATTAAAGTATGATATAGCAGTATTACCGAACTTATTAATTAATGAATTAACTGTGTTCTCTACAATTGTTATTTCAAACTCCTCTTTATTCTTTCTTGGGAAATAAATATAGCGAATTCCTCCTCTGCCAGTTTCTATATCCCTGTCAACAATATTCTTTTCATGAAGTCTGTCTAATATTACTGCAACGCTTGATAATGCTACTTTTCTAGTGCCTTTTAATTTTTCATAAATATGCCTCACCTTGAGCTTTTTATCTGGCCATAATAGCCTTAGAACATCACTCTCTAAAGGGCTTAGTATAGAAGGAACTTCTTGCTTCTCTGTGGAAAATTTAATTTTCTTCATCTTAGGGTAGAATAAGCTTTCCAATATAAATACTTTACGTTTAATGTAAAGCTTTTGCTAAAAATGAGAGGCGCTTGGTGCATAACCAGATATAGAATATCCATGTTGTTGGTATAGCTCAATAATCTCTCTAAAGGTTTTAGGTAGCCTTGTAGCTGGAACTCTCACACGAACTTGTTTTGATGTTTTATATGCATCAATATAAGTCTCTCCTCCTAAGCTAATTCTTCTAACTACTTCTGATGTGACTAGTGCTCCATCTGTTACTGCAACAACTCTCCTAATAAAAAGTGTAAAATCAGGTGGGTGTGTATCACTATTTTTTGATACGTCTATAACATTTTTGAGTGTGTTAGGCAAATTCAAAGGATGAGGCAGCTTGTATAATTGACCAGAATTATTAAAATAATCAATGATATTTCTGCCATTAAATATTATTCTTGTAACTGGTTCGTGAATAGTAGATGCCCCATCTATATTTCCTATTAGTCTTAAAATTAAATCACTCAGTTCCTTTGGTTCAGGAGTATTACCAATCTCTATATCCTCTCTCAATTCTAATACAGCCCCCATATAAGTTTCACTTATAGAGAATTTTGAAATATATCAATTTTGTCAAAATTCTCTAAGAGAACTTTGAATGAAATGGTAAAAACAAGGGATTATTCAAAGTTCTCTATAGATTGATTTATAATATTTATCCTTATATTGCTTAATGATTATATAAATAGGATACTAATAAAAATAAGTTAAACGAAACCAAAGAGACTTTGTCTCGAGGTATTCGAAATCTAATAGATTTCGAAACCTTTATATACTTGATGTTTTACAAATGTTGTAAAAGTTTGATTTTATGCATACTTTGAGGGAGATATAATGAAGAGTAATGATGTGATTGATAAATATGGCTTATATATTATTGGTGTTGTTGCTCTCCTTGTTCTGTTTAACTGGTATCAAATATCTAGCATTAATGTTTGGGGCCCAGTTGCATTAGGATTTACAGTTAACCAGGCTTCTAATGCTTTGTCAGTATTTGGAAAATCTGCAAGTTCTAGTACATCAACTGTTAAAAGCTCAACTGGGGAGTTGGCTTTGCAAGTAAAAAGGACAGGAGATGATGTGCAGGATGTAATAAATTCCTTAATACCAACTGGAACGCCAGAATACGGCTCTGAGATTGGAGTTAGTTATGATGATCCAGTTAATAGCTTGAATATATTGGCAAATTTTGATTATGCTATTCCAACAAAGTCTCTAACTTCAGAGGAGAAGCAGCGATTTGTTGATGTTGGAACAAAAATATCGTGTGAATTCTGCTGTTCTGCACCCGCAGTAATTGATCATAATGGAAGGGATTTGTGTGGATGCTCTCATGCTGCATCTTTCAGAGGACTGGCTAAATATTTTATCAAGAATCATCCTGATAAGTCAAATGACGAAATACTATTAGAACTTACAAGATGGAAATCTTTATATTACCCAAGAAATATGGTTGAAAAAGGTGTTGCTTTACTAAGCAATAATATGGAGCTTACAGCTTCAGGCTTGAATGATAGAGAACTATTAAGCAAATTAAGTTCAGGGGATTTATCAAACATAGGACAATTGCCAAGCATGGTAGGTGGATGCTAGGAATTTAATGGATAAGGAGGTAAAATGAATAAGAATACAGTAATAGTAATTGTGCTTGTGGTTTTAGTGCTGGTAACTCTAGTGCAGGCTGTGCAGCTAGTTAGCTTAAGGAGCAAGATAGCAAGTGGTGCAATAGCAACAATAGGCAGCAGTTCACAGAATATTGTAAGCCAAAGTGGACAAGGAGGAAATGCACAAGTGCCAAAGAACATACAGAATCTGCCAAGCATGGTAGGTGGATGCTAGCAAAGATTTAAATAAAACAGTAAATTTTTAACTATGTTATTTGTTTTAATTATTATTTAGATTAACATATAGGAAATCAGATAGATTTCCTAATAATAAGAATTGTTAATCAATTCTTATAAATTCAAGAGGGGGAATTAAGCATGAAAAATAAGAGGATGTTAGCAATAATGATGGTTGCAGCAATTTCTTTATTGATGCTAGTGGCCTGCACAAAAAGCCAGCCAAGCGGTTATGCTGCATACCAAGGGCAACAGCAAGGGCAAGCTGCTATAGGGGGTGGTTGTGGTGTTACTGCTCCAGCAGATAATACAGATGCTGCAGAGAAAGTTTTAAGTGCGAGTGCTTTAGCAACTTAATCTTGCCAGATTGAAAATGGAAAATCTTTCTAAAAAGGAAAGGCATGAATTACATTTGCAAAGACAGAGGCAAGAGGCTGAAGAGGTAAGAAAGAAAAGGGAAGGCGAGCTTTCTAAAGCCAAAAGTGATAAAAGCAAGAAAACAAGGATATATCTCATAATTGGGATAATAAGCATTGTTGTTATTTTTGGAGGCTTGGGTTATAGCATTTATGCTTCCAAGCTTGCTCCTGGAGCTTATGATAGTTTTGCAAAATGTTTAACAGACAAAGGAGCTGTAATGTATGGAGCTATGAGCTGGTGCCATTTTACTCAAGAGCAAGCTGCTATGTTCGGCAATTCTTTCAAGTATATTAATTATCATGAATATAATAAAAGGGATGATATTAAGATTACTCCGACATGGGTTATTAGTGGACAAAGATATGAGAGGGTGCAGAGTTTTGATAAATTAGCTCAATTAACTGGATGTAGTTTAACAAGTACTTGAAAGGTGTTTTAATGGAAAAGAGACATGGCAAAGAATCTAAGCATAAATCAAGTTTTGACTGGGAAAAATGGAGGAATATACTTTTAGTAGGGCTTACTATAATTCTAATAATTAATATTAGCATTATCTTTTTTATACAGGGTAAGATAAAGGATGTACAAAAAGCTACTGAAGAGGCATTAAGGCCAGGAAATATAGAGCTAATTTCAATATTAGATAAAAATTGTAAGGAATGTTCTAATATTAATCCGCTAGCTACTCTCATTAAAGAAAAAAATGTAAAAATAGTAAAGGAGAGTGAATTAAGCATAAATGGTAAAGAGGCAAAAGATATGATTGCTAAGTATAGAATTACTAGGATTCCAACTTTAATTGTAACTGGAGAACTTGATAAAGTAAATTTCCTAGCAGAAATAATGGAAAGAAAAGATGATGCTTTTGTTTTAACGCAGGTTCCTGCTCCTTATGTTGATGCACAAAGCGGAAAAATAAGGGGTATTGTTGAATCCATTCTTATTTATAAAAAAGACTGTGAGAAATGCACTGATCTTTCACAACTGCTACTACAGATTAAAAATGGTGGAATTTATCTTGGCAAGGAAGATTCTTATGAGTCAGGGTCAAAAGAATCGCTGGATATTCTTAAGAAGTATGACATTAAAAGGCTTCCAGCCTTGATATTCAGCAGTGATTTAGGGGATTATGAGCAGGTTAGGCAGAACTGGCAGGCTGTTGGAACTATTGATACGGATGGCAGATACATATTTAGAAACATTAACCCGCCTTATTATGATGTGCAAAAAAAAGAAATTGTTGGATTAGTTGGCATTGTATATATTACAGACAAAGATTGCGCAAATTGCTACGATGTTAATTTACATAGACAGATATTGGCAGGATTAGGAGTGATTTTTGGGCATGAAAGCACTTATGATATATCAACAGAGGATGGCAAAGAATTGCTTCTAGAGTATAATATTACCAAAGTACCAACAATATTCATGTCTAATGATTTACGGGTTTATCCACAGATTACTGAAGTTTGGAAGCAAGTAGGAACTATTGATACCAATGCTGCAGAGAATGAGACTGTATATACATTTAGAGCAACTGAAGTAATGGGAACTTATCATGACTTAAAGACAGGGCAGATAGTTGAACCTCAACAAGGTTAGATAGTATGATAAATAAAAACCTCTTGTGGATTTTAGTCTTTAGTTTATTTATAATCATTTTCTTAGCAGGGTGTGGAAAAACAGAAGTTAAAGAAAGTCTAAGCGATGGAAAAGAAGAGACTTTAGTAGATGAAATTAAGGAATTTAATGTTATAGCAAAACAATGGGAATTTGTGCCAAATGTTATAGAAGTTAATAAAGGAGATAAAGTTAGGCTTAAAGTTACTAGTGTTGATGTTACTCATGGAATTGGACTGCCTGATTTTGGAGTAGACAGTGTAAGATTACCACCGAATGAGACAAAAATAGTGGAGTTTGTTGCAGATAAAACTGGAACATTTAATACAATGATATGCACTGTGTTTTGTGGGTCTGGGCATAATGATATGAAAGGAAGTATTGTTGTGAGATAAAAGTTATGATGGCTAAAAAACTTTATATGTTAAATATTATTTTACTTATATTCCTATTATTTTTACCTATAGCTCTTTCTCAAGAACTGCCTAAAAGCCTGCAAAGTGCAATAGAGGCTAATAAAAGAGATGCCGAGTCTAACGTAAGGAATATTTCTTTTCTAATAGCTTTTCTGGCTGGGTTTATCAGCTTGTTAAGCCCTTGTACAGCTACAACGCTGCCAGCTTTTTTTGCATTTGCATTTAAAGAGAAAAAAGATATATTGAAAGTTATGTTAGCTTTCTCAGCAGGATTTATGCTAGTCTTCATAATATTAGGCATTATTGCAGCTTATATAGGAAAATCCCTTTTATTTCTTCAGGAAGGAAATGCAACCTTTGCAAAAATTGCAGGGTTTATACTTATAGGCTTGGGTATAATGATGTTTTTTGGCAAAGGCTTTTCGTCTTTTATAAAAACTAGAAAAGTTCATCATGACTATTTTGGAATATTCCTGCTGGGGATATTTTTTGTTATAGGATGGTCTGCTTGCCTAGGGCCTATACTTGTCGGCATATTGGTAATGGCTACATATCTGCATAATTTTCTGTATGCAGCTTTGCTCTTTTTCTTTTATGGGGTTGGATTATTAGTGCCATTGTTTGTAATTGCAGGCTTATATGATAAGTATGACATGGGAAATAGGACATGGATGCAAGGTAAAACATTTTATCTTGGGAAATTCGCTTTTAATACAAGCAATATGATTGGTGGTTTATTGCTGATAATTATGGGGGCTATAGTTTACATTTACAAGGGAACATGGAAGATAAACACTTATGATTTATTTGGAGGGTTGCTCCTATTCTATAAATGGCAAAGGGAATTAATTGGCTCAACTATTGGCAATGTACTAGGTGGATTACTGCTTATACTCTTTATTGTTCTAATGTTCTATTTCTTTAGGAAGAATAATTCTAAGAATATTATTAGCAAAGATAAACTTAATAAAGGGCTAAAGAAAGCAGTTAAAAGATGAAAGTTATAGTAAAATTAAAAGATAAAATTAGCTCTACAGCATTTTATAGTGCATATTTACAAATTTTATCGCTAAAGCATTATAATTGGCTAATTGTATTGTTTGATATTTTATTTATATTTTCTGTTTATGTCATTTTATCAACAGCAGGATTATTTTTTAATTTAACAACTTTTACATTAGTAAGACAATCCTTAGGGCTTTTTACAAATTATTTGCTTATACTTAGCATGCTCATTTATGTTGCACTTTTGTTATTCTCAGTAACTTTCTTTAGGTATTCTATTGTGGATGTTATTAACAATAAGCTGAAAACAAAACTTGATTTAAAGAGAGTCTTTAAGTTATACTTACTAAATTTGAGCATTTTTTTAATATTTTTTACATTCATTACTATTACAATAAATATCTTATTATTTGCTCTAAGAGCAGATTTTTACCCATACTTTAGGGATGCAATTACAGTTTTAACTATTCTTGTTTGTTACTTGGCATATAACTTTATAGTGGCAGAATTCTTCATTAGTAAGCAATTAAAGATTGTGGAAAGGGTTAAGGACGTATTTAAAATTATCTTTAGCATGATATTATTGAAGTTATCCGCTTTATATATAACCTTTATTATATTCCTGGGAATTTTTATAATTCTCTATTTTATTAGCAATACGATAATGGCTTTTACACTCTTTAGAGATTCTAATATATACCTCAAGTACTATCCTTTATATATAGATATATTTGCATGGATAGCATATATATTTGTTTATCTTGCTATATATTTCAATAGGTTTTATGTTATTGGAATACGAAAAAAGACTAGATAGTACAAGAATAAATGAAGGTTTCATTATTTTCATAACTCGTATCAATTTTTCTTCTTTGGTTTCAGTGAATTAGTTATCTTGTTTCACCTTATGATACCATAGATTTAGAAAAAGTATATAAACAAAACAAAATTTGCAAAAGCAGGAGGCAAAGAAAGTGATGCATTACTATGGAATGGGGTATGGGTATATGGGCTTTGGCTGGCTTTTCCAGATACTAATCCTAGTACTGTTCTTTTTAGTAATATGGTGGATATTAAAGAGCAGTGGAAGCTTTGGTTTTAAGATAGGTACTGAACCAGCTATTGAGATACTGAAGAAAAGGCTTGCTAAGGGAGAGATAAGTGAAAAAGAATACCATAGGCTAAAGAAGGAAATTGATGGCTAGAATGGAGATAGACACAAAAAGACTTGTTATAGGCATGAGCCTAGTTTTTGTACTAGGAATACTATTTGCAATAGTTAATGGGTTTTACACATCTTCTACAGGTCAACAATTGCCTTTAATTGTTTACGGCATTTCTTTTCTTTCAATTTTAATAGGGGCCTTTATTGTTGTAATGTTTCAATGGAAAATAAATAAGATCCAAGTTGAGAGAGTCTTAAAAATACTGCCAAGAGAGGAAAGGATAGCTGTTAAGATATTGCTTGATAACAATAACTCAATAGAGCAGAATAAATTGGTTGTTTTATCTGGATTTACAAAAGTCCAGGTTTCCAGGATAGTGCAGAAATTAGTTGAAAGAGATGTTGTAGAAAAAAGGAGTTTGGGAAATACTAACTTAATAATGCTTAAAATTTAGCTAATACAGAAAATAATTTAAACTACTATATAGTTTTGTAAATTATGAAACAATACGTTAAAGGCTATATTATTATCTTAATTTTCTTATTTTTTGCTGTTATTTACAGCGTTCCTGTTCAAAGTGCAGCAAACGAAACCATAATCAGGGGTTGGATTAAGGCTGAGGATAAGACTGTTAATGGAGAAGTGTATAGTTTTGTGCTGAGTGATGAGCCTAAATATGTAGTGATGCAATATGATAATACTCTTATTAAAGCAAGTCCCCCTTCATGCGAGACCAGGGATTATATACAGCTTTGCGTGGATGATGTACAGCTTAATAGGACTGATCCTGTTACAAATGTTAAATATTACAGGGCTTTTGTTACTGTAATAAGGCTAGACGCTGATATAATAGCCAGCAGAACTGCTTCACTAATAGAGGGAATAGTAGGAGATTCTTTTGAGATACTAACAGAGTTTCAGAACATAGGCAAAAGAAAGGCTGAAAATGTGAGTTTTATAGATAAATTTCCTGATTCATTTATTATTGATCTAATTAAATTTAATCTTGATAAATCTGATTGCATTGTTGACCTAGATAAAAATAGCATATTTTTGGTTGGGCAATTAGAGTCGAATCAAAGAGTTAAGTGTAGATATACTATTATTCCTAATGAGGCTGGCATTTATAAGCTAGAGTCAAATTTAACATACAATAATGGGGTTTTAAGTAAATCTGTCTTCTTTTCTCCAATTGTACTAAATGTAAAGAATGGCACACTTGAAATACAGAAATCAGTGTCAAAGATACAAATGGAAATAACTGACATATTTGTATTAAACTCTACTCTAACGAATTTATTTGTCGACAATAATACAGAAGTATTGTTTAAAGTAGAAGTTCCAAAGGAAATTAGAATATTGAACAAAACCTTTGAATTTGAGAGGGAAGGTAATATTGTATTTTGGCTGAGCAAATTGGATAAAGGAAAAGAAATAAACTTAAGCTTAGCACTAATGCCAGTGCATTATGGGAACTTTAGAATCCCTGTAACAGCCTCTTATTCTTCATCAGGGAAAGACTTTATCTTTATAAAAAAGGTTAATATAACTTCTTATGCAAAATCCCTCGATATTATGTATAAGATAAGTGCAAATAAGCTAAATTCCAGCCAGAATTTTAGTTTCTATATAGCTCTAAAAAGCAATACTAACAAATATTATTATAAAAGTATTCAAGCATCTTTAATTTCTGATATGCCTACATTTGAAGAGATAACTTTAATTTTCGATAAACCTGTTAAAAATTATTCAACTTTGATAGTATTTAATGGCTCTATTATAGCACCAGAGGTAAGCAGGAATACAACTTTTAACATTACTCTAAATCTGGAGTATGAAACAGAATTTGAGCAGGAAATTAAAGATACAAGAAATTATGCAGTATATGTTGTAGAATTTTATAAGCCTTCAGAAGTTAAATTCTTTAATATACCTTTAACAGCTCTAAATAAATCAAAAGCAGATCAAGCAATACCTGGGTTAAAACTAGATGAGCAGAAAATATCAGAGCAAATTTTGCAAATAATACCTAAAACACCTAAGGGCATCATTATGACAGTGGTGATGATTATAATATTAGCAATCTCTGTCTTTGTGTATCTAAGGAAAGATAGGCATAATCCTTAATAGTTAACTTAATAGTTAAATTTATATATTCTAATATAATATTTCTTTATTTAATAAATATACAAGTATAAATTACTAAATAAGAGGAAAAAGGGGTTG
>CAZRPY010000002.1:38757-46038 GCA_964602245.1 uncultured Methanosarcinales archaeon
ATAATCGGAAAATATTTAAAGTTAGGAAAATTTTGATATAGGGTAAATTGCAATGACTCAAGAAATCAGGGATAATGGACACGAGTTAACTGATGCAGTTAAAGGATTCTTTCAAATAGCTAGGCCTGATATCGTTCCACCAGCTCTTGATATTTTAGTAGCTAAGTTTGCTGAAAATTTACCACATCTTTTTGATGCTGTTTTTGAGTCTAGAGGAACTGGCAAGAGTTATGAAGAAATGCCACAATATGAGCAATTTAAAAGAGGTGTGGATGCTATGATTAGTTGGTATGAAGGATATCTAAGAGACACATAGCACTAATTTTCTACCTAGCTTATTACTTTCCAACCGTTAACTTTATATATACTATTTAAGTAATTCCTAATAAAAAGGGGTTGGTAGATGCTAAAGATATTTCATTCTGAGTCTGAGAAGTATTTTATTATAAGGCTTATAGATAACTTGTTCTTTGCTGCTGGGATAGTCTTCTTAATTTTAGGATTATACAATAATAATACAGTTCTTTCCATATATGGACTTACAGTTATGTTCATTTCACTTTATGTGCTGACTTACATATATAATTATCATCAAATAGGCACAGGCAGAAAAGATTCTGTTCATAACCAGATAATTTCTAGGCTGAATGAATTGCTAAAAAGAGAGAAAGAACTGCAAAAAGAGATGAACAGAAATAAAAAGGAGATCCATACACTGGTTTCTAAGATAAATGATGAGAGGTATTATAGCAAGATAATGAGCAGGATAAGGGCAGATATTCATGGTAAAGAGAGAGAAAGAAGGCTAATTAATGAGGATATGAGAAAAGCGCTATTAATGCTGGATTCTTTTGTGGAAGGCCTTCCTAAAGAGCAGAAATCCAAACTTATTAAGAGCAAAAATTATAGGTTTTATAGGAATGTTATGGAAAGGATAAAATAATTAAATACATTCATTTTGGCTATCTTCTATGGATGTTGTTGCTCATGGGCTATGGACTTTTGTAACCGTTTATATATTGAGTCAATGGAATGTTACAGCTAGATACTTTAACACTACAAAAAAACTGATTGCTGCAGTTATAGCAGGTTTTGGTATTGATTTACTATTTGCGCCGCAATTCTTCTATATTACGAGCCTGACATTTAAAACAGGTAAATCATTCTATGAGCTTGCTCCAGGATTTCCTGAATGGTTTTATTCCTTGTACTATGTGCATCATAATTATTTCTTTATTGCTTTAATTGCACTTATCCTTTACTTTAAGTACAGAGAATATACTGTACCTATTACCTTTGCTCTTGTTTTGCATGTAACCTCTGATATTTTCACACATAAAAATGTCTTTGAACTCAAGCCGTTCTGGCCAATTCAACAGGAAGTATTTCACGGCCTTGTATCATGGGGTGATCCAGTATTCTTTAAATGGTCATGGACTTTGCTTATAGTGTCAATAGCTTTAGTTTTATTTCATATGCAGTATGAGAATAGGAAAAATATGATAAATAGGGTAAAAAGAGTTATGATTAATAAAGTTAAAAAAGGTAAGAAGTTAGTGAAATAAGGCACAAATTAGAATTAAAACATGAAAAAGGCAAGGAAAATTAGTCAGAAAAGAGTAAAAAGACAAATTCATGCAGGATATATTATGCATATAATAGGAAAGGATACATATACGAGACTTTTGACAGTACCAATTGCAGGCATGCATTGCGTATCATGTGCTTTAAGCGTTGAGAAAGCTCTTAAAAATACTAAAGGCATAAAGTCTGCAAATGTTAATTATGCTTCAGAAAAGGCTGTAGTGCAATATAATCATAATGAGATACAGGAATCAGAGATATACAAGGCAATAAATTCAACAGGTTATAAAGCTATATCTATGCAAGATTTAGGTAAGATGCCTAAAGATATTATTCCTGGGAAACAGTATTATGCTAAACTTAAAGTTCTTGGCATGCACTCTCCGCATTGTGTAGAAATAATTCAAAAAGCATTAAGGAAATTAAAAGGTATTAAAAAAGCTGAGTTAAATTATGCTAATGAAAGGGCTGAGATTATTTTTGATCCCTCTATTATTGATATTAAGTCTATTAAAAATACAATTAGGGAAGCTGGTTATACTCCAATAGAAGAAACAAAAGATATTACAGATTTAGAGAAAGAGGCAAGAGAAAAGGAGATTAAGCAATTAAGGCTTAAATTTGTTACAGGGGCAATATTATCAGTCATAATCTTTCTAGGAAGCTTTCCTGAGCTCTTTCCATTTGTTCCTGAATTCTTGAATAATCTCTATGTCCTGTTAATCCTAACAACGCCTGTGCAGTTCTGGGTTGGCAGTCAGTTTTATAAGTCAATGTTAGTTGCACTTAAGAATAAAACTGTTGATATGAATACATTAATTGCTATTGGAACATCTGCAGCATACTTTTATAGTGCATTAGTAACCTTTTTTACTAACTATTTTATTGCAAAGGGTAATATTGGTGTTTATTTTGATACTGCTGCTGTCATTACTACACTTATAATATTAGGGCGATATATCGAGGCAATTGCAAAGGGCAAGACTTCTGCAGCAATTAAAAAGTTAATGCAATTACAGCCGAAGATTGCAACTGTAATAAGAAATAGAAAAGAGCAAAAGATTTCAGTAGAGGATATATTAGTAGGGGATATCATTATTGTGAAGCCTGGTGAAAAATTTCCAGTTGATGGAGTAATTGTAGAGGGATTTTCATATGCAGATGAATCAATGATAAGCGGGGAAAGCAGGCCAGTTGACAAAAAGCTAGGTGATAAAATTATTGGAGCAACAATAAATGGGAATGGTGTAATTAAGTTCAGAGCTGAAAAAGTAGGCAGAGATACAGTGCTTGCAAGTATAATAAGACTAGTTGAGGAGGCTCAAGGTAGCAAGGCACCTATACAGAGAATAGCTGATATAGTAAGCTCTTATTTTGTGCCTATTGTAATAGTTATTGCTTTACTATCTTTTGTTTTCTGGTATTTTATTGGCAGTGCTATATTGTCTAACACACCATATATTGCACAATACGAGCAGTTAGGCAGGCTTGTTTTCTCATTAACAATATTTATTGCAGTTCTAATAATAGCCTGCCCTTGTGCGCTTGGCTTAGCTACACCTACTGCTATTATGGTAGGAACTGGTAAAGGTGCTGAGAAAGGGATATTGATTAAGAGTGGAGAGGCTCTGGAAACAGCTTATAAGCTTAATGCAATTATATTTGACAAAACAGGTACTCTAACAAAAGGAAAGCCAGAGGTTACAGATGTATTTTCAATTATTGATGAGAATAAGTTATTGCAGATAGTTGCATCTGCTGAAAAGGGCTCAGAGCATCCAGTGGGACAGGCTATATTTAGCTATGCTAAGGCTAAAAATGTTATCGTAAAGGAATTCAAGAGCTTTAAGGCTCTGCCTGGCAAAGGTATTAAAGGCAAATTTGAAGGTAAAGATGTAATTGTTGGAACTCCTGAGTTTCTTAAAGAAAACAATATAGATATAAGCTATCTTAATGCTAAGCTTTCTGGTTTTCAGAATGAAGGCAAAACTGCTGTAATTGTTGCTCATAATAAGAAAGCTATTGGCATAGTTGCTGTGGCAGATACTTTAAAAGAAAATGCTAGGGAAGCTGTTGATGAGCTGCAAAAGAAAGGTATAGAGGTTTATATGATAACAGGTGATAATATACAAACTGCTGAGGC
This sequence comes from uncultured Methanosarcinales archaeon, assembly GCA_964602245.1. Lineage (GTDB taxonomy): Archaea > Nanobdellota > Nanobdellia > Woesearchaeales > JACPIF01 > JACPIF01. Next base: position 42,485 of record CAZRPY010000002.1, read on the forward strand.
TATAGGAAGCCAAGTAGGCATTAAAAAAGAGAATATTATGGCAAATGTATTGCCAGAACAGAAAGAAAACAAGGTTAAAGAGCTTAAATCTAAGGGTAAAGTAGTTGCTATGGTTGGAGATGGTATTAATGATGCTCCTGCTTTAGCAGCAGCTGATCTAGGCATTGCAATAGGCTCAGGAACAGATGTTGCACTTGAGACAGGAAGCATAGTGCTAATTAAGAATGATTTGAGAGATGTAATAGCTGCCATCGAATTAAGTAGATATACATTAAAGAAGATTAAGCAGAACTTATTTTGGGCTTTTATTTATAATATAATTGGAATACCTGTTGCTGCAGGGATATTATTCCCATTCTTTGGATTCCTTTTGAGTCCAATAATTGCAGCAGCTGCAATGGCTTTCAGCTCTGTTAGTGTGGTAATGAATAGTTTGTTGATGAGGGCTTATAGGGTTTAATAACCAAAAGGTTTATAAACTATAAATTATAACTTATAAATATGAAAACAATAGCTTTAAACGAGGCAACTTGGGAGAGACTCAAGCAGATGCGCGAAAGAGAAAAGGCAGAAAATTTTAACGATTTAATAGAGAAATTAATTAAAAAGGTGGAAAATATACCTAAATCTATGTTTGGTGTTGATAAAGGTAAGGGCTACACACTGAAAGAGCACCAAGAATTTCAAAGGGATTTCCATGAGTAATGGTTTTGTAATAGATACTTTTGCTTGGATAGAATATTTCCTAGGGAGCAATAAGGGGGAAAAGGTTAAAAGTTTTATAGAAAGCAATAAAGCTGTAACCGCAACTATTGTAATAGCCGAGCTGTCGGCAAAATATTCAAATGAAGGGAGGGATTTCTCAAGCAAATTAAAGTTTATTAAATTTAATACCAATGTTGTCTTTCTGAATGGCGAAATTGCTGAGCTTAGTGGAAAAATAAGAACAGAGCAAAGGAAAAAGAAAAAAGATTTTGGATTAGCTGATTCAATAATTTATGCAACAGCTTTAAAACTAAGTGCACAAATTGTTACAGGTGATCCGCATTTTAATGATATTAAAGAATCAGTAATAATCTAATATACATCTAAATATGTTAAAATTTCCTAAATGAAGCTAAACTACTTGCATACAGACAAGAGCTTCTTTTCCTATTACTTGTTTTCTTGGCATACTTCTGTAGAACTCTACCATAGAATTTCTAATATCTCTAACTATATGTTGGGTTCTTTCTTTACCAACTTTTTCTTCAAGACCTGAAGCCAAATCATTAATCCAGCTAGCATGAAAAGTTTTTAATCTCCCTTGGTCAGCTTCATCTGGGTATTCAAAATACTGTTTAATTGTAAATCCATTTCTAACAGCCATATCTTCAAAATCAGCTCTGCCGTACCCATATTTAATTACTTCATCCGTGAAATAAGTTTTTTCACGAAAAACTCTATGAAATGCGATTTCAGTTGCTCTTAATAGAGGATTATATATCACTGCGCGATTAAGCATAATTGGTTCATTAAAAAGGAGTTCTCCATTAGGTTCTAGGACTTTGTGGACAGCCTTTAGAACTGCATCAGAGTCTTCAAAATATTGAAAAGAATTTACACATATAACTTTATTGGCAGATTCAACTAAATCAGCTAGAGACTCTGCTGAACCTTCTTTGAAAATAACACCCTTTAACCCTTTCTTCTTTGCTTCTTGAATCATATGTTCTGAGAAATCTATAGCAATAACTGTTTTAGGATTTCTCTGTAGAATTCTCTCAGTAGAAATAGCTGTTCCGCATCCTAGATCTACTATTACATCGGTAGAAGAGTATGTTGTAAGGTCAAGTAATGCATCAATTGGAGCTATATATGGACTCAAGTCTCTTCCATACTGGTCTGCTAGCTCTCTGTCATGAATTGTTGCAACTGCTTTCTGCCTGAATATATCTCCTTTCCTATCCAAATCTCCATATAATTTACTTAGTTCTGAATTGTCCATAATAAGTATAATTTCAAAGGCCTTTTTAAAGATTGCTACTTTTATATTAAACGCAACCTTTAAATTAAGCTCAATTTTAGCTCTTCTTGATGGTATTTATACATAATATTAATCCTGCATTGTTTGATTTTACATTGTTTGGATCACATTTTGAGATTAGGTATTATGGCTTATTCTATGTTGCTGCTTTCATTATTGCTTATTTTATGAGTAAGTATTTAGTAAAGCAGAGAAAGTTAGGATTAAATGAGGATGATGTTGCTGATTTAGTGCTTTATATATTAATAGGTGTTGTAATAGGGGCTAGAATATTTTATGTAATCTTCTACAATCTTCCATATTATGCCAGTAATCCATTAGATATAATTGCTATATGGCAGGGTGGCTTATCTTTTCATGGTGGTTTAGTTGGAGCTATTCTGGGAGGTTTATATTTTTGCAAAAGAAAAAAAATTAGTTTTTACAAAATAGCAGATATTGCTGTAATTCCTGCTTCAATTGGATTAGCTCTTGGAAGAATTGGAAATTTTACTAATGGAGAGCTTTATGGCAGAATAACAGATCTTCCATGGGGTATTAAGTTTTCAGGTGCAGAAGGGTTTAGGCATCCAAGCCAGATTTATGAATCTATGAAGAATGTTGTTATATTTACAGTTCTTTGGGTTATAAAAGATAAAAAGCTTCCTGATGGCTTTCTGTTCTGGACATTTGTTACAATGTATGCTGCTTTACGCTTTTTGATAGAACTTGTCAGAGAGCCAGATGCACAACTAGGCTTTATTTTTGGGCCTTTTACAATGGGACAATTATTGACTTTCCCTATGTTCTTAGTAGGGGCTTATATGCTTTATAGATTGAATAGAGATAAATAAGAGGCCATTAATAATAAACATAGAAACATTTAAATATTTAAACATATCTAAACATAGATATGGTAGTTAAAACAATCACAATTAAAAAGAATGCATATGAAGCTTTAAAATCACTTAAATTAGCTAGAGAGAGCTTTAGTGATACCATTTTACGCATTGCCAAACGAAAATCTTTAAGCGCTTTTTTTGGCATACTTAGCAGTAAAACTGGGGAACATATGGAAAAAGAGATTTTTAAAATAAGAGTAAGGCGCAATATAGCACATAAAGCTAGAATAAAGGGTATAGTTAAGGCATTTAAAGAGGTATAACATGGCATGTTTAGAGACTACCTTTTTAGTAGATCTTCTTCGCGGCAAGAGTGGAGTCCGTGGAATCATGGAAGAACTAGATGAACATGAAGAAATTCTGGCAGTAACAACACCATCAATTATGGAGCTTTGGTTGGGAGCATGCATAGCTGATGCATCAAAAAATGAAAAAGATAAGATAAATGAGCTTATTAAATCTTTAGAAATATTACCGTTAGATGAAGAAAGTGCAAAAGAGGCAGGTGAAATTGAAGCAGAGTTAACTCGGAAAAGACAAACTATTGAAACTGAGGATATAATGATAGCAGCAATTGCTAAAGTCAATGGCGAGAAGATTGTTACTAGAGACAGTCATTATACTAGGATTAACGGACTTAAAGTTCT
>CAZRPY010000002.1:46048-140695 GCA_964602245.1 uncultured Methanosarcinales archaeon
AAGTTCTAAAATATTAAAACTTTAAAATGAAGATTAGCAAAAATTTATTGTCAATTATTATTTGTATTATTATTCTAGTAATTATAGCATTATTCTCATTATTCATAGAATACTTTTTCCCTTTTCCATTAGTATTACCTGCACCATGAAAAAACAAAAAACTGTGCGAAAAGAGGTTAAAGGCAGATTGTCTGAGTTTATTTTGGTTAAAAAATTCAGAGAAACAATTGAACAAATGCTTACTAATAAGTTATATATAATACAACCTGGGATATTTGATATTTTATTGGTTTTTATTTACGGTTTTATAACCCAGCCTATATGGGTTAAGGTTTTAGAGCAGATACAGGCAATAGCTTATGTTGCACAAAACCAGCCAAGGGCTATTAGCCAGAACATACCAACAGAAGGTATTGTTGGGGCTTTTGCAGGGGATGTTACTGTTTATTACCTAAGAAATTTTTTAATTTTATTATTGATTTTAGCAATTATCACTTATTTTGTGTATTGCTTCTTCCAAGGAATTGCATGGTATTTTGCTAAGAGGCAGGGCAGGAAAGAGACTATATTTTACAAGTACTTGCGGCAGTTCTTTAGGATTAATGTCTTGTGGTTTATTCTTTTTTTGATTTATTATACTATAAATGTAGTTTACGGCTATATAGCGCAAAGAGCTATTAGATTTAATCAAGCTACTAATGTTAGTCTTGTTTTCTGGACTTTAATGATATTTCTTATTTTGATAGCTTATTTTGCATTTATCTCGTATGGCCTAATTGGAAATTATAGAGATAGAATAATTTATAACAAAAGCTTTGTTATGGGAGTAACTAAAGTGCATATAATATTACCAATGTTTCTTATAATAATAGGCATATTTATAACAATAAATTATATCCTAAAATTCGCAGCTTTAGCAAATAATTGGTTTGCAATAATACTTGGATTTATTTTGACTATTCCAGCTTTAGCATTTACTAGGTTGTATCTGGTTAAGGTTATAGAGGGTGTAGATAAATGATAATTAAGAAAAGAAGCTTATATTTCTTTGCAATAATCCTTGCAATTTTATTTGTATTGCTGATATATTTAATTGCAATTAGGGAGAGCAAGATAAGTGAAGAAGGACTTCCAGAGCGCCTTAAAACACCTTTACCTGATTTTCCAAGACAAGAATTTGTTAATTTCGATAACGTTGGCAAACTTAATAGTGTACATGAGCATGCAGATATTGCTATTTTTATTAATGGACAAGAGTTAGATTTGTCACAGCTTAAATATCAACTTAGAGATAAATTTGTGCACTTAGAAGAAAGGAGGGGAGATGTTATACATAAGCATGCGATAGGAGTTACTATTGGGTATTTCCTAAGCACTTTAGGATTTAAGTTTGAAAATAACTGCTTAATTTTAGATGATGGACAAGAATTATGTAATGCTGATGGCAATAAATTAAAAGTCTATGTTAATAGCAAATTAATAGATAATTATAAAGATTATGAGTTTTTTGATTTGGATAAAATATTGATTAGCTATGGCGCTGAGAGTGGGCAGGAGATACAAAAACAATTGGCTAGTGTGACTGATAATGCAGGGATGTTTAGTAAGAAAGGATAGTTCATTGTAAAAAGTTTTATAAATACATATTGATTTTATTATATATGATGGAAAAGAATATTGTAAGTTTGGTAAAGAATAGTAATTCTCGTTATGGTAATATTGGCTATGTAAATACAAAAGTAATAGAAGCAGTCCCAAAATTATATAAGTTTGCAAGAGCTTTAGATACTAAAAAAGGACAATGGGAAATTTATGAAAGAAGGTTTTTGCCACATTTTTTAGAAGAAGAACAAAGATCTTCAGACGGATTTTGTGCAGTGTATAAAAGAAAAGGAAAACCGAGAACATTCTTTATAGGACGATTAGAAGACGTAGTTCATTTAAATTCTACTACTGATGTATTATCACAAAGAGTGTTAGAGCAAAGAAGATGGTTTGCATGGCCACCACGAAATTTAACAGCTAAGACTGGAGCAATTTATGGATTAAATATGGCCAATGCCTTTACTATGCTTGGTATAGGTGCTTTCCTTATAGATATGGGAATATCTTTTTATGGTAAAACTACTGGTAGTTTCGAATATGAAAGTTTATTAGATAAATTTGTTAAATATGCAGGACCAGAAAAAGAAAATCTCCCACTTATGATAGCGGGAAGTATAGTGGGCGTATTAGGATTAATATTTATTAATAATTTTGGTTTTAGTTATATAGGTCAAAAACTAGGTAAAATTGCAGATAAAATAAGAATTAAAAATCTGCCAAATAAGGCTTTATTATTTTTATATGGTGAAGAAGCTGAAAAAGTTATTTTAGAAGATTATCCGATAATGCAAGAAGAATTAAGAAAAACAAAATTATATGAGAAATTGAGAGGTTTTGGAGTAAGAATATCAAAACAATATTTTGTTGTCCTTGATAGAGCTATGAGAACCAATGCTAAAGATAGAGTTATGGAATTATTAGAACACTTAAAGCAGAGTCCCTCTGAGTTGCAAATTCCATTAGAAAGACTTGTAGAAGTATATTCAGAAATTTGATAAAAAAACACGTTTGCTAACTAAAAGTAAAGCTATAAATCATAAAATCATCACTGTCTGTAATTAGCTTTAGTTCATGCTTCTCAAAGTCTTTTGAATTTGTTAGATTGTACATGTCTGGTCTATCTACAATAATGTATGTTTCTCTTGTCTTTTTATCAGTAATTATATCTTTACCCTTTATTGCTTCTTGAAGAGGCTTGTTATCAACTGTAACTATAACTTTGTATGATTTTCCAGAAGCAGAAGAAAGTACTGCATTAGCTCTTCTTGCACTATATCTCAGGAGAATATGTCCTTCCTGCCCTTTGTCATGCTTTAAATATTCCTTATGCTGTGCCCAGTCTCCATTAAGATATACAAGATGGTCCATATGCTCTTTAACATCTACATAATGCTCACAGCTCCCAGGGATACAAACTTTAGCATTGCCAAAACCTTTGCTTCTTGAATATCCTAGATAAATCTCTGGAGTCATGAAAAGAAAACCTTTTGCAGAAGTTTTTTCTTTCAATTGTGAGACTGGCTTTTCCTTCTCTAGCTTAGCTCCAGCTTCCTGTAAAGCTTTTCTGACATTCTGCTCAATTTCATCATATCCGCCTTCTCCAACATGGTCATAAACTATTTTGCCATCCTTATTTATAAGATATTGTCTTGGCCAATAGCTGTTGCCAAATGCATTCCAAACTTCATAGTCAGAATCAACTGCAACTGAGTATTCTATGCCTAACCTCTTAACTGCAGCTTTGACATTATTGACATCCTTTTCAAAGTCAAATTCTGGAGTATGGACTCCTATTATTATTAATCCATGTTTAGAATATTTCTTATAAAGCTCTTTCATATGCGGGATAGTATTAATGCAATTAACACAGCTATAAGTCCAGAAATCTATTAAGATAACTTTACCTGTTAATTTTTTAATAAAAAGAGGCTTGGAGTTAATCCAGGCTACTACACCATTTAATTCTGGAGATCTGCCTGCTAATGCTCTTATAAAGTCCATAATATGAGTGTCTAATTAGAGTATATTTAAAATTTACTAGCTTGCAGTTTTATTAAATGCTTATTAATAATTATCACAAAGTTTAAAAATCTATTAGCAATTGCCATAATTGTGGCACAAATTAAAGTTGGTTACGTAAGCAGCAAAAGATATGTTAAAGTCAATAAAGGAGATCCACTTCTCGTATACACCAAAGGTAAGCATACATGTGTAGTATTTGGTTTCTTTAAATCAGTTCGTGAAAGTGAATCTATAGTAAGAGGCGGAAATTTGACTAATGCACAATGGGTATATTTAGAGGAAGCATGCTACTTAAGAGAGCCATTGACTATTAAAGGTTCAAAAATACCATATGTCTTTATACCTCCCAATACGCTACAGAGAAATCGAATAAGTATATGGGATAAGTCTCTTGAGGATATGATTGTGGGCCAAGAAAGCATTGTAGACCATTTGAGAAAGAAGGGAGAAGATTGGAAACCTTATGCTGATTGGATTTCTAAAATGCAAATTGATTAAATTATGTCTTTATACAATTCTTGCCTCTCTACAGATAGATAAAGGGTTTGGACAACTTCAAACTCTTTAGCGTCTTTTATTGCTTTTGCAATGTTTATAGCTATAAGACAGCATCTTGTAGCATATAAAGAATATCGTTCGTAAACATCAGTCCATTTATCTAGTTTCCCTGCCTGAGAATCATAATAATCCCTTGCAGAATAAATATGTTCTTTCAGAGCTAATAAGTCTTTTTCTGGATACAATAGTAGCCCATTACTGTAAAATTCTGCGTGTACTAAGTCTGTTAAAAAGGGAATATCTCTAACATCCTTTTGTAATAAATTACAAATATCTAGGGCCATATTATGAAAAATAGGCATATATTATTTAAACATTATGTCATCTAAGAATAATGTATAATAGAACAAGGATAAGTCCAGCTTCTATTATAGAAATATAAAGCCAAATATTCTTTCTTGGCACAATTTCTTGCTTAAGATTTTGGCCAGTTTTTATCTCTGGCTTTATGTCTGGTTTTGATTCTTCTGTTTTTATAGGTATTCTAACAGCTTCTGCTGGTTTTGATACTTGCTCTTGAGAAACTGGGCTAGAAGCTATTGTTGAGGGTGTTGGAGCATGTTGAGCCTGCAAAGCCTTTATTTTCTCTTGTTCAGCTGGCTTGAGCCATGGAATAGCCTGAGTGAAGGATTCGTTAATCAGCTTAGTATCGTAACCATTTTCTATCAGTTTCTTCTTAATATCCTCTGGACTCTCACCCTGGCTTATCTTATCAGTTATATACCTAATCATGTTCCAGTCTACCATAATTAGTAGAAAACATAAGAGATTTAAAAAAGTTTTGAAAGAAATTCTTAATAAGGGCATCCACTGCAAACAATTTTAGGGCCAAATATACTCCACTCTCTTTGTAATGAAACTTCACTGGATGGTGTTTTAACAGTACGTTTTCCATTACCACCAACAATTAAGCTTTTATATAATGGCCACATTAGTTATTCCGAAATAAGAGCATATATTTAAAGTTTTTGCCATTTAAAAGTTATATTTTTATAGGATAGTAACTTCTACTATAATATGAAAACTTACAAATGCCCTGAATGTGGACTATCCTATGCAGGGAAAGAATGGGCTGGGAAATGCCAGAAATGGTGCTCTGAGCATAATTCATGCAATTTAGAGATTATTAAACACGCTTTATAATACACTTTTCTTTTTCAGATAATTATAAATATATAATTTAGTTGTAGTATTGCTATGGTAAGGATAATGCTTAACACTAATGTATTTTGTAGACCTTTCGACAGTTTAGAAGCAAGCAGGATAATAGAAGAGGCAAAGAGTTCTGAAATCATATTTTCTTTGGCTTGGCAAGGAAAGTTAGACATAATATCATCTGATGTTTTATATTCAGAAGTAGACTTGATTGATGACAAAACGAAGAATGAATCAGTATATTACCTTATTAAAACTGTTGAAAAAGAAAGAATTTTAATGAATGAGGGAGTATTGAGTTTAGCCGACGCTTTAAATTCTATAATTAATGACTATAATGATTGCTTGCATATAGCTTTTGCAGCAATAGGTAAGTGCCATTGTTTAATTACTTGCGATTATGAGTTAATTAATAAAAGAAGGAAAATAGAAACATTTTTATTGTCAAAAGGCATTAACTTAAAAATCAAGACTCCAACAGAGTTTATTGGCAACTACAATTAAAATGGCAAGTTTACAAACATCCCTTTTGGAAAAAGGAATTGCAGCGCTTTACAAAGAACTTGGTCCAAATCAGACTATAAAGTTTCTTCAAAGCTTAGGTATTAATAGAGGTGACTCTGTAAAGGAAATAGAAAGTATTACTCAAAAATTCTCCAGAAAGGAAGCTTTAGAAAGGCTAAAAAAAGTTAAGAAGTAGTTTCTGATTTTTAGAAAGATAGTTAGAATCTAGACAAATTAACTATACTAAATCCCTAACATTTATATATTATGCTTTTATGTTCTTGACATTATGAAAGTGGCAGTTGTCGGTAGAACTAAAAAAGCTATATTAGGGCCATTAAAGAAGCATGGATTTACTATTGTAACAAGAAATCCAGAGCTAATTATTTCTTTTGGTGGTGATGGAACTTCTTTATATGCAGAGAGAGTTTATTCAGGGATACCTAGGGTATTGATAAGGCATAGTAAAACTTGCAATAAATGCCAAACACATGATTATGAAAAGATTTTTCATTCATTATTAACTAAAAATTATAAAATAATTCAAGAATTAAAAATAGAAGGGGTTGTTAACAATAAAGGAAGAAAGATAAAGGCTCTTAATGAGATAGATGTACATAATCAAGTTCCACATGCTGCCAGGCTGCAGTTAAAGATTAATGGTAAAATTGTTAAAGAGACTGTAATAGGTGATGGCATTTTAGTATCTACACCACATGGAAGTACTGGATATTTTAAGTCTATTACTAGAAAAGAGTTTAATAAAGGATTGGGCATAGCATTTAATAATTCTGTAACACATGACAAGCCTATAATAGTTGATGAAAATGCTAAAATTGAGATAAAGGTAATCAGAGGACCTGCACTTCTTGTAGCTGATAATGATCATAGAATGCTAGTGCTTAAAACAAATGATTCTGTAACAATAAGGAAGTCTAGTGAAACGGCAAAGATTATTAAGCTAAAAGAAAAAGGCATAAAAATAGAGAGAGGTAATTTTGTGAAGCTTGAATAAAAATCATAAAATTTAAATAGAGGTTATATTTCCTAATTATTATGATCTTAAAGAGTGGTTATCTTTGGCGTATTTAATGAATTCTTATTTTTGGTAGATAGCAAAATATTTAAAATTGCAAAAGGCTATTGGTGCTAGAGATTTTTCTATGAATTTTTTGAATAACTTTCGATTAGCGAAAGCTCTATTCTTGATATCAAATAAATTAAAGCAAGGAGGTAAATTCCAATGAAACTTGAAGAATTCCCAGAAATCAAACACGGAAGTTTTGTAGAGATAGGTCGCAAATATCGTGGTATTGTTGTTCCTGTTGAAGAGCAAGAACCTACACTTGAATTGTTTTATGTAGCAAAGATTGTTGCAGATCTTAAAATAGGTTCTGGTGCATCTCTAATAATTTATAGTAGTAGACGGGGAGAGATATTTTTAGGTCTTGACTTAATCGATATCGAAGATATCGTCTCTTACAAACTTTTAGACTATAAAAACTCTGGATGATATTAAAGATGGAACCAATCAAGAACCAAAGAAAGCAAGAACTAGAAGCTATCCTAGGCTTTGAAATATGCCCTCACACAATAGAGGTAAAAAGGACTTTAGAAATAAATGTGTCAGCTCAAGTAAGGGAATTGTTAGGCGAATCTGATGAGGACATATCTATAGATGCTTACGCAAGAGTCACTGTAAATGCCTACAAATGCTTTAAAGGTGGCATAAGCGCTCTTGGAGGGGCACAGGATGGCAGAATACTAATTTTTGCTGCTCTCTCGCCATGCTCTATAGGCTATGCACAAAATTGTCCTTATTATAATCCTAGATTAAGGAAGTAAGAAACCTTTACAATAGTAATCTTATTATAGTTAGTAGTATAAGAACTATTTTTAAAAAGATGGCACAAAAGAAAATAATAATGTATACAACACCAACTTGTGTGTACTGCAATATGGCTAAACAGTTTTTTAGAGATAAGAACATAAAATGGGAGGAAATTGACTTGTCTAAGCAGACAGATAAAGTTGATGAGTTGCTGGAGAAAAGTGGGCAGCTTGGTGTTCCTGTGTTTGACATAGAAGGAGAGATTATTATAGGGTTTGATAAAAGGGCTATTAAGATGGTGCTTGGGATTGTAGAATAATCTTTTATAGTAGAACTTCTTTTTGCTCTTTTGGTCAAGATGGTAGAAATCGGAAAACCAGCACCGGATTTTGCATTGCCTGACCAGGATGGTAGGGAACGAAAGCTGAGCGAGTTCAGAGGCAGGAATGTAATCCTTGCATTCTCTACCCTTTTGACTTCTCGCCGGTCTGCACTGCTGAGTTCAGCTGTTTCCAGGAGGATTTGATGAAACTGAACAATGCCAGTGCACAGGTACTGGGCATCAGCGTTGACAGCAAGTGGAGTCATAAAGAGTTTGCCCAGAAATTAGGATTGAACTTTCTGCTCCTCAGCGATTTCAACAGGGAAGTGTGCAAGCTGTATGAGACATTACGCAAAGAGGGCTTCAGTGAGCGTGCTTATTTTGTGATTGATAAAGATGGAATACTGAGATTCAAGTAGGTTATGGCAAATCCCGGAATGAAATTAGAGAATAAGGAATTGCTTGAAGTTCTTTCTCAGATATAACACCATGAAAAGACGCACAATAGCAGGAAGAGCAGTATTTCCTATCGATCTGGGAGCCATGGCTCTTGACGAATACAAGCCAGCAGCCTCAGACAAAGATTCTTTTGATTTATTACGGCATGCTGTAAAGCAAGGTGTTGAACTTATTGACACTGCTGATGTCTATGGTTTAGGAAGGAATGAAGAATTAATCGGTAAAGCATTGACTGCGGAGCAGAAGCAATCTGTAATCATAGCAACAAAAGTAGGATGCACGCGTCCTGATGGCATTTCATGGGGAACTGACGGCAGGCCTGAGCACATAAAGAAGGCGGTGCATGAAAGCCTGAAGCGTCTGGGAGTAAAGCAGATTGAACTTTACCAGCTCCATGCGCCTGACAGAAGTGTGCCGTTGAAGGATAGTGTAAGAGCACTTAAAGAACTTCAGAATCAAAAGATGGTGAAGCATATCGGACTGAGTAATGTTACAATTGGAGAGCTCAAAGAAGCGCAGCAAATAGTTTCTATTGTTTCTGTGCAGAACCGTTATAATCTTTCCTATCATTGGAATGATGACCAGGAACTTCTTCCTTATTTGACAGAACAAAAGATTGCTTATTTGCCGTATTTTCCTTTAGGTAGTGGAAGACTGCTACAGCATCTTCCCTTAGTAAAGCTTGCAGAGAAACTGAGAATAACAGAAAGCCAGCTTTGTCTCGCATGGATCTTAAACAAATGGTCGATAGCAATTCCGATTCCGGGTACCAAGAACCCTGCTCATCTTGATGAAAATATGAAGGTTGCTGATGTTGAGCTGCCAGAGAGCATCATCAAGGAATTAGATGGAATGTTCTGACTTTCTGTTTTAGAAATAGTTGTAACATTTAAGACAACATTTATAAATAATTGAGGACTTTTAGAATATATGACTTTATATGACGTAATAATAATAGGAGGCGGAGTAGTAGGGTATGGAACTGCTATGTATTGTGGCAGGCTTAATTTGAAGACTCTTGTTATCGAGGCTAAACCTGGAGGAACAATAATTCTTACAGATGTTGTTGAAAATTATCCTGGCTTTATTAGATTAACAGGGCAAGAGTTGGCTGATGAGCTTAGGAAGCATGCTCTTGATTATAAAAAATATGTTGAATTTAAAGAAGAAACTGTAACTAAAGTAGAGAGAGTTCAGGATAAGAATGGGCATTATCATTTTGTTGTACATACAGATGAAAACAATAAATTTGAATCTAAAACAATAATATTTGCAACTGGCTCTGAGTGGAGAAAGTTACATGTGCCTGGAGAAGATGAATATTCTAATAGAGGAGTTCATTATTGTGCATTATGCGATGGTGCTATTTATAATGGCAAGATTATGGCAATTGTTGGAGGGAGTGATAGTGCAGCAAAGGATGCACTTGTATTAACGCAGTGGGCTAAAAAAGTGTATATGATTTACAGAGGAGAGAAGATAAGGCCAGAGCCTATTAATTACGAAAGGGTTATGGCTAATAAGAAGATAGAGATTATCTATAAGACAAATGTTAAAGAGATTAAGGGAGATGGCAAAAGAGTTACGCATGTAATACTTGATAGAGCTTATAATGGAAGCACTCAGTTTAAGCTTGATGTAATATTCATTGCTATAGGGCATATCCCTAAATCAGAGCTTGCAAAAGAGCTTGGAGTTGCTTTGAATGCAAAAGGTGAAATAATAATTGATAAAGAATCAAGAACTAATATTCCTGGAGTGTATGCAGCTGGTGATGTTGCAGATACAGAATTCAAACAGGCTATAACTGGTGTAGGAGAGGGTGTAAAGGCCTGTTATCAAGCTTATGTGTATGTTAATAGCCATCAGATTGAGCCGACTTAATCCTCTTGAGTTGTAGTAAAATTTAAATATTGACCTCGCCTTATTTTGAGATGATGGCTGAATTAGAAACTAAAATTCCAGAAATATTAAGTGCAATTCCAAAAATAGTAATTGTAGGTTCCCCTATTGAATCCGAGGGATATATCCCTCCATGCTATACAATACCAAAACCTACATTTGATGATGTGACATTTGATTTACCTGCTTTAGGACAATGGGTTGAGTATTTAATTCTTGAATATGCAGCTGCATTCTCTCCTGGATTGAGTAGTAGAGCTCTACTAAACCAATCAATTGAAGAAATTGGAGAAACCCTTGCTTCAGGCACTGTTCGACCTGGAAGATTTACATATATACCACAAAAAGAAGGAGATTTAACCGGATTCTTTGTAGGAAAACTTCTCTTTAAAGAAAAAAGAGGACAGGAAACAGTTGCTATAACAAAAGATAGGCAAGCAATCAAGGTATCAAGAACTCTTACTATCCCAGACGGCCGATATACTGTGGAAGCAAAATGCCATGAACTTATGTTATCTAATGAATGGCAGAAGTATGTTGGATGGTCTCGCACACCGGATTATGTTCTTGAAAGCCATGTTTTTTTATATCCTAACGTGGAATTTGCAAAAAGGGCTTTAGAAAATGCCAAGAGCTGGAAAGCTGCAGGAAGACTGCCTCCTGAACAAACTGGGTTTTTAACTGAAACCATTAGTGCTTACCATTTGGATGACTTAACTGAAAAACTTGAAAAAGCTATTGCTAACCAAACGTAAACGTATAAGCCATTAATCCAAGAGTCAATCATCGTAACTAGGATATAGTGCTCTAAAACAGAACATTTATATATTAGTTATACATGTATAACTATTATGATGGAAGTAAAGACTAAAACAAAGAAATGGGGAAATTCAATAGGTGTAATTATACCAAAGGAGATAATTAAGCAAGAGAATATAAAGCCAAATCAGGAAGTTACAGTTACAATTAATGTTAGACCTATAACAACTGTGAGAGATATTTTTGGGAAGATGAAATTTAAGAAATCTACAGATAAATTAATGAGAGAAATTGATAAAGAATTTAATGTAGGTTTTTAGCATGTACTTCTTCGATACTTACGCCATTATAGAAATAGAGAAGGGCAATGAATCCTATGAACAACTTAAGGATTTAAAGATTATAACTAGTGTTTTGAATGTAGGTGAAATGTATCAAATCATTCTTAAGAAGCATGGCAAGGAAGAAGCAGATAAATGGTATAAAAATTCAAATTTCGATATATTAGAAATTACTTCTCAGGTTATAATAGAAGCAATATATCTTAGGTTTATACATAGAAAAAAGAATATTTCGTTGGTGGATTCTGTTGGATATGTCTTATCATTAAAGCATAATCTAAAGTTTTTAACTGGTGACCGAGCATTTAAAGACATGGAAAACGTGGAATTAGTTAGGTAAAATATCTAACCAAAAGTAAACGTATAAGCCATTAATCCAGAAGAGTTTGTATTTATTTCTAGAATGTGCGTGCCAGATTCTTCTGTTGAAATGATATTATACAAATCAAAATCTGATATATTTACTCTTTTGTGCTCTTGTCCATCTAAATAAACTGTTATTTCTATTGGTTGTTTTGAGCCTGCTACTAGATTAACTTTTTTGGCTAAATAAACGAGTAATATAGCCCCTTGATTGTTGACAAGCTCCAGGTTATCCTTATTATTAAGCCAATCTCCCACTAGGTAGAATTTATTAGACTGTAATTTTTGTGGTGTTGTATATTTAACAATCTTATTGGGCTGCCATCCTTCTGGATTGCCTATCTGATTTCTAGAGAAACTATAGCCAAAATAAATTTCTGGAGTGCCTATCTGACTAGGAGTTTCTGCTTCTGGCTTTGAAATATCTTTGGTAATTTGTTCACTTAACTTTAGCACTTGATTTCTTTCTTCAAGCAGTTCCTGAATTCTTCTTTCTGTTCCCTCGTAAGCTCCTTCGCCTATGTGATCATAAACTATAAAGCCGTCTATATCTATTAGATATTTCCTTGGCCAATATCTGTTCTTATAAGCATTCCATGTTTGATATTCATTATCCTGTGCAACTGGATATTTTATGCCAAATTTTTCAATGGCTCTTTTTACATTATTGTAATCTTTCTCAAAATCAAATTCAGGGGTATGAATGCCAATAATTACTAATCCTTTGTCTTTATATTTCTCATACCATGTATTAAGATAGGGAATAGTTCTCTGGCAGTTTATACAGCTGTATGTCCAGAAGTCAATTAGTATAATATTCTTACCAATATTTTCAGCAATAGTTATATTGTCTATATTTAGGTATCCATTAGGTTCTACTAATTCTTTTGCTCTTAGATATTTAGCAGATTTTTGTTTGACTCTCTCTGAGGAATCTTTTATAGCAAGTTCTGTATAGGTAGTTTGCACTCTGCTGTCTTTTTGCATATTTTGTATAAAGAAGATAGAAGCTATGATTAAAGCTAGAACTATAACTAAGGCTATATTTTTATATCTGCCAAATTCGAATTTTTTATTGATTTTTTTAGCCATTTTATTTCAGAAGAAAATAATTAACAAGGCTTAAGTTAGCAACCTGATTTAATGTCTGTGTGAAAACAAGTATGCCAAGTATAATTAATAGTATTCCTATGATTATGTTAAAGTATTTGAGGAAAGGTCCGAGTTTCCTGATTAATTCTAAAGCCTGTGCTGAGAATAGGCCTACTAAAAGAAAAGGGATGCCCAAGCCAAGAGAGTATGACATCAATAGCAAGAAACTTATTCCAGGCTTTGAGACAGCTAGTGCAAATATTGAGCCTAAAACTGCTCCTACACAAGGTGTCCAGCCAACTGCAAATGCTGCTCCAAAGATAAAAGAGGTAACGTATGTTATGCTGAATTTCTTTTTAACTTTAAGCTTATGCTCTCTTTCTAGGAAGTTTAACTTAATTAAGCCTACAAGATATAAGCCAAATAGTATTATAATAACACCTCCTATCCTTGATAGCCATAGTTGCAATGAATATGATATATTTTCTAGGACAGTGTTTAGTAAAACACCTAATAATGCAAAAATGATAGAGAAGCCTAGGACAAATGCAACACTATTGAAGAATATCCTCCATCTTGCTCCAGATGGTTGCTCAAGAGAAGTGCCTGATAAATAGGCTAGAAAGCCTGGGATTAAAGGCAAGACACAAGGGCTAAGAAAAGATACAATCCCTGCTAAAAAGGCTGCAATAACACTAATTTCTACCATTTTGTTATAGTTCTATATTTTATTTTTTATATTCTTAATTTGCCCTTGCACTTACTTTTTATTTTAAATTATTTGCATTTAGTATGCATTTTATCTTTTTTATTTGCACACGGTTGCGAAAACGCAACATACATGTCCGTTTCATTGCTGTTTTAATCGTGGATTAGCGGACTAATCGCACAGCTTGCGTAGCAAGCGTCGTTATGCAAGTTATCTTTTTACGAATATTTATTAATTCAATGCGAATTGTTATTTTAATTATCCTTTAATTTTATACTATGCATACTTTGATATCTCACTTATATATCTTTCTTTATCCCAGCTATCAGGTGCTTTTAAAACTCTTTCACCATTCTTTATGATAACCTTTGTGTGCTGGTAGGTTACTCCATATTGTTTTGCTAACTCTACTCCATCATCTGTTGTATCAGAGTCTTTGAAATTAACTCTAAAGCCAACTACATTAGGAAATTGTAGTTCATTAAATGCAGCAAAGGTAGATATTTGTTCTACTCTGCAGATTGGACACCAGTTCGCGTAAAAGTATAAGACAACTACTTTATTCTCTGCCAATGCCTTTTCATAGTCTTCTTTATTATATTCAATGTATGGTGTTGTTGAGCCTGCAAGTATAGTGCCTTTTGCCATGAAAGTGCCTTCTTTAGCCATTGTATCGCCTTTTTTCTCCATAGCATCTTTCTCAGCCATAGTTTTATCTTCCATAGCTTTCTTTTCCATTGCATCCTCTTCTTTGATCATTGCGTCCTTTTGCATATCATTTTCTGCCATATTCTTGTCTTCCATAGCATCTTTTCCCATCATTTTCTTGTTTGCCTTATTTGTAGCGGTGCACCCAGCTATTAAAACAAATAAAGCAATTAAAGCTGCTAAATAAAGAGTTTTCATTTTGGCACCTATTTCCATGATATTATAGTTAAAATCAAAAATGCAATAGTCTGCAATAAAGTCAATATAAAAACATGCAAACTGACCATGTCAACAAAGTAAGGGGTCATAGTTATGTAAAAATAAAAGGATGTTAGATTTTGTGCAAGGAATAAAAGATTGAAGAGCAGTAAACCAGATGTAAAGCTTGTTTTGAGCTTAAGCCAATTTCTTACATATATATAACCTAAAGCTAATAAGAATACTATATTTAAAGCTGTCAAAACAGTAGTTGCTTTCATTAAGAATTCCATTACCATATTCGTTATCTAGATGCCCTATTTTAATTACTTTTTCCCAAATTTCTTCCAAATCTCATGGAATTCTTGCCATAATGCTTTAATATCCTCAGAAAGAAAGTAAACTGCTCCATATTTACCTTTGTTAATTGGAGATAAAAGATTATTATCTGCAAGTATTCTTAGATGATGTTGTATTGTTTTATAATCCAATTTAAGTTTGTTTGCTAACTGATTTGCATTCATAGGCATCTTTTTTATAGCTATTATAATCCTTGTTCTGGTCTCTCCACCACGAGTGCCTAATAAAAGATACCAGATAAGGTTTTTCATAAGGTAAAAGGATAAAAGAAGTTATATAAGAAAGTTGCTAGCTTGGCGTTATATATAGCTCATCTGCATCGTATAATTTGCCTATTCTTTCTAGCATTTTTCCTCTTATTGAGTCAACTACAGGTTTTGGAACAGCTTCTACATCTGAATGTTTAGTAATTACTATAATTGGATGAGGTGCCCATCTTGGATGATTTTGGTCATATAGAGGATTCATAGCAATTGAAAATAAAGGTTGACTGTTATAGCTTAAAAAAGGATTAATATCTGAGCTAGGAGAAAATGCTTTATTTAATTCTCCTTCTAGTTGCGATAAATGTTCTTTGGCTGCTTGTCCATGCTCAGTAAGAAATAAAGATAAGTAGAGCTTTTTGAATACTTCAATAGCTCTTGAATGTTCTTCTTGATGAGTGCCTTTATCAGATTCAAATACATAAGTAAGAGCCATTATAGTAGGATCTGCAATAAAATCCAGAACTGGATTTTTGTCTAGGGTTGTATCGTCTGGAACACATACATAACTCACTTGATTTGCATATTTCTTAGTAAATGGGCATACACTCCGTCCTGACTCAAAGAATTCTTTAACTCTTTGAAGTCTTTCATTATTTATCATATTCTTCAGAATAAAATAACCTTTTAAAAACTTTATGACAACCAAAACCCTTATATACCTTAATTTAGAATAAAATCTTATGCTAGTATCATCCAAAGAAGTTCTCACTAAAGCACAGAAAGGAAAGTATGCAGTTGGTGCTTTTAATGTTAATGACTTGGAGATAATGGAGGCTATTGTTGCTGGAGCGATTAGGCTAAGAAGTCCTGTTATATTGCAGACTACTGAGGGAGCAATTGAATATGCTGGATTAAAGTATCTTGCTGGAATGATTAAAACTGCTGCACATGAGAATAAGATCCCTATTGTTTTGCATTTAGACCATGGCAAAGATATTAAGATTATTAAGCAATGTATTAAAGAGGGCTATACATCTGTTATGATAGATGCCTCACAATACGATTTTGATAAGAATATTAGCATTACTAAGAAAGTGGTTTCATTGTGCCATAGGAAAGGTATTTCTGTTGAGGCTGAGCTTGGAATTATAGGAGGCGCAGAGGATAAGGTTTCAAAGAGAAGAATAATATTAACAGATACTAATTATGCTAAATTATTTGTTGACAAAACTGGAGTTGATTCGTTAGCAGTTGCAATTGGAACATCCCATGGTGCTTATAAGTTTAATGGTGGAGGAAAGTTAGATATTAAAAGGCTAAAAGAGATAAGAGCTAAGGTAAAGATACCTTTAGTACTACATGGAGCTTCTGGAGTTCCAAGAGATATTGTCAGAAAGGCTGTTAAGTATGGTGCTAAGCTAGAAGATGTTTCTGGTGTTCCAGATAGCCAGATTAAGCAAGCTATTAAAAATGGGATCTGCAAGATAAATACTGATACAGATTTAAGGCTTTCTTTTACTGCTGCAGAGAGAGAGTTTTTAGCTAAGCATCCAGGAGAGTTTGACCCAAGGAAGATTTTAAAACCTGCTAAAGAGCTAATACAGAAAACTGTGGAGAGAAGGATTAGGTTGTTTGGGAGTGGAGGGAAAGCGTAGGTTGCGAAATCTTTTTAAATTATAACTTAGTTTTCTCTGTTATGGCTAAAAGTCAGGCATATGTCAAACCTTTACGATTTTTAGAGCATGAGATTGTGATTCACTATTGGTTACCATATAAAAATGCCAGAGGGAATGGCACATATGGAACTTCATTTGTACCCTATGCAAAAATACTAGCACTGCCTGAGATTCCCTCAAAACTACTTTTAGAGCCTCATAGACAGTTTGAGATTCATGTACCTGTTGTAGACAAGACTTTGGTATATATGCTTCAGAAATCTGAATGGTTCGATGATGAACTACATGGTCCTTTCTTGAAATGAGTTTAGGCATGTTAAGCATAAAGTTTATATATTAGTTATACATTGTAGATAATTAGTTATACATGGGTATAATTTATATAGGCAGTAGTCATGATAACCACAAAAACAAGAAAATGGGGCAACTCTCTTGGTGTAAGGATACCAGTAGAGATAGTTAAAGAGATGAGATTAAAAGAGAATCAGGAGATTGTGATAGATATTAAGCCGAAGGAAAATCCTTTGAAGGAATTGTTTGGCTCAGTAAAGTTAAGTAAGCCTACTGAACAATTATTAAAGGAAATTCGAGGAAAAGAGAGTAAATACATTTAACATGTTCTGCTTAGATACCTATGCACTGGCTGAAATTGGAGATGGAAATCCCAAATTTATAGACTTTTTAAATAAGGAATTTATTATAACAGATTTGACTTTGGCAGAATACTATTCTGTTTTATATAGGGAAGGTAAAGAAGATAAAGCAATTTACTGGCACAGCATATTAGCATCTTTTTGCAAGCCAGTTAGCAGAGAAATTTTAATAAAAGCATTAAAATATAGAATAGACAACAAAAAAGAAGATTTGTCAATTTTTGATTGTGTCGGATATATTTATTCTCTAGAGAATAAATTACAATTTGTTACTGGCGATAGGGCTTTCGAAGGTAGAAAAGGAGTTTTATTTATTAAATAATTAATCTTAGTAGACTTTTAAAACATTTTTACTAATTCCTGCACAGACTTATGTTAGCATTTACTTAATGGAGGTACTAAATAAGCTTGGCCTAAACCTAATTCATTGTGTGCAGATTCTATAGTCGATATAGGCGGCTTATGCCTACCAGTTTCATAACCTTTGTAAGTTTTAGATTTAATTTTAAGTTTTCTAGCAAATTCTTCCTGAGTTAAATTCTGAGATAATCTATGTTTTTTCCATACTTTACCAATATAATTATTGTCGTAATTTCCAAAAAGGAAACCTCTAATTCCTAAATCCTCTATTACAAGATCTGATTTTCTATAAATTACAATTGGTATATATTTAATACCATAACCAAGTCTTTCTAGTGTTCTAAGATTTGTGTTTCTATTTTTATTCCCACTGCGAATTAAATATAACTGTTGTCTATGCATACCTATAAGATCAGCTAGCTCTCCCAAATTTTTGCCTGTATCATTAGGAAGCTCATTTACTCTATCAATAAGATTTTTTTTCTTCATATTATAGTATAATAGAAATGTAATTATAAATATTACTATAACATAAAAGTTTTATTTTGGTGTTTTCTTTAATACATGCTTATCATAAAGATTTTCAATTAGATCTTCAACTTGGATCTTTGCTCTCCTTGGTAATACCATTAGTTTCTGAGCAGGGCTTAAGACTATACCAACTCCATCAAATTTAAAATCAGGATTGTATTTTCTAACAAGCCTTTTAATCTCTTTTCTTTGCTTCTGATTTGGGTTAAGTAAATTAATATACATCAAAAATATACTTCTTGCTGGTTCCTTACCTTTTATTGCGTATCTTAATTCATTATAACCTTTTTCAAATGATCCGATATAGTTTATGTGAAGTGAGCTCACTGCTAATCCTGGATGGACTCTATGGATATATCTAGCCAAATCTAATTGATCTAAATCTGTTGAATCTCTTACTTGTCTTAAGTATGTTGCTAAATCTTCCATTTGTGAGAGTAACTTTACTAATCAATTATCAATTGGAGTAATTTTATAACTCTTTTTAAATATTATGCCTTTTTTAGGAATTCAACTAAACTTTTTACAGTTTTAAACTCCATACATCTCTGCTTATAACAGTCTTGTATATTTGTAGACATTATTTGTATGCAATTCAATGGCAAAAGTTGCCAATCTATTAGCTCTGGAGTATGGATTTCATGTAAATTACCATTTTTAAGAAATGCTACTAGATTAAAGAAGTCATAATTCAGTGGCTCTTTGTAATGGCTTGGGCTGTATTCTTTTTGTAAAATTAATTGTGCTCTAAATATAGAAAATTCTGATAATGAAGTGCTGGATGGAATAGGGTGGTCAATTTTCTGTGCAGAGATTTCTATAAAATCATCAGCTTTGTTTTCAATCCAACCATCACCCTTTTGGAATTCTTTTATTTTCTTAAGTAATTGTTTAATTATACTCTTATATTCTCTTGTCTCCTCATAAACATATGTTGCAAATAATAGCATGCTAGCATAATCTTCCAGAAATTCGTCTTTTTGCAATGAATCATTAATAGAGCTATGAGCTAATTTACCATTTATGTAATGTTTTGCAAGGAGGTTCTTAAATAAAATTATAGCCTTGTCTTTTGCTTTTTCATTGCCTATGCACCTATATGCCAATAACAATGCAATTCCTGCTAATGCATTCCAGCTAGTTATAATCTTTTTATCAGTAAAAGGCTGATCTCTATTTTTCCTTATTTGCAATAGTTTATTTTCTATTTCTGGAAGAAAGGCAAATGTTCTTTTTATTAAGTGATTTTTACCTTCAAAATTACCTTTTTCATTTATCTCATAGAGTTCTGTGAATTGATTAAATTCCCCTTCAGTTAGAACTTTCTGTAACTCTTCCTCTGACCATAAATATGTTGCACCTTCTTCATGGTTTGTATCTGCGTTATGTGCACTGTAGAATAAGTTATTATGCTGATAAGTCTCCTCCAAGCAAGTAATAATTTTATTTGCTATAATTTTATACTCCTCTTTCTTTAACACTTTATATGCTACACTATAAACCAATAATAGCATAGCTTGGTCATACAGCATTTTCTCAAAATGGGGAATAGTCCATTGGTTATCTACACAATAACGATAAAAACCACCTTGCAGATGATCTTGTAAGCCTCTAGTAGCCATTATGTCCAGAGTTTTTTCTATTATTTCCCTAACCTCTGAATCTTTAGTTTCCTCGTAATAACTTATTAGAAATAAGAGTGTATTATGAGGAGGAAATTTAGGAATACCAAAACCTCCATTGTCAAAGTCAGCTCCTGATTTTATTGCTTCAATCACTTGTTTTTCTTTAATATTTTCTGTTGTTATTGCATATGGTTTGTACATTTCTATCTTTTCTTTATGTTTTTCATAACCTTCTTTTATCATTTTTAATATATTAAGAAATGGTGGCAATCCATAGCTTGGAGCAACTGGAGCATAAGTTAAGGCGTAAAATGGCTTTCCATCAGGAGTTAGGAACACATTTAATGGCCAGCCACCACTGCCCTGAGTTTCTATGATAAAAGACATCATATACTGGTCAATGTCTGGGCGTTGCTCTCTATCTACTTTTATAGAGACAAACTGTTCATTCAAGTAGTCTGCAATTTCTTTATCAGAAAAGGCTTCTGAAGCCATTACATGGCACCAATGACAGGTTGCATAGCCTATAGAAACAAAAATTAGCTTATTATTTTTCTTTGCATATTCTAAAACTTCTTTGTTCCATTCCTGCCAATGTATAGGATTATCTTTATGCTGTTGTAAGTATGGTGAGGATGCTTTGTCAAGGTTATTACGTTCAAAGTTAATCATAGCTTTTGGCAAATCTTAGATACTTTTAAATATATCTTAAATTCTTGATTTATTATGAAAGTCGTTGTAGGAGCAGATCATAACGGTTTTTTTCTGAAGAAAGATATAATTAAGTATTTAAAAAGTAAGAAAATCCAAGTTTCTGATATTGGGCCTTATGAGTTTGACAAGAATGATGATTATCCAGTGTATGTAAAAAAGGTTGCAGAAGAGGTAACTAAAAATCCTAAAGATAATAGAGGTATTATAGTATGTGGCTCTGGTACAGGTGTTGCAATAGCTGCAAATAAGGTTAAAGGTATTATAGCTGCAGAAGTTAATACAGAAGATTCAGTTTATCTTGCAAGAAGCCATAACGATATTAGTGTTCTATGCCTGAATGGGCTGGATTTTAAAGGATTTTATAAAAAACTCAGGAAGAAAAGTAGCAATACTCTGCTGATGGATTTAAAGCCAAAGAAGGTAAGCTTAGCAAAAGTCAAGAAATTAATTGATATATTTCTAAAGACTAAATTTGATGGTGGAAGGCATCTGAGAAGGATGGAGATGATTAGGGAGATGGAGGAAGGGTAACCTATGCCAGAAATAATCCCTTCTATAATAGCATTCAGCAAAGAAGACTTTCTATCAAAACTTAAATTAGTTGAGCCTTATGTTAAAAAGGTGCATTTTGATGTGATGGATAGCAAGTTTGTGGCTGCTAAAACTATAGATTTTAATGCCTTAAAAGGATTAAAGACTAGGGTGAAGATAGAAGCACACTTGATGGTTGATAGTCCTTGGCTATATGTAAAGGATTATGCCATATACTGCGATACAGTTATTTTTCACTATGAAGCATGCAAGGATGAAAAAGAGGTAAAAGACACAATTATAAGAGTTAGAGAGAAAAAGAAAGCAGTTGGAATTGCAATCAATCCAGAGACTAATGTTTTATCAATTAAAAAAATAATTCCACTAGTTGACCAGGTTTTAATAATGACTGTTATACCTGGAAGATATGGCGCAGCTTTAGTTCCTGAAGCTTTAAATAAGATTAAGCAAGTTAGGAAAATTAGCACTAAGGTTAGGATAGAAACTGATGGAGCTATGAAAGTTGGAAGTGCAAGAATTGCTGCAAAAGAAGGGGCTGATTTAATTGTAGCTGGCTCTGCAATATTTGCAAGTGATGATCCTAGGAAGGCTATTGAAGATTTAAGAAGAGATGTTAGGGTTTAAAGAAATCGAAGCATACTTGGATTTCTATTTTTAAGAAATTTTAGCTTCTTCTATAACCTCTCTTTTTAGGATTTTACTTGCATTCAAAATTTCAACACCTACTAATTTGTTGTTATTGTCAAAGTCAAGAATAATATTCTCATTTAATTCTATTGTTTTCTTGACTTCGCCATCTTTTATAGGATACTCTAAATAAAGATAGGCTGCGTCTACGCTTTTATCATATTCGAATTTCATGGATTAGATTACTGTTATTATCTTTATATATTTTTCTGTTTAGTTTCTTTGTAATTTCTTCACTATATTTATCTGTATACAACTTAAGCTACCTCTTTCTCAAACTTTTCACGATATAGATGCTTACCTTTCACAATTTTGAGTATTTTCTTTTTGTACTCAGGCCTTAATTCAGGTGCAAGAAATCCTTATCCATGTTCCTTAGCAATTATGTTGATTGCCTCACTCTTATCTTTTAAGCCATACTTAGCCTTTACGATATTAATAATCCTGTTAGCATCCTCATCGATTTTGACAATAGCCTGTACCATAATATCACCTTAATACTATATTAGTATGTGTTAATATGTAAAACTTTTGATTGAATCCGCCTATTTTTGGATTTGGCAAGAATTGTAACTACTGCTAAAAGGCAATAAAAACGAAAGATTTAAATATCTCTTGTGTTTAACATAAACTGTGAAAAGACGCGAATTGTCCGATGATGTTGTAGAGGCTTTAGAAGCTAATCCGAGTGAAACAGTAGAACTTTTAAAGAGATTTAATGTTGACGAATATTGGGAAAAACCATTTCATGTGCCTAATAATCCGCAAGATACAACAGCAATGATGAGATATATTGGCAGGTTAAAACAAGAAGGGTAGGATATCGGCAAAGGGGATTCTCAATTCGGATATAATATGCCTATTCCTGAAAAAGGAACAAGCACTCGCTATCTTCAAATTTTTAGAAGAAGATAATTTATGAAATACAATTCTTGCCCTTAATACTTTTATTTGATTGAACTTCGTTCTTAATTTAGGCTGACTCAAAAACTTTGCTTTCATCAACTCTTTGCACTTTAGTTTCGCTCAGGGGGTATAACGCGCAATCGCATACGTTAAACTTCAATTTTTAAAACCCAAACATTATCTTTATATAAATTTATAAACTATATTCTGCTATGTGGAGTTACATGAAGGAAAATGTAAGATATATTATATTAGCAGTTGCAATATTGATGATTATTGGAGTTATACTAATTATACAAAAGCCTTACAAAAAGACAGAAATTGTGCAGGGAGAAGCGCTTGGAGTTAAAAAAGCTCAAGAAACAGGCATTGAGATAGGCAGCTTAGCTCCAAATTTCATATTAAAGGATATAAATGGCAATTTAGTAAAATTATCAGATTTCAGAGACAAGAAAGCAGTGGTGATTAACTTTTGGGCATCATGGTGTCCTTTCTGCCTTGAAGAGATGCCTGATTTTGAAGAGGGATCACAGAAGTATAAGGACGAGGTTGTAATATTAGGCATTAACAGAGGAGAAAAACAGGATGTTGCAATTAATTATGCAAAGAATCAGTTACCTGTTGAGATTACATATCCAGTATTGTTAGACAGTAATGAAGATGTATCAAATGTCTATATTTTAAGAGGTATGCCTGTAACATATTTTATTAATAAAAATGGAATAATAATTAACAGGTATTTTGGTAAAATTACTAAAGAGATAATGGAGCAGGAGATTGAGAAATTAATTGAAAAATGATTAAAAACAAAATAATGCTAGTATTAATATCGATAATAATTAGCAGCTTAATTATAAGTGGATGTGCTGAAACACAAACCTTTAGCAAAGAAGATAAGATATATAATCCACCTGTAACTAGGGGTGATGAGAAGCAAAGCCCTAGTGCAATTATTAATGATAGCTTTATTGAGAACGAAGATGTAGGTTGCTCTGAGATTGACGAGCCAAAAAATTTTTAATTATAGATAAGCAAGGGCATGTGGAAAAGAGGTGTGCAAAACCACGTACCCTGCTCTCTTTTAATATGAATAACGTAGTCCATCTACCCAAAAAATAAACCCTTTTACAAAGCCTGTAAAACTTTACCATATATAAAGATTTTGCTTAAGCCATTCATAAGGCTTTTAAAGGATAACTGAAGAGTTAAACAAAAAGTATATATAGTTAAGAGGATATATAATTCTTAATTGCACTCTGATTTTTGGGGTTATAAACATGGCAAAAGTAAAACCAAAGGTAATTATCTATACTACTCCAACATGCCCCTATTGCAAGATGGCTAAGGAGTTTTTCAAGGTTAATAAAATAGAGTATGAGGATATTGATGTTTCTACTAATAGGGAGGCTGCTGAGCATATGATAGAGAAATCAGGGCAGATGGGTGTGCCAGTTATAGAAGTGGGAGACCAGATGATAGTAGGGTTTGATAAGCCTGCTCTAAAGAAAGCTCTGGGGATTGCTTAGTATAATTTTGGCAAGACTTCTTGTTAAATGCCCATAGGTTAAGCAAAGTTCAGGCGGCTCGCAAAACTGATGCCAAATCGAAGATTTGAAGAAATAATGAAAAGGCGGGTGTCTTACTTTATGTCTAAAACTCTTACAGCTTTTTCAGGATCAACTCTATATGGTGATTGTTTTCCCTCGTAAAAATGATGTTGTCTTATTAAGTGTGCAATTGCTCCTGGAAATCTAAGTTCTTCATTAGTGGTTTGATTCCTCACAAATAAATTCAAGGTGCTATTTGGCATCATGAAATCAACATCATTCCAAGGACAGGCTTGTCCACCTCTGTATGCCACTCCTCCTCCGAGATATTTTCCATCAACAACTTTTCCATCTATTGTTGGGTAACCTATAGCACGAAGAAAGTATTCTATTCTATCGGCGATTTGCTCATGCGTTAAGCCTAATTTTCTAACGGTTTCATCATCTGCCCTAAGAACTTCATCTAATCTTTCAACATCTCCTAAAAAGCCACCCATGGATAATCTTCCTGGTTTCATTGATGCTTCTATAGTTTCATTCATATTACCTTTAATATAAATTGGACTTTATAAATCTTTCGGTTATTTACTACTATTTAAAGACAACATAGATGCCCGCCTTTACTGCACGCTCGCCGCCTGAACTTTTTCGCTCTGCTCAAACCACGTTGCACGCTCGCTTCGCTCGGGTCGCTTAACAGGCATTCTAAAACAGCAAAATTTAAATATAAGTGTATTCATTTGATTTAAAACGATACAGTTAAGGAGCTAAAATGGCTGCAAGTGTCACTACACGCATACCAAAGGAGATGCTAGAGGAAATTGATAAATTTTCAGCTGAGAAGCATATGGATAGAGCTACAATGCTGCGCAACTTAATAGAGCAAGGACTATTGGATGAAAAAAAGAAGAAAGTATTATTGCAGTATAAAAACAGAAAAATCAGCTTGCAAAGAGCTGCTGAAATGCTAAATGCTGATCTTACAGAGATGGTTGATCTTATTGGAAAAGAGGAGCTGCATTTGGATTACAGTAAAGAGGAGTTAAGAGAAGATATAAAAGGATTAAGATGAATATTGTTAGCAATACATCTCCCTTAGTTTTTCTTACTAAAATTGGAAAGCTAAATTTCTTGAATGAGTATGATCTATTCATTCCTCAACAGGTTTATGATGAAATAATTCTTTGGAAGAATAAGGGCAAAGATGACTATTTAATATTAGAGAACTGGATTAAGAAAACTAATGTTAGTGTAGAAAAGGTCTCTATTCTTAAAAATCTGCCACAAAGCTTAGGAGAGGGTGAAAAAGCTGCTATCTCATTAGCCATAGAGAAAAATGTGAAAATTATACTAATAGATGAGAGAAAGGCCAGAATAACAGCTAATTTATTGGGGCTACAACCTAGAGGGACTATTGCTATTATTCAAGAAAATTTATTAGAGAATAAAATAACAAGGAAAGAATGCAAAATCTTAATATTAGAATTAATTAAAAAAGGTTACAGAATAAAAGAGGAGTTAATTGCTGAGTTTTTGCAAGAGTTTGAGGGGAAAAGTGAGGAAACTTAAATCTAAGTGATGAATAAAATCAATATTAAAACAAGAAAAGTGGTCTGAGGTGAGTGGTGTTTGTTATTGAACTTTTCCTTTTTCTATTAACTATTTGTAAACAATCTCTTTATTTAACCTTCCATTTTTGATTTGTATTTTAGCTTCTACAAATTTTTCGCACTTTGGACAGATATGATGTATTTCCATCCAGCCCTCATCTATTGTTTAAACCACTGTCAAAATTTAGTTCCCCTCCTATGTACGTAAAGTTTATATATAAGTTATATTTAATATATTATATCTAGAGGATATAACTAACTACGTTAAACAAAATGGAAGTCAAAGTTAAAGCTAAGAAGATTGGAGGCTCTATAGGAGTAATAATTCCAAAAGAGATAGTGGAAAGTGAGAGAATTTCTGTAGATGATACTCTAAAAATAGATATTGAAAAAACTGACGATATCAGCTTTCTGTGGGGAAGAGGCAAGGACATTAAGAAGTCGACTGATCAGATAATGAGAGAGATAGATGAAGGAGAAATAGATGATTAAAAGATTATTCTATGATACCTATGCTCTTATAGAAATATATAAAGAGAATCCTAATTACGAGAAGTACAAGAAAGGCTTTAAAATTATACTTAATAAATTAAATCTGCTAGAGTTTTCTTATTTTTTATTTAGAGAAGGAAGAGGAAATGAAGCTAAGGAAATAATTAGTAGATTCTCAAAATTTAATATTGACTATGATAACGAAATATTACTTGAAACTGCAAAAATGAAATTTGAGCATAAAAAAGAATTTTTAAGTTATATTGACTGCATAGGATATCTTCTAGCCAAAAAGTATAATGTAAAGTTTCTTACAGGAGATGAAAAGTTTAGAGATATGGAGAATGTAGAGTTTGTGAAATAGCAATTAAGATTCTTAACTCAAGAATAATATCTCTTTTGACTAAGAATACCAATTCTAAAGAAATCTCTAACTAGCATGATTATAAGCTTCCTCTATTATTAGCATAAAATATATAAATAAAAGTCTATTTCTATAGTAATATGAGGATTTTAAATAGAAACTATCAGAAAACTATGCTAGATATAGTAGATGGTGTTAAAGTTGAAGGGGATAAAGTTCATATTTATGGAAGGATTTTGAGATTTAATGTGTTTGGTGAAGAAAAAGCAAGTTTGTATCATTATCTGATTCATGATGCACAGACAGGTAACATAATTTCTGAACATTCTTGGAAGAAACTTGAACGTTTAGCTCCCATTGATTGGGTACTCTACTCAATATTAGGCATTGTTAGTGCTGGAGCTGGCCTAATACCTATATTAAGAAGAGTAACGCCATCTGGTAGATTAAGAATAAAAAATTCAGAAATTTATAATAGGAATGTTGCTGTTTATATGCACAATGATTTGGCTTATTGGAGAGAAAGAGCAGAAAAGATTCCTGTTTACCAAGGTTCTATAGATGAAGTAGCTGAAGAACTAGGAGTTCAGTTAAAGCGTGTTGATACTAACAACCCTATAAAGTACATTCGAGCAGAAGACCACTTCTTACTGCGGGTAAATGCATTTCTAATGGGCGCAGATGCTGTTGTCCATTCTCAGCCAGGATCTTCAATTGGAACACCTGTTAAAATAATCAAACGCAAACGAGCTAAGTGATTGTTACTCACTTTTAAGTATCATAACATTTATAAGTAACTAATATATTCTTTTAGTATATGGATAATGCTCATTTATTGATAGAGCTAGCTAAGTATTCTAAAAATGGCTTTATTGAAGCTAATACAACTTCTATATCAAAGCTGTTTGGGCTTTCTCAGCAATCTATTAGCAGGAAATTAATAGAATTGGAAAGGCAAAGACTAATTAAAAGGGTTGCTAGTAATAGAGGCACTAAAGTTATTATCGATAATGAAGGTAAAAGGCTTCTGGCAGAGAAATATGCTGCACTTAAGAGCTATTTTGAAAGCAGCAAGGCAGTAATAAAGGGTAAGGTTAAAACAGGCTTGGGTGAGGGCAGGTATTATATGTCTCAAGAAGGATATATTATGCAGTTTGTTGAGAAGCTTGGGTTTAAGCCTTATCCTGGCACATTAAACATTGATGTGGATGCAATGCAGGCATTGGCTTTCATTAACTCACTGACACAATTTAGGATTAATGGTTTTGATAGCAAGGAAAGGACATTTGGAGCGCTAACTGCATATAAAGTTAAGGTTAAAGATATAGAATGTGGTGTAGTTATCCCAGATAGAACAACTCATGATAGAAGCACTTTAGAGGTTATATCGCCATATTATCTGAGAGATAAATTAGGACTTAAAGATGCAGATGAGATTACTATAATTGGAGAATAGATAAAATATAGGTAATAAAATGGCTAAAATAGGTATTGCAGATACAACGTTTGCTAGAGTTGATATGGCAAAGTTTGCTATTGAGACTATTAAGAGTAATAGTAATCATGAAATTGAGAGATACACTGTGCCTGGATTTAAGGATCTGCCAGTTGCATGTAAAAGGCTTATTGAGGAATATAAGTGTGATATTGTTATAGCTCTAGGTTGGGCTGGAAGTGCAGTTATTGATGAGATTTGTGCACAAGAGGCTTCAAATGGCTTGATAAATGCACAGCTTATGACTAATAAGCATATTCTTAGTGTTTTTGTTTATGCAAGAGAAGCAAAGACTGATGATGAGCTTTACCAGATTGCTAAAGACAGGACTATAAAGCATACTTTAAATGCAATTGCTTTGCTAAAAGGAAAGACTGAACTAACAAAATATGCAGGAATGGGTATAAGACAGGGTAGTGTTGAGGCTGGTCCTATTAAATTTAATAAGAAGGATAGTAAGTATAGAATTAAAAGATAATTATAAAATTTAGTGTTATAAAAAAATAATTTGCATCACGAGCCTCGAATACGAGGCTATACATTAGTCCGCTAATCACCAATTTGACATTCATGATGCGGACAGATAAGTTGCGTGTTCGCAACCGTATGCAAATTAAAAAGATAAGAATTAATAAATAAAAAGATTATAACAAAATGCAAGAGAAAATAGGCATAGTTGTTTCACAGACTCATAAGCAAATTACTGAGAAAATGCTTGAATTAGCTGAAGATACTGCAAGGAAGTTGGATGTTAAAGTGCAGAAAGTTGTTAGAGTTCCTGGAAGCTTTGATATTCCTATTGCAGTTAAAATGCTTCTTGAGAAAGAAGATGTTGATGGGGTTGTAACATTAGGTGTGGTTATGCAAGGCGAGACAGATCATGATGGTGTTATCGCTTACACTATGGCTGAAAAGATAAGTGAGCTTTCTTTGCTGTACAATAAACCAGTAGTTTTAGGTGTAAATGGCCCTAAGATAAGCCAAGAGCAGGCAATTGATAGGATTGGAAGAGCAAAACAAGTGACTGAGGCTTGTGTTGATTTGATAAGGACTTTGAAAGCATAAAGTAGGAAACTTTTTAAATAAGTTCTTAACAAAACTGTAATAATGGGGAAAGCTGACTTGCATATGCATTCTACTATTAGCGATTGTATTTTAACCCCACAAATGATCATAACTCTACATAGAAAGAGAAATAGAGATTATATGGAGCATAATAAAGGTTTAAAATGGAGGGATGTTATTGCTATTACAGATCA
The DNA here is from genome assembly GCA_964602245.1 of uncultured Methanosarcinales archaeon. GTDB lineage: Archaea > Nanobdellota > Nanobdellia > Woesearchaeales > JACPIF01 > JACPIF01. Next base: position 75,614 of record CAZRPY010000002.1, read on the forward strand.
TGATGAAATAAAAGGTGCACAAGAAGCTGCAGAGATTGTATATAAGAGTACAAAATGGAAAAGTATAGATCCTATTGTACTTGTAGGGGAAGAGGTAACAACATTGGAAGGCCATGTATTGGCTATAAATATTAAAGAGCGTATTCCTCCTAGAATGAGTGCAGAAGAAACTATAGCAGCTATTCATGAGCAAAATGGCTTTGCTATTGCGGCACACCCATATACTATTGCACATTACTTTTTAAAAAGGCAGAAGGGGCTACTTGGTGTAGGAAAGCTAATTTATGAGCTTCCTTTTGATGGTGTGGAAGTAATAAATGCAAATATTACTGAAAAAATTCCAAATTTATGGCTGAAATATGTGTTAAATAATAATAATTTTGCTTTACTAGGAAATAGTGATGCACATTTTTCAACAGCATTTACTGCTAATAGCGATTTTGAAGGGGAAACTGCACAAGATTTATTTAAAGCTATTAGGAATAAGTCTACTACTCCACAAGGCCGTACTTACTCTTGGTTTGATATGGCTAGAGGTTATAAAGAGCACCAAGAAATTTTAAAAATTTGTGAAAGAGTAGAAGGAGTCACTTTACCAAATGCAGATATATGGCAGAGAGCTATGAATCCTGTTTTATTTAATTTATTGCAATATACATCAAAACTTTATTAATAATTTAAGCTAAACCTTTAAATATTAATATTACATATAGAAACTAACTAATAATAATGCTAACAGAAAGAGTAAATGACTTGGCAGAAAACTATTTAGCACCTGTTTCTTTAGGATTGGCTTCTCCATACGCTGCTCCAACAGCAAGGAGAGTAAGTAACCAATTATATGCCAGAGCTTTACATAAGGACAGGACAGAAGCTTGCACCCAAGTTAGTGTTTTAATTCCAGTTGCAACTGAAGGAAGATTAGAAGGGTTTATCAGGAGAATTAAAAAAGATTTCAGTTATCGTCAAGAGTCTACTTTCGAATTTTTTGAAGAAGCAAATGCTAGTAGAACTTGGTTATTGTATAGAGCTAGCCAAACTTTGGGTTCTGCACTAACATTTGGATTAATTGGGTATGGGGTTGCTGAAATGCTACAACATCAGAATACAAAAGTATTATTAGCAACTTTAGCTGCTATTGTTCTTGGAAATGCTGCTTCTTATGTTTATGAAAGAGTAAAAGGGACTCGTTTTACAATAGGATTGAGAAGAGAAATACCTCTTAACCAGGAATCTTCATTATAGATTATGATTGCCTTTAATTAATAGAAAATGTAATAAAATTTTTAAATAGCGATTGAAAGACTTTTATTTATGATTATAACGAGAAGGGAATTTTTATCAATATCTGTTGTAGGAGGATTAGAGTTATCAAAAATAAGGAAATTTAATCCTTTCCAAGCAGTATTACATGCCAGTGACGCTTATGATCCTAAATTTGATTCCCCTTTTCAAGCAATCCTTAATGCAACTGTTAGGATAAAAAGGTATACATATTATAAAGATGGAAATCCGATTATAAGAGTAGGAACTGGGTTTGTATATAAGAAAGATGGATATGCTTATAATATTTTAACAAATTATCATGTTATCCAAAATCTAGAGAGAGAAGGTATTGTTGAAGAAAGAGCTAATATAATTCTAAGGGATGACTCAATAGCATCTACTATAGTAAAGAAGGTTGATAGAGAAAAGGACTTTGCAGTAATTGGTTCAGCACAATCTGAGTTAAGCGAAAAAGTTCTGCCTTCTGATTACCCATATTTACAATGGAATAATCCCACTTTAGAAGTCGGAGATAAACTTTTTATTGTAGGGTATCAAGAGGGGATTACACTTGAAACTAGCATTGGCTATGTGACTTCTACAAAAAAAAAAGACATAGATAATGGATATAACCACTATGATGTTTGGTTTTTGTCTAACAGTAAAATAGGAAATAGTGGCGCATCTGTTCTAAAGGAAGTAAAGCATCAAAAATTTGGTACAGTTTATGAATATGTAGGTATGTTTCATGCAACAGAAGAATGGCCAAAAAAGAAGATTAAGATTACTCCTATTGAAAATAGCTTAGCCCAAATATTAAAGATGGAAAAAAAGGTGGATGTAATATATAGGTCAAAGGCCATCCTTTTTTCAGAGTTTGCACATATGCTCAAAGCTGCTTAATCAATAACATTTTTAAATAAACAAGGTTTACTTCTTCTTATGAAAATAACTTGGCTTAATCATGACTGTTTTAGGGTAAATACTATGGGGAAGGTAATTTATACTGACCCATTTGGCATAGATGAGCAGCAGGAAAAGGCTGATTTAGTGCTTATTTCTCATGGGCATTTTGACCATATGAGTAAAGATGATATAAAGAAAGTCATTAAACAAGAAACTAAGATAGTGACAAGTGAAGAGGGTGCTAAGGCTTTGAAATGCTTTTCCTTAAAACCTGGAGAAGCTAATGATTTTGATGGCATTAAAGTAGAGGGTGTTTATGCTTATAATATTAATAAGTTCAGAAGCTCTGGAGTACCTTTTCATCCAAAAAGTGAGGGGAGAGAGTATATTGGTTTTGTAATTACAGCTGAAGGAAAAAGAGTTTATCATGCAGGAGACACAGATGCAATACCAGAGCTTAAGAATCTAAAGGCTGATGTTGCATTACTGCCTGTAAGCGGAATATATGTAATGACTGCTGAGGAGGCTTTAGAGGCTGTGAGGATGATAAAACCTGAGGTAGCTATACCAATGCACTTTGGAGCTATAGTTGGCAGCCAAGCAGATGCATATGAATTTAAAAGGATGGTTGAAGAACAGACTAAGACTAAAGTTGTAATTCTTGCTAAAGGAAAGAGTTATGAGTTTTAGTGTTTTAATTCTTTCTCTAAACTTGCTCTTTTAAATTGCTCATTAATTATTTTATCAAAAAGTTCTGCTATACTTTTAACATTAGGATTTTTCATGTTTAATTTGAATAATTTGGCATTTCCTATGTTTCTTGTGTGCACAACTAATTTTAATTTCTCAATCTCTGGCCATAATCTAAATAAGGTAACTCTGTTAATACCTGCTCCTTCAGCTATATCACCTATAGAATGGTCAAGTTCTCTTCCCTCTAACAAATATTCTAAAACTCTGATTTTTGGTGTATCACCTAATAATTCTCTGAATATTGTTGGTTCATCTTGAAATTTCATATTAAGCTGATAAGATTAACTAATATATAAATGTTTCTATTTTGTAATAATAGGATTGCATATTTGTAATATATCCGATAAGCTTTATATATCTATTGCAGATTTCTAAGCCAATGACAAAATTTAGTAAAGAGGACCTAATAGCTATACAAAAGAAAATGATAAGGATGCTAAAGAACAAGAAGAAATTTGGTGGAGCACATACTGAGACTATCCATTTAAGGAATTGTGTGCCAAAACATTTAAGAGGGGAGAAAATTGTTGATGAAGCAATTAAAGATTTATTTAATACAGGAATTTTGATAAATAAACAATCAACTGGTGAAAAACACTGTAGTTTAAACACTGCAAAGTTAAGAGAGATAGAAGAAATAGAAAAAAGTTAAATTTTCAAATGATACCACTAAAAGAACAACAGTTAGAGAAGCTTAGAAGATTGACTTTTCAGGAAATAAAGCTTGTATTTAGCTTTAAGGATAAAGAAAACTTGCAAGAGCCTGAATATATTAAAATATATGCGGATGATATACTAATAGCTGTTGCAAATGGTGATGGATTAAAGAAGAGTGAGAAAGCACTAAACCTTATACCTCTGGAAATAAAACCTAAAGTTGAATTGGATTTAAAGAAATTAGAGATGATTTACTCAGATGCTGTTTCGTTTGCTACTTATCATCCTGAAGAGCATGAGCATTGACACACTATTGACTTAATGCTCAATAAGATGTTGGCCCGTAATTTTATAAAAAATACTATCCCAACCAGAGTGAATTATTCTATTAGGATAATCTATTATCTGTGAAGTTTTATAAAAATTATAAGCTAAAGCCAAATTAGATAATCCTGCTAAATAACTCATTGTACCCCTAACATATGTTAGCACATGATGAAAGTTAAATATGTTCTTCTCAATTCCTAGTACACTATCAATAGTATAAGTAAGTCCTAAAAATAAGGCTGCTTGAGCAGTCCATCGTATAGTATCTCTCACTAAAGCTCTTTCAAGACCACCCTCTTTTATATCCTCTTTTAGTTGTATATTAGTTTCACGAACGTCTGGTTTTCTTAGAACTAGATAAGTACTTAGAATATCTACTAGATTACCTCCTGTTAGAAATACAAAATCATAGCCTATATCATTTGCAATAGTAGATATCATTCACATAAAAAATTTAGGGAAGTATAAAAAGATTATGACAATCTACTTTCTCAACTTAATCTCATCCAAACATTTCTTCAAAAACTCTTCAGTCTTCATAGTAAAAGTATCTCTAGGATCTTTTTCATCTCTCCATCTAATGGTTAGCATATTGTTGTCAACTTCTTTTTGACCGATAACTATAACATAATTAACCTTTTCAAGCTCTGCCTCTCTTACTTTATAACTGATAGATTCTGCTCTGTCATCTAATTCTATTCTTACATCTGCTTGCTCATACTGCTCTTTTATTTTTTGTGCAAACTCCATAAACCTATCTGCAACAGTTAATATTTTAACTTGCACTGGACTTAGCCATAAGGGGAGTTTTCCTGCATAATGCTCAACTAATATGCCAATAAACCTCTCAATACTCCCTAATAATGCTCTATGAATCATTACAACCCTGTGCTTCTTGCCATCTTGAGCAACATAAGTTGCATCAAACCTATCTGGAAGCTGGAAATCTAGCTGTATTGTTGTCAATTGCCAGCTTCTGCCTAATGCATCTTTAATGTGCAAATCTATCTTTGGACCATAAAATGCACCTTGCCCTGGGCTTATATCATATTTTATTCCTTTACTTTCAAGTGCACTTTTAAGGGCTTCTTCTGCCTTGTTCCATTGTTCAAGCTTGCCCATGAATTTGTCAGGCCTTGTGCTTAGCTCAATCCTGTACTCAAAATCAAATGTTTCTTTATAGATAAAATTAGTAAAATCTAATACTCTGAATATTTCTTCTTCTAACTGTTCTGGTGCAACAAAGATATGTGCATCATCCTGAGACATTTTCCTTACTCTGGTTAAGCCTGCTAGGACTCCAGATAGCTCATTTCTGTGTAAAGAGGCGAAATCTGCAATTCTTAGAGGCAATTCCTTATAGCTCCTTGACTTTGATTTATAGATAAGAATATGAGAAGGACAATTCATTGGCTTTAGTGCATAATCTTTACCTTCTACCTTTAAAGTAAACATATTCTCTCTAAAATGCTCCCAATGTCCTGAGGTTATCCATAAGGATTTATCGTAAAGCAAAGGTGTGATAACTTCTTGATAACCTCTTTTTTTATACTCATTTCTGATGAAATTAACAAGTTCATTATAGATAATTGTGCCTTTTGGATAAAAGAAAGGTGCTCCTGGAGATTCTTCAAAGAAATTAAACCAGTCAAGCTCTTTTCCAATCTTCCTGTGGTCTCTCTTCTCTGCCTCTTCAAGCATTTTTAGATAATTATCTAACATTTCCTGGCTGGGGAATGAAATGCCATAGATTCTTTGCAATTGTTTATTCCTTATGTTTCCGCGCCAGTAAGCTCCAGCTATTTTTGTCAGCTTGAAAGCCTTGATTAATCCTGTAGAAGGTATATGAGGACCTTTGCATAAGTCAATAAAATTGCCTTGCTGATATGCAGAAATCTCGCCTTCTTTCATCTCGTCTATTAGCTCTAGCTTATATTCATTTGTGCCAAACAGTTTCATAGCCTCCTTTTTAGTAAGCTCTAGACGCTCTACTTTGTAATCCTTTAGGACTATTTCTCGCATCTTTCTTTCAATATTTTCCAAATCTTCAGGTGTAAAAGGCTTATCAATGTCTATATCGTAATAGAAACCCTCTTCAACCGCAGGTCCAATAGTTAGTTTTGCGTCTGGAAATAGTTCCAGGACTGCCTGTGCCAGAAGATGAGATGTGCTGTGCCTGAAGACACTTTCTCCTTCCTTATCTTTAAATGTCAGGATTCTTAGCTTGCCACCTCTTTTAAGAGGAACAAATAAGTCTATAAGCTTATCATCTAGTTTAGCCACAAGTGCTTTATCTTTGAATTGTTTTAAATCTGTGTCTATGATGTATTCTACTGAAATTCCAGCTGGGTATTCTTTTGTAGAGCTGTCTGGGAATTGTATTTTTATCTTATCACTACTTGTATCCTTTGCTTTTGGTTTCTTTGCCATATTGAGAGCTTATTTTATAGTTTTCTTATATAATTTGTGGTTTATTGCTTTTCATTAATATCATTCACTGCCTATTAAATATAATTCTTTTATTTCATCATCAAATAAGTATCCTGAACTATATGTATGAACTACTAAATCTCTTTCCACCCTATTTGAATCGGTTCTTTGCACTAACTTCTCTAACTGGCCACAATGCACTTGATTATCTTTATCCTTAACTATTACTATTTGAGGTTTACCAAAACCTAGTATTCTTTCTATATGAATTTCAAACATTCGTAAAAGTTCTAAATGGTCTAGATAAACCTTGACTAACTTGAGTTCTGACATTTTAAATACCTCCATTAATCTTACATTTAATTTGCAAAGATTTCAAAAGAATCAAATTTCTTAACAAGACTTTAGAACCAAAACATCCTATAGGTTTACAAGACCCAGAACGAGTTGATGTCTAAAACCTTTTGGGCATTAAGAAACAATGGAACAGCTTTTAGGCTGTTACTGTAGTTGTAGAAGTAGTCATATTGAAAATTCCATATACTGCAAAAACTTTATTTTTATTATTCATCCAATATAGAAAAGATAACTTATATTTAAAATTTGCTATGGGCATGGTTAAAATAGATTTATCTGTCATATAGCAATTTTAACTTTAATTTCATATTTAAGCTCTTATAGAATTAGTTAATAAAGCTTTTCTTATGAAATGGCTATTATGCTCCAGAACGAAACGAAGTGGAGTGAGAATGCAATGGGGGGTTCGAGCCGAAGGCGAGAAAGTCCGCCGTAACCCACCTATAATTCAATTTCAGATTGATTTTCATCAAGAATTTTATAAGTTATATCTCCACCACAAAATTTTTGAACTAAATCTTTCAATTCTTTTGTAGCGTCTTCAATTTCTTGTTTTGTTACAGGAAGAAGTCCCTCTATAACAAGAAAACAATTCTTTGTTTCTTCTGTAAACTTTGTCCTGTCAGCCTCACGCCAATTCCATCTTCTGCAAATTGCAGAAATATTATCCTTGTAAATAACTTCTCCTGCGTGAGGCGGTCTTGGTTCTTTATCTCCAAGGAGCAAAACCGCTGGTTCGTTTGGTTCTGCAAAGGTTAAAACAACATCTCCCTGTATTTTATCTACATCTTCGCCACCAACAGGAACCATGTGTTTAAGGGAGATGAAATTGTAAATATCAACCAATTTATTGATATGTCTCAAATTTACTCCTTGTAGAACCAATCTATAAAGATTTTCAACAGAGGATTTGTTTTCTTTCGGTTTTGCTCCGAAAGCAGAATAGGTTTTTCTCCAAACATCTATTTTTGGAGTTTGGGACAAAGTTTCAGTATTATATTTTGCTCTGATATTGTTTTCTTGTTCTCTGATTTCTTTTTGGACTTCTTCCTGTGTTCCGGAATTGTCCAGATTTTTACAAATTACAACTCCGATTGTTGAACCGGGAAACTTCTCAAAAATTTTGTGGTCAATTTTAAATTTCATGATGTTATATTATTGAGTAAGATTATAAACATTTTGCTCTTGGCGGGCGGAGGCGGATTGCATATAACCCTTGTTATACATACTGAACCATTGATGGTTTGCGGAGTTTTTTCTTCCAGAAAACTTATGAGTTCTGAGCTTTACTTATTTTCTTCTGTAACCTAATTTTTTATTATAGGTTTTGTGGTCTATTACATCAAGAATAAAAGCAATAATTTCTATTTCAGTTTCTCCGTCTGTCAGCGTATAGAGCATGCGCCAAAATTGCGGAAGTTCAACCCTAAAAAGATTTGTAACTCCATATTTTGATTTGTATTCATCTGGAATCAGTTTTTTTGCTATTGGATTTCCATAATGCATGTTCAATTTAATAAGCTCAATTTTCTTATTAACAGCATTAAGAATCATGCTTTCAGTCTTTGAATGCGGAGATTGCTCATTAAGATATTTGTAAACTTCTTCTGCCTCTTGGGAAAAAATTACTCTTACTTTTTTCATAATTCGAGACCTTTTCTTATTGCTCGTCTCAAATTCGGATTTGTATTATGAATCCATGTAATTCCTTTGAGGCTTACTGCAATTTTATTACTTCTTTCCAAATATTCAAGAATTACCTTGAGAACATTATGGTTAACCTGTTTAGGCAATCTTCGCTTAAGATCGGCAACAGTTATTATGCTTCCCTCCATAGTTTTTAGGACATCTTCTACCATTAACACAGTGTTCAAAGTAGGTGAATGCTCTGGCTTTTGTTCTTGTATTATTTGTGACATTTTAATAACTAATAATTATTAGTTAATAACTAATAGATACTAACTTATATATAAATGTTTCTATAGAAAATAAGTAAAGCACATATAATCTATAGAAATTATGCGTAAGAACTAAGGCTAAGTTTTAGGTTTAAAGTTTTAAAGAAAGGTTGGCTTAATAATCACAACAGATGCTAATGTGAAAATAAAAAATTATTTTTCCATTAATTCTCTTAAAGTACGCAATTTACCTTGACCAGGAATAGATATCCTAACTTGAACTCGATGGGCTGGTGTTTTACCAGAACTTTCTACTAAATTTAAATACGCTTGAAGAGGATAATTATTGACTTCTACATCACCACCATATCTTCTTACGACTCGTTGGACTGCTTGTACTACTTTAACCCATCTTTGATAACATGCTTTATCATATGCTTTGGACCTTTCAGGATCGGCTAGTAATGCCTGAAATTCTGCTTGATTACTTGGGCGCGGACTTCCCTTTGGAGCGAAACGGTAAAAATAAATTTCAGCAGTATCCCCTCCAAATCCATTTCTGCCTAGAATGGCTTCAGCATAATCTCCTGAGCCTGCTTTTTTCAAGTCTAGAACTTCTCTAGCCGCTGCATATATAGTATTTTCTAGACCTATTATCATAGATGCAGTTCCCTGTTTTATTTGAGCTAATTCTCTATCCATATTCAAATCTAGAATATAATAGAGTATTTAAATCTTTGTATTTTTACTACTTGTAAAGCATAACATTATAACTTAAACGCCAAACCCTTCTTACTTTAAACCCTTCAGTTTCTCGAAGATAACTTTCAGCAAAAATTCCAACAACTTGGCAAGATGGGGGTTGTCCCTTGTTGAATGCAATATGATAGAAACCTTTATATACCTAAATATTAAAAGTAATAGAATTAATAATAGAAGTATTAATAATAGAACTAATAGAATTAGTAATATAGAAATATAATGACATAAAATAATGGCAGAAAAGGAAGTGCCTAAGTTTGTAGGGAAGGCTAAGCTTACAAAGCAGGGCCAAGTTACTTTGCCTCTTGAAGGCAGGAAAGAGTTAGATATAGCTCCTGAATCTGAGGTTTATTGGTATAGGTTAAATAATTGCCTAGTTGTTGTTAAAGATATTATAAATCCAAAGGAGTTGGTTAATTATCTGTTTAAAAAGAAGAAATAGGATATGATTAATAATAAAATAAGAATTAACGTTAAGCAAGTTAAAAATACTGATAAAATAATTAGCATCAACGACGCCATCTACGATGGCTGTGCGAGTAGTCCACCTATCAGGGCTGTAACAACTCATGTTGCGGACAGATATAGCAAGGTGCGAAGAAAGTGCAAAGTAAGAAAAATTAAAAAGTAAGATAAAAGGTGCAAATTAAGTCAATAAAAAGAAAATAAACAAAAGTGAGAGTAATAAAAAAGATAAATAAAACCAAAGATATAATTTGAACTAAATAATAACTAAAAAATAATCATGCTATAAAAGAGGTAAAATGGCTTTATTATATGGGATATTGAATAATCTTGGATTGTATGCCTTTTTAGCATTAGTTCCTTTTATAATTATCTACCTAAGAAAGCCAAGGCCTGTTGAAAAGGTGTTTCCTTCTCTGCTCTTTTTAATGGAAGAGCTTAAAAGTCAAAGAAATTATTTTTTACTAGAGAAACTTATCAGGAATTTACTGTTTTTTATGCAACTCATCACTATACTACTCTTATCTTTGGTATCTGCTGAACCTTATCTTGTATTGCCAAGAGAAGACACAAATGCAAATACAGTCTTAGTAATAGATGGCTCTGCAAGTATGAAAACTAAAGTTCCTGGAACAACCTCCACTAGATTTGACTTGGCTCTTGATGAGGCAAAAAATCATTTAGAAGGAAGAATTACAATAATATTAGCTGCTAATATTCCATCAATTGAGCTTGATAAAGGCAATAAAGGAGAGGCTCTAAATGTATTAAAGGCTCTTAAAGCTAAGGATACACCTTCTAACATTGAAGGAGGCATGAGCCTTGCACAGGCAGTGCTTGGCAATGAAAAGGCTAACATATATGTCATAAGTGATTTTATAACCACAGATGAAGAAGATCAGCCTTTGCAGACTAAGAGGATATTAAGTGCTAATGGCAATAGCATCAGATTTATACAATTAGGTGGAAAGGCAAAGAACATAGGTATAATAGATTTGCAGATAAATAAATTGACTGCTAAGGTTTCTGTAAAGAACTACAATAAAGAAAAGGAAGATGTAATTGTATCTCTTGTGCAGAGCAAAAAGGCTGTTGCTCAGAAGCAAATAAGCATACTGCCAAATTCAATTGAAATAGCTGAATTCCAGATAGTGCCAGGCATAAGCACTATAGAGTTATCTGGCAAAGATGATTTTGAGCTTGACAATAGGGTATATATCAGCTCTCCTGAAAGATTAAAGGTTAAGGTCCTACTGATTACAAATGCAAAGAACAGCCCAATAGAGAGCGCACTAGCTGCTTCTGACGAGATTGAGCTTGAGGTTAGAGAGCCGCCAATAGTTAACCCTGACAGGGTTGATCATGATGTTATTGTAGTAAGCAATATAGATAAATCACTTTATGTGCCAGCAGATTTCATTACAATTGCGAGTTATGTGGCAAAGGGGCATTCTATTGTTATTGCTGCCCAGGAGAACTTAAAAGATTTAAAACTAGGCAATTTGTTGCCAGTACAGCTTGAGGAACTTAAAGGCTCTTCTAGTATACAGCTTAAGATAGTTAATTCTTATACAAAGGATGTTGAGCTAGGAAGAGTAAATAAGTATTGGAAAGCCTCTGCAAGCAATACAACATTAGCAATTGCTGTGGCACAGGATAGTAGTCCTCTTGTTTTATATTCAATTAAAGAAAAGGGGAAGGTACTTTATTATGGAATTATAGACTCACAGAGTGATTTTCCCACATCTGTATCATACCCAATATTCTGGAATAACTTGATTAAAGATCTTGTTGAAAGAGAGGATATAAATGACTACAATAAGAAGACTATTGATAATGAGTATGTGAAATATGGTGAAATTGGAGTTTATGACATTCTAAATAAGAAAGTTGCTTTAAACCTTATTAATGACGCTGAATCAAACATTGCTAACGAGGAGAAATTAAAGGAGATAGAGGATAAGCTTGTGGTTGAGAAAGGCAGTAAAGAGGGGAATGTGACTATTACTAATTACTTGCTGATGGCTGCCTTACTAATAATGTTCCTTGAAATATTTTATATCAAAAAGAGAGGAGACATATGACAACATATTATTTCCAGTATCCAATAGTATTTATTATTTATTTAGGCATAGTAGCATTATTTCTATTATTAGTTGCACACGATTTTGTAAAATTCAAGACAAAAGAAGAGCAAAAATCTTATAGGCAATCAAAGAAGAAATTAAAGGTTTACATAACTGTATCAAGAATTATGATATTCTTGCTGGTTGCTGGAGCAATTGCAAGCCCTTACACATTTAACAGGATAACTATTCCTGGAAATCCATCACTTACTATACTTGAGGATAAATCACATTCATTTGATATCTTTGAGCAAGGAGTTGGGGAAAAACTGCAGCTAGAGCTTGAAAAGAAATTTCCAGTTACAAGAAGAACTCTTGTTGAAGGCAATAGCTCAGACATAGGCAATGCAATACTTAACAATATGCAAGGGAATGATAACCTTCTTTTGATCACTGATGGAAATAGTAATGAAGGCAAGGATTTGAGTGATATGATGTATTTTGCAGTTTCTATAAACACAACTATAAGTGTTCTGGACTTGCAGCCTGTAAAAAATGATCTTGTAGTATCAGTCTCTGGGCCAAATGAAGCTATTGTAGGAACTGAAAGTACATTTTATATTGATGTAAAGTATGCTGGACAGTCATTAGCTTATAATCTGATTGTAAAGCTTGATGGAGCTTTAGAGATTGAAACTTTTGGAAGGGGAGAATATAGCCATACTATCAAGAAGAGGTTGTCTGAAGGCTATCATAGGATTGAGGCAGAAATAAAGGCTGATGATTATTTTAAGCAGAATAATGAGTTCTATAAAACTATAAGGGTTATGCCAAAGCCGAAATTATTATTGGTTTCAAGTGAGGAGTCAAAGTTTGAGTCTGCTATTAATAATATATATGATGTGAACAAGGTAAGCTCACTGCCAGGGGATTTATTTCAGTATCATGCAGTAATCATTGACAATGTAGCTGCGGATGAGTTAAATGTGCATACTGACAGGTTTATAGATTATGTTAGCGAGGGAAATGGGCTTCTGTTGCTTGGTGGCGAGTCTTCTTTTGACAAAGGTGGCTATAAGAATTCTGTAATAGAAACTTTACTGCCTGTGCAGGTTGGTAAGCCAGAAACACAAAAAGCAACAAGTAATGTCAATATAGTACTAGTAGTGGATATATCTGGCAGTACAACATTTAATGTCAGCTCAGGTAGTAGCCTGACTAGAGGTGATGTGCAAAAACAGTTTGCTGTTGAGGTGCTTAAAAGCCTTAGAATTGATGATAATGTTGCAGTAGTTGCATTTGGAGCTCCAGGAGGTAAGCCTTATCTTGTTTCTAGGCTAAGTCCTTTGAGAGATAAGCCTGAGCTTCCTTTCAAGATTAGAAGCCTTCAAGGGGGAGGTAACTCTTATATGGATGTTGGCTTATGGGGAGCAGATCAAGTATTGAGTAATGTTTCTGGGGTTAGGCATATAATTTTTATATCTGATGGAGAAGGCTCAGGAGGCAGGACGCATGACGAGAATGCTTTTAAGTTAGCTGAGTCAATGGCAAAGAAAGGGGTATTTATACATACAATAGCAGTTGGCAAAAGCCCGATTGGACTGCCTTTCTTAAGGAAAATTGCACTTATTGGAAATGGACAGCCAATGACACCAGACACTTTCCAGACATTAGTTCTTGTATTTAACAGACCTGAAAAACCACCAAGTGGAATAAGTCAATTAATAATGAGTGATAAGGAGCATTTCATTACCAAGCCAATTAATATAGATGCAAGGGTAACTGGCTTTAATGAGGTTTATCCAAAGCCAACAGCAAGGATGCTTGTTTCTACAGAGCATGGCTATCCTATATTGACAGTTTGGAGGTATGGATTAGGCAGGGTTACTGTAATTTCAACAGATAATGGAGCTAAATGGGCTAGTGAACTGGAGTCAACAGATAATTATCCACTTATAACTAGGGCTGTTAACTGGGCAATAGGAGATCCTAATAGGAATAAGGATTTTGATGTTAAAGTAAAAGATGTTAATCTTGGAAAACAGGCAGAGGTTATAGTAGTTTCAAAGAAGCCTTTCTCATCTGATAAGCTGTCTTTCTATAAGATAGGAGAGAATGTGTACAAGGCAACTTTTACTCCTAGCTCGACAGGCTTCCAGGAGTTCTTTGGGGCTGTTATGGCTGTGAATTATAATAAGGAATACAGCAAGATGGGCATGAATAAAGAGCTGTCTTTCCTTTCCACTATTACAGGAGGCAGAGTGTTTAAGCAGACTGACACTAATAAGATTGCTGAGTTTGTCAAAGAGGCTTCAAGAAGGGAGAAAAATGAAGTGCAATACTTCAGATGGCCTTTACTGGTAGCTGCTTTATTCCTGCTATTGGTTGAAATAGGAGTGAGGAGAGTGTTTGAGAAATGAGCAGAAGAAAGATAGAAATCTATATAAGTATAAACCCCTATAAAAGAGGTAGATAGAAAATGGCATTCATGAAAAAGAACGTGAATTTTGGACTGATGCTTATAATAATAGCCATTTTGGTAGGCTTTACAGGCTTTAGCATATATTACCAGAATAATTATCTAAAATTGTCCAAGGATTACAAAGGAAAGGTGGGAGAATTAAATCAGATTAGCAATACGCTGCAGACTGAAAGAACTAAGCTTAATCAGACAAGCCTGCAATTGGAAATAAAAGAAGAAAGAGAGCAAGATATTAGCTCAAAATATAATACGCTTAGGAGTCTGAAAGAGCAGCTTGAGGTTGAAAAATCTAATCTCAAAGCAGATGTTGCACAGAAAAATCAGAAAATACTTGAGCTGAGTGCAGAGATTGATAAGATTAATGTTGAATTAGTAAATATACGTAATCAGTTAGATGTTGCAAGAAGTGATATTCGAGACTTAGAAGCATCTGTCAACAGCTGGAGAAATAAGGCAAATTGCTGGCAAACAAAAGCTGGTAAGGCAGATGCAGAAGAGGCAAGTGTTAGCTGCTAAATAGAAAGGTGATAGAATAGAAAAAGTATAAAAATCAAAATAATTTGCATTAACGACGCCTCCACAAAAAATCCCTTGGATTTTTGTGTCCCAAAAATGCTTTGCATTTTTTAGGATTTCAGAGGCTGTGCGAGTAGTCCGCTTTCGGTGATGGAACTTTTCATGTTGCGGACAGATATAGCAATTGTGAAGAAAGGTGCAAATAAAATAAATAATAAGGAAAATAAAGGTTGAGAAATTAAGAAAGGATTAAGAAAATACTATGAAATATTTTATTAGAGTTATACAGGAAATAAGAAGTGTGTTGAATGCTCTTGTCATATTTGAGACTGTGCTGAATACTTTGCTGATATTCCTGCTGTTTTTCGCGCTATTTACCTTGTTAGGGATAAATGTGCTTTATGCTATCGTACCTAGTATACTTTATCTGATAATTGTAATTCACCGTAAGCTAAAAGTTAATAAACTGCTTGTTGTAGAGCATAAGTATCCATTGCTTAAGGAAAAGCTTAGGACTGCAGCAGACAACCTAGGCATAGAGAATCCTGTTGTTAATGAGCTTCATGATGAGATTGTTTCAGAGCTGAAGAACGTTGAAGCAACATCTTTTGTCAACATGTTTTATGTTTCATATAAAATATTGCTGGCTCTTTTATTAGGATCTGGCATTGTAGTAGCTGCTCAATACCAAGTTTCATTAGACTACCAGAAGCTCATATTTGAAAATCCTTTAGTGAACTATATTAAAACTACTCAAGAGGCTAACAGGGCAGTTCAAGGCGGATTTAAGATTGAGGGGTTTGGCAGAGAAGAGGAGCTATTTGGAGATATTACTCCTATAATAAAGAAAGGTGACAGCACATTGGAAGTTATTATTGATGCATCTGAATATCCACTTGATCTTAAAGATATTAAGGAAAGAGAAGAGGATATTGATACTTTTCCCAGTGAGATATGCTACCAGACACAGGCAGGATGCGAGGCAGCAGAATCCTTTAATGAAAACATACCAAAAGAGAATACTGATCTGATTAAGAAATATTTTAAGAATCTTGCGCAGAGTAAATGACAAATATAGAAGAAAGAATGATGAGAGAATAATTGGCATTTAATTCAGAATATCCATAAAACAATAATATATAAACAAAAATGAGAGTAATAAAAAAGATAAATAAAACCAAAGATATAATTTGAACTAAATAATAGGAGGTGTAGTTTATGAAAAATTATAAGCCGACTTTTGATGCGATAATGAAGGACGTGAGTAAGGTTGTTGTAGGACAGAATGATGTTATTGAGCAGCTGCTTATTGCTATATTATGCAATGGGAATGCACTGCTTGAGGGCTATCCTGGACTTGCAAAGACTTTGTCTGTTAAAACAATAGCTGAATTGCTAGACTTGAAGTTCAGCAGGATACAGAACACACCTGATTTAATGCCTTCTGATATTATTGGAACTTATATTCTTGAAGAATCTGGAGGCAAAAGGCAGTTTAAGTTCCAGCAGGGGCCAGTATTTGCCAATATAGTGCTTGCAGACGAAATTAACAGGGCAACACCTAAGACACAGTCTGCATTATTGGAGGCGATGCAAGAAAAGCAAGTTACAGTTGGGAATCAGACTTTTAAGCTGGATCTGCCATTTTTTGTGTTAGCAACACAGAATCCTATAGAGCAGGAAGGGACATATCCATTGCCAGAGGCACAGGCTGACAGGTTTTTGCTAAAGATTAAAGTTGTCTATCCTAGTGTGGAAGAAGAAAAAGAAATTGTTGAGAAATATGCTGTTGAGCAGAAAGAGGTCAGGCTTAAGCCTGTGTTGGGCAAGAATCATGTATTGTCAATGCAAGAGATTACTAGAGAAGTGCCAATTGCTAATGATATCAAGCAAAGGGCTTTAAAGATTGTAACAAGCACAAGGGCTAATAAAGAGCTAATACAGTATGGAGCTTCTCCAAGAGCTTCTATAGGAATAATTTTAGCTGCAAAGGCTAGAGCTTTAATTAAAGGCAGGAATCATGTCAGTATGGAAGACATAGAAGCAATGGCGTATCCTGTATTAAGGCATAGAATAATATTAACTTTTGAAGCTGAAAGAAAAGGGATAACAGCTGATGATGCAATAAAAGAGATATTGACTAAAGCAAAGTAGAGTGAAGATTTTATCAATTATTACTTGCATTAACGACGCTCATTTCGAAAATCAAAGATTTTCGAGACTAGGAAATTCTCAATTTCCTATGCTACGTGAGCTGTGCGAGTAGTCCGCTTTCGATGATGGAACTTTTCATGTTGCGGACAGGTTGAAGAACTATGTTCCGAGACCTTAGGAAGCAGGGCTTCCTACAGGTTTGACAAAGTGTGAAGATACCCAAGAAAATCTTTGATTTTCTGGGCACAAAAAATCTAAAAGATTTTTTAGTGAGTGCAAATTAGCTAAATAAAAAGATGAAAAATAATATATAAAATTTTACAAGATGGCTATTGAAACTGAATTTCTGGACCAATTGAATAAATTTAGCTTAGTAGTGAGGAAAAGGGTAACTTCTACACTTTCAGGGGCTAAGAAGTCTATTCGCATGGGAAGAGGATTGGCTTTTGCAGACCATAGGATTTATGCACCAGGTGATGATATAAGGACAATTGACTGGAAGGTTTATGCCAAGACAGATGATCTTTATGTAAAACAATTTGAGGAAGAAAAGAATCTTACTGTGCATGTTATAATAGATGCCTCGCATAGCATGAATTTTGGTGACAAGGTAAAGAAGTTCGAATATGCATCAATGCTTGGATTAGGTTTTGCATACCTTGCCTTAAAGGAAAATGAGAAGTTCCAGTATGCCATATTCTCTGATAAGATTGAGATTTTCCAGCCAAGAAGAGGCATGTCGCAATTAGTAGGAATGCTTCACGAGCTTAATAACACAAAGACTAAAGGGTTTTCTAACCTAAAAGAGGCTGTTTTTCAGTATAAGAAAGTGATAGGCAGTAAGGCATTAATAGTAATAATATCTGATTTCTTGTTTAAGATTGAAGATATTATTGAAACATTGTTTTATCTTGGCAATCATGAGATTAAAGTAGTGCAAGTGCTTGATCCTGTTGAAAAAGAGCTTAAGATGGAAGGAGACTATACTTTGAAAGATAGCGAAACTAATGACAGCTTAAGGACTTTTGTAAGCCAAAGGCTAAGATTAGATTATATGAAAAGACTTGATGAGCACTGCTCAAGAATCCATGAAGTCTGCAATAAGCTGGACATTGAGTATTATCTTGTAACTACTGACACTCCTATTTTTGATGCGTTCTATGGGATGCTGGAGAAGTGAGTGTAATATCTATTTGTAAATAAATTTATATACTACTACATAAGAACAAAATTTATGAGTTATTTAGAAAGAAATCAACAGACACTTGCAGAAATAGGCCAAAATTTAAGACTTAGGAGAGGAAGTGTTATTGGAAGAAGTCCAAATACAACATTTACTTCTATTGGAAACTACAAATCAACTATTTTAGAGAAGGATTTATACATAGGATTGAAAGAAAATCGTCATAAAGAAGGTGACTTTTTACGAGGATGGGTAGCAAGAGAATTAGTTTTAATAAATATGATTGAACAAAGATTTCCTCAATTATTACCAGAATTTCCAGTTTTTCATGGTATTCTTGAACATCCTACTGGAGAGACCTTAGGAGTATTAACCGAAGATTTTTCGTATGGTGGAAGATACCCTGTAAAAGGCTTTCCTCGCTCTTTGTTTGTAGATATTCCTGATAAAGACGTTCCGAAAGAACTCGAAGAAATAGCAGGAAAAGAAATAGATAATTACGACTTAGCTACTATGTGTTTTTTAGTAAATGGGCAAAGAAGAATAGGAGATTTTGGTGAAATGTACTCAGGTATGATTACAACAGAATTAAGTGAGAGATACCCAATTGATGATTTAATGGCTACAATAGTAAAATATACATTACGTATTGACTATCCCTTATAATAACTAAATAATATTTTTACTCTTACTTCTTTTTATCAAAGAACTTATACCCAATAATCTTGTAGGCCAGCTTTGCTACTAGGAAATCTGGAGCATGGAAGCCTTCTCTGGGGGCTAGTTCTACTATATCAAAGCCTATAACATCTCTTTTCTGGCAGACTTTTCTTAATAATTTAAGTATTTGATACCATTTCATGCCACCTGGCTCAGGTGTTCCTGTTGTGGGCATTATACTTGGATCTAGGCAATCAATATCTATTGAGATGTAAACATTCTTTGTGAGCTTTGAAATTGCTTCATCCATCCAGTTGTCATTAGTTGTCATAATGTCTTTTGCAAAGTAAATGTTCTTTATCATTTTAGTTTTCTTTATCAATTCAGCTTCTTCATCACTCATGCTTCTGACACCAACCTCAACAAAATTCTGGCAAACATCCAAGACTCTTTTTAATGAGCAGGCATGATTATACTTGTTATCATCGTAAATATCCCTTAAATCTCCATGCGCATCTAGGTAAAGTACACTTAAATCAGGATATTTTTCATTACAAGCCTTAACAGCACCCCATGTAATAGAATGCTCACCGCCAAATATAACTGGAAATTTATTGCTAGAAAGAACTTTTTTTGTATCTTGGTATAGATTTTCAGCAGTTTTTTTAGAATCTTTATCAACTTTTGTAGGAGCTAATGTTGCTATTCCTATAACTGAAAAGTTTTTGTCAAGCTCTTCATCATATAGTTCCAAATTCCTAGAAGCTTCAATTATTGCCTGAGGGGCCTTAGAGGTTCCTTTGCCATAAGTTACAGTACCCTCGTATGGAACTTGAAGCACTGCAACCTTAGACTTTTGATAGTTAGAAAATTCTTCTTCTAAGCCTAAATAAGTGTTTGGGTAGACTATCATAACAATACCTATATCTCTGATTAACTTGCATTTTTAGAAAATAGAAGTTGTATTTAAGCTTTTATTCCTTAATCTGCAAAGTTTTGGGAAGCCTTAACTGCCTGACTATCTTATGAGTAATTCTTTCTCTCTCGCTTCTTGGGAAATCCAGGCCTCGCCTCATCATTTGCTTAACAGCCTTTTTTGCACCAAACGCACTAATAAGATATTTAGCTGCCTTTTCAGTGTCAAAATCTCTGCAAGAGAAAACATCAATGAAAACATAATCTTTCTGAGGAAATGTATGAATACTAATATGGCTCTCAGCAATCATTATAAAACCAGATAGGCCCCAGTCTTCAGGAATTCTTCCTTCTGTGTATTTAACAACATAAGGTGGCATAATCTTTGTCATGCCTATTATATCTGGCAAATTATTAAGAATGTCCCACACATGTTCTACGCTTGTTAGCCTTCCCTTAATGCAATTTTTAAGGTCTAATGTCAAATGCGGCCCAAATGGTTCGTTCATTTTGATTTTTCCTTTTAAATTAATTTTTATTTAAGTATTTAAATCTTTTTATTTTTTCAGAACTTTTTTTATTTTTAATATTAAATTGATTAGAAATTCTTTTATTGCTTCCCTTTTGCACTTGTTTTGATAATAATTTTATATTGAGTGAAAATAAATTTTTTGTATTATCTACCATCTTTTTGAGATTATTGTTATGATTGAGTATTAAATTTATGTGATAACTAGTATTTAAATGTTTTTATTTCGGGATTTATTCTGAAATTAGAAATACTTTGTATTTCTTTATTTTTTAAAATTTTTTCCCTTAATAGTTAAAATTAATTGACGAGAAATTTTTCTTTTCAATTTTCATAAATTTGTTGAATTTTTCCTATTTTTTCTTTTTTAAGTTAGTTGTAAAATTATTTTTAGGATAAAGAATCGAGATGACTCTTATTATCACTTTATAATAATAAGTAATAAAAGACAAAATATTTAAATAAATCCAGGTTGTCAGCACAAAGAGATGGATATATTGAGTCAATTCATTAGGAAATGGCGCTATGATGGCAGTGAACCTAAGGAAATAGTGGTTGAGCTCGCTAATAATCTTCAAAAACCATCTTTAGTTCTTGATATTGGATGTGGAAGAGGCAGGCACCTATCTTACTTAAGGGAGCATGGATGTTTATTAGTTGCTACTGATATTTCTAGTGATGCGATTAATTACTGCAAATATAAATCAAGGAAGGATAAAAAGAAAATTTACTTTGTGTGGAATAACATGGCTAATTTATGCTTTAAAGATAAGATTTTTGATGCTGTAATTGCCACAAATTCTTTGCATCACAGTAATATAATTGGTATTAAAAAAACAATTAATGAGATTTACAGAGTATTAAAACCCTATTCTTGGTTTGCTGCAAGTGTGGCATCAACATCAATTGCCTTTAGGAATGGCATTGAGATAGAAAAAAATACTTTCATCAGAGAATCTCAAGGCAAAGCAGTAATGCAACATTTTTTTACAGAGAAAGAGATTAAGGAGTTATTTAGAAGATTCAAGATTATAAAGTTATATGAAACTAGGGAAAGCAAGGAAGAATCAGCTGGGCATTGGCATATACTGGCTCAGAAAAGGATTTAGGCAACATTTTTATATTCTTATAGAAAAATTATAGTTATATGGTTGAATATAAGCAGGTAATTCTTGTAAGAGAGGATTTAAAGCTACCTAAGGGGAAATTGGCTGCACAAGCGAGCCATGCAAGTGTCTCTGCACTATTAAAAAGCCATAAAGACACTATTTCTAAATGGAAAGCTCAGGGAATGAAAAAAGTTGTTTTGAAAGTGAAAGATGAGAAAGAGCTTATGAAATATAAGCAAATGGCTGAGGATAAAGGATTGGTTACTGCGCTTGTTACAGATGCAGGAAGAACAGTTTTAGAACCAGGAACTATTACTTGCCTAGGAATTGGTCCTGAGGATGAAGAGATTATAGATAAAGTTAGTGGGAATTTGAAGATGGTTTAGGATTAGTTTTAAATATACTTAACTTTTCCTTTCTTTTATTGGGCTCATAGCTCAGCCTGGTAGAGCACTTGACTCTTACTGAACCAAGTTCAGGCCTTTTGAACTGGTTCAAAAGTAATCAAGGGGTCCTGGGTTCGAATCCCAGTGAGCCCGTTTTATATTCTTGAAGTTTTAGGATGTTTTTAGGATTAGAAAATCCAATTAATTGGGTATATTGCTCTATTTTTTCGTGTCCGCTTAAGTATAAATAGTTAGTAATGTACGGACGTTTAGTAATAGAGTGTATCATTGCACAATCTGTCTTAATACTAACCTTTAATCCAAGCAAATTAAAAGCCTTTTGACAATCTTGAATAAGTTTCTTACTGGCAAAGTTAAGTTTAACGACTGGGTAATTGCGCATCTTGATTTGGAAAGAACCGTCAGAATCAATTAATCCTCTTAAACACGCTCGAATAAATTTCGTATCACTCCAAATAACGATTGGCAGTCCGATATTATCTTTTCTGCCTCTTGGCAATCCAATAATAGTAGTATAGAATTCAAATAAACCTTTTGAGTCTCTTATCAAAGCACATGTATTTTTCTTTTTAATTAGAAAGGAGAAATTAAGATTATAAAGTTCCTTTTTTAAGTTTTTTACGTAAATTTCATAATAAGTTCTATCAGAAGTAGCATTACCATAGCATTGTATCTCATTGGATGTTGACGTTTTCCTTATAGTTTGATGTAGGCAACCATCACCAACCATAATTCCAATATCTTCAGCGAGAGCTTCATTCATCTCTGAAGGAAGTGTGAGACCTCTCAATAAGTCTTTTCTACTGAAATTTAATCTTGATAAATCGAATTTCATTAAATCACCGAAATTTATTCATTTGAAACTATGTAAATGATTTTGCTTATATAGCTCACGTCGGGAGATGTCCAGTGACCAGTGCACAAAGCTCTGTAAAATGCAAGAATTTAGTCTTATTAGGGCTTATAAACCAGAGGACATCCACTGGACCCAAAATCATAATTTTATAGTTGAAATCCCGTATATGGTGATTTATGAAAGAGTTTCAACTAAATTGAGACAACCTAGCGAAAGTCCCTATGGGCCTGCTTTCTATTAGATTTATATTGGTATTAACTAGTGTGATAATTATAATAAAAATAACTTGCATCACGAGGCTCTCTAAGAGCCTATACAAAGGTCCGCTAATCACAATAGTAATGTGCTCTAGCGGACAGACTGGCATGTTGCATAGTGCAACCGTTTGCAATGAATAGTAATATTAATACTGTTCCTGTATTCTAAAAGAATAACTTTTATATATAGTCATAAACCCTATAAAATGTATGGAGAATCCTGAAGAATCCGAATCTTTGCACTGGGCTGATCAGATAGCAAAAGAAGTGAGAGATAGGGTGGAAAGAGAACTTGTACTTGCAGGTATTGTTAAAGAAAAAGGATATATTGTATATGATGAGAAAACTCCATCTGGAAAGATTCATATTGGCTCTGGAAGAGGCTGGGTTATACATGATACTATTGCTAGGGCGTTAAGAGACTTAGGTTTGAAAGGAAGATTTATTCTCAGCTCTGATGACATTGACCCTTTTGACAAAATGAATGCAGACCTGCCAAAGGGATATGAGAAGTATCTAGGATTGCCTTTTAGAAACATTCCAAGCCCGGTAAAAGGGTATAAAAGTTTTGCCGAATATTATTTTAACACATGTGTTGAGAAATTTGAAGAGTTTGGGATTAATGCTGAGATTGAAAGTACAGGAGAGAGGTATATTAAAGGTGATTTTAATAGGACAATAAAAATTGCATTGGATAATGCTGATAAAATTAATGATATTTATCTTAGATATTATGGAAAATCTCCTGAGAAATTGCCTTTTAACCCTATCTGTAAGAAATGCGGTAAGATTGGAACAACTCAGGCTTATGAATGGGATTCTGAGAGAGAGATTGTTAGATACAAATGCTCTGAAACTCTTGTAAAATGGGCAAAAGGTTGCGGCTATGATGGAGAAACCTCGCCTTATAATGGAAATGGAAAATTGCCATGGAAGGTTGAGTGGGCTGCTAAATGGCCTACTGTAGGAGTAGTTTGCGAGCTTGCAGGGAAAGATCATTTTACAGTTGGAGGGTCTAGGACTATTGCAGTAGCTATATCCAATGAAATATTTGATTTTTCACCACCATACCCTTCGACTAGGACTGGGATAGGAGATGGCTATGAGTTTTTTACCATTAGTGGAAGAAAAATGTCAACAAGTAAGGGAGAAGGTATTGGATTTGTTGATGCAACTGATTTTGCTCCTGGACATATCTTAAGATATTTACTTGTTGCAACGAGGCCAAGAGCTGTTATTGATTTTGACCCTGTAAACAGAAATGATTTAATCCTGCTATATGAAAGATATGATAAAACAGAGAGGATTTATTTTGGCGCTGAAAAAGAAGAAAATCCTCATGATGCTCAGAAACATAGGAGAGTTTATGAGTTAAGTCATATAGGAAAAATTCCGAGCAAAATGCTCCCACAGATTTCCTTTACGCATGCAGCATTAGTGTTACAAGCTTCTAATTTAGATGAGCAGAAGGCTATAAATTTATTGCAGGAGCATAATAAAATACCAAAAAAGCTTGATAAAGAGGATTTGAATTATTTGCATGATAGATTTATATTTGCAAGAAAATGGTTGGAAAGCTTTGCACCTGAGCAGTATAAGTTTCAATTACAGGATAAAGTGCATATTAAGCTTACTGAGAATGAAAAAGAGATGTTTAAAGAGCTTAATAAGATTTTACAGCATGGAAGTTTTACAGAAGAAGAATTGCACAGTGAATTTTACAATTTATGTCAAGAATTTGATTATGACTCAAAAGAGTTCTTCAAAAAGGCTTATTTGATACTGATAAATAAGGAGAAAGGGCCTAAACTGGCTAGTTTTATACTTGCAATAGGAAAGGAAAGGGTGGTTAGGCTACTTAATAAAATTGATTAATATTTTCTAGATTTTGTCACTGAGATGGTATGATTGAAGAAGAGAAAAATATATAAGAAAGATATTTTTAAGGCTGAATTAGATGGATGAAGTAACTGGACAACAATATAGTGAGATAATAAAAGAAAATCTAACTAATGTAGTACATTCTACCTTTATTCCAGAGTTTGGCTTTCCTTTTAATGGGAAGGTTAGAGATATCTATGATAGAGGAAATGATTTATTGATGGTAACTAGTGATAGAATTTCTGCATTTGACATTGTTCATTCTAGAAGAATCCCTTTTAAAGGTGCTGTTCTTAATGGACTTTCTTTATTTGGTTTTAAATTGAGTGAGGATATTATAGCTAATGCATTGATTTCGGCACCAGATCCTTATGTTCAAATACAGGAAAGATTAGATAATTTAGGATTTGAATTTGTTGTGAGAGGATATATATGGGGTTCAATTGCTGAAGCTTACGAATCTAATGTAAGAGAAATATATGGCATTAAATTACCTGAAGGGCTATTAAGGTATCAAAAATTAGATGAACCACTATTTACGCCTACTACTAAAGCTCCAAGACCATATCATGATGAACCAGTCACTTTAGAGCAGATGGTTAATGGATTTCAAGCTAAATATGGGTGGGTTGATGGATTAGCTGATAAATATGGCCATGATAAAGCAACAGAAATAGTACAGTATGTAAAAGATGTATCTATAAGATTATATAGAAGAGCCCATGAGCATGCATTGTCAAGAGGGTTGATTTTTGTAGATACAAAATACGAATTTGGTATAGATAAAGATGGTAAAATAAAGTTAATTGATGAAGCTAATACTCCTGATTCTTCCAGATTAGTGGATTTGACTGAGCACAGAGAAAAATGGTCTATTATTGCTAGTTTCATGCAGGAATTTTCTAGCAAATTCAGTAATGTTTCTAAATTATTACAAGAGCAACCTTTTTTAAAAATAACTGAGCTTTCTAAGGAATATGTAAGAGATAGATTAAGGGAACTTGGATATAAGAAGGGAGATACTATACTTCCTATGTTGAGTGATGATGATGTCACAGAAACAAGCTTAAGATACATAGAGACTTATGAACGATTTACTGGCCAGAAATTTGATTTTGTAAGAAGTGAACTAGCTACTGGAGCAAGACTGATGAATAATCTTGTAAAAGCAGGTATTGCCAAAGGATATTGTGCTATTATTGGAGCTGGTTCTGATAGTGATAAAGAACATATTGGAAAGATTGTTAAATCTCTTGAAGAATACGGGATACCCTATCAAGTGAGAATTAAATCTGCGCATAAGCAAAAGGATGTTATTCCAATAGTAGAGTTCTATAACGAGAGTCTTGAACCATTAGTATGGATTGCTGTTGCAAGTCGTACTGATGCTTTATCAGGCACAGTGTCATATCATTCAGTGCATCCTGTAATAAGCTGTTCTCCAGATGGGATAAATATGAGCTGTCTTAATAATCCGCCAGGAAGCCCGAACGCTACTATCGTTGATCCAAAAAATATTGGGAAATATGTTGCACAAACTTTCAGTTGGATAGATCCTAAGTTAAAAAAAAAGATTATAGAATTAAATGAACAAAAGAATAAATCTTTAGAGGAAGCAGATAAAAAAGCGATTGCAGGAGAACTATTGAACTGATTAGGTCAAATATAATCAAAAATGCCATAATCTCAGTTTCCGATAAAAGAAATCTAGCTCTTCATCACCTAGAGAGGCTATTATAGCAGCAATTAAGAGTAAAAATATTAGACTTGGATTGGGTATAGAATAGGGTAAAGAAAATAAATAAAGACTACTAACTTTAATTTTTGCTTGTATTAGTTTGTATTATATACTTTACTATAGTTAACTTTTTAAACTTAGTAATAATACAATCATAATCTGAGCCTATTGGAAATCCAATATTAATGGAGGTGGGGATATTTTTTATATATTTTATATAAAAGCGATAAATTTAAAAAGAGATTTGACTTATTGATGCTTATAGAGTGTAATAATATTGATTTAAGTAGATTGTAGTAGAGTAAAACTTCAAATAAGCTTTACTAAATAATGAGGAAAAGAGGTTGATATAGAAGTGATTAATAATATAAAAGGAATTTACCATGGCAAGATCTAAGGGAGATGATTTGGGTAATAAATTTGCGAGATATTTAGTAGAAGCGAGTGGTTTTGGTGCTATAGTACGGCAAATAGCCAAAGAGGTAAGAGACCCTGTTGAAGATACAGGTAAACATAATATTCGTAATTCTGAAGAAGAAAGATTTGCTGAATTCTTGAGTGATGCAGCATTGCCAAGGAATGCTCATAGTTATACAGCACCTATGAGTCAAGATAAATCTGACATTGTAAGGGATAGAGATGAGCCAATACTATTAAATCCGCAAATTGATCACTTGACTAACATCATTCTAGGTACGAGAGAACGTAAAGATGGTATTACTGAATATGTTGAGAACTTAGATAGATTTTGGGCAGCACAATATGCAGCCACTATACAAGCTTTTACATTGTTAACAGATTATCATAGACATAATAACAGACCTAATTATATTCCAGGTTATGAGGAGTATCTTGCTGGAAGATTTCTTATGTATAGGAGGTTAGTTGATGCTATAAAAATAGTTATGCCTGATTTAAAGGGAAGAAAAGCTATAGAGGTTGGCGGAGGAAGTGGCATAAGTCTTGCTATGTTAGCGCAAAATGGTGCTGAAGTAACTAATCTTGATATTTCAGAAATTGCATTAAAGTATTTTGAGTGTCTTGCTGGGCATTATAATGTTAAAAATAAAATCAATACAGAAAGAGCAGATTTCTTTAAAGGTGACCCTGAACTAAGTAATAGATTTGACTTGACTTATAATGTTGGTGTATTTGAACATTTAACAAGAGATGAACAATCTCATCTATTAGAAGAAATGGTGAGAATCACTGCTCCTAGTGGTTGAGTTATGGGATCAGTTCCAAATCCTAAGAGTCCTTATTATAAACTGATTCAAGAAAGAGAAGAAAAAGTTCCAAAAGATAAAAGACTCCCAATGCCTTTTGTGGAATATGTCGATCCTGTCATATTATTAAAAGGCGCTGGATTAGAGCCAGCAAAAGACGGAAAATATGCACAGGGTTACACTCAGATTGCACCGCCTACTAGAATTAAACCAGGTTTAATAAGTCTAGAAGATTCTGGATTTTTTAGAGACTACTTGTCTTTTGATCCTGGAAAAACAACAATGAAAACATTGTTAGGAGTTTGGTATCTTTTAGAAGATAATGCCCAAAAAAATGCCCAGAGTATGTATATATTAGAAAAATATGGCATGTTTACTCATGCATTTGGTAGAAAACCTGGATAAGATTAAGAGATAGCACTCTAATAGTATAATCTACTTTCTAGTAATTAAAGTGAAAAGATTTATAAAATCATTTCTCTTCCTAAATTAATATGCTAGAACTCTATTTAATAAGGCATCCAAAAACTGTTTATAATGAAGAAAGAAAAATACAAGGACAGTTAGATGTAGAATTAATACCAGGATGGGAGGAAAGTGTAGATTCTCTTACAGAGAAATTAGCTCTGCAGGGGGAATTTAGTGCCTTTTTAACTTCTGACTTAATGCGAGCAAATAAAGTCGCATATAGAGTTGTTGAGCGTTTAATAAGGAAACATGGTAAGCCATTAGTTCTACGCTCTACTCCAGATCTAAGAGAAAGGCATTGGGGTGTATTACAAGGAAAAAGTTATGACGAAGTTGATACACAAGGCAAAGATATCCATCATTATCTATTGGAACTAGACCAGGTTGAAGGAGGAGAAAGCTTTGCTGCTATTGAGGCAAGGGTGAAAAGAGTTGATGCTTATCTTAGAGGTATTCAAGGAGATAGAGTTTGTATTATTGGACACCAATTTACAAATACTTATTTATCTAATTTTGAATTAGAGGGGAATATACTTGCTAGACCTTATGAAGATTGGCCTCATCTACTAATAAAACAGATATCATTTCCTATATAAATGACATTGTTGAAAGATTAGTACTCCAAAGCCATTCTTGTTACTTTCAAGGTATAAAGAATTTCAACTATTCGTTTCATGTTCATTAAAAGCATAATTTCATCTTTACTTAATTTTTTAGATACGAGTTTTATATTCTTTAAAATTTGATATCTGTCCCAGCTTATTTTTTCTATCATTTTAAAATCGAATTTATAAAAAAGAGCATGATAATCTTCAAGCGAGGTATTAATTTGATTTAATATACTTTCGCAGGCTTTTGAAATTATAATATTAGAGCTAATTATATCTCTAGCGCTTTCCTTTAGTGTGTCATTTATATTATCTAATGACTCAATTGTGTGATACAGTAAAGCAGTTTTTTTGTAATCTGGGTAAATACCTTTATTCAGCAATCTCAGTGCATTTGCCATGAATTTAGTAATAGTATTATGTTTTTCTTCTAAACTTTCTACTAGATACTTATCTCTTTTTACAGCTCCTCGTATCAAATCACTACTTGCATCTGTAATAAGTAGGAATATTCTTCGTAATATTAAATCAAAATCCTTTATAGAACTTTCTGAGAGCACTTTAAGTATACAAAAATTTTCCTTCTGCTGGATTATTTCAATACCAGTAAGTCTATTAACCTCTGTATGTATATCAGATAGAACTTTGACTTTTTTACCTAACCTATGATGATCTGCAAGAGGGTTATTAAAGTTTAGTTTGATATCATTGTAACCTCTTATATATAATACTCTAATTAAAAACATAAAAGAGTCTCTGTCTAGACCGCTTATATCAACCTCTATACTCCCAGGATCTTGGGTTTTTTCAGTTTCAATTAATAGTCTATTACCCTGCTCTTCAACCTCAACCTCATCCCCTTTTTTAAGATTATATTTTAATGTCCACTTTCTTGGAAGTGAGACTAACTGAGTAGAATCTGCTATCTGTATAACTTTACGTTTCATTATAACCCCCTTTTATATAGCCTTTAAAGAGACCTTATAATAGCTTTTTAGACTGTTAAGCAACTTTATAATTATATAAAAATGAGTTTATATTTAAACTTTTCTATATTCTAGTATAGAACTTTATAAAAACACTATAATTATAAGAATATTATAGGACTCTATATACTCGGATTTGAAGATTTTAAGCTATTTAAAGGCTAAATAATAATCTTATTCTGTATATAAAGGATTAAATTTCTTAATATTAGTTTAATCTTTAAATAAAATATAAATTATAAGCGCAGATTATATAAGTCACTATTCCTTCTATTGCTTTTGTTCTCATAAAGAGGGTGCCAATACTTAAAGGAGGGGGTGAATATGGAACTAGAAGTTGTAGATGATGAGTTCGAAGAATCTGAAGAAGATGACCTGAACATCTACAATAAAAAGATAAGAGAAGAGGCACTCGAAGATGATGAGATAGCTGATTGGGAAGAAGGGATAATGGTAGGCTATGATTTGGAAGATGCATTGATGGAAGGTTATGAAGATGCTGTGTTATAAGGGCTTAGAGCTAAAGATTCCCCTTTATTTCTATAAAGGCTTTATAATAGTCTTATAAGGCTTATAAAGGCATTCTACAAAGCGAAAAGTATATATACTTTAGAGACTATTTTATTCTCGGTGGAGATCCTCTTTTTGGGAGATTTTTCATCAAAATTTTACTAAAGATTTAATGCTAAAAAATTAAAGATTTAGTCAAAACTATAGTAAGAAGATTTTGATAAAATAAATTTAATATTAAGAGTAATAATTTGCATTTGATTTATAGGATAATAGTTATAATAAAAGATGTAACAACAATTTGCATTAACGACGCCAACTTCGTTGGCTGTGCCAGTGGTCGGCTAATCAATGAATATAACTTAGAAGAAGCCGACAGATAAGTTGCGTGTTCGCAACCGTTATGCAAATTAATTGAGTAATAATATAATTTAACTACAATAATATACTTTAAAATGGAACCAGTAACTCAAACAGTAACTGAAACCAAAGATAAGGATGAAAAAGACAGCTATAAGGCAGAAGATATTCAAGTTCTTGAAGGATTAGCTGCTGTTAGGAAAAGACCTAGTATGTATGTTGGCAGTACTTCTGCAAGAGGCTTACATCATCTTGTGTATGAGGCAGTTGACAATAGTGTAGATGAGGCTTTAGCAGGCTTTTGCACAGAAATAAGGGTTGCAATAAATAAAGACGGCTCAGTCGCAGTAGAGGATAATGGCAGAGGGATTCCTGTTGAGGTGCATCCAAAATACGGCAAATCAGCATTAGAAATAGTAATGACAAAGATGCATGCTGGAGCAAAGTTTAGCCATAAAACTTACAAGGTTTCAGGAGGCTTGCATGGGGTTGGGATTTCTGTAACAAATGCCTTGTCAAGATGGATGAAAGTTAGAGTAAAAAGAGATGGTAAGATTTGGGAGCAGGATTATGAAAGAGGTAATGCAGTAAGTGATGTAGGAGTTATAGGAGATGCAACTGATACTGGCACAACAGTTACTTTTATGCCTGATAATGAGATATTTGAAACAATAGAGTTTAGTTTTGAAACCTTGAACTCAAGGCTAAGAGAGCTTGCATTCCTTAATAAAGGCTTAAGGATTACACTTACTGACGAGAGAAATGACAGGAAGAGTGAATTTCTGTATAAAGGAGGTATAGTAGAGTTTGTGAAATTCTTAAATGAAAATAAGGCTCCATTGCATACTGCGATATTCTTTGAGAAAGAGAAAAATACAACAAAGGTAGAGATTGCAATGCAATATAATGATGGCTATAACGAAGCTGTTTTTTCATTTGCAAATAACATAAATACCATGGAAGGAGGCTCTCATTTAACAGGATTCTGGACTGCCTTAACTAGGGTCTTAAACAATTATTGTGAAAAGTATAAGACAAAGGAAAATAGTCTAAAGGTAACAAATGAGGATGTGAGAGAAGGGCTTACTGCTATTATATCTGTAAAACTTACTGAGCCGCAATTTGAAGGGCAGACAAAAACCAAGCTTGGGAATTCTGAGGTTAAAGGCCTAGTTGATTCTGTAGTATATGATACATTAACAAGCTATTTTGAAGAGAATCCTTCAGTTGCGAGAATAGTTGTGGAGAAAGTAGTAAATGCAGCTAAAGCAAGAGAAGAGGCTAGAAAAGCGAGAGAATTAGCTAGAAGAAAAAATTTCATGAACTCAAATTCCTTGCCTGGAAAATTAGCTGATTGCTCTGAGAGAGATCCTGCTAAAAGTGAGTTGTATATTGTAGAAGGCGATAGTGCAGGGGGAAGTGCAAAGATGGGCAGGAACAGGGCATTCCAAGCAATATTGCCACTAAGAGGAAAGATCCTTAATGTGGAAAAGGCTAGATTGCATAAGATATTCAGTTCTGCTGAGATTGTAACCTTAATCACTGCCCTAGGAACTAGTATAGGTGAGGAGTTTAATATCAACAAGATTAGGTATCATAAGATAATAATAATGACAGATGCAGATGTTGATGGTGCTCATATCAGAACATTGTTATTGACATTCTTTTATAGATACATGGCTGCTGTGATAGAAAAAGGATACTTGTATATTGCACAACCGCCTTTGTTCAAGGTTGAAAAAGACAGAAAAGTATATTATATTTATAATGATGAAAAGCTTGATGAATTGCTAAGGGAGATTGGCAGAGATGTTAGCATACAGAGGTATAAAGGCTTAGGAGAGATGAATCCAAGGCAATTATGGGAGACTACAATGAACCCTGAGGACAGAACTTTATTACAGGTAAAGATTGAAGACGCTGTTGAAGCTGATAAACTATTTACAATATTAATGGGCGATGAGGTAGAGCCCAGAAGAAAGTTTATAGAGGAGAATGCAAAGCTAGTGGTTAATTTGGATGTTTGAGTAAAGTCAGAAACCTTTATATACACCTATCTTTTCCTTAATAATTTCTAATAAGTTATGAAAATGGTAAAACAGAAAACAGTTGGAGCTGTGGTAAGGAAGAAGAGATGGTATCCCATAATGGCTCCAAGGCTATTTAATCATCCAATTGGAGAGACTCCAGCATATGATAACAAATCTTTAGTTGGAAGAGCTATGAATATTAATCTAATGGGCCTCACTAATGATCCAAAGAAACAGAATGTTAACATAAGATTCTTAATAACATCTGCAAGCGATAGCTCAGCAAATGCTGAGCCAATAGGGTATTATATGATACCTTCCACTTTGAAGAGGCTCATGAGAAGACGCTCTGACAGGATTGATGATTCTGTGCTTTGTGAAACAGCTGATAACATAAAGATAAGGGTAAAGACTTTTGCATTGGCAAGAAGCTTAGTAAAGGCTTCAGTCAGAACTCATATAAGAAAGGTTGCGAGAGATTCTATAGTGAAATACGCAAAAAAGAATATTCTAATTGATTTGCTGAGTGACATTGTTTCCTATAAAATGCAGAATGAGCTGAAAGATAGTCTTAAAAAGATATATCCATTAAGAACTTTAGAGGTAAAGGCTTTAGAGATTGCAAAAGACCCGAATGATGAGAGAACAATTGTGGAGATTGTGCAGAATATGGAAAAGACAGAAGAGCCTGAAGCTGAAATAGCAGAAGAACAAAAAGAATCAAAAAAGAAAGAAGCAAAAAAAGAAGAGGAAAGTACTTAAA
Source organism: uncultured Methanosarcinales archaeon (assembly GCA_964602245.1). GTDB lineage: Archaea > Nanobdellota > Nanobdellia > Woesearchaeales > JACPIF01 > JACPIF01. The sequence continues at coordinate 109,139 of CAZRPY010000002.1, forward strand.
ATTTAAGATATTTTAATATATTTAGAAGGATTGTTTAGCGCTTGAATATGAATTCTATTATCACTGAATCTATCAGTTAACTCTGTTCTTCTTGATACATTTTTAGCTATAGAAAGTATTGTGGCATAAAAAACAGATTTTCCTGCATCCATGTATTTACCTGTGGCTGTACTATAACCAGCACAAAAAATAGCTACATATATGATTGGAGGTATAATATAGTTTTCAATAAATTTTGGGTTCATTAACTTAATAAACCTTCTTAAGATTTATAAAGTTTTCTAAAAGATTAACTTCCAAGTTCAAAGAAGTAAAACTTATAAGATAAGTACTATTTCTTTCTCATATAGCCCCGTAGTCTAGTGGTCAAGGATAGGGCCCTCTGGCATACTTGGTATGTAGAAAGGCTCTGACGGCAGTTCGAACACAGTCTAGAAAGAATAAGCTGGCGAAAGTCTGCCCGGGGCTATTTTTAAGACGCCTGTGGCTACTAAGCATTTAGATTTTAATTGGGGTACCTATAGTATGTGATAGAATATTAATTAAGAATTTATTTTCTATTTTATTATATATTTGCAAATATAATTTTTAAAATAGTTTAAATTGAATCGTATATTTCATTTTGCAACATATGTTTTATTCTAATGTATAACTAATTATTTATTGCTGTATCTGGCGATACTACTAGAACTATTCTTGCATGCGATTAGTCTGCGACGCCTATTAAACAAAACATTTATAAAGAATATTAGCCTACTAGGAAGAATAAAAATACTATTTGGGGGTGGTATTAATGCCTGCTACTGTAACTGTTGATAAAAATGTTGTTCAGGAAAAGGTTAAGGATATGTATACAAAGGTTGCTCTTAGCCCAGGAAAGTTAGAGAATATACATTTTGAGATGGGAAGGATTTTGGCTGAGAAACTTGGCTATCCAGAACATGATTTAGATAAAATTCCTAAAGAGGCTGTTGATTCCTTTGCTGGTGTTGGCTATCATCTTGGCTTTGCTAACTTAAAGGAAGGAGATGCAGTCCTAGATTTAGGCAGTGGATCTGGCACAGACTTGTTTATAGCAGCTTTAAAGGTTGGAAAAAGTGGCAAAGCAATTGGCTTGGACATGACAGATGCACAATTGGAAAAGGCTAGAAAGCTAATGCTGAAATATGGCTATAAAAATGTTGAATTAAAGGAAGCTTATATTGAAGATATGCCATTTGATGATGAATCTTTTGACGTAGTTATAAGCAATGGTGTTATTAATCTGTCCACAGAGAAAGAGAAAGTGTTCAAAGAAATTTGTAGAATTCTAAAGAAAAATGGGAGGATGGCTATTTCTGATATAATTAGCGAGAGACAGCTCAGTGATAGAGTTGTTGGAGATCCAACATTATGGGCAGAATGCATTGGAGGAGCAATGCAGCAGGATGAATATAGAACTTCAATTGAGGATAGTGGACTCGTATTGAAAGAAGTAAGAGATAACCCACAGTATAAATTCCTTAATCCAGACACCCAGAAAGGTGCAGATAAGTACGGAGTAAAGAGTGTATCTATTCTAGCTGTGAAACCTTAGAGATGGACTTTTGCTTTAGGATAGTTGTCTAAAAATCCTGTGTATAAAGTTCCTTGATATCTAACGTTAAGTAACTGGGCTCGAGGATGTACCTCAATGAATGCGTTAGATAGTTCAACAGAGGTATCATAATCTTTCTTAATTCCATCAGATCTTGTTAAATTTAAATTTCCTGTTATTCTAGCAAATTCTGCAAATAAATGTAAATGATGAGAGATAGGATTACCATCTGGATCTAAAAATACTGATTTCTTTTTAATACGCATCTTCATTTGTCCAATTCCAGTAATATGTGCTTTTCTTAAATCATAGTATGGTTGATCATCTATCATAATCTTTTGTCCTCTAAATAGCGATAAAAGTCTTTTATCAAAGTGTACATTTGTATCTATTTTTCCCTCTAAATTTGTTTCATAGTCTCTAGGAAATTCAAAATATTTTTGTCTAGAATATTTGAAATCCATTTCTAAAGGACTATCAAATTTGGTTAAAAATACGAAATCTTCTGATTTATAATAATACCATAAGTCATGAGCGTGTTTTATTAATTTTCTTAATTTTTTATCTTCATTATACCATTTGGATATGAGAATATTATCCCCATCTTCATCTTGTAATGTGATACGAATAGTGCCTACATTTGGTCTCTCCCAATTATGATATATTTTAACAAGTCCTTCCCAACTTTTGTAATTGTACCAGGGCCAAGCAAGTCCTTTAACATTTAATTTGATATTTTTTCTAAAATAATCCCTAAGCCTTTCGCTTGTGAGCACATAGAACTTGCCATTTTGCATGTAATCTTGTGATTGTATTCCTGGAAGTGAACTTAGTTTACCCTTCTTTAAATTAAGATAAATATTTTTCCCATCAACTTTTATTTGAGACCACTTTTGAGTTTCAAGCTCTACTGTAAAGTCTCCTTCTAATATCAATTCAAGAGGGGAAATAATACTAAAACCTTGTGGGATAACTAATTTAGGTTTATTTAAAGTTAAAATTTCAACTAGGCCTGAACCATTTACAGAAACATTTGGTATCATTATGGTGATCTCTATTTGGGTGGGGTATTTAAAACATATGGCATATCAAAACTAAAACGCATTCCACTGCCATTGTTCAATCTAATCTCCACATTATCTATATCTAAATATACTTCTTTTTTATCACCACTTCTTACAACGACAAGTTTAGGAGATATAAGAGATAATAAATATTCCCTATTAAGAACACCTAACTCAGAAATAGCCCTTCCTCCAGTTAGATTCATTTCAAGCAAATCTTCAAGTGGTGTAACTTGAATAGCTCTAACAGGAATTGATTTAGGATTATGGGGTGCAGCTGGGTCAATTTCGTATTCTACAATAGCACGTCCTTTTAAATCCAGCCACATTGGCAAATCGTGAGCAATATACAAGCTAGTAGGCTGTTTTACAAGATTGTCAACTTGTACATCTGTTGGTTTATCAAAATAAACCGATAGAGCCTGAGGAAGATCTATTCTTTGATGAGGTCCAATTATAGAACTTAATACTTCTGGAGAGGCTCTTTTTTGGGGTATCAAAAATCTATTTTCTGGTTCAGCAGTTATTAAGACCATATTAGTCTACATTATTAGTTGAGCTATATAAATTTTTCTTTTTTCAGTTTTGATTTTTTATTAGTTGTTTTAGTGCCTTTGCCAGGATTAAACACAAAATAAGCCACAAGTCCTGCTAGAGCAAGCACAATACCATAAACAAATAGCCTGAACTCAAAGAAATAAAGCATTACTAAATTAGTTGTTATGCCAAGAAATGCAAGTACAGGGAATTTGCCAATGTTAAATGGAGCTTTAAATAGTCTTTTTGCCTTAGGTGCTCTATACCTCAAGAAGATTACAGAAAGATTAACAAACAGATAAACTGTAAATATTCCTAAATCTACTAGTGTTGCTACTTTCTTAATATTGCCTATCAGTAAGCCTAAGATTGCAAATACACCAATAGTTGCTACTGATATAAAAGGGGTTCCTCTCTTGCCTATTGTTGAGAAAAATGCAGGCAATAATTTATTGGAAGATAGGCCATACAATAAGCGTGATGATACAATTAACAATATTAGCACAGTATTAGAGGTTGCAAATAATGCTATTAAAGATAAGATAAATGAACTTTTAGGAACTACTTTTTCTGCAACCTCTGCTAATGGAGCTTTTGAGCTTGCAAGAGCTTCTGAGCCTAGGATACCTATTGCTGATATTGAAACTAGAATATAGATAAAAGCTGACACTGCTAATGAAAATAATAATGCCTTTGGTATAACTTTTCTTGGGTTTTTAGTCTCTTCTGAGATATTAACTAAATTTTCAAAGCCTATGAATGCAAAGAATATTACTGTAGTGGCTGTAAGAATTCCTGTAAAGCCAGTAGGAGTTTCCAGAAAATTAATTGATTGCAAGATATTATTTCTTGTTATATAATATATGCCTAATACTATTATTGCTATTAATCCAGATGTTTCTATTATAGTGGAGATGTCATTGTATTTTGCAGATTCTTTAATGCCTATATAGTTTATTATTGAAAGAGCAGATATAAGTATAAAGGCTATTACTAGAATATCTCCTCCAAACATGAAATGCCAGTAGCCTGCAAAACCTAATGCAACAGTTGTTGCAGATACAATACCTGTAAAGAGCATTATCCATTGCACAATGAAAGCTAATAATTTTTTCCTAAAAGCATGTTCTGTGTAAACATATTCAGCTGCCTCTTTTGGATACATTGAAGAAAGCTCTGCATAACTAAAGCCTGTAAATGCTGCAATTATTGCTCCTATAAGAAATGAAATCCAGAGTGCATTGCCTGCAATACCTGCTCCAACACCAATTAATGCATAAATGCCTGCGCCTAGAATTATGCCTATGCCATATAAAGTAGCTTCAAATAAACCTACACCTCTTTTTAGCCTGTATTTCACTAATTTACCCTTCACAAGTTAAGAATTATTAAGATGGGATTATAAAAAGGTTGCTATATTCTTTATGCAAACTTTGTAGCATCTAATTTTAGAACTGTAGCAACTAAAATGTCACTCACCATTTTTAGTGAGTCTTCATTCAGGTATTCACTTTTGTCTTCTGATGAATGATACCTTTGAAACATTTTAGGGATTCTGCCTGTGAAAAAATCAAATATTATGGCAAGGACATTGCCTTTAACAAACCTTTTTATTGCTTCCTTGTCTTCTGTAGGACCAACACTAAGGCTGAGAGCATGCTTAAATCCTGCATTTCTAAAGCTTAAATCATCTCCAAAGAAAGATGGTAATTGTCCTAACTTCTCAAAGTAAATCTCTTTTTCTTTCAACACCTCTTCTATTGCCTTTAGTGCATAACTATCTTTATTCATTTTTGTTATAGGCCATAATCCTATAGCATCACCATAACCACATAATTCCAAATGGTAAACAGCAAGTAAATCTTTTAGACCATATTTGTTAATATAAGAGATAGAGCCTAGCCTTCCAATTTCTTCATCGTCAAAGAAAATAACTCTTATTCTATTGTTTAAATCTAGCTTTTTTAGTCTATCTATGACATCTATCAATATTGCAATTCCAGATGCATCGTCATTTGCGCCTGGTGAGCCATGAACAACATCATAATGCGCTGACAAGATTATATGTTTTTTTGATTTTAAATTTCCAATATCCACAATAATATTTGTTCCTTTAAATGTAAGATATTTATATTTTTGCTCAATAAATTTAATCTTATTAGATCTTAGAATTTGCTTTACTATAGCTAATCGTTCTGAATCTGATTTATATTCTAGTTGCTTGATATAGTTAAGGAGCATTTTTCTGACTTATAAATTTATTTTTATTATTACTAAACCCCTATCTTTTTAAATTACTTGCTATTCCTACAAATATATGAGAAGAAAATTACTAGAAGCTGGTGCAGAGGCTTCAATATTTCTAGTTAAAGATATAGTAATTAAGGAAAGAATTCCAAAGAGTTATAGAATTCCTGAGATAGATAACAAGCTACGAGGCTATAGGACTAGAAGAGAGGCAAAGATAATAGATAAATTGCAGAGAATTGGATTTCCTGTACCTAAGCTTATAGAGCAGGATGAAAAGCAAACTATTAGCATGGAATTTATTAAAGGACCTAAGCTAAGGGATATATTTGAAAAATCAGATTATATCATATTATCAAGGGAAATTGGGGAGAAGATTGCTATATTGCATAATAATACAATTATACATGGAGACTTAACTACTTCTAATATGATTTTGAATGATATAGATAAGCAGATTTATTTCATAGATTTTGGACTTTCTTTCTTTTCACACAAGATAGAAGATAAGGCAGTTGATTTGCATTTGTTAAAAGAAGGCTTAGAGTCAAAGCATTACAAGATATGGCAGGAATGTTTTAAAGTTGTATTAGACATTTATAAGAAGCATGCAAAAGATGCAGATTTAATATTAAAGAGATTAGAGCAGGTTGAGTTAAGAGGGAGATATAAGAGGAAGATGCTAAATATTTTGTAACTAACACCCAGAAAATTTTATTTTTTATGAATAGCTAAATAATCTTCAAAAAACTTAGGATTTATCTTATATGATGGATACTCAGAATAAAGTAATTTTTCAACTTGAGACGGAATTCCAGGAAATACAATTCGTTTCCAGCCATCTTGGCGAGTTAGCATATCTGTATTATATTTATATCTCTCACTACTTCTGCTATATGTTAAACCAATTCTTGGAATATCTTGTGGTTTTAAAGGATGATCACCTTCATATCGTATACTGTTAATCTTACCATCCTTAAATTGAGTAATTATATAATGTCCAAATTCAGCACCTTGTATTAAAACGGGAATATGTATAACATCGACAAATTCTTTTTCTTTTACAGATGGCTCTCCTAAGCCAACTACTTTTCCAAGTAATTCACCTAGTTGTGAAAGAAAACCTTCTGGATAATTTTCTAATAATACTTCCATAGGTGATTTATTCATATTAAACACATAATGATAACTAGTATTTAAATCTTTCGTAATTTACTACTTAATAGTAACATTATCTAAAGGTAGGTGTAAGAGGAAAAAGTAAGCTAAAGTTGTTCTTCAGAAGGCTTATATTCTGCTTTCCTAAGTGTCATACGTTCCAAATATCCATCCACTGCTTTTTCGAAAGCATGGGTTCTAAAGTTAAATTCCTCAGGAGAATATCCTTTATCATTCAGCCAAGTGATGCCATCATGTAGAGTTACTCTTATGCACTTGCCATTGTGTATAATTTTGTACATTACTTCACGCCCAAAGGCATGTTTCTTGGCATCTGATACTTGATCTCCAAGCTTAGATTTCAGATGTAGCATATCTACTAGAGTTATCATACATCTTAGAGATAAAGATATGTTATTAAACTTTATGCAATTTAGCTCTTTTATATTTCTTATGCGATTTATATATTGAGGCTCTGAATAATCTCTATCACCTTCTTCCCATCTACTTTACCCCTAAACTTACCCATAATTAATCCCATATAAGCGTTTTGTGATAACCCTGGTTTTTCCTTTATGATTCTATTGATTTCTTTCTTTAGCTCTTCATCTGAAAGTTGTCTGTATTTGGCTAAGTCAACCTTATGTCCTTTTGCAATTTCTGCTAGTATTTCTAGAATAGCATCTTTACCTATTTCTCCTTTATTAAGATGTTTTAAAACCATAAAAAAATCTTCTTGAGTTAGCTTATCTGTATCAATCTTCAGCCTTGATTTAATCTCTTTTGGAGTTTCTATCAATATCTGTGCAATTGTAGAAGGAGCAATATTTGGAAATGATTTCTGGTATTCTGCTAAATCAATATTTCTAGCAATTACTTCTTTTGCCAGAGATTCTGGAATATCGTATTCAGATGCAAGTTCACTAACTTTATCTGATAATAGTTTGGGAAGCTTAATTGACATCAAGTATTCTTTTGTTATTATAATTGGAGGAACATCTGTTTCTGGATAAAGCCTTGCTGAGCCTGGCATTGGCCTAAGGAAAGAGGTTGTATTGTCTGGATTTGCTTTCCTTACTTCATTGTGCAACTTTTCATTTTTCTTGAGTAAAAGAAATTGCCTTTCTGCTTCCTTTTCAATAACTTTTGGAATACTTCTCAAGTCTTGAACACCCTTTATCTCAATTCTAGCGCCTTTTTCAATAGAAACATTAACATCTTGCCTTATAGTTCCAAGCCCTCTTTTAACCTTGCCAGTTGATCTTAAAACCATTCCAAGATATTCTGCAACTTCTTTAGCCTGTTCTGGGCTGTGAATGTCTGGAGAAGTAGCAATTTCCACTAAAGGAATTCCTAATCTATCTAATCTGTAAGTTATAGAGTCTTTTTCCTGTTTTATAATCTTGGCAGAATCTTCCTCAAGGCAGATTGTTGGAATATTAACTCTACCACTTTTAGTTTGTATAAAGCCATTTCTTGCAATTAAAGCTGTTCTCTGGAATCCAGAAGTATTGCTGCCATCTATAACTGTTTTCCTCATCACTTGTATTTCTTCTACTGGCTTTGCATTAAGCAGAAGCGCAACTTCTAAAGCTATCTTTAAAGCCTCTTCATTTACAGGATGAGGCGGCTCTTCATCTAACTCAACTAAGCATGTTGTGTCATTATAAATCTCATAATTAAATGTTAATGATTTTTCCCTTTCATGCAATGCTGCAATATCTATCTCTCCCATTTCACCTGCAACTGCTGTTAGCTTTCTTGTTATAACTATATCTGGAGTATCATCTCTTAGCAAAGAAGAGCAATTGCAGAACAATTTATGAGTATTTAGCTGCTGGTGTATTTCTAAGCCTGCTTTTAAGCCTAATGATTTATAGTCTAGGTTCATATGGATAAATTAATAATTCTATGTTTAAGAATTTAATGGTTTTGGTATTTGTTATTATTTATAATATTCATTCCAAAAACTCCTTTTCACTTATCCTTTCATTAATCTCTCCTCTTAAATTCTTTCCTATAAGTTCCTTAACTTTCTCTTTAGGGTAATTAGCTAATAGCCACGAGAGTTTAATAAAAGCTGTTTCTGCTAGCATATCTTTTCCCGGGATAACACCTAAATTTACTAAATCAACACCTTTGTTGTAAACATGCATGTTAACTCTCCCAAATACTGTCTGTGAGGTCATAACAATTATGCAACCAGATTCTATAACCTCTTTTATAGCAGGAAAGATCTTTAAATGTATTTTTGCAATTTCATTTGGCATATGTCCAGGTGTATGACCTAGGCCAGTGCCTTCTATTACTAAGCCTTTATAGCCTTTAAAGAATAAGAACTGCTCGGGAAACATGTTGATATGAATTTTTAATAACCCTACTTTTTCCTCCATCGAGGGTTTTATTATTAGTTTTCTTAATGTATCCTTTTTTTGATAGTCTTGTTTGACAAATTCTATTTTTCTAGTATCATAATAAATCCTTGCAATAATTGTATCATTAACTACTTTGAAAGCATCTCTTCTTGAAGTATGCAGTTTTCTTGTTTTAGTTGCTGGAAATATTGCACAGATATTATCGTCTGTTTTTTCATGCATGCAGATAGCAACTCCTGAGAAATCTGATTTTGTTATAAACTCTGCTGCACATACTAGGTTCATGTAAGCATCACTGCTGCCTCTGTCAGAGCTTCTTTGTGCACCTACTAGTATAATAGGAATAGACGTTTGCTCTACAATAAATGCTAAAGCTGCTGATGCCACTGCTAGATTATCAGTTCCCATGCCTATAATAATGCCTTCAGCACCTTTTTTTGCTTCTTTTTCAATTGCCTTTGCTATAATTTCAAAATGCTTAAATCTCAAATCATCTGACCACATATTTGCAATTAATTCTGAGTTAAAGTTAGCTATCTTGGCTAGCTCTGGAAATTGTTCAATTAAGTCTTCAGGTGTAAATGAAGAGAACACTGCTCCAGTTCTATAATCAACTTTAGAAGCTATAGTACCGCCAGTGTGTAATATAGAAATTGTTGGTAGTTTTTGGTTATGTTCAATAGATTTTCTTATTTCTTCTTTTATAAGTTCTGAGCTTTCTATAATTTGTATATGTTTAATTTCGGCTCTATTCAAACCAAGATTATAGCCAGAATTTAGCTTTAAAATAATAGTGTTTTCATCTAAATACTCTGCTCTTGGCATTAAAATGCCTTCTATAACTTCGTCTTTGGTTTCTATTTTTACTTTATCTCCTGGTTTTGGTTCCATAATAAAAGAAATTTAGAGAAGAAGGTATATAAAGATTTGTGTCTGCTTAAAGAGAATTAAGGATATACTATTAAAACATCAACTATCTTTTCTAGTGTTGCATTGGCATCTTGCAAAAGCTCTGGTTTATACTGACTTGCTAATGGAGTAATATCCTTAGCTATTTGTCTTAAAGTTTCATAGCTTTGCTGTAGATGTTGTCTTCTAAGTCTCCATTCTATTACATAATCTCTTGAAGTATCTGAAAATGGATTTTCTTCATCAGTCAATAATTTAACAACTGTGTATCTGGTTAATTCAGGAAATTTTTTAATAAGTTGACTATATCTTTCTCCATATTCAAAAAATAATGCTCTGATTAAAGGTGGTATTTGACCCTCTTCTACCATATTCAAAGCAAAATAGAAATATTATATATAAATCTTGTGCCTTTTCTTAGTCAACCCATATAAGTAGGCTTTTCTTCCTGCATTTGCTTGGCTCTGGCTGAGCTAAAGGCTTCTTTCATTTCCTCATAGGCTTTTTCAATCTCTTTTGTTACAGAAGGTGAGACTCTTTTAAAAGCTTCCTCAAAATGTTTCATTGTGACCTCTTTTGATTTCATATCTTCTCTTAGAGCTGTTATAGCTGCCTCTCTGCAGACAGCCTCAATATCTGCTCCGACATATCCTTCTGTTTTCTTTGCAAGCGCCCTTAAAATATCTTCTCTATTTTTTATATCCTCTTTGTCAGAGATTGGTCTTTCCTCATTTTCAGGTTCAATTTCAGTAACAGGTTCATCACCAGGCATTTTACTTATAGTTCTGGCTGCTATCATTTTCTTTAGTTTTATTCTTTGTGGCTGCTCTTCAACACTAATAGGCATTCCTTTAGTATGTACTTTAAATATCTCAAATCTAGTTTCCTCATCAGGAGCAGGTGTTAATATTATCCTGTCAAATCTTCCTGGCCTTAGTATTGCTGTATCCAAGATATCTGGCCTGTTAGTAGCTGCAATTACAACTATATCATTAATTTCCTCTAGTCCATCCATCTCAGTTAATAATTGATTAACAACTCTTTCAGTTACATGGCTATCAGCAGACAAGCCTCTTCTTGGGGCTACTGAATCAATCTCGTCAAAGAATATAATGCAAGGAGCTACTTGCCTTGCTTTGCTAAATATCTTTCTTATGCCTCTTTCACTCTCGCCAACCCATTTGCTAAGCATCTCTGGACCTTTAACTAGGATAAAGTTAGCTTCACTTTCATTTGCAACTGCCTTTGCAAGTAATGTTTTACCTGTTCCAGGAGCACCATAAAGCAAAATACCTCTTGGAGGCCTTACACCTAATCTCCTAAAGCTGTCTGGATTCTTGAGCGGCCATTCAACTGCTTCCAGTAACTGCTGCTTAACATCTTCTAAACCGCCTATATCTTCCCATTTAATATTTGGAATTTCAACAAGCACTTCCCGCATTGCAGATGGCCTTACAACTTTTAATGCATCTCTTAAATCCTTCTTAGTTATCACCATTTTTTCAAGAATCTCTTTTGATATAGGCTCCTCTTCTTCTAGTTTCATGTCAGGAAGGACTCTTCTTAAAACAACCATTGCAGCTTCTTTTGCTAAAGATGAAAGGTCTGCTCCAACAAAGCCATGAGTAATAGCTGCTAATTCTTTCAGAATCTTTTCTTTTTCCTTCTCCCCGTAAAGTTTATTTTTCTCACCTAGCGGCATGTTTCTTGTATGAATCTTAAGAATGTTAAGTCTGCCTTCCTTATCTGGAACTCCAATTTCTATCTCTCTGTCAAATCTTCCTGGTCTTCTAAGTGCAGGATCTAAAACATTTGGAATATTGGTTGCTGCGATAACAACAACTTTGCCTCTGCTCTTTAAGCCATCCATCATGGCAAGTAGCTGAGCAACAACTCGTCTTTCAACCTCTCCATGAACCTCTTCTCTCTTTGGAGCAATTGCATCTATTTCGTCAATAAAGACAATTGAGGGAGCATTTTTTTCTGCCTCTTCAAACTTCTTCCTAATATTAGCTTCTGACTGACCATAATACTTACTCATTAATTCAGGGCCATTGATTAATAGGAAATTAGAATTTGTTTCATTTGCAACTGCCTTTGCAAGTAATGTCTTACCACAACCAGGAGGACCATGCAGCAAAACACCTTTTGGAGGCTCTATACCCAATCTTTCAAAAATCTCTGGGTGCTTTAGTGGCAATTCTACCATTTCTCTAATCTTTTTAATCTCTTCAGATAAGCCACCTATATCTTCATATGTTACTTCCAGAACCTTTTCCTCTGGAATTTCAACTGCCTCTGGGTTAAAGACAACTTCTGTAAGCTCTGTGATAATAACTGGTTGTTTTGGCTGGCAATCAACTACAATAAACTTTAAGTCTCCTAAGCCAAAGCCCATTAAATTGTCATCTATCATACCAAAGACATCTTCAAAGAATTGGCTATGAGACATTGCATTTCTTCTTCTCTTTGTGCCACCTAAAGAAACTATATCACCTTTAACAACAGCTCTGCCCAGCAGGCCTTGCTTAAATATTTCAGATGAAGCCCTTATCAGAATCCCTTTCTTAGCAGGCGATATTATAACCTTTTTAGCCTCTTTAATACCTGCCTTGCCAACCCTGACCGTTTCTCCTATACCAGTTTTTGCATTTCTTCTTATTATACCATCCATTCTGATAATACTAAGCCCAATATCACCTGGATATGCTCTGTCAACAATGCCAACAGTTAATCTTTCACCCTCAATCTCTATAATATCACCTGGTCTTGCATCTAACTCTCTCATAAAATTGGAATCTATCCTAACTATACCTTTATTAACATCATCCTGAATTGCTTCTGCAACCTTAAGCTTAAGCTCTGGTTTGTCTGCCATTTTTTAATGTAATCTTTTTAATTTTATTTATTTGAACTTTTTCGCATTTTGTCTGCTTGTCAGTCCGCTTCATAGGAAGTTACATTTCCGAAAGCGGACCAATCGCACAGCCACTGAAAGTGGCGCCATAATGCAAATTTTATTATATTTTCCATTATTTTATATTATATCATTTATGAATTTTTGCTCTATTAATAGGACAAGCGTTTATAAAGGTTTTGACTATAATATATTAGAATAGTAAAACTCACTTACTCTGTTCAGTAACCTGTGGTAATGGTATGGGTGATGGAAGGTTTATATCCTGACTTAAAATTAATGCTTGGACAGTGCATTTAGCAAGTACATTGTTCATAATATTTTTGATAAATGCTGGGTCTACTTTTTTATCCTTCTTCCAGCCTTTAACAATATCCTTCACAACTTTAGGATCTTCAATTGAAACTACTTCCCCAGTAAGTGCAATACTGCCAATATTAGGCTCATAGTTAGATGAAAATTCAAAGGTAAAGATTAATCCATCTTGTTTTTCCTTTCCACCTAGGTTTAGCTGCTTTTCCTCAACATCCTTTATTATAACATTATTGCTTATGTTGAGTTTACCAGTTGCTATACCTTTCCTTTCCACATTAAACTTTGTAAATGAAAATCCAATGATAACCATTTTCAGTTTTCGTTGATAGGGCTATAATATATAAAGGTTGTGGTGATTTAGCTACTACTAGAAACATAAATTATTTATGAGTTTAAAGGTCTTAAAATTTAAATATTATCCTTCATATGCTTTTATAAAAAGGGGGTTTGAGCCTCTGAAATTTTTCCTGAGGACTTTAAAAATGCCGAACTTATTGGAATTTATACTAAAAAAGGATGTTTATGTATCAAATATAAAATTAGTATTTAATGCACTAAGAAATGATTTAATAACAAATGCAAATAGACAAGATGATGAAGAATTTGTTGAAAGATATATAAAATTTGCAAAGGAGCATTTAATAAATCTCTATGAACAAATTATAGATAAAAGGCATCGTAGAAGAGCTTTTCCTTCAAACTTATTCAAAGGATTTCAAGGTAGGATTAATAAATTAATTTTAGCAAAATATAGAATAGAAGAATATTTAGGATGGGATTTAGAAACTTTAGTTCATAAATTTTCTAAAGAAACTTTTGATAGTGCTGGATTAAGAAGTTTAAGAGGAGGATTTGATAGCGTTTATGACATTCTACTTGAATTATATCCTCAATTAAAACCATATTATTTTAGGCATAATATACATGTGTTTATAGATAAAAATGGAAGGAAAAATATGAATATAGCTAAAGAGGCTATAAGAGAGCTTGTTTCAGTTTATACTAATCTAAATGGTAGATATAGATTTAAATTAAAACACATTAATAAATGGATGAATTATAAAAGATTTATTTCGCACATAATACCCTATGATGCAGCAATTCAGGGAGCTTTAGCCTGTTTTAACAACTCATTTGAAGAAGCAATTATACAAACATTTCCAGAGTTAGGCTTTAGCAGATATCACTTTAGAAGAGTTCCTAAAGACTATTGGAATGGAAAAAACCATAGTAAAATGGCTTTAGATGAGGCTATAGGAGTATTAACAGATTCAAAAGGTACATTTAGGTGGAAAAGAAAAGAAATTTTACAAAGAATAACTTGGAGAACATACCAACAATCTATTTTAAGGCATGATGTAACATTAGGTGGTATGTTAGCAATTAGATATAAAAATTCTCCTCTAGGACCTTTTAGAGAACATTATCCAGAAGTGGTAAGAAAATATGAGGCTTTATTATAGACACTTTTGCATGGTATTTTTCATTTCCCTATATTTCTCCGCAACATTATGCAACTGCTTCATATCTAATACCTCTTCTCCACATTTTTCACATTTGAAATATGTGTATTCTACTCCTTCTGGAGTTTTATCTTTTAACTCTTTCATTTTTCCATTACATTCTGTACATTTTTTCATTTTTAATATTTGAATTTTGTTATTTCTTTAATAAATTGTTTAGCATTAATTATTTTAAATGTCCTAGTTTTAAGTTCTTCTAAGAAATGTCTATTTTCTGATACTAGAAAACCAGCCTTAACCAATTCTGTATATGCTGCGACTAATATATCACCTTTTTTAAGACCAAGATTTTTATATTTATTTATCAAAGATTTATTTATTTTTGATTCCTCAATTTTAATTATTCCTAAACTCAGAAGTTTTTTAAATTTCTCTTTTGTATCCTGAGATAAATTCCTGATTATTTCCTGGAATATATGATTACTAATTTTAAAGTCATGTAAATTACTTAATTCATCTAAATTATCAATTAAGCCTTGAGAAGAAGGTTTAGCAGCTTCTAAGCCAAGAATTATCTCATTACTATCAAGAACAATAATCTGCTTTTTATCCATACTCTTCTTCCCATATCTTGTTCCTAGTACGCCTAAGTCTTTTTATTATTTCTTGCTCAGATAACTTTGCCAATTCTGACTTTTTTAAATCATTTCTAATAGACTCTACCAATATTCTCCATTCGCTCTTTTCTTCTACTAGCTTTTGTTCTTCTTTAAGCTCCTTCCTTATGCTGCTTCTTACCAAATCGGAGAAATTAGAGTAAAGACCTTTATCTACTAATTGCTTGGCCTTATTAAATAATTGCACAGGAAGTGTTATATTTATCTTTCTAAATTCCATAAATATCATCTGAATAGTACTTAAATGCGTATTGGGTATATAAATGTTGTGATTTTAAAAAAGAATCTCCTATACTCCAATAGATTGTTAAGCTACCTTTTCAGTTTCTATTAGTCAGTGGTGGTTTGTCATAAGATTTAAATACTATAAATGAGTTTGTTAGGGATATGACCACGATTATAGGAATAAAAGCAGATAAGGAAAATGAAAAGGGAATTGTTTTAGTTGCAGATAGACAACACTGGGGTGAAACTCCTGAAGATATTGAACTAGCTCCACCAGTAATGAAAGGAGAAATGAAGAAAATTTACACGGGTTCTACAAGGGATTATGCTCTTGCTATCACTCAGTTTCATGAGAAGGCTATTTGTGGACATGATACAGGAGAGTACTTTATGAAAAATTTTACACTTTTGAAAACGGATAACCCACAATTATTAAGAGATATGATACGCAATAAACTCGAGAGTGGATTTTTTCCATGGTCTGAATTTTTAGATGGAAATTGTGAAATATATTGCTTGTTTGCCACAAATTTTAACGGAAAATTAGAGTTGTATCAAGGTATCTCAAATGGAGAAGTAAGACCTGTGGTAAGTTACACAGCTATGGGAACGGGCATTGATTTGGCATACAGTGTATTAATTCCAAAATTGGGTGGTTACAAATCACCTCTTAATATTAGCTTGCGTGAAGCTTTAAGAGTAGGTGTTGAAGCAGAAGAAAATGCAAATCATGATCTATATACTAGTGGATTGGATTTAATTGTAGTTGAAGAAAGAAAAATACTTGATTATGGGACAGTGATTGATCAAAGAATTAAAAGATATAGAGAAACTTTATTAAGACAGCTTCTAGGTGAATATGGTGGTAGATCTCTAACATTAGAAGAGATAGTAAATAGTAAACCTTTAGAGCCATTAGATTCATGAGAATCTAAATCTTCATATTTCAATCCGAAACCTTTATAAACATCATATGTTTTACAATAAATAAATTGATAGTTCTTATTGATAAGATAATGGGTGATGTTGACGAGGAATTTTTGGGATTGAAATGAAGAATGAAAATGTGATGGAGACAGGCACTACAACTGTTGGCTTAGTCTGTAAGGAAGGAATTGTACTTGCGGCAGATATGAGGGCTACAGCTGGCTATTTAATAGTAGGTAAGAAAACAGAAAAGATACAGAAAGTTACAGATAACATTGCCTTGACTATGGCAGGGACAGTTTCTGATTCGCAGTTACTAGTAAAGCTAGCTCAATCTGAGTTAAGGCTAAAAAAGATAAGATCAGGAAGAGATGTAACAGTAAAAGAGGCAGCTAATCTTATAGGAAGGCTTGTTTATGCAAATATAAGGAAATTCAGCTTAATACCAGGAATTTCGCATTTTGTTCTTGGAGGCAAAGATAGCAAGGGATTTTATTTGTATGACTTGTATGCAGATGGCTCTGTAATGGAATGTGATGACTATATTGCATCAGGCAGTGGAGCTGTTTTTGCTTATGGGTTGTTAGAAACTGTATTTAAGAAGGATATGGCAGTTGATGAAGGGGTAAAACTTGCAGTGAAATGCATAAATGCTGCAATGCAGAGGGATATTGCTAGTGGTGATGGAATTGAGGTTGTAACAATAACTAAAGAAGGCATTAAAAAGCCTATTTCAAAGGAATTAAAGTTGAAGATTGAAGCATAAATATTATTCTTACCATAAATTATGAAATTGTATAGCATATATTTGATGTTAAAATAAAGATTATTAGCATTACGAGCCTCGAAATGCGAGGCTGCACAAAGGTCCGCTTACCACGAATGTAATGAGTGGTTCCGGGACAAAGTCACGATATCATAGCTGTAAAGTGCACTAGCGGACAGGTATGTTGCGTGTTCGCAACCGTAGTGCAAATAAAATTAATAAAGAAATAATTAGAGATAGAAATTAAAATTATAATAAAAAATTATTTTGCAATGGATGTTTTTTGAATACAAGAATTTTACAGAAAACAAAAATTCTAGAGAAAGAGTAATATGTCAGACATAATTAAAGAAGTTTTGAAGCACATTCCAGAAGGGAAGATTAGTGAGGCTAATTTTGAAGGTGCTAACATAGTCCTTTATACAAAGGATATGGATTTCTACTTTAACAATAATGGCACCATTAAAAAGATAGTTGATGCTATAAAGAAAAGGGTTGAGCTAAGGCCAGACCCTTCAATAACAATAGACCAAGATAAAGCTAAGAGGATAATAGAAGATATGATGCCTAAGGAGGCAGGTGTTGACAATATAATATTTGATCCAATGAGAAGCAGGGTTATAATTGAGGCTGAAAAACCTGGCTTAGCCATAGGCAAGCAAGGATTACTGCTAAGGGAAATAAAACAAAAAACATATTGGGTGCCATTAATAAGGAGAATGCCTGCGATTAAGTCAAAGATAATTGAGAATATTAGAGCTGTTCTTTACTTGAACAGTGATTATAGAAGAAAATTTCTCGATAAAGTTGGGCACAGGGTTTACGATGGTTGGCTAAGAGGCAAAAAAAAAGAGGAATGGATTAGGGTAACTATGCTGGGAGGCGGCAGACAAGTTGGAAGAAGCTGTGTTTTCTTACAAACACCTGAATCCAGGATTTTACTTGACTGTGGTATAAATGTTGCTGTGACTGATGAAACAATGTATCCTCATCTAGAGGTTCCTGAGTTTGATATTAAAGAGCTTGATGCTGTAATATTATCTCATTCGCATGTAGATCATGTTGGTTTTGTTCCTTACTTGTTTAAGTATGGCTATAGAGGACCAGTTTATTGCACTGCTCCAACTAGAGATATTTCTGCATTACTGCTCTTAGATTATATTAAGATAATGATGTCAGAGGGTAAAGAGCCTATTTTTACTACAGATGATGTGAAAGAGATGGTAAAGCATACAATTTGCCTTGATTGGGGTGAAGTTACTGACATAACCCCTGATGTAAGAATGACATTGTATAATGCAGGGCATATCATTGGCTCTTCAATGGTGCATTTGCATATAGGCAATGGTTTGCATAATTTCCTCTATACTGGAGATATGAAATATGCAAAAACAAGGCTGATTGATCCTGCTATTACGGAATTTCCAAGACTGGAAACCTTGATGTTAGAAAGCACTTATGGTGGCAAGGATAATGTTGGCTCTTCAAGAAAAGAAAATGAGGATATGCTAATTGAAATAATAAAGAAAACTGTTGCGAGAAGAGGGAAAATACTGATTCCTGTGTTAGGGGTTGGTAGGTCACAAGAGATAATGCTAATTATAGAGTTTCTTGTCAGGACAGGGCAACTAGAAAAAATACCAGTTTATATTGATGGTATGGTGTGGGATGTAACTGCAATACACACAGCATATCCAGAGTATATGAACTCTATTGTCAGGAAAATGATTTTTCATAAAGACACTAATCCATTTTTATCTGATATCTTTAAGAGAGTTGGAAGCCAGAAAGAGAGGATGCAGGTTGTTGAGGAAGAAGGTCCATGTGTGATACTTGCTACATCTGGAATGCTTGTTGGAGGGCCCTCAGTAGAATACTTAAAGCATTTTGCTGATAATCACAGAAATTCATTGATATTTGTAAATTATCAAGGTGAGGGCAGCTTAGGTAGAAGAATCCTGAGAGGAGAAAGAGAATTTACAATGGGCAACAGCATTAATCCAGGGATGTTAAAGATTAATATGGAAGTGCACTCATTAGAAGGATTATCTGGACATTCTAACAGGAAAGAGCTGATGAACTTTATCTATAAATGCACCCCAAGGCCTAAGAAGGTAATAGTTAATCACGGAGAATCAAGCAGATGCTTAGACTTGGCATCAGGAATACACAAGCAGTATAATATAGAGACTGTTGCTCCCAGGAATCTGGAGACTGTTAGGGTGAAATAAATTATTTCTTTAAATTTGTGGGGTGATATATTGTAACATGAGTATTTCCTGGTTGTGAAACAATTCCTAGAGGAGCTCTCAGAAATTTGCAAGCTAATGATACGAAATGCAATCCGAAACCAGTGCCACCTCTAAAGCCAGAAACACCTAGAGCCAAATTTTGTTCTAAAGGAATATCTTTGGGGAATCCGTGCCCAGTATCATGAACATCAAACCTAGTATAGGAAGAGCTAACCCAGTTAGGTACATAAACTAAACTTCCATATGGACGGCCATATAAATTATCTCCAGATGGCTTATCAAATGAATCAATTGACACTCTAATTACTCCTTTGCCGTCCATTGCTCTAAATCCATTTTTAATCAAATTGTATAAAGCTGCATAGAGAATAGGGTATGATCCAATAAAATCGCTTTTAATCTGATTAAACCATTCTACTTTACTGTTCCCATCAAATAGTCTAGGAATAGTAGGGCTAGTTAATTCTACACTCCGTACACTACCAAAATAACAATCATCTGTGTACGTTGTTAAAATAGTTATCGCAGCTAATGTCATTCGAACATGCCTATTTTTTGCATAGAGGACTTCTGGACTCAGTTTTTTAACTCCTGCTAAAACAGCAAAAGCATCTTCATAATGACTGACTAGATCATGTCCTATAAGTCTTGGAACTGCTACTTTTTCTTCCAGTGTAAGCGGATTTTCCATATTTTGAAAGAATTCATAGGCTTATTTAAAGTTTCTTACAATTTTTAAATTAGATTATCACTCCATCCTCAAAAACTCGTCAATATATTCCATTATACTGTCTTTTTTATCTAAATTAATAGAAACTTGATTTCCGTAACTTGTGTTTTTCAAATGCAAAATTCCTTCTTTTATTAATTCTTGAGACATATCTTTAGCTGTTCCTCTTAAGTCAGAAGGGAAACCTTTCTGTAGATTATCTAAGGCTGTATGACTATGCTCAAACTTTCCTTTTCGTGTTAATTTATATAGTATTTTGCCCTTGATTTGTTCATCAGTCCACATATAAAAGTCCACCAAAATAGACTCTGAACAGTAACATTTATATACTTTGCTATATCAGCAACACTATGGAAGAAAAATCATTATTATTAAGTCTAACTGGTGATATGCCCTTATTTAGGATTATAGATTTTCTGTTAGAAAACAAAGGTATGGACTTCAGCAAGTCTGATATTTCTAAAGGTGCAGAAATATCCAGGGCATCTTTATTCAATTATTGGAAAGAGATAGAGAAATATGGCATTGTCAGAGTAACAAGAAGCTTTGGTAAAACAAAACTATATACCCTAAATGTTAAAAATCAAATTACTCAGAGAATAATTGAGTTAGAAAAATCGCTTATTGCTGAAGCAATGAATAGGGCTGTTAAAAAGAAAAGAGTAATTGTAGAGCATTGAGCATAATATTTATAACCCGCTCAAAATTTTTAATAGTCCCACCAATCATAGTGAACCAGTGTTCCATTGCAGACCAGTACTCTCTTTAATTGTGGAAGAAGAACACTTTTAAGGCGTTGGGCCGCTTCTTGAGAGCCCTCTAAATCAACTTTACACATTATTCTGCGTCCTAATTCAGGTGAACTAAATAATTTCATTGCTAATGCAAGGTCTATTGACCTATCTGGAAATATATCAAGAGAATTCGGTTGCAGCAAATCAATAGTGTAATGTTCAAATTCTTCATATACTAAGTCTCCTACATCTATTCCTGTAACAGGAGCATTACTCTTGTGAAGAAATCTGGAAAGCCAAGGTTGATAGCGTAGTGCATCAACATTAGTAGCATCAAATGAATTACCTGTTGAACCGCATCCTAGATCCAGAATTTTCATATCAGAGATATTATCTTCCAGTAGTCTATAGATTGCGCCCATATACATCATAGTTTGCCGCCAGATTACTCTTGCTTGAGCAACGGTATATCTATCATGCAATGGATGAACCTTACTTAAATAATCCATAATTTCAGGTAAATCTTCTGGCCTTGGGTCACAAATAGTTTTACTTGAGATATCTTTTAGAGATACAATTCTCATTAAACGGCAAAATAAAAAAGACTATTTAAAGCTTATGCTACCTGCTATTCCATAGCCACAATATTTATAATCTCTTTCTGAATTGTGCACTAATATGCTTACAGATCAACAAACAGAAGACTGGAAACACTCAGGCAAAATCTCTGCAGAAGCTCTGCAATACGGCAAATCTTTGATTAAAAAAGGAGCATCTATGCTTGAAGTTCTTGATAAAATAGAGGCTAAAATAGTAGAACTTGGAGCTGAGATTGCATTTCCTGCACAGATATCTTTGAATGAGGTTGCTGCACATTTTTGTCCTGAGGATGATGATAATACAATACTTGAGGATCAAGTTGCTAGTCTTGATATTGGTGCTCATGTTAATGGCTGTGTAACAGATAATGCCTTGACTGTTGATTTATCTGGCAAATATTCAGATTTAGTTAAAGCTTCTGAAGAGGCTCTTAGAGAAGTGACTAAAGTATTGCAGATAGGCATAGAGATTGGTGAAATAGGAAAAATAATTGAAGAAGTGATTGTTAGTTATGGTTATAAGCCTGTTCGCAATTTATCAGGTCACGGCTTAGGGATTTATAATGTGCATGTTGTCCCGAATATACCAAACTGCGCTAATACTAATAAGCAAAAACTGGAAAAAGGAATGATAATTGCGATTGAGCCTTTTGCATCAACAGGAGCTGGAATTGTAGTGGAAAAGGGTAATGCTACTGTATTTTCACTTTTGCAGTCTAAGTCTGTTAGGACTGGAATGGTTAGAGATGTGCTTAAAGAAATAGAAAAATATAAAGAACTGCCATTTACGACAAGATGGCTGTTTAAGAAATTTTCTAAAGCACACGTAAATTATGCACTAAAACAATTACAGCAGGCAAATATTATTAAAGGTTATCCGCCTTTAGTAGACAGAGCAAATGGAATTGTGTCACAAAGTGAGAAAAGCTTTTTAATTGATGAGAAAGTGGTGGAGTTGACTTAAGATGATAGAAGCTACATTGGGAGATATAAAGAGTGAGAGATTAGAAGGAGATTGTAAAGAATTAATTATTTCAGGTTATGTAAATCACAGAGAAGATTTAGTAAGGTTACCAGAATTTCCAACAGGAGCAATTGTTATAGGGGAAAATTGGTCTTATTCTGCGAAAATCTTTCTCGGCAAGAGTGATTTAAATCTAGCAAATCCAATTATGAGGGAAGTAAGGAAGAGAAAGATAGATTCTATACAATATGTTAATCATTTTGCAGATGACCAAGGAAATTTGCCGAATTTTGAGTCTATAGTTTTAGCTCATCTTCAAATTCCGCCAGCAACTGAACCAAAATATATGTTTGATTATCTTTTTGAATTTAGAAAATTTTTATCTTTATTCCTAATTGGGGATAGAAGGTTAATGGAAGCTGAGATATATCAAAAAGAATGGCATTCAAAAAGACTAAGAATGAGTGCTAGCGACTTGCAACACCGAATTTTATTCTTATATGACTCTCAATTGAATGATAAAGGAGTAATTAATCTTTATCAATAGCCCCATTCAGTCAAAGTATATTCAGGTCTTATAAACAATTTTTCCCTTGCTGTTATGTATCTTAAATTTCTGGAAACTATTGTCGTATTTACTATGCCAACTATCTTATCAGAGTTTGTAACTACTAATCTTCTTATATTATGTCTGTCCATTAGCTCGCTTGCTTC
The DNA here is from genome assembly GCA_964602245.1 of uncultured Methanosarcinales archaeon. Lineage (GTDB taxonomy): Archaea > Nanobdellota > Nanobdellia > Woesearchaeales > JACPIF01 > JACPIF01. Next base: position 132,288 of record CAZRPY010000002.1, read on the forward strand.
ATAGAGAGTTGAGTTTTCATCTATTGTTATTAAGGGTGTATTCATTATTTCAGACACTCTTGTATGGTCTGGATTCTTGCCTTTGGCAACAATCTTTCTTAATATGTCTCTTTCAGTTACAATCCCTCTTACAATGCCGTCTTCCCTTACAAGAACTGAACTTGTCAAATGCTCATCCATTAGCTTTGCAGCCTCAGAAACAAACATGTCTGCACTAAGTATTGTGCATGCATGCATCACATCCCCTACATACATTTTAATCCCTCCTTTCCCCTCACTCAACCACCTCCTTTAATCATACTCAACTTAGGTATATATGGATATTTGAATATAAATAGGTTTGCCTTAAGGGTTTTAAGGATTATATAAAAATAAGCTAAAAGTAGGATAATATGTTTATAAGTGCTAAAAGGCTAAGAAACAATCTTTACAGCCTCTTGCACAGATACAAGCTTCTCCTCACCGGTTTTCATATCCTTGATCTTTACTTTATTCTGCTTAATCTCATCTTCTCCGATAAAAGCGACAAATGGAATGCCTAGTGTATTTGCATATTCTAGATTCTTGCTTACACCTCTGCCTATCAAGTCTATGTCTGTTTTAATGCCCATGTTTCTGAATTCTTTGGCTATTTTCATTGATTCTATTCTATTGCCTATTGGGATAATAAATAATCTTGTTACTGTTTTCTGTTTTTCCTCAATATTCAAGGCATCTATTATAACATCTAAGCCAAAAGAAATGCCAACTGCAGGAAATTCCTGTTTAGAGCCAAGAAAGCTTTGAATCATTTTATCATATCTCCCGCCACCTGCAACTGCTGATTTAATATCATTTCCAAGCAGAAAGACTTCAAAAACTGTTCCTGTGTAATAAGCTAAGCCACGTGCTAATGATTGGTCAAGAACTACATTAGAAGCATCTGTAAGATAGCTGAAAAGTGATTTTATTTCTTGCAAGCCTTCAATGCCTTCTTTATCGTTGATGCAAGTACTAAGTCTAGTTATTTTCTCTGCATTTGTTCCTTTTATATTTATCATTTCCTCAATTTTTTCAATAATATTTTCTTTTATGCGTTTCTGCTTTAGCTCTTTTCTAACCTCTTCAATGCCAAATTTTTCCAGCTTGTCTATTGAAAGGATTACTGTTTCCATTAAGCTGTTTTTTACACCTGCAGTTCTAAGAATGCCATTTAGGATTTTTCTATTGCTAATTTTAATAGAAATATCGATATCAAATTTTTTGAAAACATCTTGTACAATTGAAATAACTTCTGCATCTGCTGTCATATCTTTTACACCAATGGTATCAATGTCACACTGCCAGAATTCCCTATACCTCCCTTTTTTCATAGGACCGTCTCTTAGGACATTTGCTATCTGGTATCTTTTGAAAGGCATTTTCATGTTTGGATTCATGCCTATAAATCTGCATAATGGAACTGTTAAGTCATACCTTAAGCCAAGTTTTCTGTTTCCTTGATCTGTTAGTTTGAAAGTCTCTTTCAATATTTCTGCACCACCAGCATATTTAGATGCCAAAATGTCATAACGTTCAATAACAGGTGTTTCTAATGGCGAGAAACCATACAACTCAAAAACAGTCTTCAAAGTATCTAAAACCCTTTGCCTTGCAATTGCTCTTTCAGGAGCTATATCCCTTGTTCCTTTTGGAGTGCTGAGTTCCATTTTTGCCTCATAGTTAGCTAATTATCGTTGTTTATATACATTTTGATTTCATTTTATATTACTTTATGCTTATTAAAGCTGATAATCAATACAAGTTGGATTATTAGGTTTTTGCAAGTAATAACCACTTAACCTTCTTTGAACTCTAATTCTTAATGCAGGACCAATATACCAACAACCAAGTCCACTTGGGCCTGGACGTGTGTATTCTCCTTCACTTGGATTTATCCATTCAGTAAAATACATCCAAGCTAATTTTGTAAATGATACTCTTTCTTCAATCATTTTATTACCTCCCTAACACAAGCTTCTGCAAGTATTTGTGTAGTATCTATTAATGGCAATGGGGCATCTGCTTGCTTAATTAATAGTGGGAATTCAGTACAACCCAATATAACTGCTTCGGCTTTCTTATTTTTCAGATTCTGCAACAAATCAAAGAGTATGTCTTTATTTGATTGCGTCAGATTTCCCTGCAAGATATCCATTATCAATTGAGTAGCTTTTAATTGTCTTGCATCATTTAACGCAATGCAGTTTATTCCAGTCTTTTTTAGGTCCCTATCAAACAATTTTCTATCCCTTGTAAATCGTGTGGAAATTAAACCCACATTCGCTAGATTCTTCTCAATGCAAACTTGCGCAGCTTCTTCCATAATACTTAGCACTGGTATAGTTACTGCTTCACGAATCTGTTTTAAGTAAATATGTGCAGTATTGCAAGGTATAGCTATAAAAGAGGATCCTGCTATTTGTAAGCGTTTAATAGCATCAATTAGCATTTTAATGGTTAATTGCTCATTTTCTATATTTTCAACAACATCAGGAATTGGCAAGCTAATAATTATCATTTCTGGGAAATCACTATCATATTTGGCGTTAAATCTCTGCTGAAATATAGAGATAATTCTATCATAAATATCAGATGTAGCTGTAGGACCCATGCCTCCAAGTATGCCTATAGTTTTGTAGCGTTTCATGGAGCACCTCCTGCAAGTATATCCCGTAGTGTTTTAACACAATTTTCAAGTGATTCTGCTTTTCTAAATGGAGAAGTATATCTTTCTACATATGCTTTGTATTCTGTATCAGATCCCAGTAAATCCTCTACCCATGTATCAGGAGAGGTAGTCCACAGAACATTTCTATCACTAACATAGGGAGTTCTTCTGGGTCCAGCAGGGAATCTCACAGTAGTGTAGGGTGCTCGTTGAGCATCTTGCATCAAGGCTAAAATTGCCGCATCAAAGAATACTTCAGTCTCTGGACCTATCTTAGTTCCTATCCCTTGTCCTAGCAAATACAATGCTTCTGCCATTTCTAAAGGCAAATACAGCTTACTTACAGCATTCGCATTTCTGGGATAGATATTAGCAAGCAAATCTGGCTGTTCAACTGAAAGTCTATTTACTGTATCTAGCGCAGCCCCTAAAGCGTATCCAAATGACTTATCTGTTACCATTACTGTTGCTGCATCCCAAATTACTTGTTGATTTAGTCCATACAATTTTGCAAATTGTCTAAGGAATGACTGCCGAGCTACTATATTATCAAGTAATTCCTTGCGTTTTGGAAGATACAATTCACTAACAATCATATCTAGTATTTGAGCTGGACATGATTTTACACCAAGACTTCTTAGCAGTTTTTCCGGAATTCTGTTTACAACAAAGTAACTTGATGCATCCCATATCATCCAGTTTTGTGGCGGAGTTACAATTTGCATCCAATAAAAGAGATCAAGCATGTCAAGCCGCTCTCCCATGGTTGCGAGATCTGGATTATATCCAAGACCTATGTACATTTTTGGGGCTATTCCCAGAGGTAAACCATCAGTAACTATCTGCAATTTTCGTTCTGGTGCTGTGAATGTAACCAGCACTTGTTTGTGCTTCTCCTCCTATGCTATTATCTGTTATCATTTTTATTCCTCCGCGCTTATAGCCAGCCAGCTTTTATTTAAGAGCAGCAGACGAGAATCGAACTCGTGCCAAGCGGAAACTGCAGGAAAGCTTATAGCTCAAGCTAACTAACTCCACAGCCGCTTATTCTACCACTAAACTACTGCTGCCATTTTGGCTTTATTTTGATAGTATTTTTAATATTGGAAATAATACAAATAAAAGTAATTTAAGTTTAAAATTAAAACAATGAGAATCTAGCAATGATGATGCATAGAAATAGTACTACCTATGTATTTAATATCCATTATATTTTTAGAGTTAGAACTAATTAAATCAGAACTAATACTTGATATGAAGATAACCAACTCTTGCCATACTACTATTGATTTTAGCTCTTGTATTTAAATCTTGTGATGTTATTGTCAGTAAGTTTCAACTTTTAAGCCCTTGATTCTTGAGAAATGCTTTATATTTTTGGTAAGTAAAGCGCAGTTATTTGAAAGGCATATTCCAGCTATTAAGCTGTCGTTGAACCCTATTGTTAATCCTTCCTTCTCTAGATTAGTCGCTATTTCTGCTGCATTGTACGCACTAGAATGATTAAGGCTCATATTTACGAGAGAGCTGAAAAATTCTTGCACTAAGTCTAACTCTTTTTGGGACACTTGCTTCTTAATGAATACTCCATATAAAACTTCAAAATAATTTACTTCTGTTGAAACCACTGTCTCCCCTTTTAAAGATTGAAGCTTCAATAGGGCATTCTGCTTTTGTCTTAGCAAATCAACTATGAAGTCACTATCCAAACATATCATTTAAATGCCTCTAACCTTATGTGCAATTTTTTTCATTGAATCTTTATCTATTTTTTCTATATGTTTTTTTATTTTTTCAGCAGTTTTGTCACTCATGTCACTCCAAGCACCAGCAAACCTCATAATATCCTCAACATTTCCTTTCTTCTTATGTGTTCTTAAGATTACCTGTGAAAAGCTCTCATCAGGATTCTTCTCACTAGCTAAAGCTTTGTATGCTTCTTCTGTAATAGTTATAGTTTTTACTACCATAAACGTATGTTTATGTTTAAACATATATAAACCTTTCGGTTTTCTGGCTATATTGGGTTGCGACTGATAATGCAATGTGATTGAGGATTTAGTTGTGAGTGTCGCTTGATATTTTTTCTCTAAAGAGAATCGTGGAAGAATTTTTGGATAATATTTAATATTATACGTAGACATAAAACTTTTTATATTTCTGGAATATAGGAAATCTTATGGACTTTGCGAATGGTAAAGTAACTAAAATCTCTAATATCATCGGCAAATTCTTTTCTAATTTCATCAAATATTTTAACTAAATCCTGCTCTGACGGAACTTCTATATCAGCATCAAAATCGGCCAAACCTATAACTTGATTTATGTAAGTAATGTAGGGGTGAAACCTTGCAAAGGTATACAATTTCTTGATATTAGCATAACTGTTTAGGTTAACTTCAATCTTATAATATCTGAAATTTATTTTTTCTAAGTTTATTTTAGCACGGAAACTTATGATGACTTTTTTCTTCATTAATGCACGTATCCTGTATGCTATATTTTTTGGGGACAAATTTATTTTTTCAGAAAGTTTGGTTAATGGCTGTCTGGCATTAGTAGCTAATCCTTTCAGAATTTGCAAATCAACATCATCAATTTTAACCCTTTCTCTAGAGAAGATTACTTGCTGCTCTTCCTCATCTTTGGCTTTGTTGATTAAATATGGTCTGTGAAAATGGAGTAAGTGAGTATAAATCTGGATTAATTTTTCGTCTATATGTCTTCTAAACTTTTGAGAAAATTCCAGCCACATCTCCTCAAACTCATAGTCATCTTTTACCCAGAGCATCACGTCTTTGTCCCACTTACCCTCTATGCTCAAAACCCACCAAGTTTTTTTGTTTTTTATCAGCCAATCTATCATCTCTTTTTCCTTTTCAAGGCTTAGATCCTGAGTTTTGAAATAGACCCTATATGCCTTATATCCAAATTTTGAGGGGTCAATAAGGGCATAATAATATTCTATAATCCCCTTTTTCTCCAGATTTTTGATTCTGTGGAAGACAACTTCGGGGGAAAGTCTTACTTTTCTGCCAATTTTCGCATTTGACTGCCTGGCATTAAGGTCAAGTTCGTACAAAATTTTCCTGTTTTTTACGTCTAAATTCATTTTTATTTATTATTTTGTCTTATTTATATATAAATCTTTCTTTTTATTAAAAATTTTAATGAGAATATTTAAGTATAAGATTAATGTTCTTAACTACTATATGGTAGAGACTAAACATCAAATAATAGTCAAAATCTATTGCAGAGGGAAATAACAATGGTAACCCATCCAGAAAAATTAAGAGAATTAGGGAACCTTTATTTGAGATTTGCTAGTGAATCAGATCCAGAGTTATATAAAACCCATAAATTACTTTGGAATTTATGGGATTCTCCTAGGAATGGAGATGTATCTGTAAGACTCTGTTATAACTCACTTAGCCATAAGTTAGAAAAAGGATTAAGCACAGTAATGAGGATAGATGCTAAAGATCGTTTAGGTTCTTTAAGAACTGAAGAACAAATTCTAAAAGGACGTCTCGGATTTAAAACATATGATGAAAATGATTATACAAGTGAACATGGTTTTGGAAATAATTGTGAATTATATGTTTCTTCAATAACCAACTATAATATACCTCTGGAAGACTTACCACAAAATCTTGGGCATAAATTTAAGGAATTATCTAGGAGATGGGAAGCTATCGATGATTGCTGTGATCATCTGAAAAATATGAAGAATCGCTACTCTCCTCAATTCGAGGATCTACTTAATGGATTGACACTCGCAGGAGAAAAGGCTTTAGCAGCAAGGCCTACGGAATTGGTTAGAGATATTACGGCATATCACAATGCTTTGATCGGCTATTTAGGATTACCAATTGAAGAAAAGGGCATAGAGGAAATTGGAAGGTTATGGCTGTTATGGCATGATGAAAAAGACTTATCTAAAGAAAATCAATTTTAATATACTTTTGTTAATTTTTTATTCTAAAAAGATAGCTCTTCCACTAAAATAATATGAGAAGTAAATCAAAATCGGCATCAAAAGCCCTCATTCGTTGCGGCTTAATTCATGTAACACATATATTGTACGTTAAATGCCCTAGCTTGCAAATATTTATAAAAAGACCATATTTAGTTGCTTTTATGAAGCTTATAAGAGACAAAATTCCTGAAATAATAAGGCAGAAAGGAGAAAATCCTATGATAAAAGAGGCTAGTGATTCTGAGTATTATGAGCTTTTGACAAAAAAACTAGTAGAAGAGGCAAAAGAATTTGCATTTGATAAAAATACAGAGGAATTAGTGGATATTCTAGAGGTTGTTTATGCTATTGCTAGGATTAATAATATAACTCCTGAAGAACTGGAAAATAGAAGAAGAGCAAAGGCTGAGGAGAGAGGCTCTTTTAATAAGAAACTAGTCTGGATGGGTAACAAATAATGCGGATGATGTATAATGAAAGAATTTGATGAATTGGTTGAAGCATTAAAGAAGTCAAGAAGAGAATGCCCATGGGCTAGAGAAGTTATTACAAAGGAGCATATTGAAAGGCTAAAAGACGAGGTTAGAGAATTAACAGAGGCTATTAAAAAAGGAGATAAAGATGAGATAAGAGATGAGATTGGTGATGTAATTTGGGATGCATTGTTTATTGCTATTATCGAAGAAGAGAAAGGAAATTTAGCTATTAGCAAGATATTTGAAAAGGCTACACAAAAATTAAAGAGAAGAAAACCATGGGTTTTTGGCAATGAGATTGTGAAGACACCCGAGGAAGCTGTTAGGAGATGGAATGAGATAAAAAAGCTTGAAAAAGAGGGCAAGATTAGGGTATAGAATGGAACTACAGAATATACCTCCGGAAGATCAGAAAGTCATGCAGGAAAGGCTTAAGAACATGAGCCCTGAGGAACTTAGAGAGTTTCAGAAACAGCAGTGTTTGTTCTGCCAAATAATTCATGGAAAAGTTAATGCTAGAAGGGTTTATGATGATGACAAGGTTGTTGCAGTACTTGACATTAATCCAGCTACCTTAGGACATGTCTTGCTTATGCCTAGAGAGCATTATCAGATATTGCCTCAAATGAATGATGACGAGGTTTCTTACTTGTTTAATATTTCAAAAGGAATTTCTGGAGCTACATTAAGAGCATTTCAAGTGCAAGGAACTAATATATTTGTTGCTAATGGAGCAGTTGCTGGACAGAGGGCTGCGCATGTAATAGTGCATATTATTCCAAGAAGCGAAAATGACAGAGTAAATCTTACCATTCCAGAATTCCAGATTTCTGAGCAAAATATGGTTTTAGTGCATAAAAGAATATTAGAGTTTATGACAAGTGCTTTAGCAATGGCTCCTGAGGAAGATGTAGCAGTAGCTGAAAAACAGGAAATAAAAACTGAAGAGCCTAAAGCTGAGATTCAAACAGAAATAAAATCAGAGAAAGTAGAACAAAAAGCTCCTAAGAAAGAGAAAATTGTAGAGGCTGAGTTAAAAGAGGCTAAACAAAAAAAAGAAAGAAAGAAAACAGCTTCAAGATCAAAAGGCTCTAGCTTAGATGATTTAGCTGAGCGATTGTAAAATAATATATTATAAGATAATAATAAGAATAATAATTGCAAACGAGCCTCGAACACGAGGCTATACCAAGGTCCGCTAATCAGTCATTGTGAAGATGAAGTAGCGGACATGTATGTTGCGTGTTCGCAATCGTAGTGCAAA
>CAZRPY010000003.1:0-3316 GCA_964602245.1 uncultured Methanosarcinales archaeon
TTCTACAGTAATCCATGAAGTGCCATCATACCATTTAGCCTTAAACTCGTCTGCTGGGTCCAAGCCTACTAATTTTCTATAATAACTAAAAGTAATATTTGCATAGCCAACCGTACTAATATTTATCTCCATTATACTTGCCGGCTCAGAAGTGCTTTGTGGTTTACATTGTGCATGATATGTTCCTGCAAAAGGATCTGTAGTGTTAGCAGTACAATTATTGGCTCCTGATGCAGATATTAAAGTCCATTCATTCAAATTACCATCTTCAAAATCATCAAAAAACTTAGTAGTTATTACATCACTTGCAATCTGCCATTGCCTTGCTTCTTTAAATGCTCCAATTTCTAAAGCTCCTAATAAATAGAATTCTGGGCTTATATCAGGAGCATCAAACTCATAAGCTAAGTTGTAAGTTTCTCCATTAATTAGATTTTTATTCCATGTTAATATTTTAGTATCTCCTGCTGCTGTTACATTTAATCCATCTTGTGATGTTATTGCAAAGCTAGAAGGCACATACTCTACTATAGGTCCGGAATAATCCCTGTTAGCCTTAATTGTAAAGTTCGTTACATAAGGAACTAATGGATAAATCCTAGTAGCTGATTTTCTAGCAATATCGAAATCAACAGAGCTCTGCACTGAGAAATTATCTTGTATGCTTCTAATGCCATTGAACGTATTGGCAGTCAAATTCATTAAATATGTTCCAACACCAGAAACTGTGTAATTTGTATAGTAATCTGGCAGCTCTGTTACTCCAAGAATCTCGCATTCTGGGCTTATTTTTATATCATTATTAGCAGTTGTTAAAATCGTCTTTTCATTTAGTGGGTCTGTAATCTCTAATGTAACATCTGCACCACAGACCATGTGCCCTTGATCATCAAGAACTGCAATGCCAATAATTGCATTTTCCTTTGGCAAATAGATGCTCTTGTGAGTATTAATAGCCAGAACTCCCCACGTAAAGTCCTGCTCTTGAGTGTATGTAACACCATCTTTTGTTAATTCTAATTTTATTTTGTATTTGCCAGCTCTAAATGACCTTTGTTTTGGCAATTTAACATGGAATTTACCTTCTCTAAGCTCTTCTATTTCAATATTAATATCTTCCAAATTACCTTCAGAATCAAATATAAATGTTTTAATAGTTTCATTTGCTTTTTGCCATCTTTTATTTTGTTTTTTAATTAATTTTTCTGATTCGCTTAGTAATTTTTCTTCCTCTTTTATTTTCTTTTTAAATAATTCTAATTCCTCTTCTGTTTCTTCAGTATCCTCTTCGTAAACCTCATACTCCTCTTTCCATTTTCCATGCTTAATTAATTCTTCTTTTTCCAGGAATTTAAAATCAAATTCAGCATCTTCATCTGATTCAAAATCTATTTTTTCAGAGCTTAACTTTGGCGTTATATTTAATTCTGTTATATTTAATGTAATATTTTCTGTTACATTCTTTGTGATATTTTCAGGCAAAATTGTTATATTTTCTTCTATAGCAGTTTTAACTATGTTATAAGCTAAAGTGTCTAATTCCAGTGTTGTATTTTCTATCTCAAACCTTAACTCATAACTGGTTTTGTTAAGATTTATGTTACATGTTTCAATGCATACTAGTTCGAACTCTAAAACATCTTCTTTAAATTCAGCAGATAGAGATTGCTCGTAACTACTGATAAGATTATTATCCTCCTTGGTGTAATGGAAGATCTGAGCAGAGACTATATTTTTCTTTGTTGCGCCATATCTATCATAGTATACATTAAATGTTTCATTCCATAGATCAAATGTTGGCAGTAAGCCAAATTGTGCACAACATTCACTATTTCCATAGCATACAGAAGTGGTATCAAATGTCTCAACTGAAATAACTTTCCATTTGTTACAGAGCTTATTATAGTCAACATCCCAGTTAAACTTAGCATTAACACCGAAATCAATGACTCCTGTTAATGTTTCAATGCCATCATTGTCAATGTCAAAATTAGCGCTAGAGCCATATGCTAAACTAAGGTTAATTGCAGGGTCTTTAGCTGTATTATTTTCTATAGTGACATTAGTAGTAATATTTTGGTCACTACTTTCGTTAGCGATTTCACTAATAACTGAGCCAGTTATCTTGCTCTCTTTATTTTTTAGTTCAGAGCTATCTAAAATAAGTTTATCTTCCAGGTATATTCTTACACTGCCTTTTCCTAATATTTTTCCAGTAATCTTTACAGAGGTAATTTCTCCAATATACTCTGGTTGCCATTCATAGCTAGAGCTTTCATTTACAATTAAGCTTATATTTTGTAAGTATGGAATTTCCTCTCGGACTGTGACAAAGCCAATTGTTGCAGGTTTAATAAAGAAGAATGGAACTATAAGGAAGCCCAAAATCATTATCACAGCTAATATTGTTAAGACTGGAGTAACTTGTGTTTTTCTTTCTTCATACCTTATTTCTTCATTACACTTGTTGAGATGCTCTCTGTAATATTCAATATATTCACTATAGAAATCAATCCATTGCTTAGGTGTTCTTTGCTGGAATACAGAATTTAATTTTTCATGATACTTTCCATAACTAATTAACCCTTTATCATACTGCTCATTTAAGCTTTCTATAAAGTTAAGTATTTGTTTCTTATAAGATTCGCAAAGCTCAATATTTCTAAGTAAGTTAATCTTCCTTTTCTCTAATCCTTTTATTTTATTATTTTTCGACATATTTTTTTCTAGCTCTTTGATAAACTGTCCAGATTGTGCGATCATCTCGTTTCAGCAAAATTGCAATTTCATGATACCTGAGAGAAAATTCATCCTTGAGATAAACAACAAGAGATTCCAAGGCAGACAATTTCTCAGAGAAAATTGAAATAGGAATCCAGAATCTTACTTTTTTAATAACAAATTTTTGTGAATATTTTTTCTTGGCATTATCATAAGTATGCCAGATATTCCTTTCATTTCTTTTGATAAGAGTAGAAATTTTATGCAGCGTTAGATTCTTTTCTTCTTTTAGATATTTTACAACAGACTCAAGAACAGTCAGTTTATCATTTATAATATCAACAGGGAAGGATAACTCCGCTTCCAACAATGATTTTAAATCGTCAAATGTAAGTTTAAATTTTTCTTTAATGGGAAGAAGCAATTCTTTTGCCTTTTCCAAGCTGGCTATTTCCTCTTGACTTAGTCTAATAGAAGGAGTGTTTACACTATTATTTATGCTACTTAAACCTCTTTTATCTCTTTTTCTACCTCTCATCCAACCAGAATACATTCTTTGTAAGTATTAATATATAAATTATTCTATAATTTTAGA
>CAZRPY010000003.1:3416-123530 GCA_964602245.1 uncultured Methanosarcinales archaeon
TTAAAATACGTATTATATAGGTACCTAACTATCTTTATACGTTATTTATAAGTATTGATATATAAATTATTCTATAATTTTAGATTAAAATACGTATTATATAGGTACCTAACTATCTTTATACGTTATTTATAAGTATAATTTACATAATAAAGTATATAAAACTTTATATCATTATATATAAATACGTTATTTATAAGTATGAGGTATGTGGGCATACCTAAGGAGGCTTTATAGAATATTAAAGCATAGAAAAATAATTAAAAGGGAGAGCAGAGGATATGTTACATATGAAAAAAAGGGGATTGTTTCTGCTGTTATTAGGCTTAACAATCATGGTTTACCAGCTTGGTATAGCTTATAGCCAGAGTAGTGGTTTTGGTATGAGCCTAAGTATAGTAGATACTTCTGGGCCTTCAATTACTTTAATTGAGCCGCTAAATAATTCAGGGGATATCGATGGAAATGTTACCTTTTCCTATAATGCAACAGATTCCAATAATATAAGCAACTGCTCTTTGATAATTAATAATAAGATAAATTTAACTAATAATTCCATTAACAAAAATAATACAAAAATAGATTTTAAATTGAATAATTTATCAATAGGACTTTATAACTGGAGCATTAATTGCACAGATAATCTTAGTAATACTGGTGAGAGCTCAAAAAAAGTAATTACAGTTAATTTAATGTTACATTTTAGTGAAAATATTACTACTAATATATCCTCAATTGATATTAGAAATATCACTAACTTTATTCTTGGAACTAATTCTGGTAGTATTAATTTTAGCCAAGATATAGATTTAAGCCAAGGTTTTGATTTAGACAAGTATATTAATATATCGTCTAATAGAATTGAGCTTAATTCTAGTGCACTTTCATCTTTTAATAAATCTGCAATTTTGACTCTACGTAATCTAACTTTTTCTGATCCAAGAATTTTAAGAGATGGCAGTGTATGTTCTAGCACTATATGTAATAAAATTTCTTACTCTGGAGGAAATTTAACATTTAATGTAACACAGTTTACAGTGTATTCATCAGAAGAAACGCCAGCAGAAGCTGCACCAAGTGGAGGAGGTGGTGGAGGAGGAGGAGGTGGTGGAGGAGGAGGCGGACCAGGACCTAGACTACTTAAAAAGATATCAGATTTTACTATTGATCATGATATAATAATGGTGTCAGCAAGACAGGGAGAAACAGTAATAAAGTCATTTAAAGTTTTAAATAATGGAGAGGTTCCACTAAGTTTTAATATAGACTTAGCTGACTTAGAAGGGCTTATTTTATTTCCTGGAAGTATTAGCAAACAAAGTTTTGAGCTAAGCCCTGGAAAAAGCAATATAATTCAATTAGTTTTTAATATTCCCTCTGATATGAAACCTGGAACTTATTTTAGAGATATTGCAGTAACAGCTGAGAGCATAGAAAAGACTGTCAAGATTCTTTTTGTTATTGAGTCTGCAGATCTTATATTTGATATTAATGTTGATATTCTTCCAGCTTATAAAAAGATTTTAGCAGGTGATGATGTTTATGCGGAAATAGTGCTATATAATCTTAGAGGAGGGATTGGAAAGTTTGATGTTAAAGTTAACTATTCTATAAAAGATCTAAGCAACAATATTATTGTTTCAGAGCATGAAACTTTAGCTGTTGAAACCAGAACTAATTTTGTAAGGAGTTTGCACACACCAACTTATATAAAACCAGGGAGTTATGTGTATTATGCTGAGGTGACATATAAGGGTTTTATAGGCAGCAGTAGCGATATCTTTGAGATAAAAGAGCTAAAAGCTGAGGTAACATTATCGCTAGTAACTATTTTTACACTAGAAAATTTATGGATTATTCTTTTATTTTTAATTATTGCTATTTTAATTATAATGTTAGTACGAAAATTTATACAAATTGTACGTCATAGAAAGGAATTGAAATTAGGGAAAAAAGAAGAAAAACCTATTATTACTAAACTTGTTAGTATTGCTCCTAAGAAGTTAGTAGAGGAAGTTAAAGAAATAGCAAAGGTAAAGATTGATAAGACAAAGCAGATGACTAGCGAAAAATTATTAAAGAGGTTAGAAAAGAATAAAGAACAGATTAAGAGAATGTTTGATAATCTTAATAAATAAAAAGAAAGATTAATATAATCTAATAATAAAATATAATAATAAGGTAGTTTATTTTATAAACATATTTTGGTGCTAAATGTCAGAAAAAGATAATGATGAGATTGTTGATGTTGATGAACTTATTGAACGCCTCGAAGAAGAGAAAAGAGAGCCAGAAAGGGTTCAAAAAGAACATAGTTCTAAAAATAAAGAATAGTTATTAATTGAAGCACTAAGTTATTTGGATAAAGAGTTGATTAAATTAAGGGATGAAAAGAAGTCAATTAAAGACATTTTGGTAAAAATAAAAGACGATATGGAATCTGCGCATGAGGAGGAATTCGACCTAAGAAAAAGAATTATTGAGCTAGTAGAAAAGGAGGGTGTACTTAATACAAAAAAGATACTTTAAAGGAAGGATTTTCTAAAGTACAAAAAAGAATTTCTAGGGCTAGCGAGATAAAGGATGAGTTAAAGGATGTGTAGCATTATTCTATTACTTATTCTAATTCTAACAATCAATTTTATCATAATCTTTATAAATACTTCTATATTCGCAGTTAATGGCTAGAGATAGCTGTTCTAATGCCGCAAGGCATGAAATAATAGTAAGGGTTAGAGAATAAAGATATTATAAAGATTAATAAAAAGAATTAAAAGAGGAAAATAACTAAATTAAATATAAAGATAAAATTAAAAATATTAAAATTTGCATTAACTCGTGCGAAATGCGCACTGTACGATTAGTCCGCTTTCAATGCTGTAACTACCATGTTGCGGACAGGTATGTTGCGTGTTCGCAACCGTGATGCAAATTATAATAATTAAAGGAAAAATAAGTAAAAATACAACAAAACTGAATTAAACTTATCAAAATGGCAAGTATATATGATGTGTCAGCAAATGAATTAATAGAGAAAATAGCTGAAAAGCTAAAGGAAATTCCTGAGATAAAGTCTCCAGTGTGGGCAGGCTATGTTAAGACAGGGCATAGTAAGGAAAGGCCACCTGCAAGAGAAGACTGGTGGTATATAAGAACAGCAGCTGTCTTGAGAAGTGTTTATAGGCTAGGTCCAATAGGTGTGGCAAAGCTAAGAGTAAAGTATAGCAGTAAAAAAAATAGAGGAGTGGCTGGCGAGAAATCGTATAGGGCATCTGGGAATATACTTAGAAAGATTTTGCAGCAGCTTGAGAAGGCAGAGCTGATAAAACAGACTGTTAAAGATGTGCATAAAGGCAGAATAATAACACCGAAAGGAAAATCTCTGCTGGATAAGATTTCAACTGTGATTTATAAGAATAGTACTAATAAATAAAAATAACTTAAACATGACTGAATCAATTGATGAGATAAGGAAAAAGAAACTTGAAGAATATATGAGAATGTCTCAGCAGAAGCAGAGTGAAGAGCAAGAGTTTCAACAGCAAGTGCAACAGCTTGAGGCAGTTGTTAAACAAAGAATGACAAAGGATGCATTGCAAAGATACGGTAACATTAAGGCAGCAAACCCAGAGAGAGCTATGCAGCTATTAGCTATATTAGGACAGTTTATTCAATCAGGAAGAATAGAGCAGGTTGAGGATGAGCTGCTAAAGAAGATTTTAGCAAAACTTAGTGAAGGTAAAAAAGATTTTCAAATCAGAAAATAGAGATTTTATAGTTATAAATAAATATTTAATAAAAATAATTTGCATTCATAGAACAATAATATAATAATTTAATATAGAGAACTTTGAATAATTCATTATTTTTCATATTTCATTCAAAGTTCTCTTAGAGAATTTTGACAAAATTGATATATTTCAAAATTCTCTATAGTAATAACGTAATAATTATTTGCATTACGACGCCGCTCTTGTTCGCAACCGTGATGCAAATTAAGATAGAAACTAAAAATATAACACTAAACATATAACAATACTAAATTAAACTATTCAAAATGGCAAGATATAAGCATCCTAGCAGAAAGCAAAGATTGGTGAAATTAAACAAACAGACTAGATGGGCACCTTTCTGGACAGTCATGAAAATATATGGAAAAGGCAGAAGAATACATCCAGGAAGGCATACTAAGATTAAAAGACATTGGAGAAGAACTAAGACTAAGGCGTGATAAAAATGGGATTAGAAGATATAAAACCAATAAGCGTTAGTATAGAGGGCGAAAGCCTTATTTCAAGACTACTAATTGCTGTTCTTGATGAAATGGGAGAAGTAGATGATTTGACAGTATTATTGAAGCCTGTGAGAAAAGGAGCTAGAGAAGTATTAGCTAAAGTTCATGATGGTGAGACAGTGTATTGTATAAAGAAAATGTTTGAACAAGGAGATATTCTTCATCAAGATGGCAGATATTCATTAAATCCTACACTTAGAGACACATATTTCAAAGTAGGAGGCACATGCTCAGAGGACTAATATGGCACTAGAAAGAGTCTATAATGTTCCATTAAGGAAAGAGTACATGAAAGCTCCCGAGTACAAGAGAGCGAAGAAAGCAGTTACAGCACTGAGAGAATTCTTGGCAAGGCATATGAAAGCAGAGCTAGAGAAAGTTAAGATAGGAGAATATGCTAATCTAGAGATATGGAAAGATGGTATTAAAAGGCCGCCACATCATATTAAGATAAGAGCAGTTAAGCAGGATGATGGTATAGTTAATGCTGAGTTAGTTGGAGCTCCTGAGAAAAAGGTTGTTGAAAAGAAAGAGAAGAAAGAAAAAGTTTCAGAGGAGAAAGTAGAAGTTGCTGAAAAAGCAGAAGAGACGATAAAGAAAGTTGGAAAGGCTGAAGAAAAGCCAAAGAAGTTAGGGAAAAAGGCTTTGCAAAAAGAGTTGCAAGCACAGAAAATTGAGGAAGTGGTTGAAGAACTAAAAGAGAAGGTTGAAGAGAAATTAGAAGAGAAACAGGAAGAGGCTAAGAAAATACAGCAGGAAGAGATTAAAGAGATGCAGCATGAGCTAGAAAAAGCAAGGAAGCATCAGCCAAAGGTTGCTAGGGAAGATAGAAGCCAAAGAGACAAAAAGAAAGAAATGATACCTGGAAGGAAGGATAAGTAATTTTATAGTTATAATAAGATACTTTTTTATTTGAATTCAAATTCTCATTCTAGCATGGAATCAAAACTACCATTTGAAAAAATAGAAAGAAAAATCATTGTAAAAAAGAATGCAGAAACTTCTCCTAATTATGGAAAACCACCAGAAGAGAGAACTGTTGAAGAACTAATTAATTATTCTATTGCTAATATAGACAAACCAAAAGGTCCAACATCTCATCAAGTTAGTGAATATGTGCAAAGGATTCTAGAAATTAAGAAATCTGGGCACTCTGGAACCTTAGATCCAAATGTAACTGGAGTGTTGCCTATAGCTGTTGGTAGAGCAACAAGGATTGTGCAGTATCTTTTAACTTCAGGAAAAGAGTATGTTGGGATAATGCATCTGCATAAAGATGTTAAGCTTAAAGAGATCCAATTTGTTTTTCAGAAATTTACAGGAAAAATACAGCAGAAAGTTCCTCTCAGAAGTGCAGTGAAGAAGCAAGTTAGAGAGAGAGAAATTTATTACTTAAGTATATTAGAAATTGATGGAAAAGATGTTTTGTTTAAAGCTGGTGTTGAAGCTGGAACTTATATTAGAATGATTTGCCATGATATTGGCAAATATCTAAAAGTAGGGGCACACATGACAGAGTTAAGAAGGGCTAAGGCAGGGCCTTTTGATGAATCTAGTTTAGTAACCTTGCAAGATTTGCAGGATTATTATGTATATTATAAAGAAGAAAATAATGAAGAAAAATTAAAACAAGTTTTACAGCCAGTTGAACTAGGAGTTTCGCATCTTGCTAAAATATGGGTTATAGATAGCGCAGTTGATACAATCTGCCATGGCAGTTCTATTGCAATACCTGGAATTTCTCAATATAATAGTGATATTAAAGAAAATGATTCGGTTGCTATTATGACACTTAAAGATGAATTAGTTGCAGTTGGAGTTGCAAAAATGACTAGTGAGCAAATTGGCAAGGAAAGCAAAGGAATTGCAATCAAGACAAAAGCTGTGTTTATGCAGCCTGGGGTTTATCCGAGGTATAGGAGAATTTAATTCCTTAACTATTTATTTTGATGTAAGTAATTCCAATCCCTTCCGATATTCAGATATTGTTTCGCTTGATTTAATACCTGCTTTTACTGCCTCTTGCATCATTTCTATTACTGTTATTCCTACAGCCTCTGCTGCTTTATCTATTGAGCATTTGCCTGTTTTGTATAGTTCTAGATATTTCTGAATCAAGAGCTGTTTTCTTCCTAATATAACTAGCTCTTTTAAGGCTTTTGTCTTATCAATACGTTCTTCTTCAGCAGTCTTTTCCACCATTCTAATAATATCTTTTTCAAGCCTTGCGCCTAAAAATGAAATATCGCTCATTTTAAATCCTCCATAGCCTTTTCTATTAAGTAGCTATCAAACCACCCCTCTTCTTGGAGTATTTTTAATGATGCTGTAGCTTTATGTTTATCAATTTTCTTTCTTTTATATAAACTAACAATCATTTCTACACTTCCAATTAAAGGAAGACCATTGACTAGAGCAGCTTTTCTTCCTTGTCTGTTATCTGTAGCTACTATACTATCTTTCTCTTTTAATCCTACAGCAATAGTTGAGGCTTCTCCTTTACCCATATTAAAATCTGTCATTATCTTTTTAGTCAAAGTATTATCAGCACTAATTACTGACATTTTCTTTTCATTATATAGCCTTTCTAATAGTAAAGCATCAGTTGACATTTTAGCCTTGCCTTTCATAACCTCTTCAAATACATTATTAGTAATACTTATGGTATATGCGCTAAGTATAGTTTCTAGTACAGATGCTTTTGCCAACAGTATTAAACTGCAAGCATCCATAATAATGTCCATTTAACAATATTAAATAATGTTTAATATATAAATGTTTCTATATTGGAATACACAGAGATAAAAGGGTAGGGTAGTTAAATCAATTGTTGTATTTATGCAGCCTGGGGTTTATCCGAGGTATAAGAAGGTATGACTAATACTAAATTTCTTTTAGTAAAATTTAGATAACTTTTTATTTAGGTCTTATATAGTTATAATATTATGTTTAAGATTTATAGAACTGAAGAATTTGAAAAGCTTATGAATAAACTCTTGACTAATGAGGAGAAAATAAGAGCTAAAAGGATAGAAGAAGAAATTTCAAAAGTGAGTGTAACTGGAAAGCCGTTGGGATTTAAATTTCTTAGAGAAAAAAAAATTTCTGAAAAAAGAGTATATTTTTTAGTCTATGAAGACTTACAAGCAGTCTTAATGGTTTCTATAGGTGATAAAAAGACTCAACAGGAAACTATAGATAAGATTAAAGAATTCCTGCCAGAATTTAGAAGATTGATGGAGAAAACAATAAAAGTTACCTGACTCTTTTTATTCTGCCAGTTTTAAGATCTTCAAGACTTCTCTTAAAGCTTTCAACTAACTCCCAGTCCACTTTCTCAAGCTTTTTAAGTCTCTCGTACTCTTCTTTAGGTATAGTTACAGTTTTCATTGGCATGAAATATATTAAGGTTTATTTCGACCTATTAAATAGACTCCGAATTTATATATATTTCTATTTTAATACTAGAAAGTGGAGGTATATTAGAGCTTGTATATGAAAATAATTCTACCCAGCAACACAACCTAATATACTAAAAACCTATACCAATATATGAAAACGTAACATTTAAATATAAGGGGTTTCATAAAACTAATTCCACACTGTTAATGCAGAGTTTATAGTGATAATATTTACGACGACAAATGATTTAAAAGAGGTGAAATCATGGCAATGGATTTTATTGTTAGTGAGGCTCTTAAAGCTGATGCAGGAAGAAAGGAAGATCTAATAGGACATGCCAATATTAAAGTGATTGGTGTTGGTGGAGCTGGCAGTAATATGGTAAGCTGGCTCTACAGGAAAGGGATTAGAGGAGCAGAGATCATTGCCTGTAACACAGATAAGCAGCATCTTGACATTACTGAGGCTGATAGGAAATTCTTAATTGGAAGAAATGTTACTAGGGGCTTAGGTGCAGGTGGCTTTCCTGAGAAAGGAGCACAGGCTGCACAGGAAACTATTAATGAAATTAGAGATTCTTTGAAAGCAACTGATATGGCATTTGTTTGTGCAGGTATGGGAGGAGGTACAGGAACAGGAGCAGCAGCAGTGGTTGCTAAAGTTGCAAAAGATACAGGAGCTATAGTAATAGGAACTGTAACGATGCCTTTTAAAATTGAAAGAGCAAGAGTTGATAAGGCAGAGTTTGGATTACAGCAGTTAAGAAGTGTAAGTGATACAGTCATAGTTATAGATAATAACAGATTAGTGCAGATTGCAGGTAATTTGCCAGTACAGCAGGCATTTGCAGTTGCTAATGAGCTGATTGCTACAATGATCAGAGGTATAGTAGAGACTATTGCAGTGCCAAGCCTTGTAAATTTGGACTATGCTGATGTAAAGGCTATAATGAGTAATGGCGGTGTTGCTGCTATAGGTGTTGGAGTATCAGATACTAACAATAGAGTAGAAGAGGCAGTTAAAGGTGCTCTAAGCAATCCATTACTGGATATTAGCTATAAAGGTGCAACTGGAGCTTTGATACATGTTGAAGGAGGCCCTGACATGACACTTGATGAGGTCTCAAAGATAGGTGAAATGGTAACAGAAAGCCTGGACGAGGATGCTAATGTTATCTGGGGTGCAAGAGTGTCAGAGAATATGAGAAAGAAGATTACAGTAATGACAATCATAACTGGAGTTAAGAGCCCATGGATACTTGGCAAAGCAGTTGAGAAAAATTCAGCAGGGCATAGTGAATCTGCAAGAAAGATGAGTGAAGAGCTAGGCATTAAGCTTGTTCATTTTTAATTTTTAGATTATATTAGCAGAGATTACAGCAATTAAGAAAGAAGAGGACTGAGAAACGAAGAAAAAAGAAAATAGGAACTTAATAGATAGTAGAATATCATATTCATATTAGACAAAGTTACTAAAGTAAGTTACACAAAAAATCTGCGAAGCAGATAGTAACTGAACAAGTAACTAAGTCTAACATGATACAATCTTGCTAAACCACACCATTAAGGTTGAGAAAATCATAGATTTTCAAGACCTCCGAAATGCCATGCATTTCGATAGGTGTGGCGATTGCAGGATTTCACCAATAAATATGAGAAATAACTATAAAACTTGCAAACGAGCCTCTCTAAGAGGCTATACCAAGGTCCGCTAATCAGTTATTGTTAAACTTAAGTAGCGGACAGATATGTCACGCAGTTCGTGACCGTGATGCAAATTAAGAAAATAAAAAGTGAATTAAAATAATCAAAATCAATAATTCATGTTCATATTGGAAATAAGCTACAATCCTTACAAAAGTAAGTGCGTAGCCAAATCCAATAAGAAGAATCTACGAAAGTAGATTTCAAAAGCCAAGTTGAATCCTTGGATATAAACTAGCAATAAAACCATACCTCAAAGTATGGTAAATAAGCTAGTTTTTTTCTATTTTATTATTTAGAATAGTTACTTATTTAAACCAGCTATTTTTCTTTGCAGGAATGCAAAAGCAAATGGGAAAAGAGTCAAAAGAAAGCAAGCTAAAACAAATGTTCTCATCTCTTAGGTATAGGAATTTTAGGCTGTTATGGATGGGTGTGGTAATATCTACGACAGGAGATTTCATAGAGCTTGTTGCTTTAAACTGGCTGGTATATGAGCTAACTGGATCTGCTTTTTATCTTGGTATGTTTAACTTAGCAAGGGCATTACCTGTATTATTTTTTACACTAATAGCAGGAACTTTGGCTGATAAGTACGAGAGAAGAAAGCTGATGATTTATTCACAAGGAACAGCTATGCTCCTTTCAAGCATATTAGCATTCCTTGCATTTACAAATAGAATTAATGTTTATAATTTAATTTCCATAGGTATTCTTCAGGGTGTAGCTAATTCATTTAATCTGCCTATTAGGCAGTCATTAATACCAGAGCTAGTGCCAAGAGAGAAGATAGCAAATGCTGTTGCTTTGAATGGAGCTTTCTTTAACTTAACTCTTGTATTAGGGCCTGCATTAGGCGGTATAATTATAGCGAGTCTTGGAGTTCCATGGGCACTTTTGATTAATGCGCTGAGCTTTATAGCTGTGCTATGGGCACTTTTTGCTATGAGAATACCAAAAGTGGAGAAGAAGCATGATAAAACTTTGTTTGAAAGCATGAAAGAGGGTATTA
The DNA here is from genome assembly GCA_964602245.1 of uncultured Methanosarcinales archaeon. Taxonomy (GTDB): domain Archaea; phylum Nanobdellota; class Nanobdellia; order Woesearchaeales; family JACPIF01; genus JACPIF01. The sequence continues at coordinate 13,828 of CAZRPY010000003.1, forward strand.
AGTATATAATAAACCATAGAACTATACGCACAATCTTAGGCTTTTATTTCTTTATGATAGCTATAGGCATGCCATATAACACACTTTTGCCTGTATTTGCTAAAGACTATTTTCGTCTAGGAGCATCTGGGTATGGCTATTTGTTTGCAGTTGGAAGCTTAGGAGGTTTGCTAGGGTCATTAGCAGCGGGAATGAGAAATAAGGAAAAGGTAAAGAAAGCTACAACTTATGCTTTTATATGTTTTGGATCATTATTAATATTATTTGGAGTTGCTGCACTTTTTACGAACTATATCTTTCTGTTCATTTTGTTACTTGTATTGATAGGCTTTTCATTGACAACCTTTTACATATCAAATAATACCAGCATCCAACTTTTAGTAGAAGATAAATATAGGGGTAGAGTAGTGAGCACAATATTTCTTGGACTGGGATTAACATCTGTTGGAAATTTCTTTATAGGAACACTTGCAGAACTGTTTAGTGCGCCAGTTGCCTATATCATAATTGGAAGTATATTATTTCTAGCCAGCTTATTCTTTATGTATTTGACTAGAGAAAGTGTGTTTCATGATTAGACTCAATGCTTCTGCAGTATATCAGCTAACTTAATAGTAAAAGCACTTCTTGGCATTACCTCATCAATTCCTGCATCTTTGGCTTTCTTAACTAAGTCAGTTTGTACATGTGATAGATATGCTATTATTTTTGCGCTAGAATTATCTTTTATTAGTTTAGCAGTTTTTACAAGATTAAAACCAGCATTTAAGTCCCAGATAACTAGTTTTGGGTTCTCTTTTAGAGCATTAGCCAGTGAAGTTTCATCAGAAACGATTTTTACTGGCTTGCCTAGTAAGGCTGCAGTTGCTTCTATCTTTGATTGGAAGAAAAGGTCTTTTACTATTGTAATGATTTTCATGTGGCATCAAGATTCCTTTCTTTTAGTGCGTATCGTAGTGAACCAATTTTGTCTATTCTAAATATAGTAGAATATCCATTAACTTTTTTAGTTAAAATTTGAACTGATGCATCATGTATATGAAGTTTCTGGAATTCTGCAAAATTAACTTCATTTCCAACATTATCAAGAAATATCCTTAATGCTCTTCCAGTCCCAGTAACGCAAAGTCCATATAAGCCCCTTTGTGGTGTACCAATATAGTAGTTTGCAGTACCTATATAAATATCACCTCTTTGCTCGTTTACAGAGAAATTAGGATGAACTTCTACTTGGTCAGTAGGTTGGCGTACTACAAGTCTAATTTTTGTTGGTGTACTTATTCTGTGGGGTAGTCTTTCTAATCTATAAGAAGCAGAATGCATATTAAGGTTTGTGATAAGTCCACTTACTGCAGAATCTACTTGGTAAGCTAATTTGCCAACTATTTTGGCTAGATGTTGTAAGGTAAATACTTCATCTATATGTTTCAATAAATACTCTAAAACTCTTCCCTGTGCACTTTCAACCCCAAATCTTACGGGTGAATCTTTTCCTCCAATGTAATATTTGTTTCCATCAAATATAATGTCTCCAAAATGAATTTCTGCTGGTTGCTTCTCTGATTCTACTGTAACTGGTACTACACCTACGTTTTGTAATATTGCCTCTATTCCAGCCATTGCTCTAGCTCTAGCTTCATCATCTTGGATGTGAGGTCTCAGACATTGCTCAATTCTTTCAACTATAGTAGTCATATAGAACTTCAATAATATGGAGTTATTAAATCTTATTACAATTTAGAACTATCTCCTCTCTATCACAAAAGCAGTTCCTCCAAAGTCAACATATGTTATCTCATCACCCTCTTCTAATTCTCCAACTAAGTCTTTATGATAATCTGCATCTAAGGTTTCATAAGAGAATAAGTCCATTACTTGTATTTTATCTTCTATCTTAGAAATAACTTGTCCCTGTTTCCTTATTATATGAATATCGTCAACATGATCATGAGGAGGAAGTGTAAAGCTTTCATTAATTCCAGAGAATAAGCCATGCACTGAAACTTTTACTTTAGAATGGGTATGGGTTCCTGTAACTACATTCTGAACCTCTTTTACAACATAAGGCTCGCCTTTGTGCAATATGTAATTGCCTTTTTTGAGCTTTTTGACCTCAAGCATTATAAGGGTTGAAGAGTAATGCCCTTTTCTTTAGCCTCATAAATATTAAGCCATCTCTTTGCTCTACCTGCTTGTAAATCAAAGATTTCCCCTTAATCCTGACAATATCAACCTTTTGATTCTTAATAGTAACCACCCCTAAACCTTTCTTCCCCTATTGATTAAACTAATAACTAAAGCAACTTAAATGTGAAATGACTTACCTATCCCCTAGAGACTATATGGTATATGATATATAAAAAGATTTCTAATTTAGTGATATTAGGCGAACTTCTGTTTATAAGGCTTATATCACTGCCAAACAGCTAGTATAGAAGCCATTACAGCTAATGCTGCTAGGTAATGTGCAACATTAATCAGATAAAGCTTTACAGGTTTGCCTTCCCATAGAATAGAGCCTAGCTGCACTGTTGCGATAAAGCCTAGCCAGAGCCAAAAGGCTAGTTGTAATGCATCAGTTATTCTAGTAGCTTCAACATAGTCAATAAAATGTGCTAATACAAAGCTCATGACTAAAGTTGAGAGAAATGCTATTGCATAGGTTTTGCCCATTCCCTTCTTTTTGGCATCTTTTAGCTTTTTATCTGTCATGCCAGAAAGTTGCATCCACAATTTGCCAAATAATGGACCATACCATAGAAAGCCAATAACCATGCTAGCAATTGCAGAGGCAAGAACTGCCCAATAATTGATTGAAACTTCAACAGGCATTATTATCACTTCATACTTTCTTCAAATAATATTTTAAAGGTTTCTGCTTCTTTTCTAAAGTATTTCTCAGATAATCTGCTATGAATGGTTTTGGCAAAGTCTTGTGCATCTTCTCCTGGCTAAGCAAGCTGGTAAGGAATTTCTTTGCAGATTTCTTGCCAATAACATCAGTTGCAATCCTAGCTAATTTCTCAGGCTGTCTTAGTGAAGAATTTTTTAGCATTGTTACAAGCTCTTTATCAGTTGCAGATTTTGCAAAACTCTTTCTTAGTTTTTCTTGAGTCATTAAAGTCTTAACAAATTTAGAGATATCATATTTAGTTAGCATCTCACTCTCGTTACTAAGTAATGTGGCAACTGCATCAGGTTCTGATAAGAGCAAATATTTTATTAATTGCAAAGTTCTTATTGTATCAGTCTTGTAGTAATGAGTGTCAAGCTTTTGGATAACTTCAGTTAAAACTTCTTTAAACTCTATTGCCTGTATGCCTTCTAAGCTAAAGCCTTTTACTATTTCTTCTTTCCTTGATTTAGGCAGGGAGCCAATGACAAGAATTTTTCTATAATTGTATTCACTGCCAATGTGAAGCTTAATGTATCTGTTAATAGCGCTGACTATAGCAGGATTGCTGAAATAATTCTCAGTGAAATTTGTAACTAATTTTTTAGTGTCAGCCTCAGATATGCTAGAGGTTATTGAGCAGTTTACCTCTACATGCCATACTTCTTTAACAGAACCTTCTGAGAATTTTAATGCTAGAATTCCCACATCCTTGTTGCCAGCCTTAAGATTAGTTATAGTAAAAAACCCTTTAGAATTCAGCCAATAATCAACTATCTGTTTTTCAGCACTCATTTACACACCCCTTATTGAAAGGGGCAATTTAACTGGATATTTAAAGGTTATTATTTTAGATTAGTCCAATCTTCTAAAGGGTCAACTCTTTGGATAGAATCAACTTTATCCAATTCTACATCAGCAGAAATAACTTTTTTCACAGCATTTATTTCCATAGTAGCAATATGTATATAATCAATACCAGAAATATTGTAGCTAAGTTTGGCAGCATCAAGGCTGAGTTTTATTTGTGAAGTCAGAAATTTTACTGGATCTTTCAAACTTTCCTTTTTGTGCAAGACAACCATACTTCTTACCACATGCCATTCTACATCCTCTCCAGCCTTTACTCTGAGCAATTTTCTAATATTCTTAGGGATAGTTGTCTGGTATTTCTGGGTAATTGAGGTTTTTTCAGCTTTCATAAAAAAGTATTACGAGTAATACTATTTAAATCTTTTGCTATTATTTTGGATCAAGCTATGTTTCTAGGACTATAATAAATTCTAAATGTCAAATCAAGTCTCTCAAACTCTATATGATCACTAAATTCTTTTTTAGATAGTCGTTCTTCATGGAATACTAATCGTGTAATTCTACCTTGCGTAGGTGTTAAAGTTAGGTTGCTGTATGGTCTGTCACCTTTATATTTTGGCTCTTTTGCAATAACATTCACATCTAAAACTAAATCCCCATGCTGTGCACTTCTTTGAATAAAGACCGGGATCTCGTAAATGTCTAAAATAACTAAATTTTCTAAAGAGGCTCTTCCAAAATCTAAAAAAACTGTATCAAAATATTTCTCTTTAAATTTTACTATATCATCTATTGTAATTCTATAATTTTCATACAATATTGTTGTATTTTCATCGATTAACATTTTAATGAAGATATTGTGTGTTTTTTGCAAATACTACTAGTATTTTAAATCTTTTGCTATTATGCTGTTTTTAGGAGTAAAATTTATATATGTAATTCATATTCCATAGTAATATGAGTATCACTAGCGTTAGCATGATTATTTTGAACATTATTTTGCTAGTGATTATTATTTTATAGGCTTGCTGAGATTCTGGCAGGCTTCAATGTTAAAGACTTCTTCTATCTCTATTAAAAAGGGATTAAGAGGAGTCATATTACAAGGTAAGTAAAATGAATGGTAGGCAACGAATAAAAGCAGATATGGATACAGTTTTTGACAGATACTTTAATATGTTTCAACAATTAGCTAAAATCTTTACAGCAGCACACTTTAGAGATGAAAAAGGAAATCCGCAAGGTTTAATTGTTCCTGCAAATTCTAGTTACATTATTATTAATCCTGTAATGCTGAGCAATGGTAGTATAGCTCATGACACCATGAGCCCTCTAGAAAGTTTTCTTATTACAGGAGATGAAGCACTTAAAGCAAAAGTTCAAGATTTATGGGAAAATTATGTTACTATGCCTAGTAATGGAGAGTTAGATACTTTTGATCCTTATAAGCTAATGAACAACCCTACTATGCCACAAGTGTATAGGACAGACAAGAAACTTGCAATTTTTCCTGGTATGGATATGAGAAACGCTAAAATTTTTCCTGCAGAAAAAATAAGTTTGGACGCTAAAGGTAGACTACCTGATACTTATGATGGACCCCTAAGAAAAGATATTTCTTACAAGGTGCTATAAGGGTTCCATAGAGTAGCTAAACTTACATACCTCTTCACAATATCCCAGTGCAAGTCTATTGGTATTATACCCTCTGAGACTTTTTTGCTGACAAAGTTAAAGGCAACATCATGCAAGTTATTTTCTGCTGGATTTATATCTAGATTAATTGAATCTGATAAATTACCTATGTTATGCTCTTTAATACTCTTTACCCATTCAAAACAGAATGCAAATGCCTTTGCCTCTTCATCTTTTGCAATGTCTAATGTTCTTGTAAATACATGACCAAGCTCATGTCCTAAAGTTACCATTACTCTATCTAGCTCACCTTTTCTTACAAATATATGACTAGTTCCATTACCATTAGAGTTTAGGGAAAAACCTAGGATTCCAGGGTGCCAGTTGCCAAATGAACTGTGAATGCTTATCATCTCTTCAACTGTGCATAAGCTAATTACTAAGTTTTCTGGCAATTCCTCATTAATCATTGCCTTGAAAGTTTCTGCTACTAGCTCTTTTATCTGCTCTGCATATCCTACAAACATTACCTGTTTTCTATCACTCTTTAAGAAGATATCTGGAGAGAAGTAATACCTCTGGTGGATTGCAGAGCTATCATAATCTTTTGAAGATGAATAGGATTGCTTGTCTTTAATGAAATATATCTCTGTTCTTAAGTCAATTGGAGCATTTATACCAAATTTCTTGTTATAAGGACCTAATTCCTCAAACATAATATTGCCAATGAGCATATATTCAATGCCTTCAGGATCTTTTATTCTGCCAGAATGGGCGTAATTAATCCTGCTAAGAATTCCATCTAGGTTTTGATAAGTTTGTGGTGGATTGTACATAAATGGTATTAATTGAGGTTAATTTAAATACTTTTTCATCTTATTTCAACAAGTCATAAACTTATCATTATATTCAAAAAAAATTAGAGTTGCTATAATCCCAGTCTTTAAGGAGTTTCAAATCTTTCTTACCCATGCTCTTATATGCTTCAATTAATTCTGCCTTTAGGCTGATATTCTTTACCATTTGCATATTTAAAACATATCTTATATAAATCTTTTATTATTATGATTCTAGAAAGTATCAAAACTTTACCTTACAACTCTTGCTAATATAAAAAACAGAATCAAAATAAAAGCGCTCAAGCCAATAACAAAATAAAGCATACTCTTGTCATTGGCAAAGCCAAATGGGATAAAGCCGATAAAGCCTCCTACTGCTACCTTGGTGTTCTTATCTCCTGCTTTTATTGAGGATGTAGAGCCTACAAATACTGCAATCATGCCTATAAAGATTAATGCAATGCCTATTGGTATAAGGTTTCTTAAGTCCATAATAGTAGGCAAAGAATCAACTGAATATTAATTTTACTGATATTCTTGCCTTCTTTTAAGAATGTTTTTTCCTACATCTACAATATGAATAGGGTAGATAGATTTTAAAAGTTGAATTGCTGGATAAAAATACCCTAGAGTTGATATACCTACTAATAAAGAGCCATATATAAGCATTTCTCTATTGTTAGGACTTGCAACATAGTATGCTAAGCCTAATGATAAAGTAGTGAGAGTTCCCACACCAATTAATGATTTTCTGATATTTCTCCAATATTCTGTCTTAGCTTGTTGAATTCTTGCTTCAATTTGTTCGTCAGCTAATTGTTCTAATTCACTAGCTATTCTTTCTCTATTTCCTCCGAGTGCTACTGAAACTGCAGGGGCTATAACTACAACCATGGTTAGTATAAATAAAGTATTATTTATTAATCTTGTGTATATTAAGGCTAGAAAGCACAATATATTGTATACCGAAACCTTTATATACTTAAACTATTCTAGTATACTTTTCTCTATACCAATGTATCAAAAGAGGTGAAAACCTTGAGCAGCGAAATAGCAGAAAACAGAGTGACAGAAAAACCAGTGGAGATTGACTATCTAACGCAGTTTGGAGTCTTTAAAGATAACATAGACTCTTGGGTAAAGCATATCAATGCAGAGATGAATGGTATGAGAATGGTTTCTAGGCTTTTGAAAGAGACTATTGACAATACAGAGCATAACTATGAGTTAGCCCAGGAAATGAGGCAAGAGATTGAAGAATTAAAGCAGGAAATAAAACTGCTGAAGATTATCCAGCTAACTATGCTTAAATCAAAGGCAGCACAAGTGAAAAAAGAATAATAATAGTAAATGACCTCTCATTTTTTGACTTTTAGAATTTTTTTCTTAATTTAAATTATGCTCCAATTCACTCTCTAATTTTTTCATAACTTTATCTAAGCAATAAAATAAATTCCTGTCAATCATTTCAGCTGAGAAGGATTTGCTGTTAATCATTAATCTTCCATGTATCTCATATTTCTCGCCCTTTTCCCTTTGATGAATTGGTTTCATTGTTACATGCAATTTCTGAAAATTTTCATTGTGATCTGCAAATTTCTTGGCAAAATTACCTATAATCTTCTTTAGAATTATCATGCTACCAGGGTCAATATCACTAAAACCAGAAAGCTCAATATTTCCGCCTAGATTTAATGTGTCCTCTGCCATAGCTTCACTGTTATAAAATCTTAGGCAAACTGATATATAAAGGTATCGAATAGAATTTTTAGAAATATAAATTTAGAATAATCAATAATTTAGTTTGATTAATAGAACAATAATATAATAATAACTTATTAATGAAATAATAACTTGCATTACGACGCCTCTTTCAGAGGCTGTGCGATTGGTCCGCTTTCATTGATGGAACAGCCCATGTTGCGGACAGGTTGTTCAAAGTGCGAAGAAAGTGCAAAAGTAATAGTAAAGATAAATAAAATAAAATTTAGCAAAAATAATTAAGTTCCTTCTTTCCAGCTCTTCATATAGGACTCTTGCTCTTTAGTCAATGTGTCTATCTCTATACCCATAGCCTGCAACTGTAATTTAGCAATTTCGTCATCTTTCTCTGCAGGAAGTGTATATACCTTTGGCTCAAGTTTTCCCTTATTCTTAACTAAAAACTCGCAAGCAAATGCTTGGTTGCAAAAGGACATGGCCATAATAGTTGAAGGGTGGCCTTCAGCTGCTACAAGATTTACCAATCTTCCTTCCCCAAGGATAAAGATTCGCTTTCCGTCAAGTTTATATTCGTCCATAAATGGTCTGATCCTTCTTTGCTTTTTTGCTTTTTTTTTGAGCCCATTTATGTTAATCTCTGCGTCAAAGTGGCCTGAATTTGCAAGAATAGAGCCATCTTTCATAAGTTTCATGTGCTCTACATCTATTACATTCTTATTACCTGTAACTGTTACAAACACATCCCCAATTTGAGCAGCCTTCCTAATCGGCATTACTCTAAACCCATCCATAACAGCTTGTAAGGCTCTAAATGGATCTACTTCAGTAACAATCACATTAGCATCCATGCCCTGCGCTCTCTGTGCTAATCCCTTACCGCATTCTCCATAACCACAAATTACGAAATTCTCGCCAGCTATAAGAATATTTGATGCCCTTAGTATACCGTCTATAGTAGATTGGCCGGTGCCTTTGATATTGTCCATCAAATGTTTAGTTTTTGACTCATTAACAGCAATAATTGGGTACTTAAGTGCATTATCTTTTTCCATAGCCCTAAGCCTTATAACACCAGTTGTAGTTTCTTCTGCTCCGCCAATTATACCTTTGATTATTTCAGGATGTTTTGTGTGAATTTCTGTCACTAAATCACAACCATCGTCTATTGTGATGTGAGGTTTAAACTCAATCACTTTATTGAGAAATTTATAGTAGTCTTCTTTAGTTTCTCCTTTATATGCATAAACTTTAACACCTTCTTTAGCTAATGCAGCTGCAACATCATCCTGAGTACTTAAAGGATTACAGCCTGTTATTGCAACCTCTGCACCGCCTGCAATTAAAGTCTTAACTAGAACTGCAGTTTCCTTTGTAACATGCAATGCCATGCCAACTTTGATTCCTTTTAAAGGCTTTTCCTTGGCAAACCTTTCTTTAACCTTAAGCAGAGCACCCATCTGCATCTCTGCCCACTCAATGTTATTCCTTCCTTGTTCTGCAAGTTTCAAATCATTGACAATATATGTTGAGCCTTGATCCATTATATCACCGAAGCATGAATAAGAGGCATTCTTTTAAATTTTGTGGTTTAGTGATTATAGATGTGTCTAAAACCGAAAAGTTTTTATATGCGTATGCATATGCGCATACATATGGTAAAAGTAATATCGCTATCAAATGAGGCTTATACAAAGCTAAAAAGTAAAAAGATAGGTGATAAATCTTTCTCTGAGGTAGTTATAGAACTGATAGACAAAGAAAAAAGGAAATCTATTTTAGACTTTGCAGGGGCTTGGAAAGATGTGCCAGAGATGGATAAAATATTTAAAACTATACTAGATGAAAGACATAAATCTAAAGATAGAAAACTAGACTTAAAATGGTAATTATTGATACAGATATATTAGTTGGATTTCTAAGAGGAAATAGTGAAGCTATAGAAAAAATAAAAGAAATTGAAAATAGTAATACAAAATTATTTACTACTTCAATAAATTCTTATGAAGTATATAAAGGTGCATATTTGTCTTCTAATTCAACAAAAAACCTATTTCAAGTAATGAAATTATTGCAAAATATTACAATTATAGATTTTGATTCTGATGCATCGCAAATTAGTGCAAAAATTCATGTTTATTTAAAAAATAAAGGTCTTCCAATAGACTTAATGGATCAAATGATAGCATCAATTGTTATCTCAAAGAATGAAATATTAATTACAAGAAATAAAAAACACTATAAAAATATTCCTAATCTCAAGTTAGAAATTTGGTAAGTATAATTCAAAACTCCCTTATCTCACTAAATTCTTTATATCTATTTTCTATATCTTGCATTGTTAAATTCTTTAATCTATTAAGACTGAAGTCTTCTGCATTATAAGATGCTATTATGCTGCCATAAATAATTGCTTTTCTGACATTTCTTTCTGAGATATCTCTTGTTTTAGCTAGATAGCCCATTAATGCTCCTCCAAAACAATCGCCACAGCCAGTTGGATCTTTAATAACTTCTAAAGGATAGCCTGGGGCATTGAAATGATTATTATCAGTGAAAAGTAAGGCGCCATGCTCCCCTTTCTTAATTACGATGTATTTAGGGCCTAGTCTTAAAGCTTCCTGAGCAGCTTTTACAAGATTAACTGTCTGGAACAGCATTCTTGCTTCTCCATCATTCAGAACTAGAATGTCTACCTTTTTAATGACTTCAAGCAAAGCCTGCTTTTCATTGTTTATCCATAAATTCATAGTATCAAGCATAACTAATTCTGGCCCTTTTAATGAGCTGAGAACTTTCAGTTGATGCTCTGGATGTGTATTGGCTAGAAATACATATTTTGCATTTCTATATTCATCTGGAACTTTTGGCTGGAATGTTGCTAAAGAATTGAGTTCTGTCTTAATTGTTTTAGCTTCGTTCATATCAAACTCATAAAAACCTTGCCATCTAAAAGTCTTGTCTTCCAGATAAATTCCTTTCATATCTATGCCTTTTGCTTTGAGAAGCTCTGAATGCTGCTCTGGAAAATCTTTGCCTATAACAGAAATTATTCCTGGCTTGGCAAAAAAAGAAGCTGCAAATGCTGCATAAGTTGCACTTCCTCCTAAAGCATTCTTTACATTTCCAAAAGGCGTTTCAATATCGTCTAAGCCAACTGAGCCTAGTACTACTAAATCAACCATAAACTGCAAGAAAAAGAGGAATTATTTAAAGGTATAGCCTGCACAACTAGCAAAAAGTATAGTCTCATATGCATAATAAACAGCATTCTTTCTAACATCTCTAACTCGCTCAGCAAAATTAGTTCTTACTTCCCTTAAAGAAGCTCCAAAATGTACAGGAGAACTTGCTATCGCAGATGCCACCGCTTCTAACATTGGTAAACTCTTTTCAAGTCTCTGTGCCAAAGCGTCAGTTAGCTCTCTTATTTCATTCATTCAAAGAAATTTTAAAAGTGCTATATTATAAATCTTCCGATTAAGAATATGATGACAATATTTATTGGTCTATTTCTGTTTTTTCCAAACTGTTGTGATAACAAAAATACTTAAAAAAATATAAATTATAATACCTTCCCTAAATACTAAAGAAGGTAATCCTGAAATAAAATATACTACTGTTCCTTTACCATATTTTTTAATTCTGAAATATCTAAAAGCAATAGACATGCCTATTAATCCTAATATAAATGAAAAGAATACTTTATCAAAATTAATTACAAAATTTAAAAGTGGATAGAAATGTATCATTGCTATTATATAAATAAAAATATAGAAGAAAGAAGCAATTGCTCCACCATTCCATTCAGTTACGATATCATTTTTTTCTGAAATATTTTTCATATTTCTCAGGTAGCCAAAATTGATTCTGCCTACCCACTTTCTTATACTTGACTTTACCTTCATTAACAAGTTTTAGTAGAGCAACTTGAGCAGTATTCCAGCTAACTTTTACAGCTTTAGCTATGTCTTCTGATGTAACAGGCCAATCCTGCTTTTTAAGGTATTTTAAAATCTTATCTTGTATTTGCTTTACCATTATGATATATCATAGGATTGAGCAAAGTTTATATACTTTATCTTTTTATAGCCTATGGGGGTATATATGAATGTAAGATTTAAAAAATTACCTATAGTAATCTTATTTTCCTTCTTATTAATTGTAGTATCATCTCTTGCAATATTAGCACAGAGTTCTGTTAAGTTAGGGGTAAAAGAGATTAAAGTCTCAAAGGATTTAGAAGCTGGTCAGGTTATGACACATAATATTGAGTTAGAAAGTAATATTAAAGCGATTTCTTATTATATAAGGTCTGAAAACGTATCAATGTGTTGGTTAAGGGTATATGACTCTAATGGGAAAAATATCTATAGTAAAGATTTTGGTCATCTTTTAGGTAGATTTTTAGGAAGGTCAGAAACTTATATTATTGAGAATTTAACAACTAATAGCTATACTTTAGATATTCTTGCACCATCCTATCATTCTTGTACTTATGAACTATATCTAAAAGGATTAACAAAAGAAGAATTGAAGGCAAATCCTGAGACTGAATTTTATAAAATGACTCAAGAAATAACTAAAAAAAATGACACAATCAATTTATTGAACAGGCAAATTAATGATTTGAGAGAAGAAAGAAATAGTATGAATATAGAGATTCAAAACTTAGAAAAAGAAAAAGAGAATATGAATACTAAGATTAATTTATTGCAAGAAAAAATCAATTTGCTAATTAAAATTAGTATTGCTTTATTTGTCATTATAATAGGAATAGTATCATACTATTTTTACATACATAAATCAAAAATAAAAAGTAAAATTAAAAAATAGGAGAAATTAAAAATGAGAAAAAGCAAAAAATCTTACCTCTTGATACTATTTTTAATACTAAGTATGCTAATTATATATGCTTGTTCTGGACAACAAGTACAGCAACAAGTTACTCAGCCCTCACAAAAACAAGAAATTCAAGAAACTCCTACAAAAACTACAGAAGTTCCTAAAGAAAAAATTTACTCTATGAATGAGAATGCAAATGTTGATTATTTGACTTATAAAGTAACAAAAGCAGAGACATTTACAGAAATGGGAACATCTCTTGTGAATAAAAAGACAAATGGTAAATTTGTTAAGGTTTATCTTGATATAACTAATAATGCTAAAGAAACCAAACAAATACTTACTCCGAGATTTAAAATAATTGATAATCAAGATAGACAATTTGATAGAGTTTCTGATGATATATTATATATCTCTGATGGTATTAACTTTGGTGAACAGCTTCAGCCTTCTTTAACGCTATCTGGAGCTATTGTTTTTGAATTGCCAAAGGACTCAGAAGACTTAAAATTAATTATAATGGGAGATTGGGCGTCTACTACAGAAATAAAAATAGCACTATCTAATATTAAGTATATTGGGAAGGATACTACACTGAAAAATAAAATAGATACACAAATGGAAGATTTACGTAAAGAGTCTCAAGCGGAAGTGGAAGAAATGCTTAATCAATTAACGTAATTTATGTCTTACCGTAAAATATCCTTTCAAACTCCCCTAAATATTGCCTAGCAATCCCTTTATCATGTATTATTATCATATTCTCATCATTCTGCTCATCACCATGGGTTGTTGGGTTGTAGCTGCCAGTAATTACTGTGTCATTATCTATAATGAAGACTTTATGGTGCATATTATACTTATTAGTATCTAATTTAACATTTAAGTTAAAGCCTTTCAATCTTTCATATTGGCTGTACTGGCTAATCTGCGATTTCTCAAATATGCCTTTTACATCTGTAAGTTTATCATTAGTTAGTATAGCATCTGCTATCTGCTCACTTGTAAAGGAGAATGTCATAAAATAAACTGAATGCTCTGCATTTCTTATTTCTCTTATAACATGCTTTTCGCAGTTGTCTTCAGGGCAATAATAATTCTCAAATTTTATTCCATTTAGATAAATAACTGGATATTTTACTCTTTTACCTGCTCCAAAATTCTCAGCCCATAATTCTTTGAATTCATCTTTATAATTTTGCGCAAAATATTCTGAATTAATTATTAAGATGTTGTTATTATTTTTAGTATCATCTCTTACTGTTGGATTCATACTACCTGTAAATACAATATTATTATCTATTACACAGAACTTATTGTGGGTTAACTGGCTATCAGTATCAAATTTATAATCAAAGCCAGGAGCTAGTTTTGCAATGTTCTTCTGATTGTTGTTATCAAATAAAGCTCTAACTGATATGAATTCTGATTTTTTTGATAATGCATCTGCAACAGACTTGAGATTAAGGTCAAATAATGCGCAATCAATTGAGCTATTTGCTAAATTTATAATTTCTATTAGCTTACTGCTGCAATTATCTCTTTGGCAGAAGAAAATTTCTATATTTGCATTATTATCGTGTACTTCATACACTGCTGTGCCTGTAATATTAGGCTTGAATTTAAACAGAATTATAACTATTGCAAGTAAAATAAAAGCTAGAATTGCAAAGAAAATTAGTTTTTTGCTCATTTCATGAGCTAATTTGTGATTTATTATTAAAATTATTGCACTTTATAGCTGTAACAGGAAGAGTATAAACCCTGCAAATACCCATTGCTGGATATTTGCTAGGGAAAAAGAGGTGATAGAATATAAGATTCCCCAACAAATATTATTACTTTAAAATAGTATTACTGGTATTTAAATCTTTCGCCTTCTTTAGTATTCCCAAGTAGTTACAAAAACGAGTAAGGGCTATAAAGCCTATTTCAGCCCTCTATGCAGGCTAATAACAACTTTCTTCTTTTCCTTCTTTCTCCTGTGGACTATCCAGAATGCAATAATGCCTAGTAATAAGCCACTTGCAAAGGCAATAACTACGGGACTGCTTATTTGAATGCTTACTGGTGGTTTTTTCTGTTCAAAATAAAGATCTAAGCTACTTAGTTCTAATGCATATTCAGAGTAGAGCAGGGCAGAGAACTTATCATCATCTTGTAAATTACTTGCATATTCATAGTAAGAATAGCCTATAATTGGAAAGATTCTTTTATTCTCTTCTTTTATAATATTCTTTTTTACAGCTTCAAGCTTCTCTTTAAGAACATTATTTACATTATCTTCTTCAACACCAAGAACACTGATTACAACATCAACTGAGGCTTTGGCTTTATTAGCCTTAAAGAGGCATAATGCATAATCCTTATCTTCAAAATATTTCTTGGCATAATCTATCTCTTTTTTAGTGTTAGTTAAACTAGCAGGGAAGAATAAAGCCATATATTGAAACCTTTCCTCTGCCTCACCAAGCTTTTCCACACACGATTTTTTAATCAACTCGTCATTAATTTTAAACTCTCTACCTCTGTTGTCAAAGAATGTTGACCATGATTCAGCAGAATTTAAGCGTTCAGCAGCATAAGCAAGATTGGATACAGCTAATTTTGTGTTGTTTAGGCTTTTCGTTGCAAGGTCTAAGCTTTCATCTGCCTCTACTAATCTTTCTCTTACAATCATATAGCTTTCCAGGTCTGTAATTGTTCTTATCTGTCTGACTGCAATAGTGTCTGTTTGATTTTTAATTTCAACTCTCATTTTGCTAATAATATCTAGTAACTGAGTTTTAGTAAGATTTTTTGCAAGCAAATCAACATAAGAATACTTTACATTAGAGCCAAAACAATAGGAAGCTGCGGTGTAATACTGGTCTAGGCTAAGTGCCTTGTCTGCCTTTTCTTTTAACTTTACAGCATCCTCGTAATCATTATTGCTTTCGTTAGATATATTTTTGAACGCTCTTTTTAAGGATTCGCTTCTGCTGCATAATTCAGATGCAACAGTCTTCATGGTATCAGCATATTCCTTATCAATCTTTAAACTATCTTCTATCTCTTTTAGTCTAGTTCCTGTGAAATGATAGATAGCATCTGCAATATTGGAAACTTCAATTATCTCTATGCCATAACTTTTGCCATATTCAACTAAGTCAAGAGTTTTATTGGCTTCCTGCTTCAGGTATCTCTCGCCTTTAGGTATAAGAATTTTCTTTAAGCCAGCTTTAGCTCCAGAATCAATCTTTTCCTTTAAGCCACCAACTGGGCCAATTAGGCCACCTGAGTTAATAGTTCCAGTTACACTTGTTTGCTCGTCAATTGGAAGATTACTAAGCATAGCTACTGTTAATACAGTAATGGCAGCTCCAGCGCTTGGGCCGCCAATTATTGATGTGTCAGCTGTTATAGTATAGAAAAAATCATTCTTGTCACAAGAGACATCTAAATAATCGCATGCAATCTGCTTGCCAAATCTTGTTGAAATTTGAGTGTCAAGTTTTGTAAAAGGATAGGTATCAAGGAAAACCCTGCTAGAGCCAGGTTTTATTTCCAATAGCAGATCTGCTGCACTCCCCTCATAGCCATTTTCTGTCTCCTTTACTGCCAAAAGTTTCATTTTGCCTTGTTTAGCTATAACAGTAGGAATAATAAAAAGAGATATTGCAATTATTAGCATTAATTTAACAGTACTTTTCATATGCTTTTTTAAAAATTTAGAGGTATTTAATGGTTTTGTTTATTAATGACAATACTAAAAACTACTATCTTTGATTAATACGCCTGTGGCAAATTGCATTCACATTTTAATTGAAGATACTTATAGTATGTTAGATATTAATAATTACAAATTTATTTTAAATAATAACATACATTTGCAAATAAAATATCTTAATAAAAGTCTAATATGAAGTTTTATTTCTAGGTGTCCAATAGACACCAGCTGAACTAATCTCACATACCATTAGTCTGCGACGCATAGTTTAGTCTTTAGTAATATCTAAAAAATAAGAGAAAACATTTTAAAACAATCTAGATTATTAGCTAATATGGCAAAAATCTACTTGCAAACCCATGGCTGCTCTGCTAATTTTGCTGAATCTGAGATGATGAGGGGGATGCTTGCAGAAGCAGGGCATGAAATAGTGGACGATATTAAAGAGATTGATAATACAGAGTTATCTATAATTAACATTTGCACTGTAAAGGGAGATTCTCATGCATTGAAAGAGATAAGAAGGCTTAGAAATAAGGCTAGTAAAGTAATTGTTACTGGTTGTATACCTAAGGCAAGTGTTGATAAAATCAAGCATTATAGTCCTGTGAGTTTAGTAAATACTAATAATATAAAACAAATAACATTAGCAGTAGAAAAATCTTTGTCTGGGCAGTATGCTGAGTACCTTGAGAGAAGTAATGAGTTAAAGATCAATCTGCCTAAAAAGAGAATAAATCCTGTAGTTAATATTGTACCTATAGCTTCTGGCTGTCATTCTAGTTGCTCATTCTGCTCTGTAAAACTGATAAAAGGAAATGCTTTATCATATCCTATAGATAAAATAATACAAGACATTGAAGCTGGGATTAAGGATAGTTGTAAAGAGGTGTGGCTTACTTCTCAGGATAATTCTGCTTATGGGCTAGATATTTCTAAGGTAACATTATTGCCTGAGCTAATAAAAACTATAACAGAAATAGATGGGGAATTTAAAATAAGAATAGGAATGATGAGTCCACAGCATTTGTTTAAAGTCCAGGATAAGTTTATTGAAGCTATTAAATCTGGAAAAGTATTTAAGTTCCTGCATCTTCCAGTACAGTCTGGCTCTGATAATGTATTAAAGAGAATGCTTAGGCATTATACAGTGCAAGAATATAAAGATTTTATTTGCAATATTAGAAAAGCTATTCCAGATATAACATTGGCAACAGACATGATAGTTGGCTTTCCAGGAGAAAATGAAGAGGATTTTAATAAGTCAATTGAGCTTTTGCAAGAGATAAAGTTTGATATAGTTAATATATCCAGGTATGCTTCCAGAGAGGGAACGCTAGCTTATAAATGGAAACCAATTACTGGTGATATAAGCAAAGAAAGATCTGCTATAATGACTAAGGTTGTAGATAGAGTATCTTTAGAACTAAATAAAAGATGGCTTAATTGGCAAGGAGAGATTATTATAGATGAAGAAGGCAAGGATAATAGCTGGGTTGGCAGAAATTATGCCTATAAGCCTATTGTGGTTAAGACTATGAAAGAACTTCTAGGAAGAACTGTTAAAGTTAAGGTTATTAAAGCTGAGAGTCATTATTTGGTTGGGGAGATGGTTTAACTAATAATTTTAATATGCTTTTTATGCTTTTTCTGAGTTCTCTTTTTTAAGTCTTCTATCATCAAAGCATCATCTATCTCTATTAACTTCTTTACCTTAAGGCTTTCTTTATTCAATTTAAATAATTTAGATTTTCCGATAGTTCTTGTTGGAACAATGATTGTATGCTTTATTAAATCGTCCCAAATCCTATAGAGTGTTGCTCTTCCTATCTTTGCATTCCTGGCCATATCTGATATAGAAAAATCTAAATCTCTTTCAGTTAGCAAATAGTCTAAAACTCTAATTGTAGGAGAGTCTCCCATAAATTCTATGAATAATGATTTTTCTGCCATTTTTCTGTATCAAAGTTCTGTTATAATCGTATAACGTTACTATAATGGTACTATTATAAGGATATTATATATATAAGGATATTATATATAAATCTTTCTATTATGAGACAATATTGTACCATATAAATACATTTAAATAGTAGTTTCACAATTGATACTCCTATGAACTATACTGTTGATGCCATAAAGAAACGAATCATCATAAAACTAGTGCGCTGGAAAAAATGGGGTGGTGCTCATACTGAAGATGTTCTTAAAGGATTGCCGAAGCATATTAGAGGTGCAAAAGTTACAAAGCAAGCATTAAAAGAATTAGAAAAAGACGAATGGATAATTCCTGCAAAGAAAACTGGCGAAATTCACTATTCCCTTAATCCAAAGAAGACTGATAAAATATTACAGTTTTATGAGAAGTATTATAGAGATACAGATTAGTAAAATTTTGATTGCTCTAATTTATCCGATACTTTTATATACCCTAGATACTTTTCTATCTTTTGGAGAGAGAGGAAAGGGTAACTAAGTGTCAAAAATGATTTTGACCTTTTTTCTCTGTAAATTAACAAAATGCATATGATTATGGCAATTCAAAAACGAAAGCGATATATTGCTTTTGAGATTATATCAGAAAATAATTTTACTTTGCAAGAAATTAGAAATGCGATATTAAGAGAGGCAGCCAAGCATAATTTGGAAGGTGTCTTTTTGTTGCCAGAAAGATATAATACAGAAAAAAGAATAGGGTTAATTAAAGTAGGGCATAAAAGTGCACTGAAGCTAAGAGAGGTACTAAATAATATGCAGGAAATTAATAATAAACAAGCCAAAATAAAGACATTAGGCACTTCAGGAACAGTTAAAACAGCATCTAGAAAGTATTTGCCAATGAATAAAAATAAAACAAAGATTTAAAAAAGGAGATTAATTTTAAGCTACTGTGAGGTGAATCTAATATGCAACTGTCCTCACTTTGTTCGGGAGTTGCATTTTCATATATCGCTATATATCATTAACAAAAAAGCAAGGGGGATGAAGACAAAATGCAACCAATGCCGCATCAATTAATGGGTTATGACAGGGCAATTACAATGTTTAGCCCTGATGGAAGGCTATTACAAGTTGAATATGCTAAAAAGACTGTAAAGCAAGGAAGCACTGCAATAGGAGTAATTTGTAAAGATGGAGTATTGTTAGTTGCAGATAAAAGGATAGTTGATACATTAGTTGTGCCAGAGGCTGTTGAAAAAATATGGCAGATTGACGAGCACATAGGAGCTTCTGCCTCAGGAATCCTTTCAGATGCAAGAGTTTTGATTGAGAGAGCTCAGATAACTGCACAGCAGCATAGGGTTACCTTTGACTCAGAGATTGATACTTTATCTATTGTAAAGGATATATGCGACTTAAAACAGATATGCACTCAAAGTGGTGGCTTAAGGCCTTTTGGAGTCTCAATCTTAATTGCTGGAATTGACCATGATGAGCCAAAGCTGTTTGAGACAGATCCTACGGGAATATATTTCCAATACAAAGCAACTGTTATTGGAGAAGGCGAGACTGAAATAGAAGATGTGCTGCATAAAGAGTACTCTGATAATATGACTATAGAAGATGCATTGAAAATGTGTATTAATGCACTGGCAAAGATACTTGACAAGAATTTCAATGCACAAAGAATTGATGCTGCTTATATAAGGACAGATGAAAAGAAATTTACAAAAGTTGAAAAAGCAAAAATGGAGAGGCTATTGAAAGACGCAAAGAAAAAGTAAGGTATACTAATTAATAATTTGCATTATATAGAGAACTTTGAATAATTCATTATTTTTGTAATTTCATTCAAAGTTCTCTTAGAGAATTTTGACACTTTGGAACTGTGTTCCAATGCTCGAAAATCACAGGATTTTCGTTGAATTGATATATTTCAAAATTCTCTATAAATAAAAAATATAAAAAAATAATAACTTGCATTAAATAGGTGCAAATAATAATATTAAAAATATGCAATAAGAGGAAATTAAGTTAGTAAAAAAGAAAATAAAAAATTGCAAATTAAAATATAATTAACTAAATTTCGAAAATCAAAGTCCTAAAAATCATTATATGATTTTGGGAACTTGAAATCTAAAGATTTCAAGTATTTTCGAGACTAGGAAATTCTCAATTTCCTATGATAAAAATCAATAAAAGTGTTATAATTAAAAATCAATAAAAATGGTAAGTTTGGATAAGGCCATTGTAGCAAGGTTAAAAATACATGGCCAAAACTTTGAAATTATGGTAGACTGTGAAAAGGCAATTCAGTTCAGGGAAGGAAAGATTTCTGATGTAAGCGATGTGTTAGCTGTTCCTCATGTTTATTCTGATTCTGCTAAAGGCATGGAAAGCTCAGAGATGGCATTAAAGTCTGTCTTCAAAACTGCAGAGCCTTTAGAAGTGGCAAAACAGATAATACTGAAAGGTGAGATACAGCTTACTACTGAGTACAGGCAGAAATTAAGGGAGCAGAAGAGAAGGCAGATTTTAGAGATAATTCATAAAAATGGTGTTGATCCAAGGACACATTTGCCACATCCTATCATAAGGCTGGAGAATGCCTTTGAGGAAGCAAAAATCCATGTTGACGAGTTCCATTCTGTGCATGAGCAAGTGCAAGATATTCTCAAGAAATTAAAACCAATACTACCTATAAAATTTGAAATGAAAGAGATAGCTGTAAAAATACCTCCAGAATATGCACCTAAATCTTATTCAACAGTCAAGGCATTTGGAACAATACTTAATGATGAGTGGCAGAGAGATGGCAACTGGATTGTTATTGTGGAAATTCCAGGTGGCTTGGAACAGGATTTTTATGATAAGCTCAATGCTATTACACATGGAAATATGGAAACAAAAGTGTTAAAGGTGAAATAAAGGAGATTTAAAACCAATTAAGATATAATAAGAATAAAAAACAATTTAGATAAAAACATGCATAATGCAAATAAGAATATTGAAAGAGTATTAACTTGCATTAACGCGTGCGATATCGTAACTGCTTTCCGGAACCCCGAAAAGCGAGCTTTTCGTGGACTGCGCACGGTGCGATTAGTCGGCTAATACACGAAGAACCCATTAATGGAGCCGACAGACAAGCAGATAAAATACACACAAAGTGCAATTTAAAAATAGTTAATTAAAACAAAAATCAAATTAATAAGGTGATAAAATGGATAGTAAATTACTAGTGGAAGATAAGCAGATAGCAATTCCTGGAGAGGTATTAGCTGAGGGAATGGATTTTGTGCCTGGGCAGGGAACTTACAGACTTGGAGATTCTATAGTTGCATCAAGACTGGGATTAGTCTATCTGGATGGAAGGGCAATAAAGCTCATACCGATGTCTGGAAAGTATATGCCAAAGAAGGATGATGTTGTTATAGGACAGATTGTTGATATAATGTTTTCTGGATGGAAAATTGATGTTAATTCAGCTTATCCAGGGATGTTAAATGTTAAGGATGCTACTTCTGAGTTTGTAGAGAAAGGAGCAGATTTAACACAGTTCTTTACTTTTGGGGATTATATTGTCACTAGGATAGTAAATGTGACTTCACAAAAGCTAGTTGATTTATCAATGAAAGGGCCTGGGTTAAGAAAGTTGAGAGGAGGCAGAATAATCTCAGTAAATACAAATAAAGTGCCAAGGATAATAGGCAAGCAGGGTTCAATGGTGACAATGATTAAGGATGCAACTTACTGCAGGATTACTGTTGGTCAGAATGGATTGATATGGGTTGATGGCGAGCCTGAGAATGAATTAGTTGCAATAGAAGCAATTAAAAAGATTGAGGATGAGGCTCATACACTTGGCTTGACTGATAAGATTAAAGAGTTTCTTGAGGCAAATAAGCACAGGATAACAGTTACTGAAAAACAAGATGTGTATGAAGAAAGCTATAAAGAGAATACAGGCTATAAAGAAAGACCTAGGTATGAAAGGCCTGGATACGAAAGATCTGAAAAAAAGCATGATTACAGGCGTAGAAGGTGAATTATGATGAGAACAGATGGCAGAAAAGATGATGAGTTAAGAAAGATTGAGGCAAAAGCTGGAATAATTAAAAGGGCAGATGGCTCTGGATATTTTAAGATAGGAAATACCGAGGCTTATGCTGCAGTTTACGGGCCAAGAAATCTATATCCCAGATTCATGCAGAATCCTGAAAGAGGTATTCTTAGATGCAGTTATAACATGATGCCTTTCTCTGGAGCAGGAGAGAGGGTAAGGCCAGGAGGCTCTAGAAGGTCAAGAGAGATTTCTTTAGTTACTGAAAAGGCTTTGTTGCCTGTGCTTGAATTAAGCGAGTATCCAAATTCTGTGGTTGATATTTTCATAGAATTTCCACAAACAGATGCTGGAACCAGATGTGCAGGAATTTGTGCAGCTTCAATTGCACTTGCTGATGCAGGGCTTGAAATGAAAGATTTAGTGAGTTCAGTTGCAGTTGGCTTTGTTAATGGCAGAGTTATGATTGATGTTTCAAAAGAAGAAGAGGATATTGAAGGAATGACAGATATACCAGTTGCAGTACTGCCTAGAACAGGCATGATATCATTGCTGCAGATGGATGGGCAGATTCCTTCAAATGAGCTTAAAAGAGCAATTGCAATGGCAAAGGAGGCTTGTAAAAAGCTTTATGAGATACAGAAAAATGCCTTAAAAGAAAAGTATCGTAGCTTTGAATTAGGTGAAGAAAATCGTTAGATTTTCTAACCCAACGAAAATCAAAGATTTTCGAGGTCTCAAAACCTAAAGGTTTTGAAACTTATCGTATAACTCAAAGGTGAGAAAAATGAATTATGATTTAAGAGATCATGTGATAAAATTCTTGGGAAATAATATAAGGCTGGATGGCAGGAAACCCTTAGAGTATAGAGATGTGCTAATAGAGACAGGGATTACAAAGAATGCTGAAGGCTCAGCCAGAGTAAAGATAGGAGAGACTGAGCTCTTAGTAGGAGTAAAGATGGAGGTTGGAACTCCATATCCTGACACTCCAAATGAAGGAACAATAATTGTTGGAGCAGAATTATTACCTTTGTCAAACCCTGAGTTTGAATCTGGACCACCTGATATACAGGCTATAGAGCTAGCAAGAGTTGTTGACAGGGGTGTAAGGGAGAGCAAAGCAGTAAATTTCAAGAAATTATGTATTGAAGAGGGTAAGAAAGTGTGGATGTGTGTGATTGATGTTGTAACTATCAATGATGCTGGGAATTTGTTTGATGCAGCTGCATTAGGGGCAATGGCAGCTCTTAAAGATACTAGATTTCCAGAGTTTAATGGAGAAAAGATTGACTATAAAAAGTTAACAGAGCAGGGATTGCCTATTGAGGAAGAGCCAATATCTGTTACAGTGCTTAAAATAGGCAATCATTTTATTGTTGACCCTAACTATGAGGAAGAGAAGGTGGTTGATGCCAGATTAACCGTTGCAGTAATGAAGAATGGAAACTTGTGTGCTTTACAGAAAGGTGGGGATATCACTTTATCTGAAGAGGATATAGAAAAAATGGTAGAGATTGCAGTTGAGAAGAGTAAAGAGTTAAGGGAGAAATTAAATAGTGCATAATACTAGGCATTCTTGATTATGAAAGAAATAACAAAAGATAAGCTTGACAAATACCTTGATGTAACTGGAAGAGCAATAAAGAAAGTAAAGATAGCAGCTAACAAAGATATTAATTGGCAGAAAGCAGCAGAGGATTTCTTAGATATGGCTAAAAGATATTATTCTGATGCAAAGCATTTCATGGGTAAAGGAGATTATGTAACTGCGTTTGGAGCTATTAATTATGCACACGCATGGCTAGACGCAGGAGCTAGGCTAGGACTGTTTGATGTAGGAAAGGATAATAAGCTGTTTACTGTTGATGGCAAGTAGTTAAAATCTTATTAAATATTTTAATCTTTTTAACCATTTAATCCCCTTGGGAGAAATAACTTCAGATTTATTTGTAATTTTACTTACAAGTTCTGCTCCTTTAAGTCTAATTTCTCCTTTGTTAGTAACTAATATTAAATTATAAGCAGTTAACTGCTTTAAATTATTAAATTTGCAGTTAGTATATTCAAAATCATAATTACCTGCACTAATATGACATATTTTCCCCATTTCTTCAATTCTTATGCTTGTGCTGGTCTCAACAATACCATCAACTACAATTTCACCTTCAGAATTGAAACAGATTTTATATTTGTCAGAATTGAATTCAGAAGGACAAACATAATTTGAGCCAAGTGATTCTATTAAATTGTCAATAGGTTCTTCTAATGCAGGACCTATTATAAAGAACCAAATTAAAAAAGATACTACTGCAGTTGAAGATAGTCCGAATATAACACCTCTTACCATAAAAAAATAAAAGTAACTAAATACTTAAATATTATGAATCAATTTCTCATACAACTCAAAAGCCTTCAATCCAATATTCTTCACATCCACTGGAATATGTGGCTTATCTAAATCCTCTCTTGAGAGCCATGCAAAATCTTTTACTTCCTTGTTAATCTTTAATTGCTCTGGATTCTTTGGTTTGCAAATATAAAAGAGACAGCAATGGTCATGATCGCCAACATTATGGACATTTACATAGAATGGAACTGCAAGATTCTTCTTAATATTGCCTTCTAATGGAATATCACTATGATTTAGGATTTCGATATCTAAGCCAACTTCTTCCTTTGCTTCCCTTATCAGAGCCTCATCTGGTGTTTCATTATCTTCAAGATGTCCTCCAACAGGAAGCCATAAGTCTAGCTTTTTATGGTGGATTAACAATACTTTATTGTTATGGATAATATAGCCTGCGATTACTAACTGGGTTTTCATCTTATTTCTTTTCACGTGCAATTTTCTCTGCAGTGACCTTATCCACTACTTCTCTAAATTTCTTGATAAACTGGTTGTAATCAGTAAACTTCCTGCCATAAGTTAATTGAAAATCGTACTCTTCAGCAGTCCACGTAGATATGTCAGCTTCATTGTGCTGAATAATAACCTCGAGCTTATCCAATGCTTTCACTAATTGAGCTTCTTGAGTTTGAGCTTCATCGTACTCTTTCCACAGCCCAATTATTTTCTCTTGGAGATGCTTTGATAAAGGTATAACAACTTGTTTAACTGCCTGTTCCTCATTAGTTAGATGTTCAGCTTGCTTTACAAATGCAGGAATATCTCCCTCATAAACTTCTCCCAAATCATGAATAAGGCACATTTCGATAACTTTCCTTATATCAAGGTTAGGAAACTCTTCTTCTAGGATAATTGCCATTACAGCCATTCTCCAAGAATGTTCTGGCACACTTTCCTGCCTTCCTGAAGAAAGCCAGGAATGTCTAGTAACTGATTTGAGAAGCTCTAAGTCATGCAAGAATGCTAAAATATTATGTATCTTTTGCTCCTTATTTTCCATTAAAAGAAAAGAAAAAGGAAGTATATAATAACTTTGCTTATAATATACCCTATTTATTTACTTGTGAAAAGTCTATCTAGGCTTTTAAGTCTTTCAGCAATTGGCATTACATCAGCTGTGTCAGAGGCTAATTTAACTTCTATTATAAAAGGTCTTTCTCTATTATAAGGGTTATAACCATAAGCACTATAAGAGGCAGTAATACCCACTCTCAGATGAAAAACAGCAGTGATTTCTTCTTCCGTATCGTTTCTTCTTGCAAGGAATTCAAGTTGTGTACCTTCTTCCCTTAGGAGCCCAAGAGTGGCATCTCCAAATCTTCTAAATTCGCCTTGAGAAATTCCAGTGGTGTATACCATGATTCTACTAATTTCTGTTAGTGTAGCCATAATCTTTGTGATAAATTGATTACTATTTTTATATTTTTCGCAAAAAAAGAATTAAAAAAAAATTAAATAGAAAACTTTACTTCTTTCCTAGAATCCTGAAGACCTTTGTGCCACACTTTGGGCAAACTCCTTTAATAGCTTTCATGCCATTCTTTAGAGTAACGTTAGTTGGATCTTTAATCTCAACCTGTTTCTTGCACTTCATGCACCTTGCTTCTGCCATAAATTTTCACCTCATTAGTTTATAAAAAGCTTTAAAATAAAGCTACCTGGCTTATTACTGCTGTCTGCTATTTATAAAGCTTACGAAAGTTCATATATGAAATGCTAATTTTTTAGCTATAAATGCCTTTTAGAATGCCTTTTGTGGATAGTGTTAGTTATAATAATTAACTGGGCTGTTAAAAAGCTTATTACTAGAAAAATTGTAGGTGACCATAATATGTAAGGTGTTGTAAAACTTAGAAATAAATCCCTTTTTGCAAGATAAAAAAACAAGCCAGCTAGCAAGCCTATTATGTATTCAGTATATTTTTGCTCTTTATAAAGCTCTATATAACTTCTGAGAATAATTGCATATAGCACTGGAATATTAATAAGTAATTCAATTATAGTTGGTATAAAAAGTGAAACTCCTATAAGAAAGAAGAACAAAGCCAGCACAAGGAAAAGTAAATGTATGAGCATATCAGCTTTCTGGGCTTATTTGTATAAAAAGCTTATCTATATGTTCAACACTTTCAGGGCTTTTGAAATATCATTCTCATCTATTAAGAATAGTGTATCAGTATAGCAACTCATAGTCTCTACAATATTAATATCATTTTCTGCAAATAATGAGTAAAGGTAAGATATTACACCTGGGGTATCTTCAAGCTTTTCAGAGCTGATTAATGTTATTTCTACTAAATTCTGATTAATTCTTACTATTTTATTTTTAAAATAATCCTTTATTATTTGAAGGAATTCTAGAGAGGTAATTATTGTAATACTGCTGCTGCCCTGGATAAAATGCAAAAAGCCAGATTGTTTTTTAATATTCTTTTGGAGCTCAATTAAGTCATCAAAATAAATGTTAGGCTCTAAAACTACTGCTACTACTCTGTTTTTAACCTCAAACTTGCTTTTCTTTAATATGTCTAATATCTCTTTCTCTCTTGTTTTCTGTGCTTTGAGTTTTGAGGCATATCTTCTGCAAGCTATTAATATTGCATCAAATTTCTTTATGTTAAGCTCTTTGCTTATCTTTCTAGCTAATGAGGAATAATTAATAAGTCCTTTCTTTAGGTTGTCCATTATGCTAGGATGCTCTCTGATGTAGTTCTCTACGGTCTTTGTAATATTCATATTACTAGAAGTATTGAGCTGATATTTAAGCTTTACTATTTGTCTAATTTAGGACAAAGATGTATAATTTGTTTTGTTTAGGGCAATAGATTTAAAAATAGGCTTAGAAATAGATTATGTTTCATTTGTTATAGCAACTAATAATGGGGAAAATATGGAAAATATTTCAATTTGGGAAAATAATGGACAAAAGTATGAGTATAACGGATTTATCTACGTTCCACGCTCTTCAACTAATGGTAAACCCTTTAAGCCTTTAGAAGTGGATAAAGAGTTAGTAGAAATATCTAATATAGGATTTGCAGCAAGAAAAAAACCTGTGAAATTAGCAGATAATTATGCTGATGATGTAAATAGTAGTGGTAGTTTGGAATTCATTATAGAACCACACCTTAAACTTGCGAATGCAGCAATAGGACCTATAATTGGTGTATTTATTGCTACAAGAGAGTATGTAGATGGATTAGCTTATACTTGCGCAGATATTGTTTCAATACATCAAGATTTTTGGGGTAAAGGAGTGATGAAAGGAGGGATTAATGTATTAGCAGAGCTTATTAAACATAAAAATGAGACGCCTTATTTAGTTCTAAGAACTAGCGATGAAGATGCTAATGAGGCTTATCTTAAAGTATTCCAACAACCATTTTTTGGCAGCTTTGTTCAATTTAATAATTTAAATCATGTGACATCAGGTGATTATTATTGCCATGGGAAATTATGTGGTAATATTAGACCTCAGCTTTCAAGATATCAGGAAGCCTTTGAAATGATTTTTAAGCATTTGCAAGGGAAAGAAGAAAAGCTTGTACCTGTTTAATTTAGAGAAAACCTTATAAACCTCTTTTCTTAGTGAGATAGGATATGAAATTCATAATAGAAAAAGAGGTGTTTGAGAGACTTCCAGGGTTAAATATAGGAGTTATTGTTGTAAAGGGGATGAATAATCATGGCAAGGATCCTGAGATTCTTGATCTTTTAGGAGAGGTTGAAGTCTTTATCAGCAGCAATTTTACACAGGAAAATATTGAGCAGCATCAGAACATTGCTTCTTGGAGGAAGGCTTTTAAAGAATTTGGCAAAGAACCTGTGCATTATCACACATCTGTTGAAAAGCTGATAAAACAGATATTAAAGCAGGCTAGTATAGAGCATCAGAATAAGTTAGCTGATATATGCAATTACATATCCTTAAAATATATGATTCCCATTGCATTTGAAGATCTTGATAAGATTTTTGGAGATATTGCATTAGGTTTTGCAAAAGGCACTGAATCTTTTATAGGAGAAGAGCCTGGAAATGTAATAAGGCCAGCAAAAAATGAAATAGTGTATAAAGATTCTCTGCAAGTCTTAAGCAGAGGCTGGAATTCAAAGAGAAATTATTTTACTAAAGCTGATAAGGATACAATTAATGCAATAATCTATGTTGAGGGATTGCCTCCTATACAATATGAAGAGGTACAAACAATTATTAATGAGCTTATAGAACTAATTGATACTTATTGCCAAGGTGATATAGGATATCATATTCTGAATGGAGATGTTACTCAATTAGATATTGGGAAGCTAGAGACAGGGGTAAAGCTAAGATACTAGTAGAAAGGTTTAAATTATGTTTTCTAGTAGCAGTGTATTATGGATATTTTTAAACAAAAAATAATTGATGCACTTAAAAAAGAAACAGAGCTAGAGCACATTAATTTAGAAATACCGCCAAGTCATGAGATTGGGGATTATGCCTTTCCATGCTTTGAATTGGCAAATAAATGGAAGAAAAATCCAGCAGAGATTGCACAAGAGCTAAGCAGTAAAATAAAACTTGAAAGTATTAGAACTGAAGTAAAAAATGCCTATATTAACTTCTTTGTTGAGCATCAGAAAAAGAATGAATACATATTAAGAGAGATACTAAAGAAGAGAGATAAGTATGGCAGTGGCACTAAGAAAAACCAAAATGCTATGATTGAGTTTTTCCATGCTAATACACATAAAGCTGTGCATATTGGGCATGTTAGGAATATTTGTTTAGGAGAATCAATAGCAAGAATTCTAGAGTTTTCTGGTTATGATGTTATTAGAGTGAATTATCAAGGAGATATTGGGCCGCATGTTGCAAAATGCTTATGGGGGATATTAAATCTCAAATTGAAAACTCCAAAGCAGGATAAGCTAAGATGGCTGGGAGAGGTATATGCAAAGGCTAATGAGAAAAGCAAGGATAATGCAAAGATTGAAGAGGAAATTAGAGTGATGACTAAACAGCTCTATGAGGGAGATAAAAAGCTTACTGCCTTATGGCTCAGAACAAGAAAATGGTGTCTTGATGATTTTAATAAACTCTATAAAGAGTTTGATTTTAAGTTTAAGAGGCTTTATTTTGAGTCTGAAGTGGAGAAGTCTGGCAAGGAAATTTCTAGAAAATTAGTTGAGCAAAATATTGCTAAGATTAGCGATGGTGCTATAATTGCAGACCTTGAAAAGTATGGGCTTGGTATATTAGTCTTTGTTAGAAGTGATGGAGTAGCTTTATATGGTGCGAAGGAGATAGGGCTTGCACAACTTAAATTAGGAGAGTACAAAAAAATAGACAAAAGTCTGCATGTTGTGGGAAAAGAGCAAGAGCTATATTTCAAACAATTATTTAAGATATTTGAATTGATGAAAAGCCCTATTGCAGGCAAGTCTTATCATATTATTTATGAATTAGTAATGCTGCCAGAAGGTAAAATGTCATCAAGAGAGGGAAATCTAGTGCTGTATTATGACATGATTGAAAAATTGTTGGATATTACTAGAAAAGAAGTTAAAAAGAGAAATAAAGATATGCCAAGAAAGAATGTAGAGAAAATTGCAAAACAAATTGCCTTCGGAGCATTAAAGTTCAGCATGGTTAACAGGGAAAATAACAGAGTGATTATATTTGATATGAAAAAGGCTTTAGATCTTGAGGGAGAGACAGGGGCTTACATACAATATGCTAATACAAGAATAGCTTCTATAATGAAAAAATATGGAAAGAATGTCAGTGGTAATGTGAATCTCTCACTATTAACGCATGAGAATGAAATACAATTGGTGAATATACTGCAGAAATTTCCAAATATAATAGAAGAGTGTGCTTTGCATTATAAGACAAATTTACTTGCAAGATATTTGCTAGATTTATCACAGGCTTTTAACAGCTTCTATCATTCATGTCCCATACTACAAGCTAAAGAAGATTTGAAATTAGCAAGACTAGTATTAATAAAAACTGTGCAAATAGTTATATCCCAAGGCTTGTATTTGCTGGGAATAGAGACTCCTGAGAGGATGTAATAGTTATCTCTTATGTTAAGTTGCTTTTTATTTTTGATTTCTCTCTGTTAGATAAATTCCTATAAAAATTAAAATTGTTCCTAAAACCATCATTAAAGTTAGTGATTCCTTAAAAAAAAGAATTCCTACAATTACAGCAATAACTGGCACTAAAAACCAATACATCCCAACTTTTGAAGCATCAAAATATTTGAGTGCATAATTCCATAAGTAAAAACTTAACCCAAAAAGAAACATTATTATATATCTTATAATAAACATATCTTATAATAAACAAAAAAATGGAATTAAAGAGGATTATTTTTGCAACATTTATTTTTTTACTTCTTCAGTCTTCTATAAGTTTTGCAACTGTTGTGCCACAAATTAGAGATTTTGCAATATATGTAGACACAGGAACATGGCAGCCAAGTATAGTTGCGTTTGAGAACTTTTTGACATGGAAAAATATGACTTGGCAGAAAATAGATGCTGGAACAGTCAACCAATACAATCTTTCCCAATATTACAGAGGAATATGGATGCCTGGAGGATGGGCATGGAATTACAAGAAAAGCATAACAGATGCAGGCGATGCTCATATCCGCGAGCTTGTAAACCTTGGCGGAGTATATATGGGAGCTTCAGCTGGCGCTTACTATGCATGTGATAGAATAAAATGGGAAGGAAAAGAATACCCTTATACTCTTGACCTTTTTAAGGGTATATGCATTGGCCCAATTGACGAGATCGCTCCTTGGCCTAATTATGTGATGACAACAATGAATATTAATCAGTCACATCCAGCTAATATTTACGAGCCATCACAAAGGGATGTTCTCTATTATGGTGAGCCTTATTTTGTTCCTGATGCAGGTCAAGAAATGCTATCTATGGCAAATTATATAGTACCTACAAATCCAAGTGCACACAATAAGCCTGGTATTATTTCATTTAATTATGGGAATGGACGTGTTATATTACTAGGCCCCCACCTAGAAATTGATGAGGACAATGATAGAGATGGGACAAACTTTGCAGACGAGTTATCTGATGGTTTAGACAGCTCAGACTGGTCCTTCCTTTGGACTGCACTTGATTGGGCTCTTAAACAAAGCATAACCAATGCGCCTCTGAATAATATACCGATAAACGATACAACACCACCAACAATAAACACAATTAATGATTTCCCAGACCCTGTAACAAGACCTAACAATATCACATTTGAGGCTGATGTGACAGATAATTTTGGCATTAAGAAAGTTGAAGTTGAATTTGATAATGCTAACCACACCATGGTACAAAATATAGCACCTGACCAAAGCCAAATTTTCTTTGACAGTTTTGAATCAAGAAGTTTTGGACCGAGTTGGAAAGCATACTGTAGCACTGGTGGATGTACAAACAATTGGGTAGTTGCAACAACTAATCCTTACCAAGGTACATATCATGCTCAAGTAAAGCAGCCTGGTGTTAGCAAGAATTCAACCCTTCAGTTTAATTTTAGTACAGAAGGTTACCTCAATATTACTCTGCGATACTACCGCAGACTTGTAGGTTTAGATACTGCTGATAGCTATTATGCAGAATGGTGGGATAGCACAAAATGGAAGCTATTAGAGGCTAAGCCAGACGGCAAAGGCTCTGAAGATAATACGGCATACATATACAAATCTTTTAATCTAGATTCCAGCGCAAATGACAATCCAAACTTTAAGGTCCGCTTTAATTGCGAAGCTGGCGCTGTCAGTGAGTTCTGCCGCCTCGACAACTTTGAGCTGCTTGGAACTAGCTTTACAAATAAATGGCGATATACACAGAGCAGTAGCAGCATTGCTATTGGGATTCACAACTATAAAGTGTATGTAACAGACTTTTCCAACAACACAGTTGTAAGCGTAACAGTAACCTTCACAGTGCAGTAAGCTCGCTTTCTGTATTCTTTATTTGTTAATCAAAAAACAAAATATAAATACCAATTCTTAAATTAGTGTTATATGCGAATAATAATCTCAGGAAAAGCAGGAATTGAAGTTAGCAAGGTTAGTATTGATAAAAACAGTTCAAACAGTTATTTCTCAAGGGTTATATTTATTGGGAATAGAGATACCTGAGAGGATGTAATTATAATTATCTTTTGTATTGAGCTGGATGAATTCTGGAAAGATTGAGTTTAATGCAATGATACGAAAATTGTATAAACTATTTTTCAGTTAAGGAGTTCTGACAAACAGTGTTCGCAGAGTCTTCTAGTGACGTTCTATAAAAAGAACAAGGTCGGCAATCAAGAACAAGAATAAAGGGAAGTTTCTATAAAATAATATTTATTCTATAATTGCACTAATATTCTATGGTTGAACTATAGTGTTTATAAAGAAATATACTTTGATACATACTATTTAAATTATGGTTTGGTAATATGGAAAAAACAAAGGAAAGAACAATTCTGAAGATAACATTGGTGTTCCTTATTGTAATATTTTTAGCAACAAGTACTTTTTTAGTTACTGTATTAGCGACAAAAAAGAGTCCAACTGAATTCTCGGTTTCTAAAAATGAAGTGGTAACAACGGGGATGGCGACCCAGCAAACAAATCTAGGTAAAGAGCAAAAAGAAACGATTGAAGATGAAGAAGGATTAGATGAAGATGATTTAAGCCAGGAAGAACTAGTTAATTTGAAGACTGACGTAACAGAGGAGGAAGCTATTCAGATTGCCCTGAAAAGAGTTGATGGAAAAGTCACTGACGTAGAAATTGAGAGGAAGAAAGGCCATGAAGTTTATGCAGTAGAAATCAATGATAGTGGTGATGAAGTAGATGTCTTTGTTGACATTAAAACAGGTGAGATAGTCGGCACAGAAAGGGATAGTGAAAAAGATGAAGATAATGATGATTAAACCCTTTTTTACTCTTTTTACTATTCTATGATTGTACTAATTCTTTTATAAACAATTTTCAAATAATTTAATAAAGTATGGTAAATTAATTAATTTTGGAGGGATACCCATGAAAAATAAAATAGTGCTTCTCATTGTATTAGTTCTGCACAATGTAATTTTATTGTCTAATGTTGCTGCTCAGGATATAGGTGATTTAGAGGATATAGAAGTATTTGGATTAGAATTAGAGAAATTATTGAACTTTGGCAGCGGATTATTAGCAACTGGACTTTTTATAGCCACTTTATTTGCCTATAAACGAACTAGAAATAAAAGGTTTATTTATGTTAGTATAGCTTTCCTTTTATTTGCAGTTAAAGGATTTTTGACATCCCATGAGTTATTTCTTGAGGAGTGGTCATGGGTTGATCCGGTAGCAAGTGCCCTAAACTTCGCAATAATTCTGAGCTTCTTTTTAGGAGTAATGAAAAAGTGAACAAAATGCTTCCTGAATTTTTGGATGAAAAGGAGAGGAAGATTTTAGAATTAGATGTAAGAAAAAAGATTTATGATATTATAAAAAAATTTGCTGGCTGCCACTTTAGGGAAATAGAGCGCATAAGCAAGCTATCAACTGGAACCGTGAAATATCATCTTGATTATTTAGCAAATAGAGGATTGATCGATCTGATAAAAGAAGGCAATAATTCAAGGTATTTTCCAAGATATTTTAATTCTGAAAATAAGAGATTAATGAGCTTATTAAGACAAAAAAGTATAAGGAAAATCCTTCTCTTTATGTTGATTCATAATAATTGCAATCATGAACAGGTTGTTAAGTATGTTAAACTATCCCCGTCTACGGTTTCTTGGCATTTGAAAAAGTTAAAAGAAAGCAATGTTGTTGGTTTCATAAGAACAGGTAGGAAGACTTATTACAATATTCTAATAAATAAAGAAGAAATAATTAATCTATTGATCACTTACAAAGAAAGTTTCTTTGATTCGTTAGTTGATAGGGTTATTGAGATGTGGGAGGTATAGCTAGGAACTCCCCCTTTTTTATAATAAAATTATCCCATACTACTTAAAGCCTCTCAAAATTATTGTGTTTAAAGACTATTAAGCTAAATTCTTATTTATTAAATCTGGATATCTTAGTTAGTTTTACTAACAATAAGTTAATGGACTTAATTATCGGCATAGTAGAAATCCTCTCACTTTCATTCGATTGGCAACAGGCTCGGCTGTTCTGGCTTTACTTGAAGGCTGACATCTCCCGTAACCATGGAAATCAGAGTCCTAAAAATCACATAGTGATTTTGGGAACTTGAAATCAGCAGATTTCAAGTATTTCCAGGGTGCCAAAAATGCTTTGCATTTCCTAGAAAATCTTTTGGATTTTCTGGACCAGAAAAGCTTGGCTTTTCTTGGTTTTAGCAGGAACATCCCCTTTGTCAGCTAGCTTGCTTTGGCCAATAAGCCTCGCAAAATTGTTGCCAACTTCAGGATTTCTACTGAGGTTAATTATCGTAATCTTTATATATGCTGGTGGAATTCTAATACTACTTGCTAAAAAATGCAAAGCATTTTTGGCACCCTGAAAATCTATGATTTTCATGGTTTGACTGATAAATAAAATGGGCAGGATAAAAACACAGCTAGTAAAGAGAGTAACAGAACAGTTGATGAAGCAGCATTATGAGAGATTTAAGCCTGACTTTAATGAGAACAAGAAAATAGTTAGTGAGCTATTATTAGTTGAAAGCAATAAGCTGAGGAACTCAATAGCAGGTTATGTAACTAGATTGGTTAAGAAAGGTAAAGAATAACTAGTGTTTACTGAGGGGTTTAAGTGACTGAAGACAACAATATATTTATTGGCGGCAAACCGTTCATGAACTATGTAACTGGGGTAGTGATGCAGTTTACTACAAAGAATGCAGGTGAGGTAATAGTTAAGGCTCGTGGCAAGTTTATCAGCAGGGCTGTTGATGTTTCTGAGGTTGCTGTTAAGAGATTTCTGGAAGGACAGATTGAAATTAAAAACATTGCAATAGATTCTGAAGAGTTTAAGAATATGGAAGGAAGAATTGTTAGGGTTTCTACCATTGAAATTACACTTGGGAGAAGATAGGATTATAAATATTTAAAATCTCTTTTTGTGGAAAGTATACTCTGAGACATAAGAATGGGAACCATTCTTAGTCTCAAAACATAGTTTTGAAATATCATCCATATTAACTAATGGCCTGCTGAATTTCTCATTATCGTCAAATATTCTCGGACAGGCTGTGTTAACCCAGCAGTCTATGAAAGGAAAGTTTTCTGGCTGGTTAAAGTCTAAGGTTTCAAAGACAAATATATAGATATTTTTGCCTTGCTTTTCTAAATCCTTTTTAAGCCTCATTCCTTTTTCAAAGTTTATTTGCCCAGATTTCATGCTAATAAGAATTCCAATGTTTTCTGCTGCATAGAATTTCTTTATGTTAGCTTCTCTCTTTTGCTTATACCTCTTTGCTATATTCCTGTCCATTAGCTCAAATCTTTTAGTAAAAGGATCATACAAGTAGATGTCTTTACTTACATTTACAGCTAGCCAGATTGGATGAAATAAGCCAGTTCCAATGTAAAGGTAGGCATCAACCTTGTCTTGTAACTTTTCTCCAGCTGTTGAATCGCAGCCAAGCAATTGAGTATCATAAGCTTGTCTTTGTTTGTCAGTATAAACTATCTTTCCAGACTCTTCTAGAAGCCTTTTAAGCTTAGGAATTGCATCTAAGAATTGTACTGTTGTTACTAAGGCTATCTTTTTTGGCAGCCTGACTATTATAGCCTTGTCCAAGTCAATATTGCCTCTATACCTGCCTTCTACCAGCATGAGTTTCATAGGCTATGAGGAATATTGGATGCTATTTAAAGGTATATGAGCCCTATATAAGATACCACTGTAGAGAGACAATAAAATAGAAAGATTTAAATACTAGTAAATACAGAGTATAGAACTAGGGGGTTAAATATGGCTAATATCTTGCAAAAAGGAGTAGTAGGATTGGCAGCTTTAGTCTCTGTACTTATGCCTAATGTAAGTTTACCTGCTGGACAATACACTAAAGGAGAAGCATACGATCAGTCTGCAGCTATCCCATACCAGACTGTTGACGAAACATTAGTTGGCACAAGCTTTAGGACTGTTTGTACTACTGAATTAGATGAACAAATAAAAGCTTCACAAAAACCATTAATGGTCTTTTTTTATTCTAATAGAGGCAAAGGTAGCATAACACTTGCAACTATCTTTAAAGAGGTTACGCCAGAATTAGGCAATGATGTGGTTCTACTTATGTATAACGTGGATTGCGACCCTGTACTTAGACAACAAAATTATACACCTCTCTTGCAGAAGTACCAGACTGATATAATTCCTTACACAGCTTTCTATAAAAATGGTAAAAAATTGAAACATTATATAAGAGGTGCACCAGAAACTATAACAAAAGAAAAAATCACTAGTGTATGGTTACCCTGGCTAAAAAAGACCCTTAGTGAAGTTTTGCTATCATAAAAAGAAAAACCTTTTTAATAAAGAGTTAAATGTATTACGTATGGTCAAAAGGGTAGTTCTATATATACTGCTAATCTTACTAATATTTTTGATATTCTTTAACCCAATCATTAAAGCTGATTGTCCGCCAGATTGCCCCGTAGGAGATATAAAGCCTGGAGAATTTTCTATTAATCTTGACAAAGATTCTTCTTCTGCCAATTCTGTTAACTGGAACACAGCACCAATCTGGGAAATGAACGCTAACCAGATCCTAAAGTTTTTTGATAAAATCCCAGAAAACAGATTTGACGAGCTTGATGATAATGAATTAGAAGAAGCTTTAGAGCAGAAATATTCAATAGATAATATGCAAATTGATTTAGGCAATAATGTCAACGATGTAGAATTTGAACAGGATAGCTTTTATTTTGATGATGCAAAGTATCTAGGTATAGGAACTACCATAATTAACAATGGCAGGGATGTTAGATACAAGCAAGGTAATCTTACTGCTAAACATGCAGATTCTGTAATAAAAGACGGCTCAATATCTACAAATGTAGATGACTTGAATGCTGGAGAGTTATTCTTCTATCTAGGACAGGCTGATTCTTTAATTACTGACAGCATCAGGATAAAGAATATTAAAAACTCTACATTCAAGATAGATAACCAAAAGGTTGAGATATATTCTTCTGATGAATATGTTATTAACATTACAGACAAATCATTTGCAAATACAGAATTCAATGCATCTGAAGGGAGCAAATTAGTGATAACAAAAACAATTCCTCCAAACTATAATATAACTAATGGCTCATTAAAGGTTGAGGGTGAAAATCAGTATGGAGAATATACAGAAACATTAACAACAGAAACTAATGCAAGTGTTTATGTTAATCCTGAGTTTGGGTTTGGTTGCATGGAAATGCTACCTTTATCAACATATTCTTTTATTTCTGAGGATGAGGAGAGAAGAGATTTTGGGGTATCTGTTCCTGAGAACAGTTCTTTATTTAAGCTATGTACAAGAAAAGACTGGGTTGAGAAATATGATAATAATTGTAATCAGTGTGGGATTATAGATTTTATTAAGCAAAATATATTTTTGCATGGATATGTGGAATATCTCAGGAATTATGTAAAAGGTAGCATTGCAGTGCCAAGAGAATTAAGGCAATTTCATGCAAGTTTTCCAAATGCTTCTGTATCAATTGATTTGGATAATAATTTTATTTTTATACCAATTCTAATAGTATCTTATAAACAGCAGAGTAAACAGATATCATTAACAGAACCAAGCACTTATTATCAAATTTATGAGAAAGAGGTAAATAAGAGCGTTCATAGATTCTTAAAGGTTAATTATAAACTTGGCATGAATATAAGCAATAACCTGCTTTACACATATACTACAAATTATTCTGATTTTGATACAAGGATAGAGAATAATATTCTAACACAAAAATTAGGCACTAAGCTAAGAGTATTAACACCAAGTCATGAGCTTATTAGGAAGTATATTAAAGATGAAAAATAGAAAACATAATAAAAAGGCTCAGGTAACATATTTTCTGATATTTGGCATTATAATACTGATAGTTATTTTATTCCTTATTTACCTTAACTATGCTAGTAGTATTTCATCTAGCAGGAGATTAACTTTTGACAGAAGCAGCATATTATTATATGTCCAGTCATGTGTGGATAAAACAAGCTTAGACGGATTGCTTTTAATTGGTAAACAGGGGTTATATTTAGAACCTAAGGAGTTTGTTAGTAATAAAATTAGTTTTTTGCTTAGGAATGGAAAATTATTATTGCAGTCAAAAGGAAATATAGAATCTGAGTTATCTGTCTATGTGCAGAATAATCTTTTAAACTGTTTAGAGAATTTCCAGGCATTTAAGAGGAATTTGTGGGATGTTTCTTATGAAAATCCAAGGATAGAAGCGTCAATAAACCTTGATGATGTGTCTTTCTCAGTGAAATTTCCTATTAATATAAAAAGAGAAGAGTTAACTATCAGCATAAGTGACTTTAGTGTTAAGCATGATGTAAGGCTGTTTTATTTGCATGATTTTATTAATAAAACCTTAACGATAAAAATGCAAGAAAAAGCTCTAGATTTAACAGAGCTTACAAATTATAATATAAATCTAACAATCTTTCCATATCAAGATGCACTTATTTATGCTATAGAAGATACAGATAGTCTAATCTTAGGTAAGCCTTATCTAGTGATGTTTGCGACTGATTAATAGGATACTGTATTATATTAGAATTATGATATAAAAAGTGTCGCAGACTAATAGCATGCAAAAAGAGTTCTTATAGTATCAAAAATCATAGATTTTTGAGACTAGGAAATCTGTGATTTCCTAAGTATCGCTAGATACAAGAAATAAAGTAATTTGATTGGACATTAATAAAAACATAAGTTGCAAAATAAAATGCGTATATCATAAAAATATATTAAAAATTATATTAGCAGATATAAGTTAAAATCAGAAAATAAATTCTTAACTAATTTTTATCAAGAACTGTAGATATATAAAAATAAATTGTGAGTGCTATAAGCCGCAGGCGCTTTGAACTTTAAATTTACCTAGAACTATCTGCTTGCCTTTCTATCTCCAGCTTCTTGGCAATAGCATGTGAGTTTTGGCTGTTTTGGTAGGCAGCTAATATTTCTTCTACTAGGAATTCCTTGAAAGGCTTCTTGTTGTTAAATGATTTATGATAGGCTCCTTGGATCATGTACCTTAAAGCTAAATCAATCCTTCTCTGAGGTGAGCATTCCACAGCTTTTGGATATCTTGCACCACCATATTCAATAGTTATAATCTCTTCTCTTGGAGCTGTATTTTCTAAAGCTTTAACAAAAACTTTGATAGGATTTTCTTTAGTCTTAGCTTCTATCATCTTAAAAACTTCTTCAATAGTATCGTAAGCAGTGTTAGCTTTGCCTGTAATATGATAGCTAGTTTTGAAATGCTTTCTGCTCTTATGCCCTGGAATCATCATCTTATTAATTAATCTTTCAACAATGAAAACTTTGCTTTTGTAGAACTTATTTCCTGCGTATCTTGCTCCTGTCTTAGGCACAAACTTGGGCTCTAGAGTAATATAACTCTTTAAACCCAGGTCATGCACTTCAATACCCTTTGTGCCCCATTTATTGAATGCTTTTATTTCTGTCATATTCTAATAGTTCATTTAATTTTTTAATTGCCAGTGTAATATTTTCTGAATTAATTCTTCTTCAGGTTCCTCAAATTGAGTCTTTGCTAAAATATAAGGTGCCAAAACATTTTGACGCAGATCTTTGTTAACCTGCCGTTCATATAAACATGCGATCCATCGTGAAGGATAAATTCTTCCAATTTCACGCAGCCTAGTAATTTTTTCAAGTCTTGCTTGTGTCCTTAATTTATATAATGCTTCATAAAATAATGCATAGGCATCTAAATTTAAAGGATTTTTTGAAACTGCAGCAGCAGACCATTCCATAGCGCCAAAATAAAACCCTGTTTCACATTGCCTTTTGGCTCTTGACAAGCTTTCTTTTTCATCTATCTGTTCAAGTCCTCCTGCAAAATCCATTTTTTATCTTCTAGCCTTCTCCAGTTTGCCTAACAATAGTGCCTGTAAGCTTTGGTCATTAACTTTAATTACCTGCCATCTCACGCCTGGAATGTCACCTTTTGCTCTGCCTTTTGTGCCTCCAATGCACTCGATAAGTACTTCATCATGCTCATTAACCATTTTAGTAGCACCATCCCAAGGCAAGAATGCAGTCACTTGCCTACCATTTTTTGTTAATTGCACACGAACAGCTTTTCTCATGCCAGAGTTAGGCTGTTTAGCCTCTAATTGTATCTTTTCAAGGACAAGACCTTTAGCCTGTGAAGCACCTTCTAATGGATCTGCCTTAGCTTTAAGATGTAAGACTCTTCTGACATATTTAGGATCATTCCATCTACCTTGAGCTCTCCTTTTCTTAAGCTTTTTTGCAGTGTTCAAGCCTCTGCTTTTCTTTCCCATTTTAATTGCTGATAATTTTAACAGCTTTTTAAAACTTGCTGTTATTTAAAGCTACTTCTAAGTAAATAATTTGACTTTTTGCAAAGGCTCTTTCTTCTCAGGGTAGCATCGGTTCGCATTTTGCTGTTTCTTTTTATGTTGACTTTCCCCGTAAGGGACTTCCCCCTTGTCAAAGTTAAGTTGTCAATAGAATAATGCTCACAAAATTGATGCTACCCTCCCCTTTGCAAAAGCTTTATTTATATTTAACAACTTTACTTTATAGTTATACAACCCTTATATCCTTAATCTCAAAATACCTTGCTGCTATACTTTTAAGAAGGCTTAGGTTTCTTTTTTCTCTGCCAATTAAAAGACTTTTAGTTTTTATGTCGTTGCCGTGCACTATAATAGTTCCATTGTCATTCCTAATATCTCTTACTTCAAGAGGTGATACATAATTTCTTATAAAATCTGATATATCTTTGCTAAACTCCACAATTTTCACATTTTTCTTTATAATATGTTCAAACCTCCTGACATTACTGCCATTTCTGCCTATTGCCTTTGCTATCTGGTTTTCCTCAACGATAAATATTATAGTGTCATTAGACTCTATTGCATCCTTGACTTTTACGTTACTTATAGCCTCAAAAACAGATATAAATTTCATCAGATTCATGCTATATTTGATTTTTTCCATTTTAAAAATGAGCTTTACTCATGAGCAATACCTACTACAGATATAGAAAAAGGCTTTTTACATATAACGCCTAACTCATCATTGGCTATATCTAGATCTATGGCGTCAATATTGCCCAGCTTGCAGTATTGTTCTATATCACTTTTTACATCTTTTGGACAGTTAGAAGAATAAACAACTTTTGAAAGTTTTCCAGTCTTAATAGCTTTAATAGTCCTTTCTGTACCTATAACTAGCCTTTTTGTCTTAAGCAGTTTCCTTATCTCCTCTAATGCACTGTCAGATTTCTTAGCCATTTTATAATATTATGTTTTTAATAATTTTATATTGTAATTAATTTTATAATTTGCACATTTTTATTGTAATCTTGTTATTGATTAATTTTTTATAATTTTATTATTTGCATTATGCAATTTCTTGTTTATTTTTTATCCTTTTATTAATTTAATTTGCATTTACTTCGCATTTTGCTATATATGTCTGCTTCATAGGAAATCTTTAGTCCTAAATTTAGAAAACATAATATGTTTTCTAATATTACAAAACCATAGGTTTTTGTATAAATCACATAGTGATTTTGGGAACTTAAAATCTTGCTAATTTCAAGTATTTCCTAGTCTCAAGAATCTATGATTCTTGAAACATTCATTTTTTCTTAACTGATATCGAAACTAAAGTTTCGGAACCAACGAAAATCGTAGATTTTCGGGGCTCAAAAAACAATTGTTTTTTGAACCACTAGTCGTGATTAGCAGACTAATCGCACAGCCAACAAAGTTAGCGTCGTGATGCAAATATTTTATTTTTAGATTTATAATTTTTTAATTATATTTTTATATTATTATTACTTCAAATAATTATTAATTACTCTCTCTATTTCTTGCTCTTAATTCTTAGTTCAGGCAGACCAGTGCCAATTGGCACAGGCTGGTTTAACATGACATTTTCAACAACCGAGTTTAAGTTATCAACCTCTCCAACAAGAGATGCGTTAATTATATGCTTTATAGGAGTTTCAAAGCTTGCCCTTGCAAGAACAGAAGCTTTCTCGCTAACTACACCATACCTAGTTATGCCTCTAATCTCCCCATTAACGCACATGGTGTCTGCAACAAGCATTATATGCCTAATGTCGACATTAAGCCCTTGGGCTTCCATGACACCCATAACCTCATTGATTATACTCTGCCTTGCTGCCTCTATGCCAAGAACCTTTGAAATCTCAAAAACATCGTTTGTTGTTGTTCTGGTTTCATCTACAAAATCAAGTTCGATCACTTCCTTTAGGTTACTACCTTTTGTCCTTATAACAAACTCATCAGCCTGCTTGACAGGCAGCACAAGTTCAATATCTTCTATACCCATGATATAAACACCCTTTACTTTTTCTTTTAGCCTATAGATGTCATTTAACTCCTCAACTCTGCCGCGAGGCCTTAATATTAATGTGCCTTTTGAGTCTTTATCCTCTTTAATATTAACA
Organism: uncultured Methanosarcinales archaeon; assembly: GCA_964602245.1. Taxonomy (GTDB): domain Archaea; phylum Nanobdellota; class Nanobdellia; order Woesearchaeales; family JACPIF01; genus JACPIF01. The sequence goes on from CAZRPY010000003.1 coordinate 57,374, forward strand.
CCTTTGATATTAGCAGCTTTTGCCAATATATTCATCAGCCTTGCTTTTGTTATGCCTAATGACTCGAGCTTCTTTTGATCAAGCTTAACTTCAATTGAAGATTCTGCAATATTTATCTGAAATTCATGTACAAGCTCACTAAATTTGGTCTCTTTTATCTTTAGTGCATTTTCCTTTATATCCTTGCCTTGATTATAAGGCTTTTTTAGGTATATCTCCATCATTGGAGTGCTTAGCTCTTTCCTGCCATCAAGTATCTCAATAATCCTTGGCAGACCCATTGTAATATTCATCTCTGCAACACCTGCAAAATGAAAAGTATTGAGAGTCATCTGAGTCCCGGGCTCACCAATAGATTCTGCACTCACCAAGCCAACAGATTCACCAGGATCAATTTTAGTAGCATCATATTCCTCTAAAACTTTATCAAGGACTTCTCTTAACTTCTTAGCACTGACTCTGCCAAGCTTTTCAGTAACCTCTTTGATTATGCCTGCTGGCAATTTCTCTTCATATTCCTTAGTTATATCTTCCATTTTTAATTCCTCAATTTTGATTTCTTAATTTTCTTTAACTTTTATTATTTTGTTTATTTTCTTTTTATTATTTTTAAACTTTTTATTTATATTATTCAATTAATTTGCATCTTAATTCTTGTCTTTTCTATTATTTTATCATAATTTGAAATTTTTATTTGCACTTTGCTATATTATTGTTATATTAAATTATTATTACTTATTATTCCTGTAAATTACTATATTTACTCAATACTCTTTATTCTTTGACTTTTTCTATTATCTCAGCAACATTGAGTCTTCCTTCCTGTGATCTGGAAACATCAATGCCATCTTCTCCATACTTGAATTGCACAATCTTTCCAGTTGCGTCTCTTACTGTACCATCATATTCTACCCTTAGATCCTGCATTGCATTTGCTAGCCTTCTATACAGATAACCGCTCTTTGGAGTCCTTAGTGCAGTGTCCATTAAAGAGTCTCTGCCAGTTATTGCACCGAAGAAAAATTCCTGCGGCATTAGCCCTTTCTTGAAACCATTTCTGATAAAGCCGCGGGCATCAGGGCTTAAGTCTCCTTTTTTGTAGCATGATAATGTTCTGTTATAGTAGCCTTTCTCAATTCTCCTGCCTCTTAATGCCTGCTGGCCAACAGTAGCTGCCATCTGGGCAAGGTTAAGATAATTGCCTCTAGCTCCAGATAATGCCATTACTATAGTATGTGTTCTTTTATCAGAAAATTCCTCTACAAGATTTCCAGCCCTGTTTCTTGCCTTATTTAAGACCTCAAGTATTTTAAGTTCAAGAGATTCCTCTATTGTTCTGCCAGGCAGAGGCTCCAGAGTTCCAGCTCTGAACTGTGCAATTAAGTCATGAACATCCTGCTCTGCCTTATTAAGCACTTCTTGGATCTTTTCTTTTGCATCTTTTGGCAAATCTGTATCAGAAACACCTACTGTAAAGCCTAGTTTAAATAAAACTGCTGTTCCAAGCCTGAAAATCTTTTCAAGTATTTCAAGAGTGGCGTCTGCTCCATATTTCTTATGAATATTCCTAAGCATTAAACCAGATTCTTCTCCAAGATTTGCTTTATCCATAACACCAGATATAAGCTTACTATCCTTTATGACTACATGAGTTTTGTCATTACAAACACCTTTGCATAATCTTGAATGTCCTGAGAAATTAAAATCGTTTGGAAGAACCACGCTAAATATCTCCTTGCCATCAACAATATTCTTCTTTGGCAACTTAGAGAAGTCTTCCATTCCAATTGAGAATAATAAATCAATAGCCTCTTCCCTTGTGAGTTGTAATTGTCTTGTTAAGAGAAAATTTCCAGAGATAGCATCTTGGATGCAGCCAATTACTGACAAGCCATATCTAGGAGATATTAGCTGAGTCTGTACAGCCATTAATATTTCAGCCTCTGCCCTTGACTCTTCTGTCTGCGGTATATGAAGGTTCATCTCATCACCGTCAAAGTCTGCATTATAGGGATGACACACAGCAGGGTTAAGTCTTAGTGTTTTGCCTGGAAGGACTTTGACATAATGGCACATCATACTCATTCTGTGCAGGCTTGGTTGTCTGTTAAATACAGCAATATCACCATCCATGACATGCCTTTCAACTATAAAACCTGGCTGCAGTTCTTCTAGTGCAGCCTCTTTTGTTTCTTCAGTAATTTTCTTTTTCTTTCCATCTGGTCTGATAATGTAATTAGCCCCAGGATATTTTTTAGGACCTTTTTCCACAAAAATTTTCAAATAAGCAATGTTCCACTCATTAACTCTTTCTGGCACTGTTAAGTTCATTGCAATCTCAATCGGAATGCCAACCTCATTTAACTTAATCTTAGGATCTGGACTGATAACAGTTCTTGCAGAAAAGTTTGTCCTTTTTCCAGCAAGATTATGCCTAATTCTTCCTTCCTTGCTCTTTATCCTTTCTGTTAAAGTTTTCAAAGGCTGACCGCTTCTATGCCTTGCAACAGGCAATTGGGCAATTGAGTTGTCAAAGAATGTTGTCACATGATATTGCAATAAGTCCCATAAATCCTCAATTATAATTTCAGGGGCGCCAGCACTAATATTCTCAAACAACCTTTGGTTAATTCTTACAATATCACCAAGCTTATGAGTCAAGTCATCTTCACTTCTCTCACCACTTTCCAGAGTAATACTAGGCCTCATGGTAACTGGAGGAATTGGCAGGATTGTCAGAACCATCCATTCTGGTCTTGCAACCTCGGGCCTTATGCCAAATAACTCACAATCTTCATCTGGAATCTTTTCAAGCCTTGTCCTTATCTCAATAGGGCTTAATCTTTTCTCGTTTTCCAGGAAAGTTGTTGGCTTCTCAAGAGCAATCTTTTGCTGCCTGGCTTTACAATGAGGACAAACATTCTTCAAGTTGGAAATAATTTCCTTTATCTTTTTACGCCTTGCCTCAATGCCTTCTTTTCTTTCAATATCATCAAGCATCTTTTTCAGCTCAGATATCTTATTTCTTGGAATGAGAATCCTGCTGCAATCCCTGCAGATTGATCTTAAGAGTGTGAGGATTATATTTACAAATTTGACATGAATAATAGGTCTTGCTAACTCAATGTAGCCGAAATGTCCAATGCATTCCTTAAGTTTGCTACTGCATGTTTTGCATCTTAAGCCTGGATCAATCACTCCAAGCCTTGTGTCCATTAAGCCACCATCAACAGGATAGCCTTCTTTATCATAAAGTTCTGGTGTAACAATCTTGGCAGAAGCCATTTTTTTAATCATTTTAGGAGAGAACATGCCAAAAACAATACTTCTCACCTGCCTGTTTATGTACAGCTCTGTCTCTTCAACCCTCTCAGATTTATCTTCTTTTAAGACTTTTACAGTCTTCTCAAATTCCTTTTCAGATTTTTCTTCCTTTGTTTCTTTTGTCATCTTGAATAGATATTTTTTCTTCTTAGCTATTTTCTTTTTTATATTCTTTAACTTTTATTTCAAATTTGCAAACGGGCACGAGTTAGCAAGTACAGAACTGCGGTTCTGTAAATACCTGCGTGCCATACAGGGTCTGCGACGCAACTCTTTGCTTAATATTTATTTTCTAAAACCAGTCTTGGAAAGACACCAAGGCTCTTAAACTCATCAAGCATTAGTTTGAACGCATAACTTATCTCTATATTACTTACTTCAACAGTATCGCCACACATGGGGCAATAAGATTGTTTCTTGGCTTCGTTATGTATAGCTATGCTGCCACAATTCTCACAAACTGGGACAATTGTTTTATCAGAATCAAATCTTTCCTTGAGCAATAAAGAGGCACCATGTGCTACAAATGTATCTTTCTCCATCTCTCCAAGCCTTAAGCCTCCTTCTTTTGCCCTGCCTTCAGTTGGCTGCCTTGTCAATAGCTGTATAGGACCCCTGGCTCTTGAATGTATTTTGTTTGCAACCATATGCTTTAGTTTCAAATAGTACATATTGCCGATAAAGATTCTTGCAGTATATTTCTCGCCTGTAATACCATTGTACATTGTTTCAGTCCCATTATCGATAAAGCCTAATGATGCAAGCTCCTCCCTTATCCTTTCTTCTGGCTCAGCTTCAAAAGGTGTGCCATCTACATATCTGCCAGCTAAAGCTCCTGTCTTGCCGCATATCAACTCAAGCAAATGGGCAATTGTCATTCTGCTTGGTATTCCATGAGGGGAGAAAACAATATCTGGAATTATGCCAGATGCACTGAAAGGCATATCTGCTTCAGGAACAATCATACCAACAACACCTTTTTGGCCATGTCTGCTAGTGAATTTGTCTCCTATCTCTGGAACTCTAGTATCTCTTAGTCTTACCTCAACTAATTTCCTGCCTTCTTCATTTTCTGTAATAAGGACAAAGTCAATAATACCTTTTTCGCCATGCTTTACAGCTACAGAACTCTCTCTTTTAGTGTTTGAGGCAAAGCTGTACTCGTCTAGGCTGACAAGGAATCTTGGCGGAGAAACCTTTCCTATAATTACATCACCTTCTTTAACATCAGCCTCAGGATAAATTATTCCATCATCTTCAAGCAATCTATAATCCCTCTCGCTCTTATACCCTTTCACATCTTTGTCAGGAATGCAGACGCTGTCAACCAAGCCGCCTGGATATCTTATCTCTTCTGCAAGACTTGGCCTGTAGTATGTGCTTCTACCAAAGCCTCTTTCAATTGATCCTTTGTTAATTACAATAGCATCTTCCATGTTATAGCCGTCCCATCCCATAATTGCTACGACAACATTTTGCCCTGCTGGGTGTTTTTCATAATTGGAAATCTCATGAGTGATTGATTGCACAATTGGGATCTGAGGGTAGTGTAATAAATTCACATCCATATCCATTCTGATATGGTAGTTTGCAACATAGAAGCCAAGAGCCTGTTTTTGGTTTTTTGCACCAGCATTAAGCCTTGTGCTTTGATTGAAATTTGCATATGGTACATAAGAAGTTGTTAAGCCTAGCATTGCAAGAGGCATTGTCTCTAGGTGTGTATGCTCCGGAGTTAAATCTTTCTCATAAAAAGCTATGAGTGCATTTTCTTCCTCAGCTGCATCAAGGTACTCAATTATGCCTTGCTCCACTAGATCTTTCCATGAAATCTCATTTTTTTGCAATTGTTTGTAATGCTTCTCAGTAAGTAATGATCTCCCTTCTTTAACAACAATTAATGGCCTTCTAACCCTGCCTTTTCCGCATTCCACATGCACTTCATTTGTCTTTTCCTCATATTTGATATTAACATTATTTGGAATTACACTTTTCCTTCTTTCTCTAACTACATGTTTTACAAACTCTTCTGGCGAGTCAACTGTGCCTATGAACTTTCCGTTCAAATAAACTTCTGATACTATCATTTTAATAGCCTTTTTTAAATATCTTATTTTTAATATTTGTATTTTTATTGTAACATTTCTTATTGGCTAATTTTTTATTATTTTTATTATCTTTTTATTACTATAATTTGCATTATGCAATTTCTTGTTTATTTTTTATCCTTTTACTAATTTAATTTGCATTTACTTCGCACCTTGCTCAACCTGTAGGAAGCCCTGCTTCCTAAGGTCTCGGAACAAAGGAAATCTCGATTTCCTAGTCTCGAAAGCAAGAAACACTTGCATTTCTTGCTCCCAAAATCTCAAAGATTTTGTGGAATCGTATATTTTCGAAACATAGTTCCTCAACCTGTCCGCCTCATATAAGCTTACTTCGACGATTAGCGGACCTATGGCACAGCCTCGTCCCGCTATCGCAGATAGCGCGCTTCTCTCCAAGTTGGCATCGTAGTTAATTTCTTAAATTAAGTTTATATTATTATTATTCTATCTAATGACTTTCAATCCTAAATTCTTTAATGACTTTATGACCTCTTCTTCATTGACCTCTTGAGAGACTGATGCCAGTAATGAAAGATTTTTTCTTAATCCAATATTAGTTCCTTCTGGGGTTTCTATTGGGCATAATCTGCCTAGATGTGTTGGATGAAGTTCTCTTGCCTCAAAATTTTCCTGTGAGGCGCTTAATGGGCTGACCACTCTCTGAAGATGTGAGACAGTTTCAAGAAAATTTAGCCTTTGTATCCTCTGGCTGATACCTTTTCTGCCACCAACCCATGAGCCAGTTGCCATGCTGCTGTAGATTCTTGATGTTAGGAGTTTGTCTCTAATGATAACTTTAATTGTTGGTATCTTTCCCCTTTTGACAATTCTCTGAAAATTATAGAGCAGATCATTGATAAGGACTTTTAGATTTACCCTGAACAGATCTGCAAGCAAATCACCAGGTGTCTTTAACCTCTTGTTCATATAATGGTCTTTATCATCAGGATCAAGTTCTCCATTTATAACAAGAATGTATTTCTTAATTATCTTGCATAAGTTGTAGGCTTTATAGACCCTATCCTCTCTTCTAATACCAAGATGAGGCAATAGATACTTGTCTAAGATCTCTTGTGTTCTTTCAATTCTTACATCCTTTGCCTGAGTAATGCCAATCCTTTTTGCAATCCAGTCAAAAGCATCTTCCTGAGTCTTTATGTCAATAAATTCGTATAAATTAATGAGGACCTCTCCAAACTGCTTATCAGGGCTTACAAACCTCATAATCTCCTCATCTTTGAGCAAACCAAGTGCTTTTATTATTACAATTACAGGTATTTTCTTAACCCTGGTGAATGAGAGGTAAAATATGCCATCTTTCATCCTTTCAATTGTATGGGGTATCTTGTAAGAGCCTCTCTCAGAGAATAATCTGCCCTGGAAATCATTTGCTGTCTTTTCAACCATCAGCTTGTTTGCTTCAAGATCTTCTATATTCACAAGAACCTTTTCTGTTCCATTGATAATGAAATAACTGCCAGGGTCATAGGGATCTTCTCCTCTCTCAACAAGTTCTTGAGGAGTTGCCTTGTACAAATTGCAGTATTTTGATTTCAGCATTATTGGCAGATTACCTATTTGCGTTTTGACAGTTTCTTTCTGCACCTTGTTGATGTGTGAGCTTACCTCAATGAAGACTGGAGAGGCATAAGTTAATTTTCTGAGCCTAGCCTCTATGGGATAAATCTTCCTTTCTGAGCCATCTGCTTCAGTAATTTTTGGTATTTCAATCCATATCTTGTCAAACCTTATCTTATGCTCTTCATACTGGGCAGGAATGATTGTTGGCTCAACTTCTCTGTTCTCCTCAATAATTGCTGGAAGTTCCTTTTCTACAAAATTATTGAAGCTTTCAATACTTGAATCTACAAAACTCTGTTCTTCAAAATATTTTTGCAACAGTATTTTTGAGTAGCTAGCCATTTACAACACATCTATAAAAAATAAATTCACCGCCTGTTGTGCTTTTTCTTGTTATTTTTACAACGTCATCTACCTTGATATCAAGATTAGTGATTGCGGGATCATTAACAAGAATTTTTGGAAGCTCTTTTGTAGTTATATTGTATTTCTTTAGAATTTCCTGCTTTTCCCTGTCAGAAACTTTAATATGCTTAGGGACAAGATGGTGCTTTGTTACATCAAATTTCTTTTTCATTTTCGCTAAATACTTGCTATGGAATATAACGGGCCGGAAGGGACTTTCGTCAACCGGGACTTTATGTCCCGTAAAGTGTCAACTGATTTTGCAGTTGAGTTGATTCGAACCCTTGACCACCTGATTTCCTTGCTGTAAAAGTCAGATGCTCTATTGCCCAATAACGATTTCCAGGCTGAGCTACCGGCCCAAGCATAAACGCCCTGGCCGGGACTTTCACCAGTGCAAAGTTCATTATTCTTAGCAACTGCTTTGAACCCGGGTCGGAGCCTTGCTGCTATACTCGACAGGGCCCCATCCTAGGCCACTAGACTACCAGGGCATGTTTATCTACAGCATTAGCTCTATTTGCTTTTATTGCCGTAGAAAGATTATGGCCTGGTAAGGTTTGCCCACTACATATAAAGCTTGCTGTGTGCAATCGTGAATATGTGAAAGGTAAAGAGCTAATCAATTTCCTTGGTCCTCAGAAATATATCTACTTTGAATGGTATTAGGAATAAGTAGTGGTATATATAGATTTCGGTTTCCAAGGCTTAAAAAGCAATAATTTGACTGATTTGGCACTTTTAAAAATCTCCGCCGCCGGATTTGAATTTGCCCTATCTTACGATAGTCCAGCAACCTTCCGGTATCGGCTGACTTATTTTCATCCTTTGCAAGTGCAATGTCTATAAGCACTATTAAGCTACAGCCGGACGCTCTGCCGTTGAGCTAGGCGGAGTATAGATATTTGAGATTTTTGGCTGTTTATAAAGCTTATTATATATTTGTATAGATTAGCGTCGCAGACTGAAGGCATGCTAGATTAGGTCAGCTGGTATCGCTAGATGCTTATACTAAATAGTCATTTAGACTTCTACTAATATTTACCTTGCAAATAAAATATATTAAAACTTTTATTATTAGCACATATAAATTGAGACTAGAAAATAAATTAACAACAACTTATACTTGCAAATTATGTAGTAATATAAAATAAATTGTGAGTACCATTAGCCACAGGCGACCTATATTATATAAATTCTTTATATCAATTCTAAGAACTTAACTTATGCACATTGCTTCTGACTACTACATCATTGCCTTTCTTGTCTTTAAACTTGACAATAGCTTTTGGCAGTTTCATTTCTCCAAGAACAGCTAGTTTAGACCTCATTGAATAAGTAAGCACTCTTTCCTCATAGCCTTCTAGGCTCTCAAACTCCCATGTTACTAAAATGCCTTTTCTCTCATGCTGCAAAACTTTGGTTGGCTCAATGCCATGTGCTTTTTCCTCTTTAACGTATTCTGCAATTGTTGGAATTGTATCAGTTACCCTAACATTTTCAATTGGATGATTGGTTCTGTTTTTAACATGCAGAACAACCTTAACTTGGTGAATGCCTCCTTCTTTCTTATGCACTTCTCTAGTGCCTTTGTCAATAACAATTGGGCTTCTATAAGCATAATAGCCAAGAATTACAATTATAGATAAAATTATTAGATAAAGCAAAGGCCTGTAGTTAGTTGCAACAGTTATTTGTGTAGTGGCTCCAGATTCAAGATTAACAAGCCATACTAGATAGAGCTGCCCGTCTTCTGTTTCAGTAGTGGCTTCTGGTTTTGTAGAAGTGAATAAGTTCTTTAGCAAATTGGTTTCTACCTTAAACCTTTCCTGCTGGAAAGAATTGCTTGGATTAGTTATTTCTATGACACTTTTTGATGTAAGAAATCCTGATGTTGGTTTAATGGCTTGCAATAAAGGAACCTCATAGCCAATAATTTCAACATCCTTAATTGCTACAAATGACTTATTGCCAGTTGTTACAGTTATGACCACTGGCTCACTTTTTGGGCTTTCTTTTGGGTCAAAGGTTAGTGTGAATTCTCTAAGGACTCTTTCCAAAGGAGCTAATACATCAATTCTTTGGGTTTGCTCAATAAAGCTATTCTTAAGGCTGACTTCTATATCTGTTAAAGTTAATTGGTTTTTGTTCTTTACAAATACCTTTACAGTCGCTTCTTTTCTTGGATCAAATTTTCCATTACTGGAAAGCTCAACATCTATCTTTAAGTCTGGCTTTAAGATTGGTATGAATGTGCCTCCTGATTTAATGTTAAATTCCAGAGGAACTTCAACTGATTGGCCGTTATAATCTGACTGGATGCTGAGCAATACGCCATACCTAGAAGATTTAAGATCTCTGGCTGGATAGATAATTATGTGTGTAGTTTTTGAACTAAAAGGCTCAATATTAATACCACTAAGCTTATCACTTGGTGGATCAGTTTGTAAGTTCCAGGTTATTGAATCTGGAACTGAAAGCCTAAAGCTGTCTGCCACTCCTTTTGTGTTTTGTATTGTAATATCAAAATCAGCAGATTCGTTAACAAACAGACTATCCCTAATTGCAACAGGAGACTTTACTTTAAAGCCACTTGCTGCTATGACAGGCAGAATAGACAAAACAGTTATTATAAAAGCTAATAGAATAACCCTCTTTGTTTTATTCATTGCCTAAAACACCTCAAATATAGCTTAAAAACTGCTATTACTGATATTTAAATGTTGCTATAGATGGAACTGTTGCGGGAATAGGACTTTTCGCTCACTTTCAAAATTCTGTTACGATTTGGGATTTCAGCAGAACTCTATCCTTTTTTCAAAGTTTTTCAGTTTGAGAACCTATTTGGTTGCTCCCAATGATATGACTATGTGACCATAGCCATAGATGTAAACCCCTCTTTTAAGGTCTCCCAAACCTTCCAATTAGATAACCAACTACAAAACCGATTACAATTCCTTTGATAACATCTATTAGGTTTTTTGTAATGTCCAATCTACTCAAAATAGACTTTTTTCCAAACTCCTTTTCAAGCTGGGCTAATTCAGCCTCCAGTTTCCTAATCTTTGGAATGCTTTCTTCACTCCATTCGATCCTATTACCTGTCTTTGATATGCCTGTGCGATACTTACATATTATCAACCATACTTCTGGAAATTCAATGTCTGTAATCCTTTCAATCTCTTCAACAGTTGCATTATTAGCTGGGAATTTATTAATAATCCTGAGTAGAATGGGGACTTCTTCTTTCAATTCTTCATATCTCTCTCTTTTCACATCTTTGTAACTCACTTTCCATCACGCTCCATTTTTGTTTTCAGACCAGATAATAACTTCCCCTTTATATAGGCTAATTTAAAGGATTTATTTTCAATAAAGAAGTTATTTCCTCTTTTTCTTTTTTAGGCTCGTATTTTTAATGATTTCTTGGATATGATAAACGATAAAGGGAACTGAACTAAACGCAAAAACAATGAGCCCAATCAGGTATGTAATAAATTTCTCTCTATTTCCTACATATTCTTGATAAGTAGGATATCTTACATTTTGAAATTCTCTCCCACAAATACTTTTATTATTTTCATTCAAACCATGTATTTTAAATTCTAAACGAGCAAGCTCTTCTGGGATTACAAACTTAAAGGCCTTACCCTCAAATAGTAGAATATCAGGAGTTCCGTTAATATACTCAATATATACTTCTTCTTTAATGTTTGTTAAATTAGATTGTATCGCACAATCGACTAAGTAATTAGCAATAATACCACTTTTACTCTTACATTTAATCGATTCTTTGCCAAATATAACATCATCACTACAATTTCTTAAATTCCAATCTATCGTCTTTTCTCCATATAAAGCATTAATAAAATATCCGCCTAGGAACAGCAAACTAGAAATAATAAATATAGTTGAAATAGTCCACCAATTTATTGGTATCCAATTGACGGTTAAAAGAATTACAAAAGAAACAAATACTAAAACTAAGAAGAGATAATAGATTTTTAGATAATTTTCAACAAATGTTAGCTGTCTAATTCTAAATAAAATAATAAATACAATAGGTGCAGCAACATAATGGAAATACCTTTTTTCCAGAATAGAGTAGAGTAAATAAATTATAATAATTACGGCAAGTGAAACTATCAAGAAAACTAAGTAAAAGCTTGTAGCCTTGTAATCTCGTTCAATTACCTTTCTCATTAAATAAAAGAAATTATAAGCAAAGATGGATGTGGTAAACATGAGGAAAACAAATAGGAGAGATTCTTTTAGATGTTTTTTTCCGAAGATTTCGGAGAATTTAGTAATTAAATCTGCAATAGAATGAAACAACCAGCATAAACTGAATTTCATACAAGAAGGAACTTATCTTTCTTTATAAATCTTATTTATAAAAGGGATAAGAAAATGGGGCTGCGAGCTAAGTTATATTTATTTGTCTCTTAATAATTGTGGGAACTATTGGGCCGTTATTTTGGCTGTAATATACAGTAAAGGTAAAGGTGTAAGGTGAACTTTCCCCCATAAAACAATCAGGACACCATTGTAAAATTCCAGATGTAGCAATGGTACTAGGCATAGAACTATACTGTCCGGGATAGTTCAGAACATAATCCTGATAACCTTGATCATTCCATCTTACATAGGTAGAAACCCGTGTTTGATCATCTTTGCTCAAACGATCGATAATGACGTCATTCTTTGAGAGTCTAACAGATGTAATATTGTGCTTATTAACGTTTGATATTGTTAATTTAATTTGGATACCTTCTTGGTGTTGTCCTTCATTAATATGATCTGGTTCCAGAATTAAGTCAATAATTGGTGCATCTTTTGTATTAGGTTCCGGTTTGAACCAATCTTTCATAGGCGAAATACCAAAGATATCTTTAACGTACCATAAGATACCCAGTACTGTAAATATAATGGTAAGGATAAGAAGTAATTTTCTTTTTGACATATAGGCTGGAATATATGGTATATTTAAATATCTTTCTTCACTGGTCACTGGACATCCTCGCGTGAGGCTTATATAGTAAAGACCTTTCTGAATATGATTGATATGGAACAAAAGATAATCTATTTCGACCAAAACGCTTGGATTTATTTAGCTCAAAGCTTCTTTGGAGAGAATACAGACCCAGAATTAAAAGTAGTCGTAGATACTTTAATGGAAAAAGTAAACGCAGGTGAGCTTATAGTCCCACTTTCTATGACTCATGCTTTTGAGACTTTAAAGCACAGAAATACCATCAGCAGGGAGCGATTAGTTAATTTTATGATGGATATTTCAAAAGGCTACACATTACAACCTTATACATCTATAATAGATGCAGAAGTGGAGCAAGCCATTAATAAACGTCTAAACTTGCCGAAAATTGATATGAAAGCGGTGGTTTTGAAAGAAGGTTTGCCAAATCTCTTTGGTACAGAAGGAATGTTCACAGGCGGAACTCTTATACAAAGGCAGACGGCTATTAGGTTACTTCATAGTCCTGCACTTTTAAAGTGGTCTCTTTTGAATGAAGATTTAGCACGTTTTGAGAGCACTTGGGACATTAATGGTGAACTGGTCGGAACTCTTGAGATTCTTAGGCAAGAATCTTTGAAGGTTAAGGACAAGAAACGAAGAGAGGATGTAGCAACAGTTAAGCAGATAGGTAGTTTAATTCCGCGCGTTTCTGATATTCTTCAGAACAAAAATTTGGAACCGATTGATATTCTAAAAATGGGTCAAACTAGAGAAGAAATTACTTCTTTTCTTAAAGACGTACCTAGTGCATATGTTTCATTGGTTTTGACCCATGAGAGAGATAAACAGCTCCACCGACCGATTAAACCGAATGATATGAATGATATTGCTTCACTATCGGTAGCTATTCCATACTGCGATATAGTTGTAGCTGAGAATATGTTTGGATCAATTGCAAGAAATAAAAAACTGGATAATCTGTACTCCACTAAGATTATATCGTCAGTAAAAGACCTCAAAAATTATTTTTAATATCAGAAAATCGCATCTCTTATAAACTTATTTATAAAGGCGTAAAAATTATAGAGATGTATATATCCCGTTTTATAAATGGGGCTGCCAGGTATACTAGGCTTAGGCTCGTTATCAACTGGTTTTTTAATCTGCTCAGCCATAACCTCGTTACCATTTAAACCATCAACGTCTGGATCGATATATAATTCTGCTACTTCTGTATCTTCTAATCTATAACCCTGAGGGTATCTAGGGTAAGTGTAACTTAATCTCCTAGTCTCCAAATCTAATTCGCCATCTAAGGGAAAGTAAAAAGTTCTAACTTGTAAGCCATTAATTTCGTAATTGTTAGTTATGAAAGGAGGACTAGATGCTCTTCCTAAAGTAATAGTAATAGAAGTACCTCGAAAATATTCGGGACTTATTTCACCATTCACTTGGTGAGGTTTTAATCTTTTAATTAGATGTTCTGCACTAGTGCTTGTTGAAGCCAACAAACTAACTCCTAGCGTTAATGCAATGGCTTTTAATGTTAGTCTGACTTTGTTCATTCAAATTTAGGTTCACTTAGTCGCCTAATAGACTTATGGAACTACATCTTTATATTTTTAATGGTTTTAGAAGCAAATGAAGGGGAGGTAAGGAAATTAAATTAGCAAGATAATTTATAAGGAAATAACTAACTTATTTTTGCTTTCAGGATAGATTACATAAATCTTCATCTTTCATTTTTTAAAATAAAATTCTTTGCTTCGTTGTCTTTGTTCTCTTGTCGCACTTAATTTTAAACCTTTGGATTTAGCAATTTCATGTATGTCGTATATGCTCAAATCTAAAATTTCTGCAGCTTTACCTATGCTTAACCTGCCTCTGCTGATTAAATCAATTACGTAATGTTCCAAGCCTTTATACAAAAATTGTTTCAAAACTATAGCCTTATTTGTATGTTCTTCTTTACTTTTTAATTCTACTATCGGCAATATCTCATCTTTAAGTTTCATAGGGTAAACTATTGTCATTTTAATCCTCCTTTATATCCTTTTTAATGTCATTATAAACTTCCTCTCTGATAAAGCTTTTGATTTTTTCTAAGTATTTTAATGCAGTTCCTTTATCAATTTTATTTGAAATCTTCATTAAAAGTATTAAATCAGCCGGCAATAAAAATTTTATATTATTTTCCTCAAGATATTTTATAAAGGCTGAATCATCTGTTATTATTATACTATCTTTTTCTTGAAAATAAAGGTTTACTGTTGACACTTCTCCTTTTCCTAGGTTTTCTCCTATTTTGCTTGGTTTTTTTAAATCTGTAGTCTTTAATAATTTTTTATTTACATATTCTTCAATTTTTAATGCATCTTTGTATAGTCTTTTTTTGCCTTCATCCACACATTCATTCTTAACTTCAGCCGTTATAATACAACTATAATGAAGGCAAATGTGTTCTAATATACCGGATTTTGTCAATTTAATCAAAGCATCAGAGTCTATAACAAACTTATACATTATTATATATTATTATACTTACTTATATATAAATCTTCCTATTTCTGGGTTTTATAAATGGGGCTGCGAGGATTTGAACCCCGATCGGACCCACATAAGACTCCTTATAGATATTCCCCAAGGGCCAATGTTAGCCAAGTTGCACCACAGCCCCGTGCAATAATAAGAATATAGTACGTTAATAAAGTTTTATGGGTACCAAGGATTATTGGGCTCGTATTCAGGAAATGGTACTAATTTTTCTGCCTCGGCTACAATTCCCTCTAATTTGGTTGCTAGTAAGCCAGCTTTTTCAGCAATTCTTAATTGTGCAGCAACTGCATGATTAGCAGCTTCTATACTATGCTTTAGATATATGTCTAAGATTCTAAATGGAGCCTTTAGTGCCATAACATCATATTCTTCCATAACTAGCAAAAAACAACCCTATTTTTAAAACTTTGTGTAAAAAAGAAAAAATCTAATGGCCGCAGCCACAATCGCCGCAACCACTGTCCATCTTTGAGTCTTTGCCCTTCTTTGCTTTCATCTTCTGCATTTTAGCCTCCAATTAGTGTGAGCAGCAGTTACAGCCGCATCCTTTCATGCTTCTTTTTCCTTTCTTTTTCATAGTAAATGCCTCCAACTAATGATTGGAATTGGTTTTAGAGATATCTTAATATATAAAGGTTTGGTTTAGGGGGTTTAATGAGATGCTTGGTATTTTTTAGTAGAGGGATTTGCAGACTGAATTTTGAGAGTTCTTTAAGAATATAGCTGAATCTTAACTGGTAAGGATACTTTCACATTTTTTAGCCCCTGAGTTCTTTTTCTGAATCCATGTATAGCTATTCCAGTAATCTTATTTGTTTTTTTGTCTATCCTTTCAAAGACACCTTTGCCCAAATTTTTAAAATGTCCTTCTGTATAGTCACCTATGTTCAACTCTAAGAAATCTCCTTCTTCGTCATAATACAGGTTAAGTTCGTTGCTCATTGTATCTTATCAGTATAAAAGCTTGTAATAATAAAACCTTCTCCATTTAAATACTTAACGGAAATGAATAAGTATTCCTTTCGGCTTTTATAATATTTGTAATAAAACCGCACATCAGGATCATGCTCCACTGTTGCGATAGTGTCTGGATTTAACAGAGTGTCTTTAATCTGTTCCAATTGATTAGCCATTTCAGGGTGCTTTAGAATATGCTTCCATCTCTCATCTGTAAGATAAATATTTCTTCCAGACTTATCTTTAGTTTCCAATATTCTAGACATATGCTCAGTCAGTTGGTTACTGTATTTAAATATTTAGGCGCAAAAAATTATGAAGTATAACGTATGGTATGCCTGTTCAACACCCCGAACGAAGTGATAATCCAATGTGGTGCGAAGCAAGTTAATCTTGAGCCCCGAAAATGTTAAATATTCATTCAATTTCTATATTAAAATGGCAAAATGTGAATTGTGTAATCAAGATATGATTAATTCTAATGGATGCAATAAAAAATACTATCAGTTTAGTGATGGTTCTATTTTACCAGCTATCCAGTATGGGAAAGACCACAGAATTAAGAGATTACCAAGCAGATGTGGAGATTGTGCTTGCAAAAAATCTAATTATCATCATTTGAATTGTGATATGGAGATATGTCCAAAATGTAAAAATCAATTGACTTCTTGTGATTGTGAACCTAAAATCCAAGTGAAGTTAGGGGCTCAAGATTAATTGCATTTAACACCTATTAAGCTATATTCTTATTCGTTTAACCTCTATATTAGTATAGTGGCAAAGGTCTTATACATTCTACATATTCTTGAAATAGCCATAAATCACCACTATCTTTAAATATTACTAATCTTGCTTCCTATATATAATTACATAAGGGGGGTTGGGTTATGGAGTTAACGCCTGCTATGCAGCAGTATATGAGGGTTAAGCAGCAAAATCCAGAATGCATAGTGCTTTTCAGGATGGGTGATTTCTATGAAACCTTTTATGAGGATGCGAAGCTTGTCTCAAAAGAGCTGGATATTGTATTAACAAAAAGAGGAAAAGGAGAGAAACAAGCGCCTTTAGCAGGAATTCCTTTTCATGCACTAGATAACTATCTTGCAAAATTAATAAAGAAGGGCTATAAAGTTGCAATTGTTGAACAGCTGGAAGATCCAAGGTTTGCAAAAGGTATAGTAAAAAGAGATTTGGTAAGGATAGTTACACCTGGAACAGTAATAGAAAGCTCAATGTTACCTGAAAACCAAAATAATTATATTATTGCATTAAATAAAGAAAAAGAAATAGTTGCTTTAGCAGCAGCTGATATTTCAACTGGTGAGTTTATAACAACAGAAATAGAAGACATAAATAAATTAAAGACAGAACTGACAAGACTTGCTCCAGCAGAAATTATTATTCCTATATCATTAGAAAATTCTGAATTTATTAAATCACTAAAGCTGCTAAATTCTATTGTAATTACGCCTTATGATGACAGGCATTTTTGGAATGAGATTGCATTAAAGGCTCTTACAGAACATTTTAAGATAATTGATATGGCAGGTTTTGGCATAGAAAAGGATTCTTTGTTTGTATCAACTGCTGGAGCTCTGCTTAATTATCTGAAAGAAACACAGAAAACAAGTCTATCTTATATCAATAAAATTAGGAAATATTCTACAAATAATTACATGTCTTTGGATGCTGCAACGATAAGGAATCTTGAATTATTGAGAAGCATTAGAGATAGTTCTACTAAAGGAACTTTAATTGAGGCTTTAGATAAGACAATAACTCCAATGGGCTCAAGGCTTATAAGAAAATGGTTAATACAGCCTTTGATGGATAAAGAGTTGATAGAGCAAAGACTGGAGGCTGTTGATGAGCTAATAAAGAGAGCTATGCTTAGAGAAGAGATTAAATCTTTTCTGAAAGGAATTTATGATATAGAAAGGATAATAAGCAGAATAAATTTTGGAAATGCAAATCCTAGAGATTTAATTGCTTTAAAGAAATCTTTAGAGAACTTGCCAGAGATAAAGAGTTTGCTGGAAAAGATGAATTCTGAGTTACTTGAAGAGCTTGGAAATATAGAAGATTGCCAGCATATAGCAGAGCTGATAGATAATGCTATAGTTGAAGAGCCTTCAGTATCTTTAAGAGAAGGAAACATAATAAAGCAGGGTTTTAATGATGAATTAGATAATCTTAGAAATATTATGAGTCATGGAAAGAGATGGATTGTAGAGCTTGAGGCAAAAGAAAAAGCAAAAACTGGGATTAAGTCATTAAAGACAGGCTATAATAAAGTATTTGGATATTATATTGAGGTTACTAAATCAAATTTGCATTTAGTGCCTGGCAATTATATAAGAAAGCAAACACAAGTCAATGCAGAGAGGTTTATAACACAAGAATTGAAGGAGCAAGAGGAATTACTGTTGAATGCAGAAGAAAAAATAATTGAGCTTGAATATAATATACTTCAAGATATTATAAAAGAGATTAGTAAAGATACAGAGAATATACAAAAAATAGCTTTTAATATAGCTGTTTTGGATGTGCTAATATCATTTGCAGAGATTGCTTCTGAATTTAATTATACAAAACCAGAGATAACTAATGATTATGAGTTATTATTACAGGAGAGCAGACATCCTGTTCTGGAAAGATTTTGTGATTTTGTTGCAAATGACTGCTTACTGGAAGAGAATTCTTTCATGTATATTATAACAGGTCCCAATATGGCTGGAAAGTCAACTTATATGAGACAAATAGCACTAATAACATTAATGGCACAGCTTGGCAGTTTTGTTCCTGTGGCATATGCAAAAATTCCAATCGTTGATCAAATATTTACAAGAGTAGGTGCTTTTGATGATTTGACACATGGGCAGTCAACTTTTATGCTTGAAATGATAGAGACATCTAACATATTGAATACAGCAACAAACAAATCATTAATAATCTTAGATGAATTGGGAAGGGGAACTTCAACTTATGATGGCATTTCTTTAGCATGGGCAATTGCTGAATATATACATGATAGTATAGGAGCTAAGACACTGTTTGCAACTCATTATCACCAACTTAATAAGTTAGCAGAGAAATTAAATGGAGTTAAAAATTTTAATATTGCAGTGAAGGAAGTAAAAGAGGAGATAGTATTTCTGCATAAGATTATAGCTGGTAGTACTGATAAGAGTTATGGGATAGAGGTTGCCAAGTTAGCTGGAATTCCTAATGAGGTTATAGAAAAGTCTAAGATTATAATGAATAGGCTTGAGATGGAGGATGAAATTGGAGAGAGAATACATAATGAGATTAAGCCTAATAATGCTGAAAGGAAAAAGAAAAGAATAATGCCTAAAATTGATCAAAGGACACTAGGGCTTTATGATGAGTAATAGTAAAATAAAGAATAATTTGATAAAAAGATAATTATAGTATAATAAGAATAAATAATAATATAAAAAATAATTTGCACTACGACGCCTGCTATGCAGGCTGTGCGATTGGTCCGCTAATCAGTGATGTAGCTTATCATGATGCGGACATATAAGTTGCGTGTTCGCAACCGTGATGCAAAGTATAGTGATTAAAAGAATAACAAAAATAAGACTCAATTTTGATGATGAAAAATATTAAATCAAGGCAGAGGAAAATAAAGGCAATAATATTTGATTTTGATGGGGTAATTATAGATTCATTGCCAAAGGCACTTGAAGTATGGAGCTATGCATTTAAGGAGTTTAAGATAACTAATACAAAGCTGGATAAGGATTTCTTTGAATCTGATTATAAGGATATGGCTAAAAAACTTAGTATATCAAAATACAATCTAAGAAAACTGGAAAAACTTTACTATGATAATAAAACGCCAATATTGTTATTTAAAGGCATTAGGCAAATTCTCAATAAATTGTCAAGTAAGTATAAACTAGCACTAGTTTCTAATTCACCACCAATGAGGCTTAGAAAGAGACTAGGGCAGTATAGCATTTCAAAATATTTTAAAGCAATAGTAGGAATAAAGGATGGTATAAGGTTAAAGCCACATCCTGACATGATACATGCAGCTCTAAAGAAATTAAGAGCAAAACCTGAAGAGGCTGTGCTTATTGGTGATATGGAGGGAGATATTCTTGCTGGAAAGGCTGCAAATGTTTTTGTTATAGGAGCTTCCTATGGATTTCACACACACATTAAACTGAAAGGTGCTGATACAATTATTGACTCGCAGTATGAGATAATACCTGCAATAAAGAAAATAGATAAAGATTTGCTGAAAAGGGAATAGGTACCTAAGTTAGAATGGGAAAAATACAGTTAATGGATAAAGAGCTTGCTATTAAAATTGCAGCTGGTGAGGTAGTTGAAAGGCCAGCTTCTATAGTTAAGGAATTGATAGAAAACGCTATAGATGCAGGGGGTGATATAATTAATATTGAGACAAGGGAAGGTGGCAAGTCTTACATTAAAGTGCAAGATAATGGCTCAGGCATGGATAGGGAGGATGCAAAATTATGCTTGGAAAGACATGCAACAAGCAAGATAATAAAGCTAAATGATTTATTTAACATCACTACATTAGGTTTTAGAGGAGAGGCTTTAGCCAGTATTGCAGCTGTTTCTAAATTAAGATTAGTTACTAGAACTAAGGAGACTATTGAAGGCAGTTTAGTTGAGGCTGAGTTTGGAGAGGTAAAAGCTATCAGAGAAATTGGTTGTCAGATAGGAACTACAATTGAGGTAGCTGAGATATTCAATAATGTTCCTGCAAGGAAAAAATACCTTAAATCAATACAAGCAGAGTTAGCAGCTATAAGTGATATTGTAGCAAGATATTGTCTGATAAATCCAAGTATAGCACTTAAATTATTAAATGATGGCAAGACAGTAATTAATTCTCCAAAGACTGATACAGTTCTAGGAAAGATATTAACTATTTATGGCAGAGAAACTGCAAAAGAAATGATAGCAGTAAGCTATAGTGGAGAAAATATTGGGATTGATGGATATGTGGGAAAGCCAAGCATTACCAGAGCAGATAAGGCACAGCAATCAATTTATGTTAATGGAAGATATGTGAAAAGTTCTTTGGTGGCAAATGCACTTGAAGAGGCTTATGGAACATTATTGTTTCATGATAGGCATCCTATTGCAGTTTTAAATATAGAGATTTTGCCAGCAGCTGTTGATGTTAATATACATCCAACTAAGGATGTAGTAAAATTTTCTAATGAAAAAGATGTTTATAATGCTGTTGTTATGGCAGTAGAAGAGGCTTTAAGAAAGGAGAATCTTGCTCCTGAGATTAGAATTAAAGCATCTGATAGGAAGTTTAGCAGGAAATATTCAATTGCTAAAGACACTCAAGTTTTGTTAGCTGAAGACAGTAAATTAGATGAGGAAAAGTTGGAGAGAGAGGTGCAAGAAATTCTAACAGAAGGGCAGAGAGTTAGAAGAGAGTTTGAGCCTCTTTATATCCTAGGACAGATGAATAAGACTTACATATTGGCAGAGAACAGTAAAGGGCTGTTAATTGTGGATCAGCACGCTGCACAAGAAAGACTGTTTTATGAGAAATTTATGCAGGCTTATAAAGAGAAGGGTGTTACAGGGCAGAAACTGATAAATCCTGTTGTAGTGCAGCTTATGCCTGCGGAGCATGCAATACTTGATGCTAATAAGGAATATCTGGAGAGTATTGGTTTTGAAATAGAGGATTATGGAAGAAATTCCCTAATTGTTAGAGCAATACCTTTTGTTTTTGAAAGATATAATAAAGAATTGATGCTTGATTTAATAAAAGAATTATCAAAGATAGAGCCTAAGGCTTTGAACGATGTAAAGCAGGAAAGAATTGCAAGGTTTGCTTGTAGAAAGGCAATTAAGGCTGGTGATATATTAAGCAGAATAGAGATGGATAAATTATTGAAAGCTTTAGGCAAAGCAGAAAACCCATTCACATGTCCACATGGCAGACCAACAATGATTAATATTACTATACCTGAGCTTGAGAAGAAGTTTAGGAGGGCTGGTTAGCTATAAAAATTTGCTATGACAATAAAATATAGATTAGACATCACAACCAATATTAACAAAGTAACACAACTAGGAAAAAGCATTTCTTTAAAATCGCTATCGTTAATTACTACTAATATAATTCCTAAGATTATAGCTATTGTAAGTACAATAGTAATGTATGGATTATGTAAAAAGAAAAGGAACGGAATTATAAAAGTTAATAGCATAAATAAAATAGTTAGATTCTTTCCTAGAAAAACACCTATTGTTTTAATTCCTGCTTTTGTATCATAAGCAGCATCCTTTAAGGTTGTAAGCGCATGAATTCCCATTAGAGGGAGAATCAATAGAAAATAAAATTTAGGAATATTAAAAATAGAATTATGGAGTGAGAATGCTATAAATGCTGGAGAAGTATAAACCATTGCACTTGTCATAGTATCAAGAAGAGGTATTTCTTTAAATCTGAATAGAGGATGAGAATAAATAAATGCAGCAATAATAAAAAGTAATGACAATAAAATGTGTTCGAGTTTCATACTAAAGGAAGCTAATATTATAAATAGAAGAGGTAGAATATAAATTATCTTTTTCAAATAAACTATTTCTGATTTATTTAATATAGCGCCTTGGATACCACCTTTTCGCTTATTAAGTTGGTCACTCTTTATATCATAGATATCATTCAGTCCATAAAGGTAAAAATTTAATGTGAAAAGAAAGAATAGAAATTCTAGTATAGAGAGCCATGAAAAATTGGAAAAATTATAGACGCCTAGTAAATAAAAGCTACCTGTCAAAAACCAAAATATAGGCCTGCTAATAAGCAACATACGTTTAATGTTCATATCCCATACATGAAGTTAGCTTTTTTTAAATCTTACTGAAAAATGGCAGAGATGCGAAAATACACAAAGCTTATAAACTAAGCCATAATATGATAGTTTAACAAACAAAAAAGCAGATAATCAAAGTTAGAATTCGAGTACAAGTTCTTTGTGCCAGAATATCTGGCTTTAACTTCAATTGGAGATTATCGGTTAATTAATTGATAATTCTCAAAACAAGATTGTAAGTTTTAATAATAATTATTAGATTTCTGCAGAGAAGAGATATAAATGAAATATACAGAATTAGAACTAGCCCCTTATATTTTAAGGGCCATACAGGATTTGGGTTTTGATGAGCCTACAATTATTCAGGAGAAGGCAATTCCCATAATACGCAAGGGCATGGATGTAATAGGTCAATCTGAAACAGGATCTGGAAAGACAGCAGTATTTGGTCTTCCAATCATAGAAAAGATAGATGAAACTAAAGGTATCCAAGCATTGGTTCTTGCACCTACGAGAGAACTTGCCGAGCAGATAAAAAAGAATCTCTGGCAGTTTTCCAAGTACAAGAGGACCAATATAATTAGTATATATGGCGGAGTGAGCATGAATCCTCAAATACAAGGCATAAGAAATGCCCACATTATTATTGGCACTCCTGGAAGGATTCTTGATCATTTAAGGAGGGGCACTTTAAATCTGAGAAATATAAGATTTCTGGTATTGGATGAGGCTGACAAGATGTTTGAGATGGGATTCATAGAAGATGTAAAACAGATTCTTGGCTATGCCAACAAGAGCAGACAGACAATGATGTTTAGCGCTACAATAAATAAAGAGGTTCATATGATTGCAGAGCGCTATATGAATCATCCTCACAAGATAAAGACAAATGAATATGTTTCTCAGCAACTATTGAAGCAGGTGATGTATCAAGTCAGAAAACATGAGAAATTTTCTTTGCTTGTTCATTCGATTAAGACAGAGAAGCCTGAGCTGGCTATAGTTTTCTGCGCTACTAGAAGAGAAGTTGATTTTGTGGCAAGAAATTTGGCATCTAACAGGATAAATGCAATGTCTCTTCATGGCGGATTGTCTCAAAACCAGAGGAGTCATATCATGCAGAAAATGCATGCATCTAAGATACATGTTCTGGTTGCAACAGACATCGCTGCAAGAGGGATTGATATAAAGAATTTAAGCCATATCTATAACTATAATATACCGAAGACTTCAAAAGAGTACATACACAGGATAGGCAGGACTGCAAGAATGGGTGATAAAGGAGTAGCCATAAATCTTCTGGATGAGAGGGATCATGACAATAT
Organism: uncultured Methanosarcinales archaeon; assembly: GCA_964602245.1. Lineage (GTDB taxonomy): Archaea > Nanobdellota > Nanobdellia > Woesearchaeales > JACPIF01 > JACPIF01. The sequence continues at coordinate 81,456 of CAZRPY010000003.1, forward strand.
GAGAAGAATACTGAATAATCATTCTATAAAGATTGAAAATCTTCAGACACCTTCATTCCAGAGAATTCAATTGCCTGTGTTTAGAGGTAATAGTCATAGCAACTCAAGGGGGTGGAGTCATGGAAGTCAAAGAGGAAGAAGTTCTTATAGAGGGCATTCAAGTTCTTACTCTAATTATAGAAAACGACATTAATAATGGACAATACATGTCGTTTTCTAATTAGTGAAAGACATTTATATTGCCCTAAATCTTGTGTCTTTCACTATTATAGGGGTCAAAATAAAAGAAATTAGAAAATGACTAAAAGAATTTAACATAAATCAAATAAAAACCTGCTGCTATTATAGAAGATACTAAAATTATTCCTGCAAGTACATTAGGTTTTGTAATATTATCTAGTATAAATGCGCCAGTTATTTGGTTTTTGGTTTCTTTGTCTAATGATAATATATCATTGCTTTGTATATTTGCATTTTCAATAATCTTATTTTCATCAGATAGCAAAAATACTGGTGCAATATTTTCTTTATTAGATGCTTGACTACTACTTTCTATTGTGCAGGATCTCTCAGTTGCAATTTTAATTCCGCAGTCTCTTGTAACATTACAGTTTCTAGTTTGCTTTCCATTTGTGCAAGGCTGCCAATCAGGGCATTTATAGCTGATAATACAGCCACCATCTGCTGGCGATGCACTAGAGCCAGTTGTACTAGAGCTTGCTGTTGATGGTTGCCAGTCGATAACTGTCAAGACCCAACTTGTCATGTTATGTAAGTATCCATCAGAAATATTTACAGTTACATTATAAACCCCTGAATTTGTTAAGTTTCCAATAAAAGTATAATTTGTATTATTGCTTAATTTAAAGCTGCCATTTATCAGCCATGTAATACTTACATTATCATTGTCACTATAATTTATAGCAAATAATTGCTGCTCATTTTCTGTTATATTAGGATTAGTGCTAGGAGTAATTCCAGTTATTGAAGGAGCTTTATTTACTTTGATGAGTCTTTCCAGTGAATTATCTGATTCATTTACTTCTTCAATTATATTGCTTAAGTCTGCAATTGCAGTAAATGATAAGTCACTTATATTTGAAAAATTAAAAGAATATATTTTAGTGCTATTGACAAATAAGGTTGAGATAAATAATGTTTGTGAAAAGCTGGAGTTGTCAAATACATCTAAATAGAGATTATAGGCTCTAATACTGCCGTTATTACCAATTGTTACATTGATGCTTGCATTTTTAATGCCAAGTAAATGATAATTGCTTATGTTTATGTTGACAAATAATTCTGGGCTTTGGGATTTCTCAAATTGTGTGAAATTATATTGCTTTGTAATATGCCTGTTAGGATTATCTATAACGGTATTGCCTATCTTTAATTTTGGATAAACTAAGTAAGGACCTGTTAATTTTCTCTTATAGATATCTGTGCCATTTACATCAATAACGAAATAATTAATCCCTTGGCTTAATGACTGACTTTTAGTAATTTGCTTGATATAATTAAAATAAAGATCATAAACAGTAATTTGCAATTTGTATGTGTCATTATTTAGAATATTAATGCTAGAATTTAATCTTAAAATGTCAAATAAACCATTACTGTCTAAATCAAAGCCAGTATCAGTTGTATTATAGACAAATGAGGTCTTGGCAAAATCCCTGTAATCATATGCTTTAGTGCTATAGTTGTAAGAATATGACTTGCTATTGATTTTTAACTGGTATAGAGTAAAGTTGCCAATATAATGAGTGTTTTTAATAGTTTCATTGTCAAATGCAAAGCCCAGGTTTCTTATGCCTAGAGTTAAATTTTCATTTCTTCTAGCAGTTAAACTTGTTTTGTTGTGCCTTAAATATGCTGTTGCATCTATTGTAGTATTTTCTGTTATATTTAAAGTCATATTAATAAATACTGAATTATCACTGAAATTAGAATCTGAAATATTAATAATTGTGTAGGCTAATTGATAATTATTGTAGGTATTTGTTAAGATATTAGTTTCTCTGTATTTTAAGCTGAGATTTGAATCATAGATTCTGATAGAATAATTAAATCTGTTGCCCTCAAAGGTTTTAGTGCTGTAGTTTATTGTTATAAGATTTGGATTAGAAGATGTAATATTAGCAAATTTGGTTATAATAGAGTTATTTACATTTAAATCTGTATATAATAAATAAGTTCCAGATGTGCTATTAAAGGTTATATTAATAAAAAATGTATCATTCAGACCATTTCCATCTAAATCTGACATGAAATCTGTGTATTTTGTTACGTTAAGGGATGAGAAGCGTATGCTATAGTTTAAAGTTGATAGGAATTCTTCTGCTGTTAATGAGCTGGCAGTATAAAATGTAGAAATAAGTGCAAAGATAATGCAAGCAAGTAAATAACTCCTTTTGATTTTCACATACTGGCCTAAAAATAGGTAATTTATAAGGTTTTTGACAGTTGGAAGAATTATTCAATTAGGGCAAAAACTCTACAAGGTGCTCCATCAGAATCTTTTATTTTTAGAGGCATGCAGAGCAATGTAAAATTATCAGGAACTTTTTCAAGATTTGTTAGTGTCTCAAGAATAAGGATATTTGTTTTGCCTAGAATAATCTTATGGGCTTCTTGGCTGTTATGTTTGTCAATTGTTAGCGAATCAATACCAATAATCTTTAAATGAGTGAATTGTGATAAATAGCGAGCAGCATCTTCAGTTAAATATGGGAATTCTAAGTCAATAAATTGTCTACCAAGATTTAGGACACTACCATAACCGGTATATAATACAATTGCCTGTGCTTGTCTTATCTCTTGCTCGTGTTCCTGCAAATGTCTTTTTTCAATAACTTTTAAATAAAATGTAGATCCGCATCTACTTAGATCTTGTTTATTTTTAGTTAAATCTAGCTTGGTGCATAAAGCAATAAAATGCTCTAAAGGATAAGAATCTAATCTTCTTCCATTCTCAAGAACATGCCAAGGGGCATCAAAATGTGTGCCGGTATGTGTGAAAATATGCATAGTTTGCACATTATATTTATCCTTTGGTATGACTTGTGTGGGTCTATAAAGAATAGTCTCTCCAGGATATGTTGCCATTGTTATGTCAATGGGCAAGCTTATATCCATTATCTTACTGAATTTAAGTTCCATAATTCTGCAAAAAGAAATGGATTTATAAGTTTTTTGACTTATTTCTCCAAATTTATTCTTTTTATACCAATTCTATTATAAGCAGAATCAGAGCTTATTATTAAATCCTTTCCGCAAAATGCTGCATGAAAAGCATCAAAAACAGTAAGACCATACTTTTCAACATATAAAGCAGCTTGCATGCATATTGAATAGGTTTCTTCATTTACATTAATAAGCTCAAAAATATTGGTAAAGGCCTCTAATGTATTTATTTTAAGTCTTTTGCAGATAAGTGCCAGCTCAATCATAACCGAGATAGAGGTACTTATTTTGCCTTTGTTCTCATTTAAGATTTTTATGGCCTTTCTTTTTAGCCAGTCTGAATCTTTAAGTAATGCAAGAAGAAAATCAGTATCTGCGAACATTGCTAAAAGCCTCTTTTTCAGCCTCTTCCCTAGCCATTTTCTTAAGTTCAGCTAATGTGAACTTATCAATACCAGCTTCTTTGCTGAGTCTTGTGAGTTCATCAACAGGGTTTTTTGATATTGGAACTAGAACAATCTCCTTTTGAGTGCTGACTATAGCAAACTTTCTGCCATACCTGTGTAAAAGCTTAGTTCCCAGCACTATTCTTCCTCTTTTATCAGCCAATACAGTTTTCATACTTATCACCTGTGGGAAAATATGCATATTTGTGGGTTTATAAATCTTTCGTAAATTTTGTTGAAAATAAGTTAAAGTGAGCCCAAGGGGATTTGAACCCCCATTTCACCGTCCGAAGCGGTGCGTGTTATCCTGATTGCACCATGGGCCCACAGTATAAGAATATTGGAGATGAGTATTTAAAATTAATCTATGATCTGCAGAATTATTTATATTGTTTTATTATATCTTCTGTTTTCTGTGTCTTTTTCTGTAAATTCTATCTATTATGTCCCATAAAGAGCGAGTATGAGAGACGAAACTGGCTGGAAAGCCCATTTCTCTTAAAATCCAATTTTCAATTTCTAAGCCTGAAAATCTATAGCCAGCAACCATTTTAATAGCAGCCATTCCTTTAGAAAAGAAATTGAGATTCTTTATCGTTCCATTAACAATAGCCTCTCCCAAGCCACCTAGCATATTTGCTTGATATAATAATGGGTATAACTCTCTATATAATCTTGGATCTACTTTAGGAGGTAAAAGATTGTATTCTAGAGAACTCATAGTTCTAAATGCATCTCTTAATTGTTCTCTCTCGCTATAGGATATAGTTGATAATTGTCTGTGGGCTATTCCTTTTACTAACAGCCTTGTTATAGGGTGTATAGCATTAGGATCTGCAGTTGTTTCTGGATTAAGTCTGACTAAATCTAGTAAGTCTATGCCCCCAAGGGCATTGCAACTATTTTTTATAGCTCTTTCTGGATGATAGTCTTTTGGATTCCAGGCGTAATCTGCGCATGTTAATCCTGATATTAGTGATGCAAAAGGTAATGGCATGAAATTAAAAGCTATGCCACTAAGATATTCTGCTAAATTAGAATCAAGGCCTTTTAATGGTCCAAGATGTATTCTTCTCTTTTTGTCTGTTTCATTAACAACAGGGAAATTATGCCCTAAGAAAGGCTTCCTGCCAAGCATAGCTTCAAGAGCTTTGACATCTTCTCTCATAATTTTACTGCTCACTATCTCTCTACCTGTCCAGCCTACTTGTATTCTAGAATCTAAATTTTCACCTAATGTAGCATGATAACTAGTTATTCCAGAGTATTGTGAAGGAATTAAATACATATGAATTCCTCTCTTACTAAGCTCCTCAGCAATTTTATTTGCAAATTGTGTATGCTGTTTTGCATCAGCTTCTTTTCTTGCGAAATAATCGTCAAAAGCAATTACAATTCCATCTATTCCTAAATCTGCAAGTTCATTTGCTTTTCTCTTGAAAGCATATAAATCATTAGAAAAAATCTTCATGTTAATGCCAAAAGGTATAATCTTATAAGCAAATCTGACAAAATTCTCATGACAAGTTTTAGATACTGATGCAAGATGCTCTGCATACGCTTTTGAAAACTCGTTTCTCCATCCTGAAAGTAGGTTAAACTCATTTGGACCTAGAACATAAGCATTAAAACCATATTGTGCGCATATCTTAATCATAGCTTCTCTATCAGCGGTCCATGGAAAGCCTGTATAGCCCTCCATAAAACCTCTGATTTGGAATGAAGGATAGTCTACAATTAGCACTCCAGGAACTTGCCCTTTGTTAGCTTGCATAAGCCTTTTCGCAGTGTTCTGCCCATAGAAAAAGCCAGCAGGAGAGGTAGCATAAACATGTATTTTAGCAATTTCTCCATTAGTTCTTGTAGCTAAAACATAACCTTCTCTTTGGAATTGTTCAGAAGCTAAATAATTATTAAATCTATTTATCTCACCAGGATTCATGACGTATGCAATCTTATCAGTAGTTTCAATCCTTTTAATATCAAATATAGTATTTTTTCTTTCAATATGTCTAGGAGTTGGTATTAAATTATCTATAGTCATTTTTGGCAAATCTCTCTTTCACAATCTTTAAGTTCTCATCATTTACTACATCTTTCCAGTCAAAGTTACCTTCGCAAGGAACAAATTTTAAGCTTTTGTATACTCCAGTAAATGGAGGTGCTCTATGATCTTTTTTTATTAACCTGCTCAAAGGCAAATCAAAAAATCTTCTACCTAAAACATAAGTCCCTTCATGAGTATAAATTCTATCATTTTCTGTTAAAGCTCCTCCAAATCCTTTATATATATAAGCAGAAGCTTTTACAAATCTGCCATCTTCAATTGTGTAAACTCTTGTGTTACTCCCTTCTAAGAAACCATGTATAACCGGCATCGTAACATCTGCGTTATTTTTATTATGAAATTTTAACAAATCCAAATAACTCAATCCACTAAATATTATTACGTCTGCAGGAACTAAAATAATAGGATCAAATTGTCTTATAAAACTTTTATGTCTAGATACTTTGCCAAGGTATAATGCTAATGGTAGTTCCGAAAAATCTATCCACTTAGGCTGATATAATATATTTCTATTATCAAAACCATATGTATCTCTCAAATAGGCTTCAAATTGTCTAAATTTTTCAGTCTTTTTTACAAGCACTGCTTTTTCAATACCATCTGGTAACGGCTCCATAACCAAATCAATAAGCTTTTTATCTTTGCCATCTTTATCCTTAACAATATCAAGAAAAGGTTTTGGAATATCTTTAGTTATTGGATAAAGTCTCTTTCCTTCTCCTGCTGCAACAATTAAAATTAATGGTTCCATTTTTAATTCCTCTTTAATTAGTAGCATAATTTGAGCTGACTATAACACTTAGTGCTTTTGGCTTAACTGAAATATTAATATCTCTATAAGGCCCAATAATTTCACCATCTGTCTGAATTTCAAAAGTATTTTCTGCTCTAATCCTTAAACTATTAGATTGCATTAGTCTTACTCCTCTAGCTCTTCTTAACTGTCCAAAATATGCTAATGGGTATATGTAAAGAAGATATTTACTAAATTTGTCTGATTCAATTAAACAGCAATCAAGTAAGCCATCATCAGGCTTTGCACCCTTGCTAGGCTTTATTCCACCTGCATAGAAACTTGTATTATTAAATACTATTAAAGAAAATTTACTTGGGATAATGGTGTTTCCATAACTAACTGTGAGTTTTAATGGAACACTCTTCGTCGAGAAGGAATTATAGCAGCCTAAAAGCCCATCAAAAAAATTTACTCCTGCTCTTGGATGTCTTTTTCTAAACTCACTCACATACTTGTTAACAGTGACTCCCAGTCCTAGGCTAGCAGTTCCTAGGAAGTATACAGGATCTTGCTTGTCTGCAGTTACAACACCCAAATCTATTTGAGTAGTTCTTCTAAGTGACATTATAGCATAGCAAGCTTCTTCTAAGCTATCAACGCCAAATTCTCTAGCTATATCATTCTGCAAACCCAGAGGTAGCATAGCAAATCTTGTTTTATAACCATGTTTCATTAATTCATTAACAATAATATTGAAAGTTCCATCACCACCTGCACCTACAATTGTGTGGCAGTCTTTTGTTTGTGATACCAAGCTTCTTAGGTGTGATTCACTCTCAGAAATCAAAAGTTGATAATCAATTTCATATTTCTTTAGCGTATTTTCTAACTCTGTTTTTCTATTGCCAGCTTTGCCATTACATGCATTTGGGTTTAATAAAATTGCAATATCTGCCATTATTACACCTATTTTCTCTAGAAACAGCTCTAGAGGGTTTACCTCTTTTTATAACTAAAATACATGTATCATTTATAAATTTTCTTGAATTTCAGAATTCCTTATTCCGTGGGCATATACAGCTACATGCATAAGGCTAAGTCAACCGTTGCGTAGGGCTATCTCAATTATTTCTGCAAGCTCACGGTCCACATAGTACAAAATAGGAGTTACTATTGCACCTATTCCTGCAGCTATACCACCTGTAATAAGAGGCCTATATGCAGTAGTGTCTGGTATTAGGTAGTTTGTAACAGCAACTGCTGCAGCTGTTAGCAATCCACCTCCCACACTCGTTTTTGCAGTAATCTTAACCAATGTACCTAAGTCTCCCATGAAACAAAGAAGTTTAATAAGTCCTATTTATATTTTTCTACAAAGAGATCCGACTACCTCTCACGGTATTAGGATTAGGCCGGTTCGCATTTTCATGTATTTACGGGTGCCATCGGCTCGCATTTTCATGTTAATAGACATTTTGACATTTCCCGTAAGGAACCTCCCCTTTGTCAAAGTTAAGTTTCACTATAGTAATGCTCACAGATTGATGGCACCCTTTATTTTGAATATGCTCATAAAATTGGCTTAGCCCTTAGTTTTGAACTTGGCTAAATAGATTGCTAAATAAATCCTAATGAAAAGGTTTATATATAAGTTATAAATAATTAATGTATAGTTAGTATATAGGTAATTATATATAAAAAATGAAAACTGTCTCAACAATACAGTTAAATAAGAAAGTTATAGAGCAACTTAAAAAGGCTAAAGAATATCCTAGACAAACATATGATGAGCTTCTGGATAGGATGAGTAAAGTCTTTATTCAACTAAAACAAAGGAACCAATATGATGAGTTCTTGCATAAAATTCAGCAGCCTAAGATGAAAGAGCTATGGGATAATAAAGAGGATGAGGTATGGGAGAATGCATAAATTTGGTGAGGTTATTCTAGCTAAAGTACAATTTGTTGATACTTTTGAAATTAAAGAGAGGCCTGCACTTGTTTTGTTTGAGGAGTATGATAATGTGGTTGTAGCGGGTATAACTAGCAATTTAGAAATGAGAGGTATTCCACTTACTAAAAAAGAGGGGGCAATAAAAGATAGTATTATTAAGCTTAATTATATATTTACAATATCAGAAAAAATGGTCAAAAAAGTATTTTTCACTATTCCTCCAGAAAAGAAAAAACAAATAGTCACAGACCTCTTGAAAAGATTGGCTTAACTTTTTTAATTTTATAAAGATTTTAACTTCTCATCAATTACCTTTAATTTCTGGCTTATTTTTGCATGCTCTTTATTTTTAATGTGTTTTATTATTTCTTCATGATGCCTTGCAAGCTCTTCATGACTCTCTGCTTTTGCAGTATGATGACTTTGTTTAGTTTTTCTTAATTGCCTTGCGGCCTTTCTGTGCAGATTTGCAGCTTTCTTATGATAACTATATGCAATATCATGTGACTTCTGGGCATGATGAGACTTTGCAGTTGCATAATGCTCTCTTGCTTTGATTAAATGTTCTTCAGCTTTTTTGAGATAATATTCAATTGGCCTCTCTTTAAAGAAGAATAAATATGCTGCTACTCCAGCTAGGACTATAACAGCAGAAATTACTATACCAATTAGTATATTTGGCTTTGCCCTCGGTAATTCTTTTTTTCCTCCAGCTGCTGTTGTTGCATCTGTAGCTATTTTACTGCTAGGTGATATTGATAACGTTCCTCCAACTGTAGGAACCTGAGAGACATTACTTTCCTTAACTTCTCCTGGTTCTATTGTTTGATTAGCAGCTATTGTTGCATTCTTAATTTCTGAAATTACTTTTCTCTCAGCAGTTATGGCAAATATTGAAAATCCTGGAGTAGTTGCAGTATATGTATAATCAAATTGTGACTCGTTGATTATGGAAGTAGGTAAGCTATTCCATACATCCCTTATGTATCTTTTCATTATAATCTCGTTAGCATCAAAGCTATTGGCAGTAAGCCATCTCTTGCTAACCCTAAATTCTATTGAAGCAGTGGAGATATCGCTGTCTACTAGATTACTTACACTGATGTTAAGGTACTGTAAGACATTACCAAGTCTCAGTGGCACAGGAATCTTTGACTCGTTTACCTTATCAATTGCAAAATTTACCTTTTCTTTCCTAACAGATGGTTCAAACTCAATCTTAGTTACAGGGAGTTCATCACTCCTAATCCTAACCACAGATATAGAACCTGGCTGCACTACATCGAAGAATTTCTCAGTCTTGGTTGTACTTGCTGCTCCAACTCCTCCTCCACCACCCCCACCCCCTCCGCCTCCTCCGCCATCACCTGGTGAGCCAGAGGATATTGAAATGCTAAATGAAGTAGTATTAGAGCTAGTCATAATATTTCCAGAGGTGTCATTACATCTTACATAGTATGTTCCAGAACTAGTAGAAGTATAAGTTCTAGTGCCTGTGTGTGAAGTTACTGAATCGGTCATGGTATAAGTTAATGAAGCAAAAGCTGCATCACCCTCATCAAATTTGCATGTTGCATTCTCATCAGTTGTTACTGAAAGAGTTATAGTGCTGCCGGAGTTTGAGGTGCTGATTGCAGTTACAAGAGGTGCACCACTATCATTAGCTTGTGTTACACCAGAGTGAGCTAAGCCAGTAATCTTGTACCGAGAGCCATTAAGTTCACAGCCATACTGCTTGAAAGTGCCTGGGCATTTCAAGAAAGTTTCATTTTGGCCTTTGCAATCGCTTGAGATTTGGTTGATAGTAATTATATCTGCATCTTTTATGCATACTCCCTGCAAGTCAGTTAGGTTGTCAATGTAAACTGTTTTATTTATGCCTGCAAATATTGGAATGCCTCTTACTATTAGGGATCCAGCAGTGCTGTTGGGATTCTGCTTTACTGTAATATTTGTTAAATCTAGTTTTACAGATGAAAAAGAGATATTTAATTCTACAAATCTGTCTGTCTTGTTTGATATGATCACATTCAAGGATTCACTTTTAACAATGTTGTATGTATCAGATCCATTTATGGTTATATTGATTTCACGAACGTTTGTGTTTACAAAGGTTAGATTGCCAATGATTGAGTTTGACTTATTAAAGGGATTGATTTCAGTTGTAAAATTAAAGCTCGTAATGGAAAGGTTATTTCCAGCTAGATCATAGATGCCTGCTTTTAATGTTAGATTGTAAGTTTCATTATACGTTAAGAAGATATCAGGAACAATGACGCTTTGATTGGATGAATTGTAGCTGAAGGTTGCAGTTATATTGAAGCCTCTGCTATCAACAAGAATGAAGTTTATCTTTGAAAGAGTAGAACTGGTTATATTCTCGCTGAAATTTACTGTAAAATTTGTTATAATGGAGACAGATGCAGAATTATTAGCAGGAGAAATGCCTGTTATTCTGGGGTTTGTTGTGTCTAATGTTATAATCCTATAAACAGTCTTGTTCTGATTATTTGCTCTATCTCTAATAGTTGCATTATAGATGTATGTGTTATCAGTTAAGCCAGAAAAATTGATGGTGCTAACATTGTCTACAGCTCCACCTCCACCACCACCACCTCCGCCTCCTGAAGAAATTGAATTTGTAATAGAGCTAATTAATAACGTAGTGTTTGTTTCATTTATGGGAGTAAGATTTAGATATACTAATGAGAATGTTATATTTGCAAGATTATCCTCAGAGATTGTAACACTAATAAAGATCCATGACCTATTCACTATTGAATTATTGGCAACAGTCGTTGGATTGTATACAATAGAAGGTGTTCTTGTATCAAGGGTTATGTTCCTAACTGCAGTGGTATTTTGATTGTTAGCTTTGTCATAAACAGTTACATTGTACATGTAATTTGCATCTACTAGACTAGTGAAGTTAGTGAAATTCTGTGAGCCAGTATAGTTAGTTTGGTTTACTAATGTCTTATTTCCAAAATATAGGAAGAAAGATACGTTGTTAAAATTAGTGTCAGCTATAGTTACATTCACAAAGATCCAGTTTCTGTTAAATGCTGTGGCATTATCAGCTACACCACCTGCAAAATCTATGGATGGAACCAAAGTATCTAGGTTAAACAGCCTGTATTCTGTTGTATTGACATTATTCATGCGGTCACTAATGTTTACAGCAACATAGTAAAGCGCATTAGCGTCAGCAACTGTGAAGTTTGTTGTGTTTATAGCAGTTGTAAAGTTTGTTACGTTGATTACCCCAAAAGAAGAATCAGTCAGGATAAAGCTTATGTTATTGAAGTTAAACTCATTGAATGATATGTTTACAAAAATCCAGCTTCTACTCGCATAACTGTTATTCCCATCTGTAGAATAGGCAAATGCAATACCTGGAGTAGTGACATCATTTATTATCCTTCTGGTTTCTGTGCTATTAACATTATTTGCCTTATCTATTACTGAGACATTTACTAGATATATTGTATTTAAATTGGGCAATGAGAAATTAATAGTTCTATTGAAGTCGGATAAATTAGTATAGGTTGTGGAGTTAACTTGCACTGTATCATTTGACAAATTATACAGATAATAAGTAATATTTGCAAAGTTAGTATCAGAAGCTGTAACATTAAGAAAGATCCAGCCCTTTGTTATAAATGAGTTGTTAGCATCACTGCCAGTTGAGAAATTAAGCAAGGGTGTAATATTGTCTAGGGTTACTATCCTGTTTTCAGTGTAATTTATCTGATTGCTAGTATCTATTAATGATACATTAAAATAGTATCGTACATTTGATGAGTTGACTGTAAAATTAATAGAGGTTGTTTGATTTGTGTAAGTAGTTGCGTTAATTAAGCCAAAAGAAGAGTTCATAAGGAAAAATGTAATATTTGCAAAGGCTACAGTATTTATACTTGCATTTACAAAAATATTATTTCTGTTGATATAAGAATTATTTGTCTCTGTTCCAGTTGAATAGGTAATGCCAGGAGATGTGCTAAGGGTAATTTGTCTTATTTCTGTTGAATTGGAGAAAGTACTGGCGTCATATACTGTAACATTAAAAAGATATACTGTGCTAATATTGGTTGGTGTAAAATTAATTCTCTTATTTGATTCGTTCATAATAGCATAAGTTGTTGCATTGACTAAAGTCCCATTCTGAAAATACAGTTCAAAGGTAATATTTGCAAAGTTAGATGTATTCATAGTGACATTAATAAAAATCCAGCTACGCTGGGCAGAGGTGCCATTAGCTTCAGTTGCTGTTGAGAAATTTAGGGTTACATTTGCGATATACCTTACAGCAGAATAGATATCAATCCTAGAAAAAATTAATGTGCTATTACCAGTATCATTTAGTCTTTTTCCAGTCTTGTTTAAATAATCCTGGATTTGATAAGGCGTAAAATTAATGTTTCTTTCTAATCTGCCAAATTGTCTGATTAAAGCAAATGCTCCAGCTACATGGGGTGTTGACATTGATGTGCCGCTTGAAGTTGTAGTTCCGCCTCCTCGTAATAAAGAGATAATACTGCCACCAGGAGCAAGCAAGTCTGTTATATTACCTCTGTTATAAGGCTGAAAGCCGTCTGTTTTATGGGTTGCACTTACAGTAGTTGCGTTATTAATGCATCCTGGTGCTACAATTGAGGTAGTACTGCCATCATTGCCGGCGGCAACCACTATTGAAATATTCTTGGCGATTGCGCTGTCAATCGAACTCGCAAAGGCTGTCTCGCTTGCATCACAATAAGTGCTATATAAAGTACTGCCTCCAAGGCTCATGCTAATTACTGAGATGTTATATAAAGTAGCATTATTAACACACCAGTCAATTCCATTAATTACATTTGCATCAGTACCTGAGCCTGCAGAATTTAAAACTTTTAAGGCTACTATCTTTGCTCCTGGTGCAACTCCTTTATAGGTTTCGTTTGTTGAGGCTGCTATACCTGCAACATGAGTGCCATGGTTATGGTCATCAATCGGGTTATTATCAGTATTTACATAATCATAGCCAGCAATTACTTTGCTACAAGTCCCATTTAGGAATGTGTTATTAGTGCATGCACCCATGCTTGTATGGGTATAGTCAACACCAGTATCAATTATACAAATAGTTTCTCCGCTGCCATTTATATTAATTCCATTAATTGATATATTCCAAAGTAGCGTTGCATTTACTAAAGGTACACTAGTATCAAGAATAGTCTTAACTTCCCTGTTTGGATAAATACCTAATACATTTGGATCATTTCTTAGCTTTTCAAGCCCACTCTTTTTTAAATTGCCAGCAAAGCCATTGACTAAGGAAAAGGTGTTTGTTAGCTCTAGGTCATAATCTGATGATACAGAAATTTCATTACTAGAAGCTTTGTTCTTTTCCTTTACAGATAATTTACCTAGCACTTTCTCTCGTTGTGTTTTAATCATATCCTTTCTCAGTTCGTCTTTGCTTTTATCAGAAGAAACTCCAATTATAGATGCATAATCTTGTAAATCATAATCTTTCATCATGACTATAACAGAAACTTCAGATTGATTTGCAAATAGAGCTTCAACTTCTGGATGAACGATAGTATGCTTTTTGGTAGAGACAAAAGGTGCAAAAATAATAATAGATAATAGAATTGCCAATATTGCTATAAAATAACCCCCTTTTATGCCCATAAAGCTGAAATATCAAAAATTAACTTATAAAGGTTTCTGTCTATTAGCTTGAACACTAAAGAAAAATTTAAAAAGGTTAACGTTGTTCTTCATTATATGACAAATACATTAGTAGAAAGATTGAGAGAGATTGATAAGGATCCATCATTTGTTGAAGTGGAAAGGAAAATAATAAAAAGAAACCTTCTTATACTTGCTAGGAAAGACTACCCATTAATCGACGAGGAAATTGAAAGAAGAAGTTCTATTTTAGATGTTGTAAATACACTATCTAAGAAATATGGTGGTTGGAGAGTATTATTGCCAAAATTTAGAGATGAAGAATATGATAGGAAATTAAACAATCTAAAGTTAGATGAAATAATTAACGCTGATGCACTTAAACCCACATCACAAAAGTTGTCAAGAATATTTCCCTACTATATTGGAGGATTTTTAGTGTTTTCTAGGGTTTAAACCCCCGCCCTTCAGGGCGCATTTTCTCAGAAAAATTTTTGTGCGGCTACGCCGCAGAATAATCTGCGGACGAAGCTGCGCACTTATCCACCGAATCAAAAATAGCGCAAGCTCTCGTCGCGGAGGACGAGAACATGGAAGTAAAATTGCAGCATTACAGCCACAAAGTCGGCGTAAACTTCTGGCACATGGAATGGTGCCCAAAGTACCGCTACAAGATGATGCAGAAGTTTGAGAATAAAAATCTTGTTGCTGCGGCAATAAGAAAATCTGCCTGTGAGCATAAAATCAGAATCCATTATCTCAAAGTTCTGCCTGAGCATGTTCACACGCTCGTAACATTGCCGCATGGCATGACGGACAGCAAAGCCATGCAGTATTTGAAGGGACGTTCTGCATACATTATCTTCCGAGTCAAGGAGAAATTTCGCTTAAGATATCCAAAAGGACATTTCTGGAGTTCAGGAGGATTCGCAACAACCGTGGGCTACAATGACCTGAACTCAGTTATTGCATACATCAAGAATCAGGAAAAACACCACAATGTAGTCTTTACTTAAACTAACAGGAAACCCCACCCTTTAGGGTTTGGGGAGGAGGTCATGTTGGGTTTATGATAAACTTCCAAACCTTGCAGTTGCCCCATTGTTATTTGGAAGCCTTTTAGTTTCAGGTTTTATAGGAGAAAGAGGATTTGAAAGTGAAATTGCAAGCTATTTAAAGGTTTTTGGTGCAGGGGCAACATTAGGGTTATTCATAGGTTTATCTGGTCTTTGGTGGAGATATGAGGATATGAATAGGACGAGAAATGAAGCTAAATATCTACGAACAACAATTCAAGAATTATCTTTTTATAAAACAAATTAATTTATTATCGAGAAGAGGAGGTAGCAAGTATTTTCTTTTTATTGACAAATCGTTAATTTAAAATCTAGTTTGTTATCAGTGCAATCCAAAATCAAATCAATCCCTCAAAATCCTCTTTCAATTCTTTTAAACCATAATGGAAATAAATTCCCTTCTGTACTAAAATATCTAGGAATTGCGTTAGAGGGATATCTGCTATTCTTGCTGCCTTCCAAGCAGTTACTTCATTATTCCTAAATTTTTCTAATGATTTTTCTATTTTTTCAGTCATGTTATATCTAACTAGATAACACATATATAAATATTTTTAAATAATCAAAGAATAAATATAAAGACTACAATGATAACATCTAATTTAAATAAATATATTATGTCCTTATGGCCAATCTATTATCTCCTTGCACTGAAGAGCCTATGCCTCTGCCTAGATAGAAGAATTTCTCGTTCATTGTTTCGCTTAAAGATTCAAAAAAGCCTTTGCGCTTCTTATACTCAACTACAGATACTGTAATGTTTAGCTTTTTCTCAACATATCTTAAAGCTTCGTCTTTACTGCCAATCTCATCAATCAAAGCAAGGTCTAATGCCTCACTTCCTAGGAAAAATTCTCCAGTTGATATTTTGTTTGCCTGAGCATTTGATAATTTTCTGTTTGCAATAACTTGGTTTAGGAATTCTTGGTGTATTAAATCTAACTTTTGCTGAAATTTCTTCCTTTCCTCATCTGTTAGCTCTCTGAAAGGTGTTCCTGTGTCCTTAAATCTGCCTGATACAAGCCTTTCATAACTTATATTGTATCTTTGGATAAATCTTGAGAAGTCTAAGTAAGATGCTAGAACTCCAACTGAGCCTGTCACTGACATTTTGCTAGCAATAATATAGTCAGTAGAAGATGCTATCCAGTAAGCTCCAGATGCTCCTGCTTCCCTGATCCATGCTACTTTTGGCTTTTTAAGCTTTTTAATTGCACTAGCTACTTCTTCTGATGCAACTGCACTGCCTCCTGGAGAGTTTATTTCAAACAGAAAGGCTTTTACAGTGGGATTTTTGTCTGCTTTTTCTATTAACTTAATAATATCAGTTGATGTAGTGACATCTGCTCCAAATAAGCTAAAATCGTCATCAGTAACCAGCTCTCCTTTTACAGGTATTAATGCAACATTGCCAGAGCCAGTAACCTCCACATCAGATTCAATAAATAATGAAGCTATACCTGCAATAAAGAAGGATAAAAACGCAAGTATTACAATTAGAATTATGATAAATAACCATGGTCTTTTCATGTTCCTTGGGCTTGTTTAGATGTTTAAATATCTTTTGTTTAATTCCATTTGCTTTTTTAATTATTTGCTTGATAAACTCTTGTTTTATCAATCACAAGTTCTTCAATAGTATCTGTTTTTGTTATGAATTCAGAGAATTTCTGTTGCTTGAATAATAAGTAAAGAGGGTCAATCAACCATAATATTACAAATGGGAAATAAGGGAAAATAAAGAGGTTTCTTAATGCAGATTGCCAGAATTTTATTTCTTTGCCATATTGGCTTTTAATCCTTATTTTCATAAGCAAATCACCTGCAGTTGCACCTAGCTTCCATTCAGTAATTGTTAAGTATAGCCATGCAAGAAAGCTGATAATGAAAATAATGAAGGAAAGGCTTCCTGTTATCTCTGGATTTGATTCTAAGTAAGCCATTGCATCTGTAAGGCTATTGGTTTGAGGTAAATTACTAGTGAAAAATTTCCTGAAAGGAAATGCAAAGAAAATGTTGATGACAGCAATGTCAATGATTAATGCAAAAAACCTTTTCCAGTAAGATGCTGGAACTATAGTTTTTGAGTATCTCATATAGAAGGGAGTGTAAAGATTGTTTATATATTTATTGCAATGCGTCGCAGACTGATGGTATGCTGGATTAGTTCAGATAATATCGTTAGATACAAATAATTTAACATTACTTAGACCTTAATAAAAACTTATATCTGCAAATTAATAGTATTATTAAAATTATAATTTAAGATTATTTACATTATTTGCATATATATGTTAAAAATAGAAAATAAATTACTAATCATAGTTCTATCACACACTATAGTATTTAATAATAAATTCTAGAGTGCCATTAGCCACAGGCGTCTCATATACTATAATATTAATACAAAAGCCTTATAAACTAATCAATTTTATTCTTTTTTGATGAGCAAAAAGAAGGAACAGGAGCAAAGGCAGCAGCTAGAACAAGAAATATATAGGACAAAAACACCTAGAGGCAGGGAAGTTTTTGGAATTCTTGAGCAAAGGCTTGGAGGAGGAAGAACTAGAGTTAGATGCCTTGACGGAAAAACCAGGATATGCAGGATTCCTGGAAGATTGAAAAGAAAGTTGTGGGTTAGAGAGGGTGACTTAGTCATAGTTGAGCCATGGGAGTTTGAAGGTGATGAAAAAGGCGATATTCTTTACAAATATTCCAAGGCACAGATGGAGTATTTAAAGCAAAGAGGTTACTTAGATAAGTTAAAGGAGTTTGAGGAGTTCTGATTGTATTACTACTCTATCATAGAAAACTTTAAAAATAATACCACTATTTTTAGGCATTGATGGATTTAAACAGGAGTGTGGGGGTAATAGTAACTAGCATTCTAGCATTAACAGGATTAATAGTACTAATAAGCAGGGCAGCCAGTAAAAATTTGTTTCTTGCAGAGCTTTTCTTTGGAACTTTACTAGCCATATTTGCAGTTATTATCTGGGTTTTGGTTTTTAGGAATACAGCAATTTCATGGCTGTATAGCACATTTTATTTTTCATTGCTCCTTTTGTTTATCTTGTTTGCATATTTTAATGCAGCTAAAGGGATTTTGGTTATGACTGGGTCAGTTGTATCTGGCATTCTAGGATTGGCATTATCAACAATAGCTATAAGTGAAGCAGAGGATGAATTGGAAGCAGAGGAAAAAGTGGAAGCAGTTGGAGAGGAAATTCCAGAAACATGGTATGAATTAAGTGCAAATAAGTTTGATGAAGAGGAAGATATAGTTGATAAAAAAGCAAAAATTATGCCATATAGTGATGAAGGAAAGATTGTAATGGAAAAAAAGACTAAGGCTGCTGGAAAGTATATCGCTTCAAAGATTGGCAGAAAGTTTCATATTCCTGATTGTGGATGGGCTGAAAAAATAGATAACAATAATAGAATTTGGCTTAAGAATAAAGAAGATGCTTTAGAGCATGGGCTAGAGCCTTGTTATTGCGTGGGGTGACAACATATAATAAAGATAATAACCTAGGAGGTATAAAAATGAAGAGAGATGAAGAACAAGGTAGACCTTTAACTTATGCTGGTTCTGGTGTTAATGTGGAGCTAGGGGAAATAGTGGTTGCTAACTTAAGAGATGCATTGCGTTCAACATGGAATGATAGGATTATTCCTGAAGTAGCTGGCTTTAAAGCTGTTTTTGATGATGGAGAATATTACATGATTGGAGCTACTGATGGTGTTGGTACTAAATTACTTGTTGGAATAATGGCCGAGAGAATAGACACTGTTGGACAGGATTTAGCAGCTATGGTGCTTAATGATGTAGTAAGAGTAGGCGCACTTCCATTGTTCTTTTTGGATTATATGGCTACTGGTAAACTTGATGCAGATTCCCATCTTAAGATAGTTTCTGGAATTGCAGCAGGATGCAGAAAAGCTGGTGTGCCATTACTTGGGGGAGAAACAGCAGAATTGCCAGGAATGTATAAAGCAGGTGATTTTGACCTTGCTGGGTTTGCTATTGGAAGAATTCGTAAAGATAAAATTATTGATGGGAAAAAGATAAAAAAAGGAGCAACTGTGCTAGGTTTGGAATCTTCAGGTTTACACAGTAATGGTTATTCATTAGCTAGAAAAGTTTTCTTTGAAGTACAGAAACTGGAGATTCACGATTATGTTCCAGAATTAGGGCAGCATGTCTCTGAAGTTTTACTAGAGCCAACTAAAATCTATGTTAAGACAATTTTGGATTTAGTGAACTCTTTTCCTGACCAAATTCAAGGTATGGCACATATTACTGGTGGAGGTATGACAAATAAATTACCTAAAGCACTCCCTGAGGGATTAGGAGCTCTAATTGAGCATGGAAGTTGGCCCATCCATCCTATCTTTAGCTACATCCAACAAAAAGGACCTGTTGCGCTAGAAGAGATGAGAAAAACATTTAACATGGGTATTGGAATGGTTCTTGTGGTAAATGATTCGGGAGCAGTGCCAGATTTACAAGCAAAACTTTTGGAAATGCATAATCTAAAGAGTTATCAGATTGGTAAAGTTGTGGAGGGAAAAGGAGTGAATTATATAATGTGATACATATGGCAAAAATAGCTATTGTAGGAAGCGGCGGAAGAGAGCATGCATTAGGTCATAACTTTCTTAGTGATGAGCATACAGTATATTACTTTGGGAAGCCTAATGCTGGAATGGATAAAGATGGAGCAGAGCATATTGCTATCGATTGCACTAAACCTGAAAATTTTGATAAATTAATTCATATTGTAGATGTTAAGAGTATTGATATGCTTGTGGTTGGGCCTGAACAGCCTCTTACTCTTGGCTTAGTTGACCATTTGAATTCTAGAGACTATCATAATGTCATAGGACCAACTAAAAAGGCAGCATTATTAGAAGCTGATAAATTCTTTTCTTGGTATTTACTAGATTTATTAGGTCTTCCACAGGCAGAGTCTGTGCCCTGCTTTAATATTAGCCAGGCTAAAAAAGAAATAGATAGAAGATTCAAGGACGGAATTGTAATCAAGTATAGTTTCCTAGCAGGTGGAAAAGGAGTTAGTGTTTGTGATAGTAAGGAGGAAGCATATAGGGAATTAAAAAGAATTAATGACGAGTTTGGGACTGATGTTTTAATAGCTGAAAGGCTTAGAGGCCACGAAGTTTCTGTATTTTATTTAACAGACGGTGAAAATGTTGTGCCTTTTTCAATATCCATACAAGATCATAAACCAATCTTTGATAATGATAGAGGACCTAATACTGGTGGCATGGGATCTTATGGACCTGCTCCTTTTGCAAGCAGTGAAACAATAAATGAAATTGGCAGAGAAATAGTAAAGCCTATTGTTCGAGCTGTTGATGGCGTATTAGGTGAGCCATATAAAGGAGTAGTTTATGCAGGAATGATAATGACAAAACAAGGACCCAAGGTTCTAGAATTTAACATTAGATTTGGAGATCCTGAGAATCAAGTACTTATGATGATGCTTCAAGGTGGTTTGTATAATCCATTTGTAAAATTATTGGAGGGAAAGCTCGATCCTGATGATTTGAAAATGAAACAGGGAGTAGCTGCTTGTGTTGTTATGGCATCAGAAGGGTATCCAGGAAAATATACAACTGGACATATAATTACTGGCTTAGATGAAGCAGAAAGGATTCAAGGAGTTAAAGTGTTTCATGCAGGTACAGAAAGAAGAAATGGTGGTATTGTTACAGCTGGCGGAAGAGTTTTAGGTGTTACAGCTTATAGAAGGGAAGGATTAGAAGCAGCTATTGAAGCTGCATATCAGGCAGTAGCTTTGATTCAATTCCAGAGTGCTTATTATAGAAGAGATATTGGGAGGAAGGGATTGGTAAAATGCTGACTAAACTCTGGCACCCTAGTTTTGGACAAATGTATGTAGCCGGGCTTATGTCTGGGACAAGAACTAATCTGGAGAAATTAATACAGCTAGAGAGAGAACTGGCTAACACAGGCGAGCCTCCATTTAAAGTTATTTTATTGTATACAGATAAACCAGATACTAGCAGAACAAGGGAATTGGGAGAGATTTATGAAATTCCTGCGCTTGATACAGATTACAAGGATTTTTGCCAACGAAATGGTAAATCAACACTTGATTTGAAATTTAGGGAGGAGTATGATGCAAGAACTGTCAGTATTCTTAAAGCATTTCGTGTTAATGTTGTTGCCTATGGCGGTTATATGCTTATTGCTACGCCAGTTCTTACTAATACCTTTCTAGGGATTAATGTCCATCCAGCTGATCTATCAATTTTAGATGAAACAGGAAAAAGAAAATATATAGGAGATGACGCAGTTGCAAAAGCAATTTTAGCAGGCGAGAAATACATAAGAGCTACAACTCATATTATGACTGAAGAAGTGGATGGAGGGCCAATATTAATGAGGTCTGCGTCTCTTGAAGTAACTTTAGATTTGGATTTTGATCCTAGAAACCAGGAAATGGTTAAAAGAGTTGCAAAAGAGCATCAAGATAGATTAAAAGAAGTTGGTGATTGGGTAATTTTCCCAAGAACAATATTAGATATAGCTTTAGGAAGATTTGCAAAAGATGAGCAAGGAGCTCTTTATTATCAAGGAAATCCTATTCCAAATGGGTTTTTGGTAGAATAAATTTGGAAGGATGAAACTTATGAACTCATTAGATGCAATTAGCCCAGTAGATGGTAGATATAGAAGAACTGCTGAGCCTTTAGCAGCTTTCTTTAGTGAAAGAAGTCTAATGAGATATAGGATTGTTGTTGAGGGAGAATATCTTATCTATCTTTCAGAATATCCCCATATTGGCGTAAGACCATTTTCTGATGAAGAAAAGGGACTAGTTAGAAAACTAGCAGATATCACACTTGAAGATGCTAGTATTATTAAGGCAATTGAGACAAAAGGTTATGAAGGCATATCGAGAACAAATCATGATGTTAAAGCAGTTGAATATTATATGAAACTTAAATTAAAAGGGACTACACTAGACGATGTGCTTGAATGGATACATTTTGCATTAACATCAGAGGATTGTAATAACTTAGCTTATGCTCAAATGATGAGTGATGCTATCGGTAAAGTAATATTACCTACTTTAGATAAAGTTGACAATGCCATTGGGTCATTAGCTCATAAATACGAACAAGTGCCTATGCTTGCAAGAACACATGGACAGCCAGCATCTCCTACAACTATCGGAAAAGAATTCAAAGTATATCATTCAAGGCTTGAGAGACAGCTCATGCAACTTGCTGATTATGAGATACTTGTTAAACTTAATGGTGCTACAGGTAACTGGAGTGCTCATTCTATTGCTTACCCAAATCTTAGCTTTATGCAGTGGTATGACTTCTCAAAAGATTTTATTAAGAAATTTGATGAAGGAAGAAGATTAAAATTAAAGCACAATAGAGTTACTACACAAATTGAACCTCACGATACTTATGCGGAATTGTTTGGTATTATGAGCAGAATTAATACAATTCTTATAGATTTTAACCAAGATATTTGGAGGTATATTAGTGATGAGTGGGTTGTCCAAAAACCACAAGAAGATGAAACTGGCTCTTCTACAATGCCCCATAAAGTAAATCCAATAGATTTTGAGAATAGCGAGGGAAATTTAGGCATGGCAAATGCTTTGTTTGAATTTTTCTCAAAAAAGCTTCCTGTATCAAGACTGCAAAGGGATTTATCAGATTCTTCTGTTTTGAGAAATATAGGAGTTTCTTTTGCACATAGTTTAATTGCCTACCAATCACTTTTAAATGGACTTGAAAGAATTAATGTAAATGAAGCTAAAGTGGTACAAGAGCTTGAAGAACATCCAGAGGTTATTTCTGAAGCATATCAAACTATATTGAGAAGAGAAGGTGCGGATATGCCCTATGAGAGACTTAAATATTTAACCAGAGGCAAAAAAGTTACTATGCAAGATTTATGGCAATTTGTTGAATCTTTAGATGTTTCTGAAGCAGTTAAAGCAGAACTAAAAAGGCTGACTCCCACAAACTATACAGGAATTGCAGCTTTAATTGTCGGGTCAAATTAGTCTTTATTCTCTCCATCCAAATATCACAAACCCTATCACACCAATAGTAATTGCAGCATCTGCTAGGTTAAATGAGGGCCAGAAGCTTGGGGTTATAAAGTCAATAACATAGCCAAGCATTATTCTATCTATAAAATTAGAGATTCCTCCGCCTAAAATTAATGCAAGGGAAACATGTATGCTAGTTTTATTGGGAATTTTGTCATAGAAATAGAGTATTAAGCCAATAACAAATAATGAAATGTAAATCATTAAAGTATTAGTTCCAGGGAATAAGCCAAAGCCTGCCCCAGTATTCTTTACTATTGATAATGTGAGTATATTGCCAATAATTGGCACAGGGTCTTTTAGCGCATCAACTGCTATTTGCTTTGTAACCTGGTCTAGAATAATTACAATAAGTGTAATTCCAAAAAAGAGATAGAATTTGTTGCTAATTCTGGGCTTGAGCTTAACTGTCTTTTTGATTTTGGTTTTTTTTTGCACTTTCCTTCACATTTTGCTATCCATGTCCGCCTCGTATAAGTTTACTTCGACGATTGGCGGACTACTCGCACAGCCTGCGAAGCAGGCGTCGTTAATGCATTTTTTTAAAAAGATTATAATAATTACACATTAATTTATTATTTAGGATGCTCGCATAAATGATGGCAACTCACTTTCCATTGCTAGTTACCATCTAGGTCCTCGTTTCTGTTCTAACTCTCCGTAAGCTATTCTCTCTAAGTTAGCTAATCTTTGGTTAATGCTTTCTAAGCTAGCCCTTAAAGCATCTAGTTTTGCAGATACTACCTCCATATTCATATCTTTACTACCAATAAACTCTGGCTGTGTCATTGAAGAGCCTGGAAATGTTACATTTCTGGGAGTATTGTTTTGAGGAACTGGCTCAAATGTGGGATATTGGTAAGGGTTAAAATTCTGGCCAACATTTGCATTCATGCTCTGAGCATTTTGAGCTCCCTGCCCTGGATTAATCCCAAAGCTCTGCAAATTTAAGTCTGGAAATGGACCTGGATCTCCTGGCATTGGAGGAATATCCGGATATTTGCCAATATTAGGCTCTTTACTACCCCAGAACTTAAGCTTGCTCCAAAACGCCATTATTCACCTCTCTTCTAGTAAATTGTTGGGTATAACCAATTATGCTATTTGGTATAGAGAATTTTGAAATATTATCAGTTTGTCAAAATTCTCTAAGAGAACTTTGAATCAAATATATAAAACTAATGGATTATTCAAAGTTCTCTATAAATCTTAGTATCCTAAATGTAAAGGTTTCAGGGTAAATTATAATGTCTTTTTTCTTTAAGCCTTTAATAATATACGAGCCTTGACTTGTATAGGTGTTAACTATATTAGCGAATATAAAAGCTTTTAGATTTTTATCAGTGCTAGAATTTAGAATTTCTAGGGCTTCTTGGCTATTTAGGCTTTTGCCAGTAAACTCTAGCTTAAAATTAGTGTTTTCTATTAGGTTTGATTTGTAGATAAATAGCATATTATTCTTTCCAATAATATTTGCTAAATCATTTGAAGGCAGCCTGGAAGAGATAGCTTTTAATTGCTCTTCATCAATTATTAGCGTTTCATTGCCTTTAACAGTAAAAGCTGATAGTGCATTATTATCCTGAGCAAATACATATAATCTGCTTGTATCAATATTTGCTTTCATTTCATTAATATCTGAGATAATAAAGTAGAAAACAATGCCCATAAATGCGAACAGTATGATATTTACAGTAAGCAATACCCTAAAGACCTTTTTGAAGAAAGTATAGAAGAAATACATAACTAGCAGAAACATGACAGCTGCTATTATGAAGGATAAGGGTGGCATTGTGAAAGTTCTTTATTTTACAAATTTCTTTTATATATATTTTTCCTGTGTCCTACAATACGAATACTTATATCTCTTGGTAATTTTCTTAATCCTTTTAGAGCTTTTTCACGCCATTTAATTGAATAAGTCATTATGAGAATTCTTTAAGAACTTCTTCATGGTCTATATAATTTAACAAAGGCTCTTTACGTGCATCTTCCAGTTCTTTTTTAGTATCATCACTAAGCTCAAAGTCTTCTTCTAGGAGTGTAGCTATCCTTTTTAGCTCTATCTTAATCTCCTTAATATCTTCATAAACCTTGTCTAGAGTTATTTGAGTCATTTTAATATATTGTAATATCTTTTCGCACTATATAAATTTATCGAACTTAAGTTGTCTCCTCAGGATAATGTTTTTAATTTATTAAATTATTTATTAAAACTAATATATCATCTATTTACTATAAATTCCTTTCCAAAACAGCATAACGATAGTAAAGGGCATTCAGGGCATAAAGGCTGTTTCCTGCAATACTGCTTGGCGTGCTCAACTAATAAAGCATGGTATTCATTAAACATTTTTGTATCTTTTTCCAGGTGTTTATGAAATAATTCCTGCAGTTCATGGTATTTTACATCTTCTTTGCATAAGCCTATGCGTGAGATGATACGTCTAGAATACGCATCTATGACAAATATTGGTTTGCATGCTGCGTATAATATAATAGAGTCTGCTGTCTCTGGGCCTATTCCTTTTATGGAAAGCAATTCTTCCCTGAGTTTTGCAATATCTTTTCTAAAAAACAAGCTTATATCACCTTTATAGTTATGCTCAATATGCTTGCAGAAATTCTTTAGCTTGATAGCTTTCTGATTATGATAGCCAGAAGATTTAATTATATTGGCTAGCTTCTTATTGTTGGCCTTTATTATCTTTCTAATGTCTAGAAGATTTTCTTTCTTTAGGTTTTGTATTGCTATAACAACATTAGGATGCCATTGAGTGTTTTGAGCTAAAATTGCTCCCAAAGAGGTTTCTAATCTTTCTTTATTATTCCTAGGAGCATTTTGATGATACTCGCATTTTAGGGTTTTATCATTAATTATAGGCCACCAACCCTGGCTTCCAAATTCTTTGTGAAGTATATTATATATAGTGAGGAAGGGGTTCATGAAAAGAAATAAAATTGCCGAATATTAAAAGGTTTAGTATAGTTAGGCTCTATCCTAAATCTCGCTTTACTTTGGTGCCATCGAAAATGCACACATTTTCGGGGGCCTCGAAAATCTATGATTTTCGTTGCCATCGGCTCGCATTTTGCTGTTGAAGCTATTAGCAAAAATTCCTACTTGCAATCTCCCTTTTTGCTTGATACATATTTAGAAGATGCTCACACAATTGGCTTAACCCTTCATTTAGGACTTAGATTCTATCGATTAAGAAATAAGCACAGCATTAATCATGCCGTCTTGGCCTGGTCTGGAGGTTACTTTTGCCCTGCCTTTGTCTGTCTCTATAATTGCACCTTTTGTGATAATATTTCTCCTGATATAATGCCTGCTGGCTGGGTTATCAATCACTGAAAGGATTTTGGCCTTTTCAAACTTATTTGATTTCTGGTCAAGCAGGTTTGCAAACTCTGCACGTATAAGCCTTGCCTTGAGATTAGCACTTCTTGCCCTTATTACCTGGGATTTTAATCTGCCTATGTGTGTTAAAGCTGGAGTCCTGCCTAAATCTGATTTCCTGAATTTTCTATAAGCGATATATCTGCCACCTGTTACCTTCCGCTTAGGCCTTCCTTGCTTGACTACCATTTTCTAATTTTTGAAAATTGCAAGTGTATATATAGGTTGTGGTAATAGGCAGTGGTTTTTGACATATCCTAAAATTCATAGAAAGATAGTTTAGCCTTCTATTTATATATCTTATTTTTACCTATTTTAATTAACGATACCTTTATATATCTGCCTTAGTTTTTGATTTGAATTATTTTGGGGTTATGAGATGGATCCAGAAAGACCTTTAGATGCTTTAAATAAAGCAAGAGATAAGAGAGTAATTGTTGAGCTTAAAAATAATAAGCAATTCTTAGGAAAACTGAAGTCATTTGACATTCATATTAATGTGGTTCTTGAAGATGCTGAAGAGCATGAAATAGTAAGCAAGAGGGTTACAAGGCAAGTAGACGAGAAAACTACCGAAGAGTCAACTGTTAGCGAGAGTACACTCAAACGAAAACTAGGAACAGTGTTTATTAGAGGAGATACAATAACTGTTATATCACCAGCGTAATTTAGTGATGAATTATGGCAAAGGGAACTCCTTCTATGGGCAGAAAGTCTGGGAAGAAAAGCCATATAATTTGCAGAAGGTGCGGCAACCATTCTTACCATGTTTCTAGGAAAATATGCTCAAGCTGCGGTTATGGAAAGTCTAAAAGAATGAGAAGCTATGCATGGCAAAAAAAGTGATCCTCTTTATCTATGCAAATAAGGTTTTATTTTAGCAAACTATTTATAATATTGATTAGTTTTCTTCTTTCATTGCGGGGATGCCGGAGTGGCCAAATCTTAGCAAGAGGCTAGACGGGACAGGTTTAGGTGGCAGGAAATCAGAGATTTCCGAATTTCTTGGACCTGCCGAGAAACCCTGTTGGCTTAGTGCCTGCGTGGGTTCGAATCCTACTCCCCGCATTTTTAATAAGTATAGAGATATAGACACTAAACCTATATTACAAATCCCTACCCGAAAACTATAGTCACTTTGCTCCTGAGTTTTTGCTTGAATTTATCAATAAATAACTGTACCTCAATCAAAAACTATATAAATAAGTTGTCTTATCAAATATCCATTAAGCTTTTAGAGGAAAACTCTAGGGCATAAAGTCTATATATTATAAGAAATATATATTAGAGAATATAAGATACCGCAAAGTTTAAATATAAAGGCTAAAATTATAGATTGTTGATATAGATTTGAGATACATATTACAGCTCAATATCTATGTCTAGCTATAATTAGCATAATAACCTAAAAAACACTGGAGGTGTTTGTATAATGAGAGTGAAAAAAGCTATTAAGAAGTTGGTTGCTTTAGGTGCTGGCGCATCAATGGTTGGCGCTACTATTTTTGGAGCAATGGCTGCTACTTATGATTTAAGTATGTATCCTGCGCCATTTGTTAAAGATGGAGCTTTTAATGCTATGATTGTTGTGGGAGAAGCTGCTGCAACAAATGATGTTCTAGGAGCTATTGATATTGCAACAAATTTACAGTATGCAGCTAAGGTTGTGAAAGAAGTTGATGTTGGAACTACTAGTGGACAAACCTTAGGTGGAAATAGCTATCTAGTACAGAAATCAAGCCAGCACTTAGAATTTGGTGAAAATATTACTGCAGTTCAGACAGCAGTTACCAAATCTGATTTGAAAACATTGGCAGATGGTAAGATTAGCAATGAGTTTGGTGATCATACCTATACAGCAACATTGTATCTACCTTCTACAGGAAAATTACTGTTCACATCAGATCCAGATGATGGAAAGTCAATTGCAAAACCTTATTTTGTAATACCTAATGGAGAGACTGTATATAGGTATCTTATACAGTTCTCACCTGCGTTGAAATCAGACCATAGTACTGACGGGAACAAGCTGGAAGATATTGAGAACAAGAAGATAAAGATTGGAGAAAAAGAATTTACAATACTCCAAGGTCAGCACTCAGCCATCAATAAGATTACATTAAAGTTGATGGGTGGGTCTGTAACTAGTATCTTAGATGAAGGAGCTTCGAAGACTTACACAATAGGTGGCAAGGATTATGACGTTACTCTAGACTTCGTAGGCTCTACAACTGCGAAGTTTACTATCAATGACGAGAGAACAACGTCGTTACTGGAAGCAGACACCTTTAGATTGAAAGATGGCATAGAAATTGGAGTGGTTGATATCTTGTCTCAAGCGTTCGCTGGTGGAGTCAGGAAGGTGGAGTTCTCTTTGGGAGCTAACAAGATACAGATAACAGATGGAGACACTGCTAACGAGACTAACACAGCTTCTATCCAAGTTGGCTCAGTTTCCTTAGGCCAAGTTGTAGGAGATATTGAAGCTGGAAGTGATGCAGGAGTTGCAAATGGAGATGACGTAACCATTGCAAGTTTAAGGATCAACTACACTGCAGGAGACCAACTCTATGCGCCTGAAGGAGCAAGTATCTCTCAGCTGGCTGACAAGAAAGAGAATCAGAAAGGTAACTTCCTTGCAGATGCATTTGACTTTAAGTTTACAGGCTTGCAAGTGCCAAAAACTGAAAAAGTTAGGTTGCATTCTAGCAGCAGCACAAACTACAAGCTAGAATTTACCAATAGAGCTGGAGTCAAGTACGACCAGGAAGTTTTTGCACGAAACGCTTCAGGCTCAATTAGGCTTGGAAGGTTTACTGGCTCAACTATGTATGACATGGAAATGAATGAGACTGACACTTTACAGGATGAAGAGTATGTTGTAGCCTCTAGAAACGAGTACAGCAGAATACTGCAGTTCAAGGATGTCAACCCAACTGATAACATAATCAAGTTGAGGGATACTGGATCAGGTGACATATATGATGTTACCTATGCTTCAGATGGTACAGGCAGTCTCAGTTTGGATGGAAACACATATAGTGTAAACATCTCAGCAGATACTAACGCAGGTGAACTGAAGTTTGACTCAAATGGAGATGGTGATTTTGTAGACCTTAATACGCCTGAGTTTTGGACTGAGTTTGGTCTGAAAATGAAAGTTCCTCATAACGATGTAGCTGATAATGGGACAGAGAGTAGAACATATCTGAACTTTACAACTGAGGAACTTGAAGAAACAAGCAGATCGCCATCTAGAGAGAGCTGGGCAGTAAATGTAACTGAGAATGCAGACAGTGAGATTGATCTGCAAAATACCCTCTCAAGCAATTCCTTTAATGCTAACTTTACAAGTGGTAGGTATGTGATTACAGCTGGTTTATTGCAATCTGAAGATGGAGGCAATAAATATCAAGGCTACTCAGGCTATGGAGTCTGGATGGAGATGGACAGAAAAGGTTCTGGAACAGATACTCAAAACGAGTATAATGTGGTATATCCAGATACTGAAGTGTTTGGTTCATTCTTTGTAACCACAACTCCAACTGCAGAGTTGACTAAGACAACAGCTGGTAAAGTGCAGACTACAACTGTTACTAGAATTGATGTTGGTGCTGCAGTATTGGATACTGATCCAGCAGTTGCAGGACAGGAAACCAAGAAGAACTTAATAGTCGTTGGTGGACCTGCAGCTAACAGAGCATCAGCAGTATTGCTAGGCAAGCCATTCCCAAGCTATGGTGCAGATTCTGGAATACCAGAAAATGCAGCAATTATCAAGCTTGTTGAGCAGACAGATGGACATGTAGCCTTAGTAGTGGCAGGATGGAATGCAGAGGATAGCCAAAGAGCTTCAAGAGTAGTTGCCCAGTATGACAAGTACTTGAAAGATCAGAAGGGCAAGACAGAAGTCCAGGTTACTGGAACTAGCCTGAGTGATATAAAGGTTAGTGTACCAGCAGCCAAATAAGGATTAATTTCCTTTCTTTTTTCTTTTGTTTTTGAACTGAGCTAGATTTAGATAATTTAATATTACATTTTATTAATTTGTACTTTTCTTTTCACAACTTGGTATATTTGTCCGCTACATGAGCTGTACATCACTGATAGGCGGACTACTCGCACAGCCAACGAAGTTGGCGTCATAGTGCTAAGTAATATTTTTATATTATTTTATATTATAATGATTAAGAGCCTATTATTATTCTTTATGGCTCTCTTGAGGAAAGTGCTCTAAATCTCAATGCCATTATCTACAGCTTCTTTAACAATTGTAATTTGCTTTTTTAGCTTGTTAAATTCTTCTGGTGTGTAGCATAAGAAATCAACTGGATACCTCAAATTCCAATAATCATACATTTTTGCGCCTCGCTGAAAGAAATTTAATCCTTTAAACTGAGGACTTACGATGACTATATCTATATCGCTGTCCTGATGGAACCTGCCTTTAGCTCTTGAGCCAAAAAAAATCATTTTGTAAAGAGGTATGTCCTTACTTACAGCATGTTTGTATGCCTTCAATTGTTTGATAACTGTTTTTTTACCCATTTTAATGTTTCCTCACTTACTTTTAAGAACCTTCTGACAATCTTGCCAAAATTCTTTACTTCTGGCACATCTGGATACCTTGTGTAAATGTAAGCTAATGTCAACTCCTTAGAGCTGTCCAACAAGTCAGCAGGCAATCCAACATTTTTCCCTAATTCGACAAGATCGTGAATTTTTCTTACTTTGCCACTCTTTTTTAATAATAGGGCTTTTAAAGCTTTTTCTGCACTTTGTTGGCATAGAAAAGCACTAACATCATATCTTTTACCTTTAAAGTTATATTTTGCACTATCTAAATCCTGTTTGGCTTTCTTCCACCAGTTCTGAATCTCTTTTCTCATTTGTTAAATAATGATTAAGGAATTTATAAAGCTTTCTTATCATAATAAGCTTAAATATTTAGCAGCAAATATATTATGCTTAGTTCTTATTATCTTTGCTTTAACTAGTGAGCCTATTTTTTGGTTAGGTAAACAGCCAATAATAGAAATACACCTGTCCTTTGCTACTCCTATTATCTCATCTCTAAATCTGCCTTGGAGCTTAAGCTCAGCCTTAATTATTTCTCCTTTCTTGAAAGGTTTGGGCAGAGATTTGCAATCAGGCTTTATTTCATGCCCTTCTTTAGGCTCTGTCTTAATATCATAAATAAGCTTAATGTCCTCTTTAGCTTCTATCTCTTTCATCTTTCTTTTAAACTCTTCTTCAGTAGCTTGGTTTACAGGATTTCTGCCTCTTTTGTAATATAGGAAATTTTGTATGCCAATAGCAGGGCCTATCTTACCTGCGCCTAAGCTTTTGGCAAATCTTACCAGTTCTATAAAATCATCATTATAGCCTGGAACCCATAAGGGAGCTATTATTAAATCCATGCCTATTGTTGGTATATACTTGGCTATTTCTACCACCCTTTTGACATCAAAGCTAATGCCAGCTAAAGATTGGGCCATTTTAAAGTCTAAGGTGTTAAGGGAAAGGTTAATGCGGCTTAAGCCAGCTTCAGCTAACTTATCTACATACTCTTTAGTTAGCAATGAGCCATTTGTTACCATAGAAATATGCCTGATATTAGGTATGGCTTTCATGCCCTTAACAAGCTCAATCATATCAGGATAGAGAGTTGGCTCTCCTTGGCTTCCTATATGGATGTCTATAGTGCAGTCTTTAGCCTCAACTACTTTCTTTAGTTCGCTAATTAAGTAGTCTTTTTCAACAAAATAATCAGTTAGCCTTTTTGAGATAAAGCCCTCGTCGACAGAACAGTAAATACAATTAAAGTTGCAGCCAGTGTTAGGCCTAACTTCTAATATATTAGAGCCTCGGTCTATAATGCCAAAGTAAGGTGTGCCTATTAACGGAATGCCAGAGTTAGAATGGATATAGAAAGCCCTTTTTTTGTTAACAGTATGCCTTAAATCTGAAGATATTGCATTTGATACCAATTGGCTAAACTTTCTCTTTGCACTGTCCTTAGAGATATTGCTAAAGATTATCTTATTATCACTTACCTCAAAAGGTGCAATAGACTCTAATCTAGATTTATCCAAGTCAAAGTAAAATCTTTTGTGGAATTTTACTCTGATCTTATCTTCATTATAATGGTCAAAATCTAGTTCTTCGAATTCAAGCTCTGCCATAGAAGTTAGAAATGTTCATTGATATTTAAAAGTGTCTGAATTAAATTGCTCTAATTCTTGGCATTTTCCTCATATTCTTGAAGCGATAACTTTATATACTTATTATAATTTATTATAATAAGTGGAGGATTTAAAAATGTCAGAGCTATTTAAAGCAAAGGTAAGAAAGGTTGGCACATCATTAGGTGTCTTAATACCAAAAGGAATTGCCGAGCAAGAGAGGATAAAAGAAGGTCAAGAAGTAGAGGTCTCTTTGCTGAGGCAGAGAAAATTAGAAGGGATAGAAAAAATGTTTGGATTTGCTAAAGGCTCAAAACCATTTGAAAGAGATAGAATTGACAGATTAGAGAGATACTAATGCTATTAGATACTTCAGCTTGGGTTGAATTTTTCATTAAAAGTGAAAAAGGAGCAGTAGTAAAAAAAATTCTAGAAATAGAAAAATGCTATACAAGTATAGTAACTATAGCTGAGATTTCTAATTGGGCAATGAGAGAAAATTCAAATGGTAGTGAATTAATAAAGTTTGTAATTTCTACTACTAAAATTTTGGACTTGAATACCAATATAGCATTTTTAGCAGGGGAATTAAATTTTAAGAGAAAGAAAATTGTAAAAAAATGGGGGATGATAGATTCCCTTATCGTAGCTACTTCTTTAATATACAATCTAAAAGTTCTTACAAAAGATTCTTATTTCAGAGGTCTATCAAATATGCAAATCTTAAACTAGCAATCCCACAGCCTTACAACCTTTTCATAATCTAGCCAAGTGTCCTTGAATTCTTTTATTACCGTGCATTCTTCGTCTAAAAAATAATGGAATTCGTCCAAGTAGTCAATACCATAACGGAAAGTGCCTTGTGGGATATTAACTTGAAATGTAGCTATAATTGGTTTTTCAGCTTTAATACTATTAATAGTCTCTTGAATGTCAACTAAGCCTGTTCGCCATCTAAAATTGTTGAGGTCTGCATGGCTAAATGCAATTTTCCTTTCTGATAATAAGGCTAGTAAAGGAGTAATAGAATCATCGCCAAATAAAGCTGTTTCAGGATTAGAATTAGCTTTAATATAACTGGCAATCTCTTGTGCATTATTAAAATCCTGGAATTCATAGTTGAGATAGCGATTAATGCTTAATGCAGAGGCAATACCAATAATTACAAATAATGCTATAAGAGCTGTTCTGGGATCGAATTTTAAATTGAATTCTTTATTATTATTTGCATTTGCAAATTTATCTATTAAGCTAAAAATTGAATAACTACCTATAACTGCCAATAAGGGCAGAATTAGAAAGAGATAGTAGCCAAAAAGGCTTTTATATGTAATTAAAAATATAAGATAAGCTAATGCTATAATTGCTAAGGCTGAAACTCTTTTCCTTCCTTTTGCAAATATGAGCAATAAAGCAGAAATTACCAAGAGCCAGTTTTCCTTAACTAAAATATTAAAAATAATCTTAAAGCTGGATTCTGTCACAGGCTTAAGGAAATGGTATTTGATTACAGGTGTAATATAAGATTGCCCATATAAAAGAATCAAAGCAATATTAATTGTCAAAAATATCGATGAAAAACCTAGGATAAAATATATTAAAGATTTTCTGCTCTTAAACAGGAGAATAATAGAGATTACAAAGGCGGCAATTAAAGAGTTGAGTGTTGAAATAGCTGCAATGCCAATAAAAATACCAGCATATAGATAAGATTTATTGTTTTTGTTCTCTTTAAACAAGAAATATAAGCTAAATAATATAAACATAGTTGCTATATCTATGCCAATTAAATAACTTGAGACTCTTAGAGTTTCATAAGCAAATAAGAAAAGAATAACAGCAATAATGGCAGATAATCTTGAATGCAGATTCTTAGCTATTAAATAAATTAATAAGGCAGATATGGCAGTTGTTATAACTGGTAGTAGCTTTAGAACAATAAAATTCATGCCAAATAGTTTGATTAGCAAAGCTATAATAAAAATGTTTAATGGGGGATGGGCATAAAAGAAATCTTTATATGGCAGAAAGCCCTGTGTTATTAGATTACCCATATAGAAATAGGTATTTTCGTCTGATATTGAGAGGTTAAGATTAAATGAGTGGATAGCTATGAAAGAGGCTATAATAATGGTCAAGAGCCATAAAGCTGCTTTATTTGATATATCTTTATCTATGCCATCAAAGCTGTGTTTATATTCCATTTAGCTATGTTTTAGTGCCGTAGTATAAAAATTTATATACCACAAGAGGGTTACTAGGCTAGGTGCTAAGTGCTATGGTACAAGAAGAGAAATCTGTTAACATAACCTATGAAACATTGTTTGAGCTGCTTAGGCTGGAGAAGGCTAAAGAGGAATTGCAAAGACTAGATGCTACATTTTATCAGGATGTTGTTAACTATCTTAAAGAGAAGCATGAGATTTTAAAAGAGATAAAAAGCTCTGAAATGTTTTCTGATGTAGATAGAGAAAGCACTGAGAAGCAGATAATGAATATCAAGAGATTATTAAGAGATTTGTATGACAGAAGAGAGAAGAAGATTATTAATATGGCACTAAACAAGACAAGGGCTAATGCCCATATTGCAGATATGCAAAATATGCTAGCAGAGGAGAGAAAGTTCTTTGAATCTTTAGTTGCTTTGCTTGAGAAGTATAGAAAGGATATCTTATATAAAATACTTGAACTTAAACTGCCAAGTGCAGATAGCATTACTTATAGTTATAGAGAAGAACCAAAAGAGAGGAGTGATTTTGTAAGTGCAACTGAGTTAAAGGATAATGGCAAGAAGGATAAGGCTATGGTCAGGTTTATACACCCTGTGCCCAGGTTTGTAGGACCAGAGCTAGAGGAATACGGGCCTTTTGAAAATGAAGATATAGCACTATTGCCAACTGAAGTGGCTAATGTACTGGTTTTTAAAAAAAGGGCAGAGATAATTGATGAGAAATAATATCCTTAAATTGAAAAATATCTCTTACTTATATTTCTTAGCTGCCCTATATAAGATAATTATCTCTAGAATTGTAGTCGGTATTATCAGTATTAATCCAATAAAAGACAGAAAGATAGTTGCGAGTGTTATGCCTGTTATTATCTCTAAAATAGCTGTGGCTTTTGCTATCGCTCCAAATTTCTTCTTTAATTGTAATAGAGAGATTCCAAAGAATATGCTAACTATACCAAATAGAAATAATATTATAAAATCCAGAGCTTTAGGTTCTAAAGAAGGATAGGCAAGTAAAAATAAATCATAAATAGAAAATATTATGCCTATCATAATCATTACATAAGAGATTGCAACAAGAAACTGATTTTTTAATTTTTCTCCTATTAATATGAATCCTCTCAGAAAAAATATGCTAGCAATTGCATCTGTAATTGATAAACTGCTGTATAAAATCATCAAAAAACTAGACAGGCTACTAAACTCTCTAACGAAACTCAATATTAAAATAGGGATGAGAAGTATTAAACTAACAATTCCAGCTATCCATGCAATTTTAAGCTCATTTTTCATTGTTTATTTTGATGCTATTTAGATTACTATTAAAGGTTTTTGGTTTTGTGAGTGATGATACAGAAAGGTTTATATTGAATGTATTTAAGAATTAGATTATGCCATTAGCTGTTACACATGTTTTACTAACCATTATATTAGTTGACTTGTATAGAGATTATATTACAAGGCATAAAAAATATTTTACTTTACATACTGTGTTTCTTGCTGGTTTAGGCGGCTTATTGCCAGATCTTGATGTGCCACTGAACTGGATGCTAAGTTATTTTGGTTATTCTTCTGAAGTGCTAATGCACGGAGGTATTACGCATACACTTTTCTTTGGACTGATATTCTTAATACCTGCTATTATTTTACTATGGAGAAAGAAGCATAAGGCTAGCATGTACTTCTTCGTTATAAGCTTTGGAATATTTTTGCATGTATTTCTGGACTATGTTTTAGGAGGTGGTGCTCATGAAGGCATTATGTTTTTCTGGCCTTTGTCTGCAGTTGGCTATAAGATACATTTGTTAAATAAGTTTGGCTTATCTAACCTGCCAGCTGCAATTGACGCTATAATATTATTATTATGGCTTTATCACGAGGAAATAAAGCATAAGATTAAGGATTTTATTTGATTGTATAATAATTGTGATTTTAAACAGAAGCAAAAAATATTTAAAGAATGTTAAAAACTTGAATTTCAATGGTACAAGTAATTGATCCAAGAGTAGGTAATAGTGTCTTTAAATCAAGCAATATTAGAGCTGTTGAAGCTGTGCCAAATTTCTTATCTATTACAAGAGAGGGCTTATCAGAAAAGGTAAATCAGCTTCTAGATGAACTTTCAGAATTAGGTGTGCCACCTCAAGGTCGGCATCTAGTATTCTCCGAAGAAGACAGGCTAAACCAAATATCAGTAAAAACCCATCTGAAATTTAATGGCCAGCCTGTGGAAATGTCTATGCAATACTATCGGTTTTATCATCCTGGGTATCGATTATATTTAGTAATGTCTGATGTCTTTAATTTAAAAGGTATATTTAGAATTGAATCTCTGCCAATTGACCCAGATTCTGTTGGTTTTACTTATGATTTATCAAATAATTCTGTGGCAAAGCAATCTCTATCAGATTTAGCTGATCGGAGAATTTCTGCCAAAAGATATGCAATGTACCCACAAAGTATTATACTAGGTACAAAATACAAGGAAGGACTTGAAATCACTTTACGTTTACATCTTCAAGATGAAAACCTTGAAAAATATCTTAATGTTTTGAGGTGGAAATATTTGATGAGAATAGAAAAACACTTAGTCCAGATATGCCTAATTTAGTAGAGGATGCAGTGTGGCAACCTGAGCAAAATCATTATTGTAGGACCCAAATAGATAGTTACAAATTGCTTCCAGCTTTTGATAAGGTTATATGCTTAGATTTTAGGGCTAATTACATTAATAAGACACCAAAAGCATTAGTTGAGTTTCTAAGGGGTATGCCAATCTCTATTGATGGTGAGAATGAATGGTTTGTAAAAGCGCCTTTAGGTAACGGTGAAATCTCTGCAAAATTTAAACCTGGGATGGAAAGAATATCTTTTGTCTATTACGAAGGTAGTACTATAGAGTTTAATGCAAAGAATGTATATAATGCAATTCTAGGAGTCAATAGAGTTCGAGAAGATTTCCAAAGATTAGCTCAAAGCAATTGACATTTAACCCCAAAACCTTTATAAACCCCTTTCTTATCTAAGCTGGACATGAAATTACCCAAAACAGTTAACAGGTATTGTCCTTATTGTAAGAAGCATACTGAGCACAGGGTTAGCCAGACTAAGAAAGGGCAGCCTAGCAGCATGAAGCATGGTGCAAAGCAGAGAATGTGGAAAAGAGGCAGAGGCAGAGGTAAAGGCAATCTGGGAAAGCTGTCTAAAGGTGCACTGTCTGGCTGGAAAAGGTACAACAAGAAGAGTAGTAAGAAAACTGATTTAAGGTATGAATGCTCTGTCTGTAAGAAAATCCATACACAAAGGAAAGGATTTAGAACTAAGAAGATAGAGTTTAAGTAGGACTTTCTTAGAGTATAAATAGAGCCTTGTTTATCCAGTGTTAAATGTTGTGAGGAAAGAAGTTCCTTCAAATAAAATTATCAGAGGGCGAACTCAAGCAAATTTAGGTAAGATAAATTTAATATTCATCTTTAATAACTCATTAATTATCTCAAAAAAAGCCTCGGTTGTTTCTTCATGGTCATGGATTAGAATCATATCATTTGAGTTAGTGTTCAAAAGACTTCCTCCTTGTTCATGTTCTTTTTGTTTCATTCGGTTAAGTACATCCTTTAGTGATTTTAGTTGGGGATCGTAATTGCCCTTCAAACACCACTCTTTAATATCAAATGTCCAATAAACATCGAAATCGGTCTTAAGAATGCTATTTCTAAACCATTCATAATTGATATTTTCAAATAATGGTTGCTTATATCCTAATTGTCTAAGAAATTGCTGGATGTTTTTATAGTTCTGGCCTCCCTTGTCTCCATAAGGAAATCTAAATAATCTTGCGGGTCTTTTTATTCTAGATTTAGAATATGCTTCTTCAATTAGTTTATCCGTTTTACTTATCTGTTTGAGTGCTTCTTCTAAAGCAATTTCAGAAAATCTTGCGTGATCAAAAGAATGGTTTGCAATTATGAATCCATTTTTAATCGCATAAATTACATCTTTCTCTCTTTTTTCTAAAAAGTCGCCTCTACAAAAGAATATGGCTGGAATATTTTGTTCTAATAAAAAATCAACTTTCTTTCTAAAATCTTTAGTAGGTGCATCATCAATTGTAAGATATGCGATTTTTTGAGCCACATAATAAAAAGAGTTCGCCCCTTTAAATTATTTGCCCTTTTTCAATTTCGTATAACGACTGTTACACGCAGTTTTATCTTTGTTTTCTTGTGCTTGGTGATCAAAGTGAGTAATAAAGAATCCCAATAAAAGTACACTCAGAATAGTCTTAAAATAGAAAGATTTATATATAAGTTTATATCTGTTAAGTATAAGTATATATAGATTAGATATACAAATGTCCAAATCAATCCAAATCAGGAAAAGAGAAACCCAAGAAACTAAAGTTTCTGGGCGCAGAAAATCCAAAGGATTTTCTAGCAAATTAGCACATTCTCCTACATTGAACACTATTCTTATGGTTGAAGAAACATTAAAGAATAGCGGAGAGTTAATGACATTAGCAGAATTAAAAAAGAAACTGCCAAAACAAGTAATGCATCAAACTCTGATTCAAATATTGGATTACCTGCAAATAGGGGGAAAAATCATTATTGGAACTAAAGGCATCCTCTGGGTATATACAGAAAGAAAAGAATTAAACGAGTTAATAAAAAGAGGAACTGAGATATGAATAAGCCAGTAAGGGTAATCCTTCTTGATGAAGCTGATTTAGAGTATAAAAAATTAAATGAGATAGTTGGACAGCAGTTAAGAGAAGGTAAAGAGAATACAGAAGAGATGCAATTATTGCGTTCAATAAAACAAAAGACAGAATTTATTAAAGCAAATCCTTTCTATGGCGATAATGTTCCTAAAGCACTTATTCCAAAAGAGTATGTTATAAAATACAATGCAAAAAACCTGTGGAGAGTTGAACTGACTAACTATTGGAGAATGCTGTACACTATCAAAGGCGACCAAGTAGAAGTTATCTGTTTTATTCTTGATATTATTGACCATAAAGAATATGATAAGAAGTTTGGTTATAAGAAAAAATAACTACTAAAGAGCGAGTGAGATATATAAAGAACTAAGATTAAACTCTAAAATAAAAATAAATCCCACCAATAAGCGATATAATTGTTACCAATAATCCAATCAAAAAGCTGCTTGGCAGATAATAGAATTCTACAATGTCATCACTAGAGCTTACTTTAGTTGCTATCAAGCCTTTATAGCTGAATACCTGTCTGCTTTTAGCTTTCCATCCTGAATCATAATTCTGGTTTAATACTAAAATGTTATCTTCATTTGTATTAACTCTAACCTTGACTTTGTTAGGACTGAAATATTCAAGTTTCTGGCTTTCATTTGTTTCTGCAAGATAAGCTTCTCCATAATAATATGCATATTTCTCTCCTGTGTCAAAAAATGCAGGAACAGCTTTAATGCTTGGATGTACTCTTTCATAGCAATCAATAGTTGCCAGATTCTGCAGGAAATTTGGATATTGCGAGATTAAGGGACTAGAGCTCCAGATTGGTATTATTTCTTTAGTTTTAGATTCTTTTATATCAGGAGCTTTAATGTCAAATGTGTTAGTATATAATGGCCATGAAACAAGCAATAAGTCTAGGGTTATTATTACGATTAAAGCAATTACTATTGATGAAGCTCTTATTTGCTTTCCTGCAATACTTAGCTTTTGTTTTTCCTCTATTTTTGAGCAAACATAGCCAATTATTAATGATGCAAAAAATGTAAAGGCAATTATAAACCTGGAAGGGCCATGTATTGAGCTAAGGAAAGGAAGCTTGTGGATAATGCTCCAGAGATTAATTACTGAAGCATCTCCAAAGGCTATTATTAAAAGTATAATTGCACTTATAATTAAATGCCAGATCTTTCTAAGCCAGTAAAGGCTTGCAATAAGCAGGATTAATGGGATAATGCCAATATAATTGCCATATTCGTGCCATGCCCATGGAAGCTCACCTCCTCTTCTTCTAAATATTACTTCCTCAAATGGAATATCTCTAGGCATGAAAATCTTTCCTAGTAATAGTTCTTTTTGATTTCTATCTAGCAATGATTTAATTAGCAAATCTGTAGCGTGATATTGAGTATCCTGCTGTACAGATGCATATTTCTTGGTGAATTCTACTAAAGGAAGGAGTTTTACTGCTGCTATTAGGAAAAATGAGACTAAGATTATGATTGCTATTACTAATGGCTTAAATGACTTAGATTGGATAGAAGTGAATAATGAATATAAGCCTATAATCAGTGCAATAAATACAACGGGGTAGACAGCTCCTCCAAATATAAGAAATGCTATGAATAACGCAGCTGGGAATATGTACTTAATATTTTCTAATGATTTTAAGTAAAAGAAAAATATCCATGGAAAGAAAGCCATCATAAAGTAAATTGTATGACCAACATTTGTCCTTAAAGCAAACCATGAGCTTAGGAAGAAGATTATTGAAGGAATGTAAGATGAATGTTTGCCATAATTTAGCTGTCTGCTTACAAAATACATGCCTAGCATGCCAATAAATAAAGCTAAGAAGATTTGTAGTTTTAAGCCATATATTTCTCCAAATAATAAAACTAAGAGAAAGAATGGTGATAGAAAAGTTGACTGAGGATTGGCTAATACTGCAGTTCCACCGCAATGATATGGATTCCATAATGGGAACTGGAAAAATGATAATAGGGTTCTCTTAGGTACAGCATGGTAGAAAGTGTGCTGATCCCAGTCTAACTGCCCCCAGTTTGAGAAATTTAATAGTACTGGGAAAGCGACGATTATAGATAAGAGTATAAAAAAAATGATTGGGAATTTGTAGTGAGAAATTAACTGCTTTATTTTATTCATTGTGTTTCCCTCTACTAAATTTAAGAGGCTTTAATATTTGAATCTTCGCTCGTATTCCTTATGGTCAAACCAATCAAGTATTGCAGAAATTAGTTCAACTTCATTTT
>CAZRPY010000004.1:0-83921 GCA_964602245.1 uncultured Methanosarcinales archaeon
TAAGGTCAAAATGCCTTAGGATAAAACTGCTAATGCGTCAAAAATCGTAGATTTTTGAGGCTAGGAAATCTATAATTTCCTATGCGTTGCGAGGGGATGCTCCCTACGGGAACGCAGCATCTTTAATTCTTGCTGGAAGCATTTTGAAGCTGCTAACCAGAACGTAAGTGAGATTTTCTACAGAGCCCCTTATAGTTGCGCTGATAAAAATAAGTTTTGCCATCGGCTCGCATTTTTATGTCGAAGCTGTTAGCAAAAATTCCTACTTGCAATCTCCCTTTTTGCCTGATATATATTTAAAAGATGCTCACAAATTGATGGCAAAACTTATTTTTACTGAAGCCCTTCTCTTGCTTTATTTTTCCACTATAACAAATCCACAACCTTTATATATTCTTTAATATATACTATATAAACTATAATAGCTTAATTATATCTAA
This sequence comes from uncultured Methanosarcinales archaeon, assembly GCA_964602245.1. GTDB lineage: Archaea > Nanobdellota > Nanobdellia > Woesearchaeales > JACPIF01 > JACPIF01. Next base: position 441 of record CAZRPY010000004.1, read on the forward strand.
TCATCTATATTGGTGGTAGTTATGAAAAATAATAAAATCTTCAATGTATTTTTCCGTGAAAAGCCAGCAATGATGCTCATTAATCTAAGGAATGCAAAAACTGAGGTCTATGCCTCAGCATTGGCAAAATCAGTTGACTGCACATATAGCCATGTTGTTAAAATTCTTCAGGAAATGGAAAAAGCTGGCTTAATAAACTTTGAAAAACAGGGCAGGCTTAAGCTTCTAACTCTTACTAAGACAGGCACAGAAATTGCAGAACACATGGAATCTATAAAGAATATGTTGTAATTATTCGAAAAGTATATAAATCTGAATTGTAGAAAAGCTATTATGGACGAAACTAAACTTATCTTAGAAAAATTAGATAATCATATTAGAGAAAGAATTGAAAAGTGATTAAGAAAACTTAGTGAGAATCCTACTCCAAGTGATGCAAAATTCATTGCTAGGGAAAATGGAGATAAAATATTTAGGTATCGAATAGGTGATTATAGAGCATTATATAAAGTAAAAGATAAAATTGTGCTTATAACCAAGATAGATAAAAGACCTAGAGTTTATGAGAAGTAGTGTTTGTGATAATGTTCTATGTCATAATATCTTCTCTCAACACCCTATCCAGCACATTCTTGGCATTCTCTATAAATTCCTGCTCTTTTTCAGTTGGTATTACAGCACCAGCTGCCTGATAATGCCCGCCAGAAGAAGCCTCTTCTATGCTCGAAATTATCATATTTATTATAGCAGATAAATCAATTCCATCTTTTTTTCTGCTTCCAGCAATTCTTGTAGAAACTTTAGTTGTATTCTCCCTTGTCTGTGCCATTGAAATTATTACAGTCCCTTCCTTAAACTCGTTAGATCTTGCAACAATTGATGCTAAAGTTCCTGTTATAGTTGAGAGTATGTTATCTTCAGCATTAATTATAATATAGCCATTTCCTTTTACAATACTCCCATTATCGCTGTTTTGGCTAGACTTAAACCAATTTATTGCCTTTAGAAGCTCTTTCCTATAAGCAACTAAATTATCTAAAGCCATTTTTTTAGCCTTACTATCTCCAAGACAAGCTCCAATGCCAAGAGAAGCCTTATTCAATCTACCGCAGGAATTCAGTAAAGTTGCAAACTCTTTCGCATCCCTGAATGGGCTTCCTTCCTTTTCCTCTGTAAGCACATAAACATTCCCAAAAATATCCTCAGCATCCTCATGCCTATTCATCCTTTGTAGTATTATCCCAGTTGACAATTTTCTTAAATCCTCTTCAGATAAATGCATTCCCCTTCTCCATTCATTCCCAATCTTAGGATCAATCCCAATTGAATGCAGCCACTGTATTGCAGAACTCTCAGATCCAGAAACACCTGGAATATAAGGATCATTGCTATGCTCTAACACCTTATGTAAAGGCTTTGTCTGCATCCCAAAGAATTTCAACCCCTTTTTAACAACAACCTTTCCTTGCTCAACAGCTTCCTGCAATATTTCATTATTCAGCCTTAAGAACCCATTATCTTCTTGCACTTCGCCTATAGCTCCAATTACTGCTATATGTGCCAGCTCTCTATTTTTCTCACTCAAAGCTTTTGCAAAAAGATAGGTTACACCTGCTCCACATATTTCTCTTCCACCATCAATTCCAAACAATACTGGATTAATGTGCACAACATTCTCATAATAATTAACTGCATTGATAGCCAATTCATTATCATAATTACTTCCTATTATTTTTTCGCTAATCTCATCATTTGTGTCAAGCTCATGATGGTCAAGAACAAAAACTTTCTTATCCTTAAATATCTCCCTCACATGCCTCACTTGACTTGAGCCAAGGTCAGTAAAGAAAATGCATTTATAGTCTTCATCATTAAGCTCTCTCATTACTCTAGCATTTAATTGCTGTACAATTGACACAGTATAATTCCTGTTCTCATTACCCAAGGCCTTTACTAGAATAGAAGCAGAGCATATCCCATCACAATCAAGATGGCTCACAATCCTTACTGTCTCATTTTTATCAATCTTATTAAACTCCTCAACAGCTTTTTTAATCCCCAGTTTAAAATACTCATACTTATCCAAGACTCTCAACTCGCTATTTGTTAATTTGTTATAGAGAATTTTGAAATATATCAATTTTGTCAAAATTCTCTAAGAGAACTTTGAATCAAATATATAAAACTAATGGATTATTCAAAGTTCTCTATATTAATTTAATACTAATTCTCTAATTATACTAATCTACAATATTAATATACAATTATATTAATCTACAGTATTTCTACAATATTAATTATCACTATAAATTCTCATTATAGTTAAGAACATAACTCAATAAGCTAACTAGTTAATATATCTTTTGTATTGTATTGCTAAACCTGCAAATATACTTTTGAATAATAAAATTAAATTTTTTATTAAATATACTTTTAATCAACTAAGAAATAATTAGCTTCTTTATCAGCCTCTACTGCTTCTAAACAAACTTCAATAGCCTCTTTAATTCTCCCTAAGACTTGTGCAACTGTCTTACCTTGGGTATAACATCCAGGAATATCTGGCACAGTAGCTACATACCAGCCATCCTCTCCTTGCTCTATTATAGTTGTAAAATTAAGTACTTTCTTTTTCATATTAGCATTAACTCTTTATTAATATATAAAATTATCTAAAAACTGGGCTTCAGTGAAAATAAATTTCGTTTTGCCATCGGCTCGCATTTTCATGTTTATAGACATTTTGACTTTCCCCGTAAGGGACATCCCCCTTGTCAAAGTTATATTTTAATAGAAGATGCTCGCATAATTGATGGCAAAACTTATTTTCATCAGAGCCTAAAAACTCCTCTCTTACTCAGCATACAACCCTATAGACTTAGGATCATATTTCCAGTCCATTGGCAGCCTTTCAGTCCTTTTGTAATACTTTACAAGCCTTTTAATCTTAGACTGTGTAAGCTGTAATCCCCTAAGCACAGGCTTATCCTGCTTATTAGCCTCAAGATGCTTTTGCAATCTTATGCTTTTCTTTATTAAAGCCATTAAATCCTCTGGTATTTTGCCCAATAAACCCTTCTCAGCTAATATTTTACTTATTTTAATGCCAGCTGCAACCTTCACATCTGGAATTCCATAAGTATCTCTTAATACTAGACCTATCTGTGAAGGTGTTTTCCCTTCTTTTGCCAGCTTCACCACAACTAATTCTATTTCTTTAGGCTTATACCTGAGCCAGCTAGGTTTTACCTTTTTAGAAGGCTTTTTACTTCCTGCCTTACCCCTCTTCCTTGAATGCATCCTTGCCATTTTTAATTATAATTATTCTTTATTTACTAATTTGCACTTTTTAATCTTAATTTTTATTAATTTTATTTCCTTTTAATTACTCTAATTTGCATTTCTTTCACACATTACTATACTTGTAGGAAGCCCTGCTTCCTAAAAGTCTCGAAACGTAGTTTCTCAACTTGTCCGCTTGTGCACTTTACATATATGATATCGTGACTTTGTTCCGGAACCACTCATTACATTCGTGGTAAGCGGACCTTTGTACAGGCACGCAGGTACTTGCAGAACCGCAGTTCTGTACTTGCTAACTCGTGCCTCGTATGCAAATTTTTATTATTTTTGCATCATTTTAATTTAATATTCTTTTTTGCAATGGATAAATAGATTTAGAATTTTATCTTTTATCCAGCATAAGCAAGCTTCTAACCGACTTATCTTTATAGCAGAGTAAAACTAAGTAGTATTTAAGTGTTTTGATAATTACCTTTAGTTGAAAATCTCACATTGCTTGGTTAGGTCGGGTTCGCATTTTTGCTGTATTTACTGGTGCCATCGGTTCGCCCTTTTATGTTTTATACTGTTGGCTGACTTTCCCCGTAAGGGACTTCCCCCTTGTCAGCTTTAAGTTTATTTTGAATAGTGCTCACAAATTGATGGCACCCTTTATTTTGAGTATTCTCACAAAATTGACCTAACCCTTTATTTAGGACATAGCCTATAATTACTTTATTACAATCTTACCTCTTCTACCTGCTCTTAGCAAAGCTATTATTTTTCTATTCACATCCTTACTTCCCTTATCAGCATTAATCATTAATGTCCTGTCAGATATATAGCTGCTTTTCCTTAAAACTATTTCTTTCTCGCTGTTAAACCCTCTGTTTACAACACCTTTTATTATTTCTCTATCCTTACCAACTATAATCTCAACAATTATTCCATCATTCTTCATCTCTTTAATAAATTCCTTAATCCTGCTTACCTCAAAATCAGCATTTATGCCTATCACACAATCCCCCTCCTTACTCAGCTCTTTCTCTTTTGTAAACTCAACAGTAGTCTTATGCTTACCTGTAATATTCCTATGCCCATAAATAGTGAATGAATACATTTTTAATAGCAAACGCCTAGGCTTGGTACTCTATTTTAACTTCCATTGCAAAATAAAAATACATTATTTCTCTACAGCTATGTCCTAAATCTCGCTTCGCTTGGGGTTAGGTCGGGTTCGCATTTTCATGTTAAAAGATAAGTTGCCATTCCCCGTAAGGGACATCCCCCTTGTCAAAGCTAAGTTTCAGTAGAATAATGCTCACAATATTGACCTAACCCTTCATTTAGGACATAGCCTTTATTATTCTTACCCTTACTCTCCACTATGCAACTCCTTTATCCTATGATAAGCTTCAGTAATTCTTTCATACAAGAACTTCTTGGCATCAACAGTTAATCCTTCAGAATGCGCTATTCTGTCATAAATCTTCTTGAGCTCTGCATAACTCTTAAGTGCATTATCCTTGTCATGAGCCTTTATATAACTCTCCACCTCTTCCAGAATTTTCTTGAATTCATTTATCTTTACATATAATACTTCTCTATATTGCTCAACCTTTTCTTTTTCCTCAAGCTTATGCTCCTCAGCCTTTATAGCAATCAGCTTTTCCTTTTCTTTCTCCACTGCTCTTTTCCTGAAAGCCTCCATCACTCTAGCTATTACCCCAGGCCTTAACTTTCTTATCTCATCTTTTAATTGTGCTTTTTGCCCTTCTTTCTCTGCAAGACTTGCATCAATACTTTTTATCCTTTGCTCTATAGCATTAATCTTCTTTTGCGCATTAGCTATGCTAGGCTCAAACTTGCCTAATGCCCCTTCCTTTTCTTTCTCAAGCTCTTTCAAGCTAGTTATGTGCTGCTTAATCTCTGCAATATCAAGCTCTTTTTCAATTACTTTTACAGCCTCTGCTACCCTTTTCTTCTCCTCATCTTTCTGCTCATTATGCACCGCATCATACTTATCCAGCTCCTCATCCTGCTTTTTCTTCAACTCTTTCAGCTTAATACTAATATTGCTTTTTACCTCAAGTCTCTTTAATTTCTCAAACGTTGCTCTATCTTTCTTGCCCAAACCCTCTGCCTTCTTCTCAATCTCTGCCAATTCCTTTTGCTCATAGCTCTGCAATTCTTTTTCAAAAACAGCTCTCTGCTCCTTTAATTTCTCCAAGAACTTCTTTCTCTCCTCACCAATATTCCTTAACCTTGCCTCATGCTCGTTCTTTATCTTCAAAACCCTTTGCTCATACTCATTAATCTTTTCTGAAGCCTTTTCAAGAGCCTTGACCTTATCATTCCATATATTCTCTATCTCATCTTTTTTCTTCTTAGCCTCCTGAATATTGCTCAATAATTGTTCTTTCTCTGCAATAAGACTGTCTCTTTCACTCTTTTCTTTAGCAGCCTCTTGCTCAATCTGCTCAATTAGCTTTAATTTTTTAGACTCTTCTTGTTTCCTCTTTCTATCCAGCTCTAAAGCCTTGCTGCGCTTTTCCTCATACGCTGATTGTTCTTTCTTTTTCTGCTCCTCTAACTGCCTTTGCCTTTCTCTTTCCAGCTGCCGCCTAGTCTCTTCCTGCCCCTTTCTCTCTAGCTCTCTTTGCTTTTTTAGCTCTTCAGCCTTTCTTCTTTGTTCATCTTCAAGTTTAGATTTTTCCAGCTCACCTTTCTCTATCTCTTCTCTCTTTAGCCTTTCATTCCTGTCTTTTTCACTCTCCAGAATTCCTATATCTATTAAGTACTGTGCTATCTTTCTTCTTTTTTGCTCATTTGTAACTATTAATATAATGCTAATAAGAATTATTAAACTAATTAGGCCAACAATAGCATATACTATATTCTGCGCTAAAAACTTGATGCTAGCTACAAACTGTACAGGAAACAATAGATAGATAACTGCTAGAAATATTCCTAAACTAATTACAACCGATAACGTAGCTATTAACCTAATATCCCTCTTTGGCCCTTTTCTTATTTTAGCTACAGCTGCTCTAGCTTTACCTACTCTACTAACTCTACCTGTCAGCCTGAAAAAAATCCATGTTCCAATTGTAAAGTATGCAAAAATTATTATTAATATCAGGATTAGTATTATAAAGAAAAGAAGGCTCCAGCAATAAACATCTCTCCTACAAACATTAAATATTCCAGCTTCAGCTTTTGCCTCTATTTTCTGTAGCTCTTCAATAACATCAAAAAGATATGTTGCAGTCCCTATTGAGCTCCCATGCTGTGCAATTGCAGCAAAAACATAATTCCCAGTATTAACATTTCTTGGTACTTCAATTGTTTTTGAAAAACTTGCTTGATTCTTTACAACAACACTCTCGCTCTGAGTTACAATTGTATTTCCTTCAATATCTTTTAGCAAATATGTCATATCTACAGTCCCTTGCTGCACTGCCTCAAGATTAAAAATTCTAACCTCAAAATTTATCTCCTCTCCCTTCTTTACAATCCTATCAGCAGAAAGGCTCAATAAATTCATGTCAAAGAAAACTCTTTTGCTTTCAATCTCAACTATTACTGGTATGATTCTTTCATCATTTGCAGCCTTAACCACAAGCCTGCCAGTATAAACGCCTGGTGTAAACTGCACATTCCTATCTTTTTGAGATGTTGTAAAGTTAAGAAACATTGTCTTGGCTTGCCCTGGCTTTAGATTAAACTCCTTTTCCTTAATATCTACAAGCTCGCTTAATGGCAGCACATTAATAGAAAAATCTAATTCTCTGTTAGCAGTATTTGTAATCTTAATCTGCCTTGCAAGAAATTCATCCTCTCTCAGCAATACCTTGATAATGATCTGGTCAACATCAAACAACTCTTCTTTCTTTTCAAATGCAATTGCAGAAATACCTGAAATACTTATAGCCTTGTCATAAAAAAGGTAGTAAAACCCAAACAAAGCAGAAATAAGAATTATGCTCAAGATTATTATAGCATTGCCAGACTTTTTTTTGCTGTGCTTCCTGTAATCCTGGCCAATGTAAACACTTTTAATCCTGCCGTCTTTGTCTCTAACATTTTGATAATAATATGGCCCTAACCTCTTCCCACCTTTCTCTATGTATCTTTTAAAGACCACCTATCAACCTCTCTTTCCCTCGTTTCCCAAACAAATCTAATTATGATCTTTATCAAGTAATCTTTTGAGGCCACTAAAGCTTAATGACGTAGTGTAACGGCATGTAACCTTTGTTTAGTGTAGTGTAACTCATTTTATTAAAGCCTATAAACCCTCTACAGCTAAACTCTATTAGTTACTTTATATAATTTTCGGTAATTTATGATAAAATAGTGACTACTAATATACATTTAAACCAGCCTACCCTTTATTATGACCTATTGCTTTTTGGTATCTAATAGAAAGTCTTATATAGCTATCCTCACAATAATAAGTTATATGGAAAGCAAAGAAGAAATCCATGAACTGAGCAAGATATTAAACATGCCAAAGGAAGAAATTGAAAAGCTATTAGAACAGATCTCAAAACCTTCTTTAGATAATAGTCATTGCACCTTTGACAATGAGTTAGGGGTAGGCAATTCAGATAAGCCTACTTGAAGTGCCTGATAAAGAAATCATATATAAGTGAAAATTCTTGCAATTTTTTAGGATTGTTTATAAAAATCTCATAAGAATCCGCAAATTGTTCTTTGACAAAGAAATGATACTGTTCTAAGGAACTAAATCTCATAGTTGAAAATGTTTGTGTGAGAGCAAGAACAAAAAATATCTTGAATCTTTTTGTTAACTCTTTTTCAAATACTAAATGCCCTACTTCATGGGTTAGAACAACCTTTAACCTATTATAAGCCTTAGGATAAATTAGTATCTTATGGATTATTGGTAAAGTTCTTCCTTTAATCTCTTTATGGTTATCATCTTTGCAATGAAATGAAACAAGGTATATCTCCGAAATTAATCTTAAATGTGTTTCAGGAATATTATTCAAAATATCTTTAATTTCTTCAATATCTATTCTTTTTGTGTTATCTGGAAATCTATCTTTTGATATAAAAATTTTCACCTGTTTAAATTCAAATTTATCATAATTGTAAGAATAAAGCTCTTCAAGTTGCGGTTTAACTATTTCATTAAAACATTTTAGTTCTTTAGAATTTAAGTTTAATGGAGTATTAATTTCCACTTTATCTCACATACCTATCCCTAAGCATAAACGCAGCTAGTGAGAACGCAGCAAGTATAGTGCTTAGCAGTAATAATAATCCGATCCTTGTTTTTGCAGCAATCATCTGCTCAGGAGCCAACTCAGCAGGCTCCTCAATCTTTATTAGCTGTGTTGATGATGCAAATGACTTTCCGTATCTAACCTCTATGCCCAGCACATAATCTCCTGATTTCAAGTACTTGGTCTGGAACTCAACTGGATAGCTAGTCTGGTCTTTAACTGCAAATGTTTCAGACCTTTCATAAACAGACTTGCCTGTTATATCTTTAACAAAGTATGCTACAATTACATCTGCCTCTTTCCTGACTATGTTAAGCAGAGTTATCTGGGCCTTTACATTTTCTCCTTTATCAAGTATTGTATCAGTACTAGCAACATCCATCTTTACATCAAACAGTATTTCCTGTGATTCCACTTCCACAATTACAGAGACAGATTTCTCGATACCATTAGCTGATATTATTATGCTGCCAACAAACACTCCAAGTTCTTTTCCAAAGAAATACAATGGCACTGTAAAGGATTGTCCTGGTGCTAGCTCAAAACTAGTTACAGGCAATGTAAGCACAGTATCCAAACCATTTTCTGCTACAGAGAAAGCAACCTTTTCCTCACCTTGATTAGTTACAGTTATGCTTTCTGACACTGATCTTTCAAATCCTAGATTCACCTTAATATCACTCCTGCTTACACTAAACTTAGTTAATACCACTTTCTTCTTTACAGGAGCAATTCCTCCTCCACCTTCACCAGCTCCACCTCCTCCGCCACCTCCTCCTACTGGTGCTGGAACTGATGTATCAATAGTAATAGTCCTCAGCTCAGTTACATTTTGATTGTTAGCAGTATCTCTAGCAGTTACATTATATCTATAGGTTGCGTCACTCAAGCTTGTGAAATTAGTGCTGGTTACAAGTGTAGTAAAGTTTGTTTCATTCAAAACGCTGAGATTATTATAGTACAGGGCAAAGCTTATATTAGCCAGATTAACCTCAGTAATACTCACATTTATGAATACCCAACTTCTGTCAACTGTAGAAGCATTAGCAGATGTTCCCCCAGAATAATTAATTGAAGGTGTTCTAGTATCTAGTGTAATATTTCTAGTTACAGTATAATTTATATTACTAGCTTTATCTCTCACTGTTACATTGTACAGGTAATTATTATCGCTTAGAGCTGTAAAGTTAATATTATTAGTTAGAGTAGTGAAATTAGTTTCATTAATAACAGCCCCACTACTTCCATTATATATAGCAAATGTTACATTATTAAAGTTAGTCTCAGTTATGCTTACATTAATGAAAATCCAGTTTCTATTAAATGCAGTCGCGTTAGCTTCTGTTGCTCCTGCATAATCTATGCTCGGCGTTCTGCTATCTAGAGTAATATTTCTAGTTACAGTATAGTTTACATTATTTGCTTTATCATACACAGTTACATTATACAAATAGCTTCCATCAGCCAAAGTAGTAAAGTTAGTAAAGTTCTGACTTCCAGTGTAGTTAGTCTGATTTAATATCGCGCCATTACTTCCATTATAGAGATAGAAGCTTACATTATTGAAATTCAGATCAGTAACACTTACATTCACAAATATCCAGTTTCTATTAAATGCGCTTGCATTAATTTCCGTTCCACCAGCATAATCTATTGTTGGCACTAAAGTATCTATAGTAATATTTCTTACACCAGTTGTATTCTGATTATTAACAGTATCCCTTACAGTTACATTATACAAGTAACCATTATCCGTCAACCCTGTAAAGTTAATGAATGTAGTAAGTGTAGTATAGTTAGTCTCATTAATTAATGACAAGTTTCCATAATACAGTGCAAATGTGATATTAGCTAAGTTAGCCTCAGTTACAGTTACATTCACAAAGACCCAGTTTCTGTTGACAAAAGAAGCATTGCCAGCAGTTGCAGCCTCATAAACTACAGAAGGTGTTTTTGTATCTAAGGTAATATTCCTGGTTGCAACAGATGCATTATTGCCAGCTTTATCATAAGTTGTAACATTATAGAAGTATCCTGAATCAGCTAGAGATGTGAAATTAGTAAAGTTCTGGCTTCCAGTGTAATTAGTCTGGTTTACAAGTGTTCCATTTGCATAGTAGAGGTAGAAGCTTACATTATTGAAATTCAGATCAGTAATTGTTACATTCACGAAAATCCAGTTTCTGCTAAAAATAGTTGCATTGTTTTCTGTCCCGCCTGCATATACTATCGTTGGTGTAGTTGTATCAATAGTGATAAGGAACTCAGAGCTATTAGTGCCAGTATTGCCAGATTCGTCTGAGCAGTTCAAGGTCCATCTATAACTAAGTTCTGCTAAAGTTGTGTTAAAGCTCTGTGTCATGCCCTGGCTTATTGATGTAGAGCTGGCATTCACGCTTCCATTTATAAACAGGCTGCAGTTTGTGATCTCATTCAAATCATTGGTTTCATAGTTGAAGATGACAGTTGCATTTGTACTATAGGTATTGTTGCCTGGGGTTATTAGCCTGATAGTTGGCTTTGTGTTATCAACCTGTACTAATCGATTCACAGTTCTCGTATTCGGAGGTAATGAAGTATCATTGCCATATACTTTCATAGTATATGTTCCATCAATTGTCAGGCTTGTGTTCCATTCATAAAACCTAATGAGCTCTGAAACATTCATGGTAAAATTATTAGTTGCATTGTATGAGAACAGAACTGCTGAAACATTGCTCAATACATCTGTAGCTGTTAGATTTACCAGCACTACTCCTGAAACTTTCTGGTTTGCATATGGCGTATTCCAAGTTAGGAGAGGCGGTGAATTATCAACAACGAAATCATATCTCAGCTCTCTGGTATTTCCAGCAGAATCATTGGCATAGATAATTAAAGTTATATTTCCTTCTGCCCAGCCTGTTGTGTTAATATCATAGCTGTTTATGAAATTAAATGATTTTACAGTGTAGTTATTGCTCCATGAAACATTATTGACACCTGACAATGTATCATTAATAGTGAAGTTAATGCTATAGTTCTCCCTGAAATGCGTGCCATTTGGTGGATCGTCAAGTATAATGCTAGGTACTACTGTATCAATTTTTATTCTAAAGCTTGTAGCATTAGTTCCTATATTTCCAGCTTGATCAGTACAGTTAACATTCCATGTATAGTGGTTATCGCTGAGATTGATAAGGAATGTGTTAGTGACCTCATTTGTTATGGAAGTATTGGTGCTATTTATGCTGCCGTTGATAAGTAACCTGCACGATGTTATATTATTAGCATCATCTGGCGTATAGATAAAAGTAACGCTGCCATTCCTCCATGAATCATTCAACAGCCCAAGTGAAATCTTAGGATTCGTGTTATCAACAGTAATGTATCTGTCAGTTCTTACAACTGTGCCTGCAGTATTATTTCCATACACTGTAATCCTCAACTGTCCATCTGAAACTGTTGTTGTATCAAATGTAACATTAAAGTAATTCCCATTCTGGCTCATAGTAAAGTTCTGTGTAGCTGTATCATATGTAAAGTTTGAAAATCCTCCAGTAGTTGGGAATGTGCTTAGATTAGTTACATTAATTATAATACTACCTCTTACATTCTGGTTTGCAAAAGGAGTTACCCAATCAAATATATCTTGTGTTGCAGTGAAAGTGAAAGTATAGTTTCTCTCCACTATATTACCTGCAGAATCATTTGCGTAGATTGTAATGACTTTTGTTCCTGTTGTGAAGTTGCTTGTATTGATATCATATGTGCCTGTAAAATCAGTTGAGTTGAAACTGCCATTGCCCCAGATGACATTTCCTACTCCTGCAATATTATCAGTTATTGTGAAATTAATCCATGTAATATTATTGAGTGTACTACCATTTGGCGGACTGTCTAATGCTATTGTTGGCGCATTACTATCAATCCTAAAGTTCACATCAGAATCATCTTGAGTTAATTCATAGCTATCATTAGCCATTACTCTAACTCTTGCATTTACAGTGTTAATTGATGGCACACTCCATATGAAGCTACCATTATTGATTGTTACCGCAACCACTACATTTGGGAATGTTACTCCTGAATCAGTTGAATAGAATATAGTGATATTCACTGTATCATTATCTGTGTCTGTTGAGTTAGTCCAGTTTATTAGCTCATTATTGCCTCCTCTGAATGTTAAGCTGCTATTAGGTCTGATTACTGTAGGTATAGAAGGCTCATCATTCTCTCTAAACCTGAATACTGTTGCATTTATTGTGTTATTTTCGTAGGTATCAGTCGCTAGTACCTTCCAGTAATATGTAGTTCCATCTGTTGGTGTATAGGTAAATGAAGCTGACTCTGTTGACTGGAACAAGGTGTAAGGATCACTTGTATTAGTATTCACAAATATGAAATAAGTTATAGTATCATTGTCAAAGTCAGTTGTACTATAGTTTAGCTGCAAATTATTGCCAGTCTGCCTTGTATTATTTCCAGGAGCTAATATCCTAGTATTATTAGGAGCAATGTTCTCTCTAAAGTATCTTAGCACAGAACTGTTAAGATTTCCAACTGTATCATTGCCATAGACTCTCAGGATATAGGTTATCCCATCTTTTGATGCAAGTGTATAATTGCAGTAATCAGATGAAGCTGAGATTGTCATGCTGAAGTTTGCTGCAGCAGTTCCATTATCAATCTCTATCAGGCAATTTCTAATAGTTCCTATTGTATCATTCACTGAAGCATTAATGACAACTGAATTATTTGTCTGCCGTGAATTATTGCTTGGTGTTGGATATATTAAATCTACTCTTGGCGTTCTTGAGTCTAGTGTAATATTTCTAACAGCTGTAGTATTTTGATTATTTGCCCTGTCATACACAGTTACATTATACAGATAATTCCCATCAGTCAAAGTAGTAAAGTTAGTGAAGTTCTGGCTGCCAGTATAATTAGTCTGATTAAGTAAAACCCCACTTCCATTATACAAGTAGAAGCTAATATTATTGAAATAGAAATCACTAACACTAACATTCACAAATATCCAATTTCTGTTAAAAGCAGTAGCATTAGCCTCAGTCCCAGTGCTGTAATCAATACTTGGCTTTAAAGTATCAATTGTAAAATTCCTAGTAGTTGCATTAGTCCCATTCAAGCTGCCGTCACTGCAATGAACTGTCCAGAAGTAAGTTGTTTGATTAAGATTAGTCCAGTTAAAGCTTGTAATTGTCCCATTACTTAATCCATTTGAAACATTTACTAATCCAAAAGCACTTGCAGACTTATTATCAGCATATACATAACATGTCTGAGTCTGCCCAGTAATAGTGCTATTATCTGATGGAGTAAAATTAAGTTGCACATAATTAACACTTATATAAGGCCCAGCAGGCGGATAATTAAGTATTGGCTCATTAGGCCCAACATTAGCTTCCATTGTTAACGTAGTATCTCTCTCTCCTCTTAACTCATTATAGGTTAAATTAACTTTAATTGGAATAGTTCCAATATTAGAAGAAGCTGTAAAGGTAACATTATAATCAGCATTAGCATCAGTAAATATTCCAGAATAATTTATTGTAATATTGTTAAATATAGGACTATAGGCAGGATCACTTGTATTTAATTCTAATCTGTACTGGAAGTACCGTGCAGTGTTGTTAACAGTTATAACTTCTTTTGTACTATTAGTTGCATAAATCCAAGCCCCCCAAGTAGTATTATCACTAGAAGTTCTATAGCTAACATTCAGCCTTAAAACTCCTCTTTCATAATGTCTTCTGATAGTTGTTGCATCTAAAGAGATGTTCCAGACTGCGACTTCGTCTATTGTGCCATTAAATAAACCAGTTGCTTGTGTATCTAATCTACCAATTATTACCGGTTCATCATTCCCTTGAGGTGTTATTGTCTGGGCTAATGAATTATCAAAGACACCATTTATATAAGCTTTTAAATTACTACCATCCCATATAAATGCTAAGTGAGACCATACAGCTGTTGTGATTGTGCCTTTTGTAGTTAAAACATTACCTCCTACAGTATCTCCAATACACCATTGCTGTGTTCCATCTGTATTTATTAGACCTATGTACGTTCCTGTACTACAAGCATTGCCTGTAGCTTTTTCAATTATGATAGGACTATTGGCTAAACTACCAGCTGGGTTTATCCATAATATTATAGTACCATTTCCAGTTATATTTTTTAAACTATTGCTAGAGCTTGCTTTCACAAAATCATTCACCCCATCAAACACCATCGCCTTTCCAAACATTCCAGAAGCATTCATAGAAGGTAACACAGCAGTAGCATTTGGCATTCTCGTCCCATTATTCCCATAATTACTATAATCCCTTACCTTGACGCCAGCATGCTCTGCTATGGTATCATTATTTAATGTAATGTTCCAGATTGCTACTTCATCAATTGTGCCATTAAATACAAAGAAGCCTCCTGCGATATCAGTTGGAAAGCCTATAGTATATTTTGTAAAGTTATTGAAATATCCAGTAAGTGTTCTGTTAGCAACCAAGACACCATTAACATATAATCCTTTAGACACGCCACTCCATATACCAGCAACATGATACCACTGATTTGTTGATATAGCTGGACCACCAGTAAGACCGCCTCCTCCATCTGTCACAAAATCAAAAACATCTGCCATTCTAAGGCTGGCTTCTCTTGAACTAGTTTCTGTATCAGTCATCCTATTCCCAAGAATATATCTAGTTTTACCAGAATCAACTGCATCAGGCTTTACCCATGCTTCTAATGTAAATGCGCTAATCTTAGGATTATTAACATAACTTGTATTAATCCTAGCATTCAAGCCATCAAAATACATACACTCCCCAAACTTGCATCCAGTCTGATTTACTCTAGTAGCATTCATCTCAGTAGCATTATTCCCATACATGCTCAAATCAATTCCATAGCCTGCATGCTTTGCTATTTCTCCAGAAGATAGGGAAATGTTCCAGATTGCAACCTCATCCATTGTGCCGTTGAAGGGAGTGGAAGCTCCACTGTGATGTTTACCAATTAATAGATGTAATGTATTACTAACACCAGTACCACCGCCAAGAGAAGTAATACTATCTCGTGTTCCAGTTATTGCACCATCTACATATCTTGTCATTGTAGAGTTTCTATCAAATACAACAGCTACATGATGCCATTGGTCATCATTAACAGTCTGTCCATCAACAGTGTTTGCTATAGCTCCAGAGGAGTCTTCAATCGTGCCACGTATAACCCCACTTACTATCTGTACCATGTAACCAATTCCAGATGTTCTTTTTACAACAATAGAATGTGTAGGACTAGCTTCTGCTTTAATCCATGCAGAAATTGTAAAGCTTTTTGAGCCAGGATTTACGGGACTTGAACTTATATTAGAATCTGTTATATTGATAAAATCATCAACACTATCAAAAGTCATTGCAGCCCTCCCAAGCTTAACATCTGTTAAATTAACAGCAGGACAAGTATTTAGCTCAATGCTGCACGTTCCATTATTCTGATACGTTGAATTATCCCTAAAGAAGCTTGCATTCTCTCCCATTGCAGAATCATTATTAAAATGCAACAATAAAACAGTAGAAGCATTCGGCACAATCTCTCTCGCATTACTAGAGGAGAACGGCATATACAATACTAAATTCGGCTGATGCGTGCTACTATTCAAACTTAAATTATAAGTTGCATTTAACTCTCTCTCATACTCTCCAGTATCATTATTAAAGTGCATCAACAAGACAATAGAACTATTCACCTCATCACTCTGGAATTCCATACCATACTTATTATACTGACTCCAATAAAGTGTATTAAATGTTACATTTCCACCAGCACCAGCATCAAACACTTGACTTGTAAAGTTACCACTTGTATTATACCCTAATCCAAGCAGATAGTGATTGTAGATAGTTGCATTATCCAAAGATATGTTCCATAACGCTACTTCATCTAATGATCCATTAAACCTTTCATTACTTACATCATTCACGCAAACAGCACGGCGCGAATCAAAAGTACAGCCAATAAGGATTGGAAGGGAATTATTATTTAGACCATCTTCTCCACCGGTTGTGACATTCTTATCTACTAATCCGTCTACAAATATTGTGCATGAAGTTCCTTTTTTCCTGATTCCTGCAACATGATGCCATTTATTATCGGTTACTATTGTATTGCCTGATGGATTGCATGCGGAGCTTCCTGTAGCACTGTTATTCCTCACTAAGAAATCTACAACGCCGGCATTTCTTATGGTAAGACCATAACCAAAATTTTGTCCATTATCCATTTTTGTGAGTATGCCTCCACCAGGACCAACCGACGGAGTTTTAATCCATGCCTCTATAGTCATATCGCCAGCTATATTGAAAATGCTTGAATTGCTCACATTCACAAAATCATCAATCCCATCAAATGTCAGGGCAGAAGCCCCAAACTTGCTCGTAGAATTCCATGTAGGATCTTGTGTATCTGCGCTGCTGGAATTACCTAACGTCCCATTATTCCCGTATTGAGAACTGTCAACAGCAGTTTGCCCTGAGCCATCATTAAACTGCAGGAACAAAATTGTAGAGCTGTTCGCTGAGAATTGAGTGCTATTAAACAATCTTGTAGCTTGTGAATTATTCTTGATTATGGTAATATTATTTGTAATACTAAAAGTCTGATTATAAGTTCCCTTATCAAAATCAGTTACATTCTTATCAACAAAACTAGCATTTTGAGTACCATTTAAAGCAGTTCCATTCACAAACACAAATATCCTAGTATTAGTTAAATTAGTCCCATTACTTAAATTAACATGCCCAGTTACCTTAACCTGTGTACTAGGAACAACAACAGTTGCATTCAAGCTTAGTAATATCTCAAGTAACTGGAAACTTCCAGAGCTATTTATTCCAAAGTTATCATCATCAACAATAGATAGATTCCACCTCCATATTCCATAGTCAGTTATATTTATTCCTGTGGAATTATATAAATCTCCAGAAGGCCTAGTTGCATTCCCTAAACTTAGATTAGTTCCATTCGGTGCATATACAGTAAAGTTAACAAACTTAATATTGCTATCTGCATCAGTTACATTAGCCTGCAATGAAAACACATTATTAAATCTAGGATTAGTTGGCACAGTAAAGTTAGCATTTAAAGTGGGTGCTTGTATAACTCTCAAATTCTGTGTAGCAGTTCCCACTAATGGTCCAGGTGTCGTGCTATAAGTAGTATTAACCACAACAGGATGTGTTCCAATAGTGCTTGGTGCAGTGAAAGTTACGTTGTAATTGCCCGCACTGTCGGTAAAGAATCCTGTGTAGTTAACAGTTACATTATTCAATACAGGTGTTGCATTTGTAAAGTTTGACGCAAGGTAAGCGCGGTACTGGAAATACCTGCCAGATGAAACATTTAGAGCTGAGAAATTATTCAAAGTGTAATACGTATTGCTGGTATTATCAGGACCTGTAAGGCTTGGCCATGTAATATTATCCAGACTAGTTCTTGCCTGGAACGTGATATTTACACCAATTAAAGTTGAAGTATTAGTCCAATAAATTGCGGTCCAGTTAGCATTTCCACCTGCATCAAACACTTGCGAAGTGAAATTTCCCTGAGGTACGTAACCAGCACGTCTAGCAATCTCAGAGGGAGGCAGGGAAATGTTCCAGACAGCGACTTCGTCTATTGTGCCGCTAAAGAATAAAGTTGATGGTGCTGATTCCGCTCCGATAGCAATTTGTACATTACCAGATATATTCCTAGCAGTTACTGTTTCTGATACGTCTAATTCTCCATCAATATAAATCTCTTGTATTGTTCCAGAACTTCTTCTAATACCAACTATATGATGCCAATCGCCATCATTAACAGTTTTAACACTAGTAGTTATTGAACTTGCCGTTGAAGATGTTACTACTTGCGCTGCTCCAGCAGGGCTGTTAATTGTGCCTAATTTAGCTCCAAATTCATTGCCCGAGTTAGCTTTGGCAATAATTCTTTGTGTGGAAGTGTTTGTTGTTTTTATCCAAGCTTCAAGAGTAAAATCTCCTAGGCCATTCATATCAAACATAGGATTGTAGGAGATATTTACAAAATCATTAACCCCATCAAACTTCAAACCAGCCTTACCTAGTCTTGCATTTGATTCATTAAATACAGGACATTTGCTCAATGCCAGGTCACAAGTGCCATTATTCTGGTAACTGCTGTTATCCCTGAAGAAGCTTGCATTTTCTCCAGCCGTGGTTTCATTGTTAAAGTGGAATAAAAACAAGGTTGAGGAATTTGCAACCAATTCGCTGATTGACCTGTTTAGCGTTATATTAGCAGCCCCCCCACTCCCAGATATTGTTACATTAAGACTCGTATTTCCTTTATTAAAATCAGTATTATTATCATCCAAAAAACTATTATTCTTATCAAGAGAAGTTCCATTTACAAAAATAAATATCCTCTGATTACTTAAATTAGTCCCATTGCTAAGATTGACATGCCCATAAACAAACAAGCTTGTATTAGGGCTTACACTAGTAGCACTTAAATTCACAGTTACATTTACCGTTCCATTAACAACAGTATGATTACTAAAGCTAGTTGTATTAAATGTAATATTAAATCCAGGATTATAAGATAATATGCTGCAAGTAGTACACTCGCTTCCATCCTTAAATATTCTTGGAGAAGTTGCATTAATATTATAAAGAGTAATATTAGCAGAGCTATTAATACTTCTACCTAAACTAGAACTATTAACAATAACATAATTATATCTAATAGCAACCTGAGTATCAAAATCAGCCCCATTTGCACTTATATTATTAATCCAAACTATCTTTCCATAAGTTACATTCTCTAATACAGCATTACTAATATTAGTTGCATTAAGCTCATCAAAATTAGTTGTATTTCCACCAAAATTCCTAAAAGCAGCATTTGTAACATTAAAGAAATCAACAGTGCTTATTACAGGATAATTACTAGCTCTTCCATCACATGTTACATTAAAGTATCCTGAAGTTTTATTAGCAAATGTTATGCTATAATAATAAATCCCTAAACCAGAGCTATAGCTCATATTAACACCAGCTGACCATGCTCCACTATCATTTCTTGAGAAGCTGCAATTAATCTCATTCCCAGTTATTGCATTAACTCCATCAGTATAATTAGCTGTAAAATTAACAGCCTTAGTCACAATAGCAGCAGTATCCTCAGAAGTATCTTTAATTGTTAAATTACTCACAATAGTAAAGTTAATTGTTATATTATTAAATACAGGACTATAAGCAGCATCTGAAGTATTCATCTCTAATCTGTATTGGAAGTATCTATTAGTGTTATGAGCAATTATATCATTGGCAATAAAGTTCCTTGTGCCTTCAATGGCTAAGTCGTAGACATGCTGTTCCTTTAATGGTGTAATAGAGGCTATTTTTTCAAAAACTATACCAGAATCAAAAGATTTAAATATTCTAACGTTTTTACTTGTATTAAAGTAAATACTTGGAGGTATCAATATGCCAAAGATGACTGTGTCTATACCAGATGACTTACTGGAAAAGTTAAGGAAATCAAGGCCCGAGATAAACTGGGCTGAAGTAGTCCGCAGGGGCATCATTAAGAAAGTGGAAGAGCTTGAAAAGTTTGAGGAACTCAAACAGAAGGGGGCGCTATAAATGGCAAGCATAACATTTGCAGTAGACGAATCACTGAAATCTAAAATTGAGAAATTTCCTTGGGTGAACTGGTCAGAGGTTGCACGAGAAAACTTATTGCAAAAAGCAGAGCTGGAGGAATGGAGGCAAAAGCTTGAGTCAAAGAAGGAGCAGGAGCTAATCAAATGGTCAGTTGAGCTGGGCAGGAAAGCAAAGAAAGGCAGATTCAAGAGGCTGCTTGCTGAGCTTTCTCCCGAGAAAAGGGAAGAATTGCTTTCTAAGCTTTCTCCTGAGAAAAGAAGGAAAGCGCTAGAGTAGAACATGAAACTGGTATTGGATAATAATATATTATTTTCTTTAATGAATCCAATGTCTGGAGCAGCATATGTATTTTCATCCATAAAAGCTGATTTTTCAGCTCCTGATTTCATAAAATCTGAGTTTGCTGAGCACAAAAGCAGATGCTTGTCATACTCAAAGTTATCAGAACATGAGTTTGAGATAAGGCAAGCGGAACTAGAAAAGGGTATTAAATTCTTCAAACTATCTGAATATAGAGATTTTCTTGATATATCAGCAAATGCGCTGCCTGACCCGGATGATGCAGATTTCCTCGCACTTGCAGTATCTATTAACGCTACAATTTGGTCTAATGATCCGCATCTTAAGCAGCAGTCATTGGTTAAAGTGCTCACAACTAAGGAATTAGTGGAAAAGTTACTGACTGGAGAGCTTTGAACTCCAGACACAGCTATCTCCGTGCCTCCCTGCAATTCAGAAGCCTCTACCCACCTAGTGCAATATTTGCCATCAAACTCATGCAGATTTCCGCTGTCATTCCTGTTCCAGTATGTGTCTGAATATTTGTCACAAAGCTCTTTATCATATAGCTTAGCTAGATAAGGATGCTCTGGCGTTGTGTTGATTGCCTTGCCTGAGATAGTTTTTAGCTCAACTATTGACTTTATGCCATGATCCAATAATTCAATAACTTTTCTTGGCTTCAGCGCATTGGCTTTCTCATCCCAGCTCAGCACATAATCTCCTTCTTTAATGTCCTTTATCTTCTTCTTGCTTGTTATGTAATCTATTACATTGCAATCTAAGCTTGGGCATATTTCCTTGAATTCGCTGATTGAGATTGTAATACTTGTATTATTTCCATAATCTTTAAATATTACACCCTCCTTATTAGTGTCATGAGAGTCGAAATCAACGAATTCATTGTTGCTGACAGTGAAATCTGCCACGGCAAGCCCACGTTCAATGGCACAAGAATCATGGTCTGGCAGGTCCTTGAGATGCTTGAGGCAGGCATGCCTGTTGAAGAGATAATTACAAGCTTCATAACACCTCTCACAAAGGAGCATGTCAAGGCAGCCTTGCACTATGCTGCTGATCTCACCAGAGGAAGGGATAATGTCAAAGTCACAGTTCCCCTCTAGGAAGCTTACATTTCTGCTGGACGAGAATGTAAAGAAAGAGTTATTAAAATTCTTAAAGTCAGAAGGATGTGATGTTACCTTTAAGCCAAAAGGATTTTCTAACGGTACATTAGCTGCACTTTCCAAATCAGAGGAATTAATATTTGTAACAAATGATGAGGATTTTACAGATTCATTTTTATTTCCTAAAGAGAAAATATTCTCGGTTATTTGGTTAAGAATCCCGCAGGATAAACCAGAAGCGCTCTTGGAATCATTTTCCAAATTGCTCAAATCTAAATCAAGGCCTGAGGATTTTGAAGGATACCTGATTACTTTGGAAGAGGAAGATTTTGACATATCTCCAATTCCTAGTTTATCAGAATTCAGATTTTCCAAATAATTTAGCCTTTCATTCTCAACCACAACAGCATCCACAACAGTAACCAAGCTATCATCAGTAATTGAAAATCCAAGATTGGTTAACGTGCTATTACCAGTATAGTTCCAAGCGCTCCATGTAATATTATCAGATGAAGTTCTATAGCTTACATTCAGCCTATTAGCACCTCGCTCATAGTGCCTGCGGATGGCTGCATTATCCAAGCTGATATTCCACAATACAACTTCATCAATTGTCCCATTGAAATTCGGATTTGAAGTATGATCTCCTATCTTTAATGTAGTTGAGGCATCTGTAATATCAGCTTTTGCAGCTGAGCCCATCTGCACACCGTCAAGATAGATATAAGCATTAGTTCCATCACTTGAAGCAACAAAATGTGCCCACTCGTCTCTTCTGACAATGCCTGCAGATGTCTGCACAGTGCTGCCACCTGCCTGTCTATGTATGATTGCTCCTCCAGATGTTATTCCAAGACCGTATCCAGCACTATTTGCATCCTTATCAATCAACCACATTGTATCGCTTGATGCAAGCGGTCTAGCCCATATCTCAATTGTATAGATTTCATTGGTGAAGTCGTATACAGAATTTCTAGTTACATTTACAAAATCATCTATG
The DNA here is from genome assembly GCA_964602245.1 of uncultured Methanosarcinales archaeon. Taxonomy (GTDB): domain Archaea; phylum Nanobdellota; class Nanobdellia; order Woesearchaeales; family JACPIF01; genus JACPIF01. The sequence goes on from CAZRPY010000004.1 coordinate 23,077, forward strand.
CCATCAAAATACATTGCTCTACCAAATTTAGCATCACTTGCATTAAACGTAACATTCCCCCTCCTCGTCCCATTATTCCCATAATTACTATAATCCCTCACCTTAACGCCGGCATGCTCTGCTATTGCATCTGAACCAAGAGAAGTGTTCCAGACTGCAACCTCGTCTATTGTGCCGTTAAATCTTAGATTATCTAAATGGGAAATTACTATATTACCTGCACCACTTCCAATTGGACTTGTATAGCTAGAGAGGTTGCTTTCGATGCCATTAATATAAATTTTCATAATACTATTATTATATGTAGCAGCAACGTGTGTCCATTCATTTTGATTTACTCTTGCTCCGCTCTCAATACTTCCAACTCCTCCATTATTAAGTATAAACGCAATCTTGTTACTATCAGCTGCATTATTCCTCCTTAATGCAAATTCTACACCAGTTCCATTGGACTTGTATAATATACCTTCCCAATCAGCTGGGCTTCCTGCAGGGTATATCCATGTTTCTATTGTCAATCCATTACTGAAATTTAGTCTAGATGCACTAGTTATATTGATATGATCACCAACTCCATCAAACTGCATTGCCTCCCCAAACTTGAAATTAGTTGTATTTACCCTGCTCCCATTCATAAAACTCGCATTATTCCCGTACATGCTCAAATCAATTCCATATCCTGCATGCTTTGCTATCTCACCAGAAGATAGAGAGATGTTCCAGATTGCTAGTTCATCTATGCTACCATTATAATATTGTGTAGTAAGAACTCTTCCATCTGTGTCTGTTCTCGTTCCTATCAATGCCCAGGTATTTGGTGTATTTGGCTGGTGATTCCATCCAGAGAAATTAACTAAACTTCCATCTAAATAAAGTGAAACATTTTTATTACCAACAGTAGCGGCAATATGATGCCACAATCCGTCAGTAACTCTTACAGACGATCCTATAAATTGTTGTCCAACAGTATTAGCAACCTCAATTGCTAGTTCTCCATTAGTTAAATCAGTAGTACCTGCTCCAATACTAAAATAATTACCTACACCATCACCTTTTACCTCACCATAAACAACCATTCTATTAGTTGTTATGCTACTAGTCTTAATCCAAGCCTCAACAGTAAATGCAGAATAATTAGCTAAGGAAACATTGCTCATGTTAATATACTGACTTCCATTAAATGTAATTCCTGCTCTTCCTAGTTTCATATCAGTTAAATTAATACTAGGGCATTTTCCTAGTGTTATGTCACAAGTTCCATTATTGCTATAAGTAGCATTACTTCTGAAGAAGCTAGCATTTTCTGCTAGACTATCATTATTAAAATGCATCAACAACACAGTACTAGCATTCGGTGTTATCTCCCTCGCATTACTTGACGAGAACGGCATATACAATACTAAATTCGGCTGATGTGTGCTAGAATTCAAACTTAAATTATAAGTAACATTCAACTCTCTTTCATATTCTCCTGTATCATTATTGAAGTGCATCAATAAGACAATAGAGCTATTCACCTCATCACTCTGGAATTCCATACCATACCTTTCTTTCTGTGTCCAATAGATTGAGTTAAAGTTTACACTTCTATTGGCATCAAAGTATTGTGAGGTGAAGTTGCCAGTTGTATTATAGAATGGAAGACTTACTCCTCTACCTTTATTATATAGATAAGTTCTCTCATCCTGTGTTAAAACCCTTTTCCAGAATCCAACCTCATCAATACTGCCATTCATAATATTTCCTATAGGAGTATTAGAATCAGAGCCAATTGTAAGAGCACTAGTATTATCAACAAGTGCAAAGCCAGTAGTTACAGTATCAGCAGTGCCATTATCAACCTGTATTCCTATCTGATCATTTGCAGCATCATGCCATCCAACAATAAAATACCACCTATCTATAGCTGGTGAGCCAAGACTATTTGCTGTTGTCGTATTTTGTCTTGTGCCATCATAAATTGCAAACCGGAATCTATCAGTAGCACCTCCACTAAAGTACAGTATATATTCTGATGCTCCAGTCTGGTTATCTCTCGCCACTATATATTCATTTTGAGTACCAGTAACTTTACCTTCTATGTAAACCCATGCACTAATAGTGAAATTAATATCTCCAGTGCTTAATGCAGCATTATCAGTAATATTCAAATGAGCACCATTAGCCCTAGTGAAATTAGTAGCATTTCCTATTTTACCAAACCATGATGTAACATTATTCCCAGGATCTTGCAAATCATTCCCTCCAATAGAATCAGCTCTTGTTCCAGATGCTTCATCAAGTTTCCAATAAGCAGTAAGGTTAACATATAATGAGCTAAAGTTGCTTAGAGTTATATTTGCAGCCCCTCCAGTTCCAGAAACATTAGTATTACTAAATGTACCTTTATTGAAATCAGTATCACTATCATCTATAAACTGATTCTGAGCAGTTCTATTTCCAGCTATTGAAGCCAAATTATGCGCCTCTGCTAATTGCCCAGAAAAGTTAAACATCTGATTATGTATTCCAAGTGTTAATACTGTAACAGTCCAACTTCCAACTGTATCACAGCTGTAATTCTCTACAAATATTCCATATAATGGCAAGCTACTAGAAACAGCATCTATTAACTTAACTTTACTTCCATTAACTAATAAGAATGAAACATCTAATCCTTGAGATTGCTCACTTCTGCTGAACTTTATATTATCTCCACATTTCAGCTCAATTGGAGTTAAGTCATTTGTTGTATTTCCATCGTCAATGAAAAACTCACTATATGTTGTCCCATTAAAAGCATATATACTCAAATTCCCATTTCCAGTAGTATTAAACCTAACCTCCCAATTCCCTCCAACTGTTGGGAAGCTTTGCACATTCAGCACAGTAATAGTTATCTCAAAAGTCTGCTCTGAAAGATGAGGAACAATCCATTCAATATAATCAACTAACCCATTCTCATTATTATCATAATAATCAACTTGAGTAATCTCTTCTCTACCATTAGCAGTCAGCCATTCAACTTTAATTGCATCTTTAGGAACTTCAAAAGCTAGCTCACTTGAAGCAATAACATTAGTATAAGGAATCTCACTGCTAATAACTATTTGCTTGCTAAACTCACTAATATTTCTCTCAACAGCCTCAGGAGCATCAGTTTCATATTCTACAATAACCTCTTCAAACTCAGGCTCAATATCTACTGTAACAGTAGCGTTCTCAATTATACCTTCTTCAACAAATCCGCTCTCAGCTTCTATATTCTGCTCTACAATAGCAGCCCCTGTAATCATGGATTCTGCAGAGTTAGAACCGAAAGACTTAAATATTTTAACATTTTCCTGTTTTTTCACGGATTTGGAGGCATTCAAAATGGTATCTATAACTGTATCAGTCTCATCAGAAATAAAGAGACTAATGGAAGAATTCCCAGAGATGAACTGGTCTGGGTTTGTTAAGAAATCAATAGAGGAGAAAGCAAAGAAATTGGTCAAGCTGGAAGAGTTGCGTAAAGAATTGGATAAAGAACAAGAAATTACTGATTGGGCTGTTAAGTTGCAGCGAGCCTCAAGAAGCGGCAGGCTGGATGCGTTAAAGGGGAAAGGACTGATATAAGTGGAACTAGTTGTTGATACTAACATATTATACACATTTTTTTGGAATAATTCATTTGCCAGAAGATTTCTTATGAGAATGGATCTTGAGCTATTTTCTCCAGAATTTGCACTTGAGGAGGTTAATGCGCACACGTCTGATATTTTAAAGAAAACTGGTATATCTGAGGAGGAATTCAAAAAGTTAAGATCTGACTTAGGTATTGCCGTGGCATTTATTCCAGTAGAGGAGTATAAAGAATTCTTGCCATCTGCATTAAAAATCTCACCAGATCCCAATGATGTTGATTTCTTTGCGCTCGCATTAAAATTAAAGCTTCCATTATGGTCCAATGAAGCGGCGTTAAAGAAGCAAAATAAAGTTCCAGTAGTTTCAACATTAGATTTGCTTAATAAGCCAGAATTTTCAGAGATACTTTTTCCTGGTGAGTAGCTATCTTTTGCAACAACTGCCCCTGTAATCCCTGCTGCATTGCCTGTAACTATCTCTTGCAACTTTTCTTCAATCTTATCAGCTTCCTCTGTCTTTCCCTCCTTAACCAACTTTTCCTTAGCTCTTTCAAGATTAAACTGCTCCAGATTCTTAACCTCGTTCTTTACTCTAACAAAAGCCTGGCTTTCATTTACCTCTTCTATTTTGCCAGTATCAATATCAACCTTCTTAACACTAACATTAATAGCACTTGCAGTTATATTCACTTGCACAATATTATCAATAACAGGCACTTTCTTCTTCCATTTTACAGGCTTTCCGACTCTAACAGGCTCTAGTAATATTGGCCTATCAATGCTTTCAGTTACATTTATGCTAAACACATTAGAAACTACTGAAGCCTCTCCATCAGATGCAGTAAAAAACGTATTAAGTACTCCAATAAAATCAGTAGCAAAACTAATTATTGCAATATTATTATCATAACTAACATTAAAGTGCTCACTCTTAAAGTGACTATATCCAAGCACATCATTATCATGGTCATTAAAGTACTGGCTCAAATTCAATCTAAAAATTTCATTCTTAAAAGCATTAACATCAGATATATTCTTAACCAATATAGGCCTTTGATTCTCAATTTTCTCAAACACACTATAAACTAATTTATCTAATCTAAGTGCAGCATTCTCAATCTCAAAACTCAAATTATAGCTCTGCTCAGTAAACCCAAACAAACTGCAAGTCTCGATACATCTCTCACTAAACTCTTTAGCATTCTCTCTAAACTCAGCTTTAAGTAAACTTGCATTACTACTGACAAAGTCATTATTCTTCTTGCCGTAATAGAACACCTGTGCATAAACCAAATTATTATTAGTTGCGCCATATCTATTATAATACACACTAAAGCTCTCATTCCATGCATCAAACAAAGCTAATAACCCAAACTGTGCACAACACTCATTATTGCCATAACATACAGAAGTGCTTTCAAATGTATCTAGGCTCGTAACCCTCCACTTGCTACATAGCTTGTTATAGTCCACATCCCAATTAAATCCTGCTATAACATTAAAGTCAACTACTCCTGTTAATGTTTCTAATCCATCATTATCAATGTCAAAGTTAGCGCTACTGCTATATTCCAGCCGTGCCTCAACACTAGCCTCTTTGGGTATCTTACTCGTATCATCACTATCCTCCTCAGGTTTTCCTTCATTTTCATCTATATTCGTTTGTTCACTCTCATTCCCACTTTCATCTTCATTCCCAGCATCAAGCACTTGTGCAGCATCACTTATTACCTGCCCTGTGATTAACACAGAACCTTCATCCTTATTATCATAAATCAGATACCTTAAGTTGCCTCTCTCAAGATATATCCTAATTTGGCCATCTCCAATAACAGCTCCAGTTGCTCTTAAGGACCTAATGTCATTACCCTTTGGCTGCCACAATACCTTGCTAGTTTCATTAACAACAAGATTCAATTCATCAATCTGCACACTCTCGCTTCCCTCAGCAATAATAAATCCAGTAATACTTGGCTTTACTATAAACATCCCTAAGCCAATTACAAAGAAACTAAGTATTATAAAAGCAACTTCTCTAGCAAGATCTTTATCAAAATAAGTTAGTCTAGGTATAAAGCCAACTACTTTTTTCTCAGTTTGTTTTCTACATTTAACCTTTCTAGCCTTTGTTGCTTGTTTTCTCTTTCCTCTTTCTGTTTTACGTTTTGCCACTTTCTAGTTTTCTTTTATTTTTGTGAATTGCAAAACTGTGCCATAAGCCTGCTCAAGGTTGGTGCCACTTGGCAGGCCTTGGTACAAGTTTTGTTTGTGTTGAGATGATTATTTATTTTGGAAGAAATTTTATTTGCAGCTGGGAATATTGCATACCTAAGTCCGCTACTTAACATTACAGTTTTGATAAGCGGACCAACAAGCATGTTGCGCAGTTCGCAACCGTCATGCAATATTTTTTCGTAATTAGCTTCTTTCATTTTCTAGCCCTCTTTTTCTTAGCCTTCTGATAGACTGTCCAGATAGTTCTATTATCACGATTGATTAGCAAAGAAATCTGCTTATAGCTCAGCTCATGCTTTTCTCTTAGGAATTCAACAATGCTTTCAAGCACAGACAACTTTCTTTCATTCAACACTGAAACAGGAATAAGGTACTTGGAAATCTCAGGCTTAAACCTCTCAGGCATCTTCCCATTAGCCTTAGAATAAGTTGCCCAAATTGTCTTACTGCTCCTGTTAAGTATCCTTGCAATCTTTGTAAATCCAAAGTCAAGGTTTTCATGCATATACTTGACTATAGCCTCAAGACAGCTTAGCCTGCTCTGGAATATGTAAACAGGCAGCCTAACATCACCTTTAGAAGCAGCCTCAATTTCACTGACACCCTCAGCTCTTGACTCTTTAAGAAAATCTCTTAGCAAAGTACATATGATTTCAATCTTCTCATTACTAGAAAGATTTGCAAATTTATCACTCTCAACACCAAAAACCTCTTTTTCTCTCAAAGTAATGGCACCAACCTAAAACAATGCCTTATTCTGTGCGAAACTCCTTATTTAAACCTTTTCATTTTTCCTATTATATAAGTAAATTTTTCCTTATTACTAATGAATTACTCCTACTTTATATGAAAACTATCTGCCACTATAAGAAAACTTATGATTACTTTTGAAAACCATCACTTTTATCACAATAAAATAAGAACTAAATTTTATATTACTATAACAAATTACTATAAATTAATATATAAATCCTATTTTATAAGAAAGATATCCTTATTTGATGCATGGCAGAAAAGCCTCTTAGAAATAGTAAAATTTAAATAAAGAAAATCTTCTGATTTTCTAATTTAAATATCCGAAAATGTTCTCATTTTCGATATATTTAAATACTAGATTTTACTACTATCATAATACTATGTCATTAACAAAAGTAACTAGGAACTATCAAATAACTGTACCAAGAGATATAAGGGAGCAGGCTAATATAAAAGAAGGAGACAAACTAGTTATAACTATGGTAAATGACGAAATCAAACTTAAAAAAATTGACAAAGATATATTCAGGAAGGTATTTGGCTCTTGGAAGGATATAAAAGATTCTGTAGAGTATGTTAGAAATATTAGAAAAGGCTGGGAAAAGAGGAGGAAAAAACTAGGATTGATATGAAAAACATTGTGCTTGATTCTGATATCTTTATAGATTTATTAAGAGGCTTTGAAAAAGCGATAGACTATTTTGAAAGATTAAGAGAGGGAAGTCATATTATATATTTCTCAGCAATTACAGAAATTGAGTTAATAAGCGGCAAAGAGTGCAACAAAATTGAAAGAAAAGCAGAAATTTTGGATTTACTATCACAATTTAATAAAGTTCCAGTTATCAATGAAATAGCTATTAAAGCAGGGGATTTTAGCAGGATAAATGATGTTGAAGCAACAGACGCTGTTGTAGCAGCAACAGCCTTTGCCATGAAAGCAACTTTAATCACCAGAAATATTATAGACTACAAAAAGATAAAAGAAATAACAGTAAAGGTTCCTTATTAAAATCTACTCCTCCAATATCAACTCAGCATCCCCAAGCAATGGATAATGAATCTTAGCTAATTTATTCTCCTCAAGTATTCTAGCCCATTCCTCAGCTTGAGCCATTGTAATGCCAAAATTAGAAGTCACCTCTCCAATTTTTAGCCTTTTCTTTTCTCTAAGCATCTTGTAAAGCAGATCAATATCAGTCTCGTAAATTAATGGCAAATCCTTTATCCTCCTTAAAAGTTTTTCTTCTTCCTTTGCCTTTCTAAAGATACTTAACTTAACTCTTGTTGCTTTTTTCTCCTTATCTTTAATCCTTTCACTAAGCCCATATTTTTTGCTCATTGCCTTTGATATAATAAACAACACAGCAATAAGCCCAAGAATAACAAGCAGAACTAATTTCTCATTAACCTGTATTCTCTTACTCTTGCAATCTTTGCTACAACTCCTCTCATTCTCTCCTATACCACAGACATTATTGCCACAGCTGCATCCAAATGGGTCATAGACTCTAGCCTTATCTATCCTCTTACCTATAACAATAAACCTATCTCCACTATCACATTTTGTCTTTATCTCATAATAAGAATTAAAGCCTGCTATTGGCACACCTTCCACAGCATCTATTATTTCTTTTGCAACTACCTGCTCAATCAGCTTTCTTGCCAAATAGTCATCAATCAGCTCAGTATGAGTTAAGTTTAATCCCCAATACTCTTTACATGTGTTATTAATATAACTATTACCTACAAACTGTGCACTTCTAACTCCAACAACTCCGTCATTATCCTCATTTTGGAAAAATGCACTGCTAGAAGCTTTATAGAAAATAGCACCAATCTCATAGGGCCTTAAGCCAGCAATAACATAATACTTTACCCATGGAACTCTAGGCACTAAAAGTCCTTTAAGCATCTCCTCGGTAATTTCTTGAGTTGGCCTGAATGGGTTATAGAAATTCTTGCTGTTTATAATAAAATTAATCATGTTATAATAGAACTCCGCTACTGGCGTTCCATTATTAGGTGTTGCAATTAATACTAGCTTCTTAACCTTTTTCACATAATATTGCTTAGTACTGTCATTAAGATTTTTGATATAGCTATCATAAACTGCTTTCTGGCTAATCAACCCTCCACTAGAATGAGCAACTAAATATAAAGTATCATATTTATCAGAATTTGCCTGTAGGAAATCAGCTAGTTCATTAGCATTCTGCTCAATTCTTTGATAGCTTGGATAGCCAAAAGTCCAGAGCTGCCATGGCTGTTTTGAAAATTTAAAATCATCTATTATCTCCTGGAATGTTGCAGGATTGCTTGCAATTCCATGCACTAAAACAACAGCATCCCTGCTAGGTATTAATGGGCTATAAGCAAGCTTAAAATTTGTTTTAAGGCAGTTTATGCAAATACTTCCTATTATTGCAATCTGCACCTCTCCCTTGCTGTCAAGATACCTAGAGACATTAGCTAAATTAGCTGTAACTATCCTCTGCCCTTTATCAATCTCTCCACCAAAATAATTCCATGTATTATTATACTTGAAATACATGCCTAAGCTTTTCTCATCAACATTCTCAGTTAAAGTATATAGCATTGTTATTACAGAATTTAATTCACTCTTGCCAAGCCTTTCAATTTTAAGTATAAATGTATTTAATATTACAGAACTAGGATTACCAGGCTGTGGCACTCTCTCCTCAGGCAATATAATAGATGCAGTTAATCCCTCAAACTTATTGCCAGAAAATTTTACAGTATTTTTACCGCTTCTAAGCACATCCTCAAATGAAGTAAAGTTAAGTGTAGTTATATTAACCTCAGCAAACATTGGCTGATAAAACCTTTCCTTCCTAGAAACCTCTTTAGATTCCTGATTCCCACATTTCAGCTCTGTAACCTCTATAGATCTTTGCTGGCTGCAATTATTCTTGCTGCATTTCAAAGCCCTTACATCAATATAATTACTAGGTATATTAATAGTAAACTCTATCTCTTCATTTCTGCAATTTACATTAAATATAGGTATAATAATATCATAGCCCTCAGGAATAAAGCCATAATCTTTTACACTTTTGCCCTTATCTTCCTGGCTGGTATTAAACACAAATGGCTCAGCCTTGTCAATTCTAGTTGTTATAGCACATGGTATAGGACTTGGGCTAAGGCTTCCTATATCTATAGAAGTTAAATTCTTGTTAATCTGTGCAGCAAAATCAGTAATCCTAAATATTGGAGACAGCCCAAATAAAACACTGGATCTTGCTTGGTACTCTTTTTGCTCAACTGCTGTTTTTTGCTCATCAACAGACAATTTTTGCTCTCCTACTTTCAACTTTTGCCCACTATCTGGATCATAAGGCAATTCCTTAGTTTCTGTAACCTCTTCTAGCATTGTCTTATTTTTTTCCACTGCTCCTTCTTTCTCTTCTATTTCTTCTTTACCTGTTTCCACTACCTTTTGTATTTTGCAGTCAAGCTCGCAATTCTCAATAGTCTCTCCTAGCTCGCATCCATCTAAGCCACAGTCAGCTATTGGCATTACATTTAATTCAAATTCATTGCTTTCTATTACATGTAATCCATCACTTGCCTCAACAATGGCTTTCTCTCTGCCATACCAATTATCATCTTGCGATAATATTGCTCTGCCAGTTTCATGCTCAATCACAGATCTTATAGCCTGCAGATTTTTTATTTTATAAGTTAGTATATCCCCATCTGGATCAAAGAAATAGTTATCAAGCTCCACAACTTTCCTAGTGTCTTCAAACCATTCCAAGCTCTCAATATTCCTTTTTAGTATAGGTGCAAAATTCAGCCTTTCCTCCTTTGTTATCACTATCCCAGTCAGATTTCCAGTAATATTCCTACTTGGCAGCCCAACATCTTTTCTGCTCAGCAATGGATAATTATAATAACTATAACTAATAAACGCTCCAATTAATATTATTGTAATTAAAATATAAACAGTAATCTTATACCTTTCATATCTATCTGCTTCTGAAATCAGTGCTAAAAATCCTTTTCTCTTCCTAAATTTTCTTAATTTATGCTCTCTCTCCTTTTCAATACTCTCAGTAATCTCTTTCTCAATATCCCTAATGCCTATATGCCTTCTTCTTGGCTTAGGCAGTCCTTTAAGCTCATAAAAATTCTCCTGTAAAGCAACAAATAATTCAGTTTTTTCCTTATTGCTCAAATTTGAGGAAAATATCTTTAGATAGATATCAACATAGTCAAGGAAAGCCTTCATATAACTGCTATGGCCTCTGTCTTTCCAATACTGCTCTATCTTCAAGCTTAGCTCAATAATTCTTCTTTCTAAATATCTTCCATCATCCTCTTTTTTAAACATCTTACCTCTTTTATTTGATTTTGATTATTTTAATTCACTTTTTATTTTCTTAATTTGCATCACGGTCACGAACTGCGTGACATATCTGTCCGCTACATAATAAGTTACATCACCGAAATGCGGACCTCTGGCACAGCCTGCGAAGCAGGCGTCGTTAATGCAAGTTATTATTTTTTAATAGTTCTATTCTTGTTTTTTACTCCACTCTCTATTTTAGGAATATACTTAAGTATAACCTCTTCATAAGACTGCCTGGGATGAACCTTTAGTTTATTGAGAATCTCCACACTCTTCTTGCTAAGTTTTATAGTTGTTATTTGCTTTTGCATGCGGTATAAAGGTATACCTTACTATACAATAGTATACCAATTAAAGAAGTTATATTTAAACTTATGCCCTAGCTTCCTTAGTCATTTCTCAAGACTTTCAATATTCTTACATTTCGGATATTGGTTACATGCAAGAAAACTTCCATACACACTCTTCCTCAAGACCATCTTGCCCTTCCCGCATTTATTACATATCTTATCCTTATACAATTCCTCATCAACATGCTTGCTCGGACATTCAGGATTAAGGCAGACTTCCTGCGGTCTTTTTCCTTTCCTGATTATAATAAGCATAGGATACTTGCAATGCTCGCACAAGTTCTTAGATGGGGTTATCATTCCAGCAGCTGGCAGCTTAAAAGTAGTCTTGCACTCTGGATATTTTGAACATGCCGCAAACCTGCCAAACTTACCTCTTCTGACCATTAAATTTCCTTCCTTGCATACTGGACAAACTCCTAAATTACTCTCTAAATCTCTTGTTTCAATATTAGCCTTTCTTAATCCAGCTCCAATCTCTTTTTCCTTGCCTTTAAAATCTTTCAATATTTTTATTAGCACTTCTTTTGCCTCTTCAAGCACCTCTTCCTTTTTCTTCTTACCCTCTCTTATCTCCTCCATCTCCATCTCAAAATGCCTTGTCAGCTCTTCATCAATAATCTCAGGAGAATATTTTTCAAGCACCTCTACAGTCTTAATTCCAAGTTCTGTTGCCTCAATAGCTTTTCCTTTAATATACCCCCTTCTGAAAAGTGTATCTACTATTTCGGACCTGGTACTTTTCGTGCCCAAATTTCTTCTTTCAAGCTCTCTAACAATTGATGCAGGTGTGTACCTTTTAGGTGCCTTAGTCTCCTCTGCATGAAGCTCTATTTTCCTGACTTTAACCTCTTCACCCTCTTCAACCTTAACTATCTCTTCCTCCTCAAGCTTTAAATAAGGCTGGTAGAAAATGTGCCATCCTCTTACTTTAGTTCTTGTTCCACTTGCTATAAATAATTCAGAATTCACATCAATTGTAACTGTAACTGTTTCTCTCTCAGCAGGTTTGCCAAATGTCGCCAAAATCCTTTTAACTGTTAAATCATAAATTTTCCTCTCCCTGCCATGCAAATCTTTTGGCTTTTCACCTGTTGGAAAGATTGCAGGATGCGCAGGATCTGTTTTCTTGCCATTATGAGGCCTTAGCTCACCCTCTTCAAGTAACTGCAAAGATAATTCTTTATACTCATTTTGCTTCCCAAGCTCAGCTATAATCTTCCTATATCCAATGCTAGCAGGCAATATCTGACTACTTGTCCTTGGGTAAGATATTAATCCTGATAAATATAAATTCTGTGCAATAGCCAAAGTTTCCTTAGGATTTATTCCAAAGCATCTATAGGCCTCTGTCTGCAATGTTGTTAAGTCAAATGGCACAGGCGCATTTTGTAGAAATTCTCTTTTAATTATACCAGCAATCTTGCCATTTTTCTGCCCATGCAGTCTTTTCATTACTTCATTTGCCTTATCTATGTCCCAAAACTTATCTGCTTTATGCCACGCTAAAATTCTACCATGTTTAACCTCTCCATGCAACTCAATCTGCCAATAAGGCACAGGCTTAAACTCTTTTATTTCAAGTTCTCTCTCTACAATTATTTTTAATGCAGGCCCCTGTACTCTTCCAGAGCTAAGTATTTTAAACATCCCATCCTTCTTAATTGCAGCTGTAAGTGCTCTTGAAGTGTTAATTCCCCAATACCAATCCATTTCATGCCTAGCCTCTCCAGCAAGAGCCAATCCCCAGTCTAAGTGCATATTTTTATTATCATAAGCCTGTATTAGCTCAGGCTTAGTTAATGTAGAAAATTTCATCCTTGCAGCATCTTTCTGATTGCATATAAACCTAATACAATTTAAGCCTATTACCTCTCCCTCAATATCATAATCTGTTGCTATTGTATACTGATTTGCATCCTTAGCCAATTTCCTAATAGTCTCCATATATTTTTTAGAATATGCAGCAGCCTTTGATATTTCATAGTTTGGCTTCCAAGTTATATCAAACACAGGATAACTCCACTTTTTCTTCTCTCTCTCTCCTAAGCCAAAAAGATGCCCTACAGCACACGCAACTATTATATCCTTATTCTCTCTTATAATCTTGTAATAAGGCACTCCTTTGTTACTTTCTTTAACAACTTTGCCCTCTGCAAGACTCTGTGCAATCCTCAATGCAGATTTTGGCTTTTCAGTAATGATAAGCTCTACCATTTTGCTAAAAAACCCAGTATTATATAAAAAAGTTACTAATAAGCCTTAATTTCATCATTTTCTAGCTAAATTTCCAGCTCACATCACAATATTTATATACCAAACTCATTTAATTAGGGGACTTTCAAAAATAGATACTAGTAGAGAAACTAATAGAAATAAACAAATTAAAAATAATTAAATATAATAATAATTAATAATAAAAATAAAATAAACAAAAAATAAAGAGTGCAAATTAAAATAAATAAAAAGAAAAAATCTTTAAAATGACAGAACAAAGCATAACAGAACACTTAAAGCACATCTTTGTAAAAGAAAAAGACCCATTTACAGACATTTTAGGCCAGGAAACTGCAAAACAGCAGCTAAAATCCGCCTTACTAATGGCAAGGCATATTATTATAGTTGGCCCTCCAGGCATTGGCAAGACTACATTAGCAAAAAATATAGCAAAATTATTGCCTGATGCAGAGGTTATAGCTGATTGCAACTATCATTGCAGCCCAGATTTGCCATTATGCCCTGAATGCAAATCAAAGGCAAAAAAGGGTATTAAGAAAAAGACAATAAAGGGCATTGAACGCTTCATTAGAATCCAAGGCTCGCCAGACTTATCAGTTGAGGATTTGCTAGGGGATATTGATCCAATAAAAGCATTGAAATATGGCCCAACATCAATAGAAGCTTTCACTCCTGGAAAGCTCTTCAAAGCTAATAGAGGAATTTTATTCTTTGATGAACTAAACAGAGCCCCAGAAAAACTGCAGAACGCAATGCTCCAAGTTTTAGAGGAAGGCAAGGCAACAATTAGCAGTTATTACATAGAATTCCCTGCAAATTTTATTTTTATAGGCACACTAAATCCCCAAGACACTAGCACAGAAAAGCTCAGCGATGTCTTCATTGACAGATTTGATTTAGTCTATATGGACTATCCAGAAAAATTAGATACAGAAAAGCAGATTGTAGAGCTGAAAGGCAAAAAGCTTGTAGAATTCCCTGAGAAATTATTAACAAATTCCATTTATTTCGTCAGATTGCTGAGAGAAAACCCAAAAATAGAGAAAAAGCCGAGTGTCAGAGCCTCTATTGGCATCTATGAGAGAGCACAGGCAAATGCATTCCTTAAAGGCAAAAAGTCAGTTACCTTTGAAGACGTTAAGGATGCTATTCTCTCAGTCTTATCCCACAGAATTGAGCTTAAGCCATCTTCTCGCTACTTACAATCACCTGCAGACTTTGTCAGAGAAGAGTTTAAGAAACTTACAGAAAATTTATCAGAAGTAAAATCCAAGGGTGATTCTCCCTAGCGCAGATATTAAGCTAGTTGAAACCTCAGAAATTAATGAGCTCTCAGGTAAATTAGAATTTTCTTTTGATGATAAGCTAATGCACTCAATTCTGGAAAATGATAAGCAGCTTATTGAGGAAGGTAAGATTATAAGAGAGAGCATCAGCAATAACCTAGGTTTATTTACCTCTGACTTAATGTTCGAACAGATTGTAAAAAATTTCTCATTGGCAAAACAATTATTTGGAGATACTTTACTTAGAAGACTAACAGGCTATGACTCAAAATATATTGAGAAGAATCTTCACATTCCAGAGTTCAGGAAAGAGCTTAAAAGCAGGATAGCAGATAATATTGAGCATATGAAAGATGAGGGCTTGCTCGAAAGCTCTGGTGAAATTACTGAAAAAGGCCTTGAGCTAGCCTCTTTAGTACTTTATGCAGAAGAATTAGATAATTTAACTCCAAAAGGCATAATAGGAGAAAAGATCCACAAGAAATTCTCTGTTTATGGTGACAAGGCAGACTACAAGAATTACAAGAAAGGAGATATTTACAGAGATCTTGCAATTAGAAAGTCAATTAAACTAGCAATAAAACGCTCTCATAAAGAAATTCTGAAAGAAGACTTAAAGACATTTGAAAAGCAAAGCAAAGGACAGATATATATTATCTATGCCTTAGATGCCTCGGGCAGCATGAGAGGAAAGAAAATCGATACTTGCAAGAAAGCAGGTGTTGCTCTTGCCTTTAATGCTATAAATAAGAAAGACAAAGTAGGCTTAATTGTCTTCGGCTCAGATATCAAGGAAGTTATTTCTCCTACAGATAATTTTGCTTTGCTATTAAAAGAGATAACAAAGATTAAGGCTTCAAAGGAAACAAACATTGCTCTTACAATACAAAAAGCAACAGAATTATTCCCTAACAAAAATATCACCAAACACCTAATTCTTCTAACCGATGCACTTCCCACAGCAGGCACTGACCCAGTTAAAGATACATTAGAAATGGTTTCTCTTGCAAGAAGCAAAGATATAACAATTTCCTTAGTTGGCATCCAATTAGATGAAAAAGGCAAAGACTTAGCAGAAAAAATAGTAGAGCTCGGAGAGGGAAGATTATATATTGTCAAAGACTTAGAAACTCTTGATAAGATTGTGCTGGAGGATTATTATAGTATTGGTTGAGATTTATATGTTATAATGTTTCCCAAGGTTATCAAGCAATTCACCTAAATTTGTTGATAACTTCAATCTTTCGAAGTGTCTTGGATTCCATATTTCAAACCATTTATCCAAACCAACAATCTTTACAATGGGCTCTTCTAATTTCAAATGCCACAAAGAAGTTGATGGCAACCTTAGCGCATTATTCTGATTACCTCCAATTACTGTTTCCAGATCGTAACTATTAGCTACAAAATCGTCTGCCAAGCTTTCATTTATGTGCTCTTCGTGCAATAGATACTTATGCCACATATCTTCTGGAAATATACTCAAATGATTGTACCCATCACTATTATCTTCTTTTAAAATATATTTTCCCCATGGAATAGGGAAAGCAGCTACTTTTAGAGGAATATGAAAAGAATAAGTACCCATCCCTAAAACGAAAACTTCTTCTCTAAGAGGAATATCCCAAAGCCCATCCTTTATTTCAGCTTCTATGCTTCCACTAAAATAAAATTTATTACCCATATAACAATGCAATATTCTACCATTTTATAAATCTTTACACTTTTCTAAATCAATAAGTGGCAACAATCACATTTAAATACAACTTTTAATATCCACGTGCTTATGAAACTCTTAGCCTTTACAGACATGCACTTATCACTAACAGCTTTTGCAAAGATAGAGAAAGCTGTAAAAAAACAAAAGCCAGATTTTGTAGTTTGCTGTGGTGATATTTCAATATTTGAGCACAATTTAGATTATATTATTAAGAAATTAGCATCCCTCAAATGCAATATACTAGCAGTTAATGGCAATCATGAAGATGAGCATGTAATGAGCAAGCTATGCAGCAAATACCCAAATATTAACTTTATCCATAGAAAATCTTACATCTACGGCAATTACCAATTCTTTGGCTATGGCGGTGATGGTTTTAGCTACATTGACGAAGACTTTGAAAAGCTAGCCAAATCTTTTAAAAGATTTGCAAAAAAGGATACAAAAAAAATACTTATTACTCATGCCCCTCCCTATGGCACAAAACTTGATATATTATATGGCAAGCATCACGGCAACAAATCAATAAGAAATTTCATAGACCAAGTCAAACCATCTTTAGCAATCTGCGGTCATTTCCATGAGAATTTCAGAGTCAAACACAAACTTGGAAAAACGTTAATAGTCAATCCTGGACCAAGCGGCACTTTAATAAGAATATAATTGCTAAAATCCTTTTATCCAAAAATAATCTCTTCAATCTCTTTTAATTTCTTAATATTTAATTGATAGGCATCTCCATGTTTAGTTCTTCCATAATATAAAACCAATCCC
Organism: uncultured Methanosarcinales archaeon; assembly: GCA_964602245.1. Taxonomy (GTDB): domain Archaea; phylum Nanobdellota; class Nanobdellia; order Woesearchaeales; family JACPIF01; genus JACPIF01. The sequence goes on from CAZRPY010000004.1 coordinate 40,419, forward strand.
TCTTTCATAAGATCATTAAGCACTTCGTCCACAAAACCTATTAAATGCGGAGGAATCCCATGTTTTAATCGTTCATATAAAAGATGCCCTTTACTGAAAGCCTGCTTTGAATATAGCTTTTTAATAATATTTCTTCTTATTCTTTGATAATCTTTGTTTGATAACTTTTTAGGCATTAAGAACATAGCCATTATACGTCATATATAACGCTTCTTATTATAACTAATATTTATAGCCCATATAAGCCAAAAATAGAAACATTTATATACCCATTATTTATCTTATTTGCACAATGGAAACTAAAACAGCATTTTTACAAATCTTTGGCAATAATCCTCGATTAAGAGTATTAGACTTTTTAGTAGTCAACGAAGACTTTGATTACAGCATGACAGATATTGCAGAGCTTTCTGGTATTGGATACTCCACTTTGAAAATGTTTTGGAATACACTGGAGGAAAGTAGCATAATTACTCAAACAAGAATTGTAGGTAAAGCTAAAATGTATAAATTAAACTTTGCTAATCCCATAGTTAGAAAATTCAGGGATTTTTATTGGGAAACTACTAGGCAAAAGGTTAATGAAAAAATTAAAAAAGAAATGCTTATAAAGCATTAAATTAAAATCATTCAAACTCCATCATCCTTCCTTCAAAATCCTCTTTCATTACAAGAACAACATTACTCTCCTCCTTGCTGTCAATTATCTCCCTATCTGTTAACTCGCAAATCTTCTCTGCAAACTCCATTACATCTTGGAAACTAGGCATATTCTCTGGCTTTAGGAACTGCATACTACCCCCAACATACATATATCCCTTAACCTCTATAAAAGTCGGATCTCCTTTCTCAACCAATTTAGCATAACCCTCTAAATCACAGTCATTCATCCCTTTTATCAAAGTAATCCTAAACACAGTTCTTGTCTTATCTTTCATTGTTTTAAGAATCTCAAGGCTTTTATTTAACCTTTCCCACCCATCTTTAAAAAATGGTCTGTCAATCTTATTAAAAAGCTCTTTATTAGGCGCATCAACTGAGATGTAAAGCTGTGTTGGTGGTTCTAAACTTTCCAATTTCTCAGGATGCTGTCCTCTTGTCACTAAGAAACTTGTCTTACCTCTTGCCTTTATCTCTTTTATTAGCTCATTTATCCTGGGGTATGTTATGCTCTCTCCAACTAATGACAATGCAAAATGAATTGGCTCCTGTGCCTCTTCATACTTCTCCATATTAGTCATCTTATTGCCTTTAAAGCCAAGCATTAATTTCCTCTGTGCATCCATGCTCTGCTCAAGTATCTGTACAGGCTCATCAGCTATTTCATGCAGATCATTCTGTGGATGAGTTATAGGATCTCTCCAGCAAAACATGCAGGCATTTGCACACCCAATAGAAGTAGTCATCTGCACACATCTGTGGCTCTTTATACCATAAAACTTCTGCTTATAGCAAAAATCCTCATCTTTCAGAGACTTCTTAGTATAATGGCATACTTTGACAGCACTATGCCCCTTATCCCCAACAAACCTGTACTGCTGCTTCTCCAGCTCTCTTTTCACAGCCTCACTTACCATATCTAAGAGTTAACATCTAAGCCTTTATAAAGATTTTCTTTATCAAGGCGTCGCAGACCTAGTATGGTGCGTAGTTCGCACCCATAATGCAAATTTAAAATAGATTTATTTAAAAAATATATCAAAAATTTATACTTGCAAACAACGAAATGCTTGCATTTCGGGTCTCGAAAATTGTAGATTTTCGAAATATAAATCATAATTAAGAATAAATTCTTAAATAATTTCTATCCAGAACTATAGTCACTAGTGTTCCTGACTTTTCATAAACGAAAAGTATAGGTATCTAAAAATAAATTCTAGAGTGCCATTAGCCACAGGCGTCTCAAAAAATAGTTTCAGAAATCAAACAGAAAACTATATAATAAAATACATTATCCCAGCCTTATGCAATGCAATATGTGTAATTTAGCCAATCATGAAGCAACTTTACTCTATCATAACAACTTAATTGTCTGTTGCCTAAACCACGAACCTCTTAAAGAGCCTCATCTAATGGTTCTTCCCAGAAGGCATGTTGAACAGTTTAACGAACTAAAGCCCCAGGAACTGAAAGCAATATTTGACTATCTGCATAAATTAAAGAATATAATTAAAACACATTTCAATCATGATGTGTTGATAGGCATGAACACTGGCAAGTTAGCAACCGAGCCTCACATCCATTTTCATATTCTGCCTTGCACAACTGGCATTAGAGGTTTATATGCAAAAGCAGAAGGCAGCCCACATAGAAAAAGATTATCTGATGAAGAATTAAAGCCATTAAGAGATAAAATAAAATCATTATTAAAATAACACCTAAGTATTACTCAAATAGCATATCTTTTTAAATCTACAATATTTTTCTCATAAAATGGACATCCTCTCAAAATTAAAATTCTTAGAGAACACTCCTGAATTCAAAGAATGGAACAAAACTCATAAAACTCACTATCTAGCTCATGCCTTTAAGCTTTTAGATGACGCTAACAAGAACATCTGGCAAATTGGCTATTACAATAAGGAATCAGACACTATCACAACCTTTATCCTTGAAGAAGGCAAGGATATAAAAATCATACCTGATTTAGAGGTATTTAAGCAAGAAAAAGATATTATTAAAAAACTAGAAATTTCAAAGATAAAAATAGATCCTCAAGAAGCTTTAGATATTGCAGAGGATTTCTTAAAAAAGGAATACACAGCAGAAATACCAGTTAAAACCATTCTTATCCTGCAAACAATAGAACAAGGACAGGTATATAATATTAGTTTTATAATACAAAGCATAGGAGTAATAAACCTAAAAATATCCTCAGAAAATGGTAAGGTTTTAGAGCACAAAAAGATTTCTATGTCAGAGTTTAAGGCAGGATAACTCAAAATTCATCTAATAAAAATACCAAAAAGCATAAATCTTATAAATTAGCCATAAATCTTAAAAATTTAATGACTCAGGAGAATGATGGTGAACTTAGATTACTTCTAGACTATGTAACAGGTAGAGACATTTTTACAGAAATAAAAAAAGCTGAGGAAAAAGCTAGGGATAGTAACAGAACTTTATTAGGAAAAATAGGAGATTATGCAGCATATGGTATTGCTGTCGGACAAAGATTTCTAACTCATGCACTAGCTGTAGCTGGTTTAGAACGAATTATTGAAGGATACAATCTAGACAATGCCTCGATTTTTTTACAAGGAGGATTAATGACCATACCTCCGCTTATAAAATATTTTGCTTCATTATGTCATTATCAATATTATAGAGGAGACTATTCTGAAGGATATAGTAGAAAAACTTCACTTAGTAATTCTAAACCTATAAAACCCCCAAAACTCTTAAAATATATTGCTTTACGAACCCATCACTTGTTTAACAGAGAAAACTTAATTAGTAATGCTAAAACAGTTGTTGATTATCTAGCAGGTGCAGATTTAGTTAGATATATTAAGATTCATGAATCTTCTACTGATAAAATACACAGAAGAAATTTGATAATCAGATTAAATGATTATAAGTCCTATCTTAGTTCATTTTTATTAAGATACACACCAACTATAGTATTGATAGATGGTATACTAGCAGTTACTACAGGGAATTCAATAATACTTACTATGGGAAAGCATCTACCAATTACTATAAGAAAATATGTACCATCAATATTCCAGTTGAATCCAAAAGATGTTGGCTTACCTGAAATAATTTTAGGACTATCCAAATACTGGTGGGATTATGTTCATTATAAAAAAAGGATGAGATGGCATAAGCTTTTAAATGCCATGAATGAAGAGCCAGGTCTAATAGAAAGATTACTGGAAAAGCCAGAAAAAAGTTCATAATAACTTCCAAAGCCTTTATATACCTCTTAATATATTACAAAGTTTTCCTATCTGGTGGTGTGTTATGGTGTTTCAACCTTTATATAAAGGCTCAAGGCTGATAATTGGTAATCCTAATGGCCATATTGGCATAATTTCTCTTTGGACAAAAGCATCAGAGCTAGCCAAGAAACTAGACCCTAAAAAATATGCAGTCCTCGGCCAGTTATTCTCAGCAGAGCGTGGCCTTGACTTATTAATAAGAAATTTATTAGCTAATCCTCAGATAACCCATCTTATTATTACAGGCGTTGACTTTTCACGCTCAGGCATAGTTCTGATGGACTTTTTTGAAAAAGGCTTCCATAAAGGAAAAACAGATGTTACTGAAAAACCATGCTGGCGCGTTAACTCTCAGTATGAAGGCTATATTGATTTAGACATTCCTGAAGATGCATTAAACCTGCTAAGGGAATCTGTTGTAGCTATCCGTGTCCAGGATATTACTAAATTAGATTTTGATAATCTTCCAGTTCCAAAAAAACCTAGGCAAACAATGGTTCTCTTAAAGCAAGAAGAAAAAGCAATAAAGTATATTGGCGAGGACATAGGCTACATTGTAAGGGGCAAAACAATTGGTGAAGCATGGCTAAAAATCCTTGATATAATTTTAAAATTTGGCAAGCTCTCTGAAACACATTATGATGACCAGCAGAAAGAGCTTATTAATGTTCTATCAATTATCACTGAAGAAGATCCATATAATTTCAAATTTGAAGAATACTTTCCAGGTGATGAGAAGCATATCAGAGAATACATTCCAAGAATTACTAGAGATGTTAAAGGCGGCATTCATAAGAATGAATATACTTATGGCAGCAGAATGAGAAGCTGGTTTAATGTTGACCAGGTAAAAGGTGCAGTTGAAAAGCTAATAAAGCAACCAATCTCAAGAGCTGTAGTTATTTCTCTCTGGGATCCTACCCAAGACTTAACTATTGGCGGCTCTCCCTGCTTAAATCATATCTGGTTTAGAATTAGGGATAATAAGTTGCATATGACCTCAATTTTTAGAAGCCATGACATGTTTGAAGGCTATCCAGAAAATGCCTTTGGCCTAAGAATGTTGCAAGAAGAGGTAAGGCAGCAGGTTGTCCAGGGCTTAAAAGAACAAGGCAGAAATGAAACTAATATTAGCCTTGGCAGTATGGTTATCCTCTCCCAATCAGCTCACATTTACGATGATTCATGGGAAAGATGCCAGAAAATAGTTGAGAAATACATAAGAAAATATCAATGGCACTTAAATGAATTAGATCCCAGAGGCAACTTGATCATCTCAATTGATGACGAGCACATTATTGTTGAGCACACATCTCCTGAAAAAGAAACTCTTGGCATTTATAAGGCAAAAACCGCAACTGAAATGCGTGACATCCTTATCAGAGAAAACATTGTCTCACTAATCCCTCACGCTTTAGACATTGGTCTAGAATTAATGAAAGCAGAGATAGCCCTAAAGAATGGCCTGGAATACCAGCAAGACAATCCAATAGACTTAAGCAGCCTAAAAGAGAAATAATAATAAAAAATATCTTAAGAAATTTTAAAAATAATTAAATATAATAATAATTAATAATAAAAATAAAATAAACAAAAAATAAAGAGTGCAAATTAAAATAAGAAAATAAAAGTTAATAATAAAATAATTTGTAAAGGGGTGTTGAGTGTGGAAAAGAAAAATAAAAACAAGAGTAAGCCAATAAGCTACAAGACAATTAGGATGAACACAACTTTAGATGGCTATATAGCAAATGACAAGCCAGAGCCAAAAGATGAAAGCCAAGAATTAAAACCACAAAATTCCAAAAAGAATTTTGGGTCCAGAAAATCTTCTGATTTTCTTGGAGAGGAATAAAATGCAAGGCTATATTGCAGGAGTGCTATTAAATTCTGAAACATTATGGCCTAGAAACACTTGCTTAGGTGTCTTTTTTGCAGGCTGCGATTTCAAATGCCCCTCTTGCACCAAGCCTACTATCCTAGATTTTAAGGAAGAATTTCTTATAGACATTAGGGATATAAAAGAGGCAATAAAGCTTAATTCACATATATCAAATGCAGTCTTATTTACTGGCGCTGAGCCATGCTTGCAGAGGGATGTAGTGCTAACATTAGCAAGATTTGCAAAACTCTTCTCTCTAAGGACAGGCATAGAAACTAATGGCTCTAAGCCTCTTGTGTTAAGGCAATTAATCAGGCAAGAGTTGATAAACTTCATCAGCATAGAGTTTAAAGCCCCTTTAGAATCAGACATCTTTGAAAAGATTACTAAATCAAAGACATTCTTTGTTGATACAGATGAAATTCTTATGAATCTAAGAAGAACATTAACTTTGCTAAAAAATAATAATGATAAGCTTCAAATACAATTCAAGACAACAATAGTTCCGGGCTTATTATACAGGAAAGACGACATCCTAAAGATGGCAAAGATCATTAGGCATTTCAACTGCACTTGGAAGCTAGAGCAATTCAACCCAAGCATTCCAGCTCTAAACCCAAATCTTAAAAATATAAATTCAGTTAGCTCTCAATTCATGGAAAACCTCAAGGAAGCATGCCTTGAGCAATACCCTAATCTAAAGATAGAGATTGTTAGCTATAATTAAATCTCCTTTTGCTCTTCGGCTTAGTAGAAAATGTAGTTTTGCCATCAATTCCAACGAAGTTGGTGCCGAACTTTGTTCGAGCATTGCGAGCATCTTCTAAACATAATATCAGGCAAAAAGGGAGATTGCAAGTAGGAATTTTTGCTAACAGCTTCAACATTAAAATGCGAGCCGATGGCAAAACCCTAGATAGAGAGATTTTCTACAGAGCCTGCTCTGTCACAAAATTTAAATACACTCCTAATATCTTCTCGTCTATGAATAAAATATTGCATAAGAAAGCAAATATAGGCATTGCAGTATTAATAACAGTAATAGTCCTTATTGTCCTATGGTGGCTTCTGGGTTTTGCCTCAAGGCAATGCTCTTATGACTCTCAATGCCCTGCAGACAATTACTGTGGCTCTGATTTCAAATGCCACCAGCATAAGGTTGTTGAAAGAAATGTAGTAGTTAATGACTACTCTACACCTGCAGCAATTATTGCCATAGCCTTAATTATTGCAGCACTTATAATAAAAACAGACATCTTCAATATGCTAAAAGGAAAGCTTACTGGCTATTATCCTCACAACCATCCAAAACACAAGTGCGACTTTAACTGCGGAGAACATCCCATGTATCCTCAATATAAGGATATGTACTGGGAGAAGAAATAAAGTTAATTATTAACATGGAAGATGCTTTAGTTAAGGAAAATCTAGAAGAAGTTCTATACCCAGGAATTACACAGTATAAGGCAGATTATGAAGCTTTAAATGAATTATGTGAGGACTTACTTCGGAAATTAGAGGAAAAAAGAATTCCCATTCCTGTATCAATGCATAGAGAAGTTATACAAAACTTACAACTCATGCAACGTCATATCCAAAAAAAGGAGATGGACTACGCTTTTACACCTTATCAAATTGATGAAATACTAAATTCAATGGCTTTCTATGAGAAATATTGGTTATATCCTCTATAACAAAGAATATATTAAATTTTTACTCACTCATACATCTCCTTGCTCACCACTCTTGTTAAAGCCATTAAAACACTCTGCTCTATAAATTCTTGCCTTTTCATCCTGCCTTTTGTCAGAATTCCAACTATCCCTTCTTTATGCTTTATATTCTTTGAGCCGCTAAACTCATCAAAAGCATCACTTGCTTCCTTATTCTCTGTAATAATCTTATGCAGCACCTTTTCAGGGTATTCAAAAGCAGGCCCTAAGCCTAAGAAGAAATTCCTGCCATCAAATATAGCACAGCAATTAACATCTAAATAACTAGTTTTCACCTCTGGAAAAACAAACAACCCAGCCTCAACCCCAACTGAAAAGTCACAATCCTTAGTATAAGCATTAACAGCCCTATTTTTAGCCCCTTTCACTATATCTTTCATGCTCATTGGCTGATTGCTAACTCCAGAATCAACCTCAATTGCACTTATTTTAACATTTTTAAAATACTTTGAAAACGCATCTCTAACAGCATTAACCTTATTCTGATTTGTACTGCCTATATTAATTTTCATTCTATTACACCTATAAATCTTTAATAAAATCATAAATTTCTTGTTGTTTACTTGAATTTAATGAAACATGAATTTCTCCAGTTGATTTCTTAATATTTATAAATTCCATATTAACTAACTCCTTAATTGCCTCCTCGGTTATTTTTTCTCCTCTAAGATGCTTTGGGATAGCTTTCTTTAAATTAGTTAACTCTGTATGCCTGCCACCCCAAATATCTAAATTAATTAATTTTCTTAAAAACCTTTTCATAATAAAGTTTTTATCCATTAAAATGTGCAATTAGTGTAAATTTATAAAGGTTTACTCCAAATATGGAACTTATATGTTCCAAAATAGAAACATTTAAATACTAATTGATGTTATTACCCTTTATGCAACAGACAATATTTACCAAGGCAATTGGAAACACTCCAAGAATTAAAGTACTAGAATTTCTAATAGAAGGCAGGGAACTAGACTATTCTCTTTCAGACATAGCTGAAGGCTCAGGTATTGGAAGAACAACATTATTCAGGATATGGAAAGACTTGCTTGATTTAGAACTAGTAAAGCCTACTAGGATAATAGGAAATGCAAAACTGTATAAACTAAATCTTCAAAATCCTTTTGTAAGAAAAATGGTTGATCTATTTGATGCTTTGGTTATTGAGCCTTTGAATAAAAAGAAAAAAGTTGTTATTAAACATTAACTTATTTATCAATTATTTTCATCAATCTATAGCTTTTCTCTAACCTTCTTATAAATCTCCTCAGCAATCTTCTCTCTGCTAAGCATCTTGCCATTATCAATGCACTTTATTCTTGCCCATCTCTCTTTCCTTGCAATATCCCTATAAACTTCCCATACTGCTTTAATATATTTTAAATTTATTTCGTGTATATCTCTCTTCTTCCCCATTTTTTGCATTAAAGCAAGTGTAATTTCAACAGGCACTTCTAAAAAAATAATTAAATCCTCTCGAGGCATTTTATTCTTTCCAAACTCTAGCTGCTCAAGCCATTGTATAAATTCTTCTCTCTTTTTGCTATTCTTTATTTTGGCACCCATATGAGCTTTACTTGATGCAACATACCTGTCAAATAATACAATTTTGCCTTTATTTAGCTCATTAACAATATCTTGTCTCATCGCAAGCCTGTCAAGCGCATAAAGAACCCCAGCAAGATAAGGGCTAACCTCCTCTACCCTTCCAAACTCTCCCTTAAGGTATCTTTTCAACAATTTTCCATAATAAGTTTTATAGGTAGGGAACTTAAACACCACAATATTTTTCCCTTCTTTCCTTAACCTATCCTTTAGAATACTAACTTGTGTAGTCTTGCCAGAAGCATCAGGCCCTTCAAAAGCTATTAATTTTCCTCTCATTAATTCCTAAAAACTTGCAATCCTTTAAATATCTTTTGAGAAATAGTTTAATCATAATCTCTCCATGTATGCCCACACTTCTGGCATTTTAAGAACTTAGTTTCAGGCTCATCACCTGCCCTTGTCTGCAATAGCCAGTAATAAGCCTTGTTATTGCCACATTTATTGCACTTAGCTTCCATTACAGGCAAAGTCTCTAAGTCTCTGGTTTTCTCTACAACCTCAAGCTCCTTGTCCTTTCGCCTGCTCTTCTCACTTATCCTTGCATTTGTATTCTTAGATTTATACCCACAGCTGCAAACCATTACCTTCTTATTCCCCTCTAACTTAGGCTTCAATAAACTTCCACACTTCTGACAAAACATACCTCACCTGCTAAAAAGTTGTAATAGTTGCACAAACCAGATTTTAATATATCCAAGCAAAGGCACTCTAAAAACTGCCCTTCCTATTATTTTATCTTCTCTAACCCTTGTCTCAATGCCAGGCAAACTTCTAGCATTATTATCCCCTTTTGTCTGGAAATAATAAACATTATTCTCTTTCCAGCCTCTTATCACTCTATGTATAATAGGATCTGACTTTCCTGCATCAAAAACTATCACCTCTCCTATTTTTATATTCTTTGGTTCTATGCCTTTAAGCACTATTATATCCCCTTTATTAAACCCATTTGAAAAGATATAGGTCTTAAACTCTTTTTCATTTATCTCATACTCTTTATAAAACTCTTCATGCTGCTTCCACCAGCTTTCAAAACTGCCTGGATGTTCCATGCTACTAGATACAACAGCAACTATAGGGTGTGTTGTTGACAAAATAAAGCCTAGCCCAGGATAGACTATAAACTTAATCAGCACAAAAGCAATAGCAATATTAGCCAACCAGCTCCAAACACTATCCTCTTCCCATATAAAATACCAAGCTCTCTTAAGAAAAGCCTTAATTTTGACTTTATCTAACTTTGTCCTTGATTTCTTTGCCCTTTTCATAGCCAACTACTAAAAACCAATAGGAAACTATATAAAGATTTTGAATATATATTAATAAAGTTTGAGTAGTTGAGATTATTTGCATTACACTCCTAAAACAATAATTTACAGTAATAATACTTACATTACTAATAATTTGCATTACGAGCCTCGAACACAAGAAAATCCTATGGATTTTTTGTGTCCCAAAAATGCAAAGCATTTCCTAGAAAATCTTTTGGATTTTCTGGACCAGAAAAGCTTTGCTTTTCTTGGTTTTAGGACTACGAGGCTATGCGAGTAGTCCGCTTTCGGTAATGTAACTTCCCATGATGCGGACAGACATAGCAATAAGTCAATTAAATGCAAATTAAAAATTAAAAATTACAAGGAAAGTGCAAATTATAAAAAATAATCAACAAAAAAATATAATATTAACAAGAATTCAATATTACAATGAGAAAAGACTATTTTGAAGGCATATTGCAGCTTAGAAACCCAAGCTATGAGCTATTAAATTTTGTAAGGAATAAAATAAAGAAAGACAATAAAGCCTTTATTGCAAAAGAAGAGCATGTTAAAGGAGGCATTGACATATACTTATCTTCTCAACATTATCTCCAAAATATTGGCAAAGTACTTAAAAAACACGTTCCAGGTGAATTAAAGATTAGCCAAAGTCTTTATTCCCAAAGCCACATTACAAGCAAATCGGTTTACAGAATAAATGTTCTATTCAGGCTTTCAAATCTTAAAAAAGGCCAAAAACTAATCCATCTTGGCAGAGAATATAAAATTCTTTCACTTGGCAAAAAAGTTATCCTTCAAGATATCAGCTCTGGAAAAAGAAAGTCTCTCAACTATGCCAGCCTTCATCAGTCTTAAATTTTAAGACATTTTTCTTCTCTCCTCTTTATACTCCTCTATAACCCTGTGCAATCTATCCATTCTAGATAACTCATATTTTATTTGCTCTTTATTTGCAACTGCAAAATACATATCTTGATAAATCTCAACATTATTTGCATCAATAAATATAAATTTCTTTCTTATCTCTTCTCCTGTTTTTTTCCTAAAAAGAACAATTGAAACCTTATCTTTTAGCATATCAACAACTTTCTCGCTATAGACAGAAACAGTATTAACAAGTAAAACATCGCCATAGTTTATATTAAGTATTTTCTCCTTTCTCCTAAACTCCATTTGCCCAAAATTCTCTAGCCTTTTTACCAGTACAAAATCCTTTCCTATCTTTGAAATTATGCTGTTAAGCCTTGAAAATCTCTCTCGCATCCTTCTTAAACTCACAGACCTCTCATCCAAAGCTTTATAGAGAGTATTTACTCTTTTATGTAACCTATTAAACAGTTTCTCAGATTTAGCAATATTATCAATTCCCTGATTTAGCTCAATTTTTTCCATCAAACCCATAAGCTCACTATTAATTCTTTCATTCTGCCTTTTTATCAGCTTAATCTCGTACTCTTTCTCTCTAAGCTTATTCAATAATCTCAAAAAATCGCTCTCCAGGAATATTTTCTTCTCAAGAACCTTTATGCTCTCTTTTACATATTCCTCTTCAGGTTTCTCTACCAAATCAGCAGCCAATTTTATACTCGTATCATGCAATATAACTAATTCAATTATTTTATCCTTTATCCTCTCTTTATTATACAATTTAGCAAAACTCTCAATTCTTGCAATAATGTTGCTAATAGACTTATAAGCATTTAAAGCACAAGCAACAGCATCCTTCTCATGATTATTCTTTGCTTCATAATCTTTTGTAAGCTCAAGCTTTTCTTTAACCTCCAAATCATATTCTGGTGCTATTAGCTTAGCCCCTATCTTCGTAGCAAATTTCTCAACAAACTCAGGCACTTTCTTCCTATCAGTTCCAACAACCAAAACCTTGCCATATCCAGAAATCTCAGCTATAAGATCATTTAATGATAATTCTTTTTTAGACTTGCATGCTATTAACTCTTTCTTAATGTTAAATATAGCATAAGCCTTTGTTGTTCCAGGGTCTATGCCCACAATTAGCAGTTCCATACTCCTAATGCAATATTACTTTCTTTTTATACTTTTCCTATAAGGAAAAGTTAGGAGCAAAGTGACTCTACTTTTCCTATGGAAAAGTCAGGAACCTTAGTGACTATAGTTTTCAGTTAAAGTAAATGTTTGATGCAGATGTTAACTGGAAACTAAGGAACGCCAGTGACTATATCTCCTTTTTTATTACCTTAATCTCAGCCAAAACCTTATCTGCTTTCTCTAAAAATTCCTTCTCAAACTTTCTCCCATCTTTCTCAGCTATTATCTCTACTGTTATATCATTAGCTTTCCTAGCAATCTCCTTTATCTTTTCATAACTATCATCTGATATAGTTATATTATCAATCTCTTTTTCCATCTTATCCAATCTTCCTGCCAAATCATCTGTATTAAAACCTCTATCATGCGCAATCTCAAGCCTCTCCCTTGCCTTTCTAATATACTCTTTAGTTCTGCTTAATGACCTAATTACTCTGCTCTTCTCCTCATTTCCTAAGCCATATCTCTTTTCCAATTCTTCTAAATATCTCCCAGCTTCTGACTGATTAAACTCATTTATAGCCTTTACCTTGATTATAGCCTTTAATTTCTTATTCTCAATGCTTGCTTTAATCTCCTCTCTATCAATCTCGACTAATCTGCTCATTTCCTCAGCCCAGGGTTTCTCTCCACTAGTCTCAATCTCATTTTTCAGTCCATCCAGGTTAAATCTATACTCTTCTATACTATTTCCTATTTTCAATGTCTCTATTAACTCATTTTCTGCATTATCAGCTTTAATCTTTTTTATATTATTATTCAATATCAAAACTAGCTCTGAATTCACAATTAAAACCTCCTCTACTTTATCAAGCTTTCCTATTGTAAGCATAGCATTTGCTTCTTTGATTCTCTCATTTGCATATAATAATGCTCTTTCAACTTTTTCATTGGGATTTAAAGTTAAAAATAGGTTTAACTTCTCTAGGATAATATCTATTTTATATAAAGGGTCATCAGGTAAAACTCTTTCTTCACTATATGCATTAACGATTATATTGCTTGCAAATAGAATAGTGAACACTACTAAAATCCTTAAAATGTTCCTATAAATTTTACTATGTAGCTTCATTTTTTCTTCGTTTTTAATTTAATTCTTACTGTCTGCTGTCTTAAATAATAAATATAAAAAATCAATACAAGGAAAAACATCGCTAAGGGGATTCCCAGCCATAAAAGACTTGCTCTCTGCTTAAATTTCACGTATATTGACAATTCATCCCCAGTTTTAAAATTCCCTCTTTCCCAGATAAAAATCTCTGACTGCTCATCAATATCAACTTTATCAGGTTTAGGGTAAATGCTGCCAGAATCTTTCTCAGCCTTAACTAATGGCCTATCTAAGGTTGCTCCCTGTGGCAGAGTAAGGCTAACTTGTAAGAGTTCTGTAGGAAAATTAGCTTTAATATTTGTTAAAAACTCATTTTCATCTATTATTTCTTGTGTTATGTAGCTTATCCTTACTCTTTCAACATTCTTCCTATTAATCTTTAAAAGCTTATTTGTCTCATGCTCAATAATCTCAGGCTCAATATTTTCATTATTTATAGTAAGCAATATGCCTCTTGCATCTTTTGCAAGATTTATAACAGTGCTAATATTAGCCTTGCCCTTAAATATCATATCGTTAACTACAAGCGCACTGCCATACTTTACTTTGAAATCATAAATATTATATTCTAGTTCCTGTGCTTTTGCAGTAAATGCCAACAAAATCGCAATAACCAATAAAATCGCAATATATTTACTCATACATGCAAAAATAGTATATTTTTATAAAAACCTTTGCACAAAGTAAACTAAAATGATAACACTTGACGGAGCATATGAGGAAGGCGGTGGTCAGATACTTAGAACATCTATTGCATTCTCAATCTTAACTGGAAAACCTTTTGAAATAGATAACATAAGAAAAGGTCGGCAAGAGCCAGGCTTGAAAAACCAGCATCTTTGGTGCATTAAATCAGCTGAAAAGTTTTGCAATGCTCATGCAGAAGGTGCAGAGCTTGGCTCTACTTATGTGAAATTCTACCCAGGAAAACCTCAAGGCACTTCTTTAGAAATTGATCTTGAGACAGCAGGTTCAATCCCATTATTCTTACAATCTTTATTACTCCCAATAATATTCTATAAAAACTTCAAGCTTAGCATTACAGGCGGCACAGATGTTAAATTTGCCCAGCCTTATGACTATTTCTCTCAAGTCTTTTTGCCAAATCTCTCAAAATTCTGCAATATTAAATCTAGCCTAAAGCAACGTGGCTATTATCCTAAAGGCCAAGGAAAAATAGAGCTAAATATAACACCTTTTTACCAACTTTCTAATTTCACTGCATTCAACGAATTCATGCAATATACTAGAAATAAAATAAAAGGCTATAAGCTGCTTGAACAACACCATCTTATGCATATAAAAGGTATTTCTCATGCATCCTTTGATCTACAGGCTGCAAAAGTAGCTGAAAGACAGTATTTGGCATCAAAATCGATATTAGCTAAGTACAATTGTCCAATCCAAATAAGAGAAGAATACTCTAAATCAGCTTCAACAGGCTCTGGCATAGTTTTGTGGGCAATCTTTTCTAAGAATAAGAATGACATAGATACTCTAAATCCAGTCATAATAGGCTCTGACGCACTTGGCGAGAAAGGCATTCCATCTGAAAAAATTGGCAGCTTGGCAGCCCAAAGATTAATTGCAGAGATAGAAAGCAAAGCCCCAGTTGACCATTACCTTGCAGATCAACTACTACCTTTCATGGTATTTGCAAGCTCAAAAATTAAAACCTCAGCTATAAGCAAACACTGCCTTTCCAACATCTACGCAATAGAATCCTTTATTGGCAAGACATTTGAAATTAATGAAAAAGAGAAGATAATTAGCACAGTATTTTAATATTAAATATTATAAGTCCGGTGTTTTAATTATAAAGAAATACACAATGAAGCTGAGGAGTGTGCCTCAATAAAGAAAATGCAGATGGAGTGTGCTAATTGTTAGAGGAAACCACAGTGAATGGAAGTAGAAGATTAAATAGATAAGTTTATTAAAGTAATTTGCTTACCCAAGTAAATCAGCAATATAACTAGAGTATTACAAAGCGCATTTAAAATGTCAGCAAGATTTTCTTTTACAATCACTAAATAGATTTGTCTCCACTTTAGCTACAAAACTTAATTTTTAATCTGAACAGTTTCCAATAGTTTATTTTCATTATTTAATGAAGTGCTTAGCCAATCAGTCATCATACCATATTTTAGCATTGTTTCAACGCTTGCTAAAGCCAATCTTAAATTTGCAGCAAGCAGAGGCACGTCTGCAACAGTTATAATTAAATCTGCATTTAAGATGACTCCTTTATTTAATGTTCTATCTATTAATTCCACAATTCCAATATTATTGCCTTGTGTCATTGTTTACAAAAGAGTATGGTGCAAATGGTCCAACAAACTGAAATGAAAAAACATCGTATAATAAAATTTTTTTAATTTCTTCAAGCTGTTGATTATCAACCAAAATAGATAAACTCATAAGCAAATCTTTTTCTTCAGCCAATAAAATTATTGTATTATTTTCGATTACATCTTTTGTTATTTTATTAATTTCATTGTGAAATTCTTTTTTAGATTCTATAACTTTGCTTAGCATAATTTCATTAATTGTTGATTTAACCTTTGTTTGCATGAGATACCTCAAGCCTTGACTTTTTTCATTGGAAAGCAGTTCAAGTTCTCTTACAGAATTTTCATTTGACACTTCTTGAAACAACCTATTTTTATCGTAGTAAATCCTTATGCCATACTCTCGCTTGCCTTTTACCCTGCTCCATATACTTTGCAGATTTTCTTGATTCTCGCTAATCCACATTTTAAGGCTAGATTGGGCAGAACTTTTCCCTCTTTTAATGATGGTATTAAAATGCATTGGAATAACCCCATTAAAATCTTCCATGGCTTTGTCCAAAACTAAGTTATGGCTTAATATCATTTCCTTGATTTTTTTTGGGTCTTTAGATATGTATGCCTTTTCTTTGCATTTGTGAACAAGAGCATTAAAGTTTCCTTCATTTATTGTGTAAGCCTCTTTCCTTTCCAGTCCAATTTCGCTCCATTCATTGCAAAAGCTGTTTTCAACTATCCCATAAACATATAAGGCATCATCTGACATGCTCAATAACCTCTTCTTTTACTGGCTCAATTAATTTTGTAATGCTATTATTAACTAAATTATCTAAATCAGCCCTTATTTTGCTTGCTGTTTTTTCCAAATTATTTTCTTTCTTGATTTTTTCAATTGTTTCATCAAGCTGCATAAAAGCAAGGCCAAGTTTTTCTGCTTCTTCTTCTCTTAACGAGTTGCTTTCAATCCTATAAATTGCCTGCTTTTCCAAAACTTCTTTAAGTATTTCAACTAATGCAATGACTAAGCCTAGTAAGCCTTCCTTTAAATTATCAGAGTCAACCTTAATAGTCATTTTGTCAACTCAAGAGTTAAAATTCCATTTTTATATTGCCTTTTTGTTACCTCTTTATAAAAATCAGGCAATCTGAATTTTTTTTGAAAGTCTGTCCCCTTTACGTATAAGGTTCTGCCTTTTACACTAGTATCTACATTTTCGTCAGGGACTTTTGCTGTGAAAATTAATTTGTCAGCCTTTTTCCCGTAAGCATAGTCTTTTCCTACCTCAAGCTCGGCTTCTGGAATTTCATTCTTTATTTCATCTATTATTGATCTCCTAGAAATCGGTCTCAGGGCAAGTGGTCTTATTGAGATGTTTCCTTCAACACTAACATATCTCTTTTCTCCTTTTCTTAGGTTTTCTTCTATTTTTTCATTTATTTCTTTAAACCTTTCCTGGAAAACTTCAGTTTTTCCAAGTTCTTTTACCAAATTTCCAAGAAAGGGTATTCCTTCTAAGAAGCTTTCAGCAATTCCCTTTTTCTCTTCATCCTTTTCCTTTTTCATCTTTCTCCTCCTTTTTCAACTTTAACAATCCGAAAAGTTTTGCTTTGAGCAAGAATGGGATTTTAATTAGCGCCTTTAATTTGCTAGTTTCTTCTATATTAATTATCTCAATTTCAGCTTTTCCTACTGCAGGGTACTTTACCATTGCTTTAAGCTTCCCTTTTTTAAGCTTTATTTTTGCCTTTGGTAACATCTTAGCTTTTCTTTTCAACTTCCTCAGCTTTTAGACCCTTAGGGTCCTGAATAACCTTAAATGAAACTCTATCATCTGCGTCTATAGTAACACCTTCTTTTAATCCGTTTTCATGAACATAGTATTCTTTTCCATCATCTCCTCTAATAAAGCCAAAGCCTTTATTCTGGTTATAAAATTTTACTGTACCCTCAAGCTTTTCTTCTTCGGCAATTTTTTCTTTAACCAACTCAGTTTTAATTTCTTCAGGCTTTTCTTCTTCATGTTCTTCTTTTGATTGCTCTTTTACAAGCATTGCTTTACCTTCTTTAGTTTCTATTTTACCCGCTTGTTCTAACATATCTAAAGCTTTAATTACTTCTGCCACATCTGTTTTTAATGCTCTTGCTAGTTTATACTTGTTTTCTTTTCCATATGTAGTGAGATATGTCAAAATCTTCTCTTCCAATACCATTTTTAATCCTCATGCTAAATTTTTATAATAAAACCGCCATTGATTGCTTCTGCCTCTACTGTTTTCCCTTTCCATGCGTCAATGTTATTTCTGATATTATAATTTTCTTCTTTGCTGATATATTTCTTTATAAAAATTTGAAGCTCTTTCTGTCTTTTCTCACTTATCTTTGTAATACTATGTCCTAACGTACCATCAGCTTTTAATCTACAATAAAAATTTTGTACAGCAAATTCCGGGTAACTTATCTCTTATTTAAAGTAAGCGTTTAAGAACAAGAAATAATTATTGCTAATTTCTTGTTTTTCTTCAGATTTTTTTAAATTTTACTTCTTTAAAACTTCCCTAATAGTCTCAATAAACTCCTTTGTATCTTTCTCAATATCCTTTAGCTTATCAGCACTAATCATCATCTGAATCCCATATTGGAATCTTTCTCTCAGGCTCAGCATATCTTCCCCATTCAGCGCATCATCAAATTGGGCTATCTTTCTGAGCCATTCCTTATCCAAATCTATCTTTTTCTTATCAATTAGCATCTCCACAGCAGCAAGAGTACATTCCTGGTTTCTGCTTTCGTAGCCATACTTGGCGAGAATCGCTAATAGACAATGATACATTGAGTAAAATGAGGCACTTACAGACCAATCGGAAAATTTGCCTTTATTATGCAGCATTGCATCTAAATTGTGCTGCGCTTTTGTGATATGCCTCATAGCTAATTCAGGATTAGGCTTCACTTCTCTTAAACCTCTATGCTTTTTTCCATTCTCTTTCCCCTTATTTAAACACCATTTTAACTTATTATCAAGATGAGCCATGCTTAATCGCCTCCACAATAATCTCGCTTCCCCATAAAACTTTGCCAGTCTTCAATATGTCAAGAATCACTTCATCCTTTTGCTTGATATTTTTGATTAAATCTTCCTTTGTAGCCATGACATCCTGTATTTTCTTAGGTTTGCGCTCTTTAATTTCTCTAAGTCTCTTGCTTACCTCTTTGTAATTTTTCCTGTCTAAAACAAGAAATACATCGATATCATTGGCTTCTTTTCCTTTAGTTATTACTGAACCAAACAAAATGCAGCTCAGGGTAATTTCTTTCAATACCTCAAAATCTTCAGCCTGGACTTTGGCATAGCTATTAAGCTCATTCTGCACAAGAACTAATTCAGCCAGCTTTATTCCTATTTCACTATCAAGATTTGCCTTGTAATAAAGAGCTTGGCCTATTTTATCAACCTTTACAGCATCAATTTTCTCAAACTTCTTTAGAATCTTGTAAGATCCCATTGGGCTGAGATTTAGTCTTCTGGCTATTTCATTGATGCTATTCTTTTCATGGAAATTTCTCACCAAAAAATCCATTACTTTTGCCTCGTTTGCAGTTAAGCTTTGCACGTGAATCGCCTCTATATACCTGAAGTATATGGTTATATACCACAAGTATATAAAGGTTTTCTATGATTTAAGCCTTAGCCAATACTTTCTCGATATAACTTAGTGGCTTAATGTCCCATCAAATAAAGAATAAGAAATTTACTGTTTACTGCAACACAGCAAGTTTAATATCAGTCTGCAGCTCAATTATCTCATAATTAATTCTTCTTTTATTCTCATCTTCATTCCTAAGCCTGGAATAAAGCACTTGTATTTGTTTAATATTCCTCTTTGCCTCTTCAAGCCTGCCTGCTCTAATAAGCTCTCTAGCCTGCTTTATCAATATCTCAATATCAGCATTCTTTGGCATCACAGTCTCAGGATACATTACTCTTTCCTCTCTCTGCCTTTCAACAAACTTATGCAACCCTTCTTTTTCCATTATCTCTCTCTCTTTCTTTAGCTCATTCTCCTTATCAACTATCCACTGCTCTTTCAACTTAACCTCTGTCTCTCTCCTAGTTATCTCAAGCTCTCTATCTTTCAGATAGCCAAGCTTTGCATTCCCTTCCTCTATTAGCTTATTCAATCTCTGCTGCTCTTCTTCATACTTTTTCTTTGCTTCTGCTGTGCCTTTCTCAAAAAGAGCAAGATTTTCTTTCAATTCTTTAGCCCTTGCAATTTTTGCCTCTCTTGCAGCGATATCTTTCTCAAGGCCCTCAAGCTGCTCAACCTTTCTTAATATTTCATTCTGCCTTCTCTCAAGCAGCTCTCTATCCTGCTCCAGCCTTTCAACCTCTTTCACAATCTCTTTTTCTTTTTTAACTATAAGCTGTGCATCATCTTGTAATTCCGTCATTACAGAAGGACTTGTCATTTTTATCTCAAGCTCTTTGACATACTTAACATCATCCTGTAAAATTCCCAATAATGCCTGCCACTCATTTCTAGCCTCCTGCATCTCCCTTAGCCTTTGAGACATGTCAATCTCAGTCTTTTTCTTGACCTCAATCAATTTTATCATATTTTCATTAAACAAATCATTTTTTTCTTTCAGCTCAATTAATCTTTTCTTAACTTTTTCTTCTTCCACAAGTAAAACTGTTCTATTCTCCTCCATCTCCTTAAGCTTAGCATTTATCTCTACCTCTTTTATCTCAAGCTCTCTCTTATAATTCTCTACTTCAGAAATTTTCATATGCATCTCAGGCTCTTTTTCTGATAATACCTTTTTATCTTCCTCAACACTTCTTTTCTTTATCTCCCAGTCTTTCTCAAGATTAAGTATCATCTGCCTCTTCTTCTCTAGCTCCATTACATCCTGCTCAATCTCAGTCTTCTTCTTGTTCCACTGATAAACATCCCTTGACAATTCTTTAGTAGAATCCATCAGTTGCTTTTCTCTAGCATTCAACTCTACTTCTTTCTCATTCAGCAACTTTTCTTTCTCTTCCAGAAGATCTTTAACCCTTTCAAGCTCAGTTATTTTCCCAGCTATCTCTTTATCCCTTTTATCAAAACTCTTGTCAATCGCCCTTATCTTAACATCTGTTTCTTCTAGCTCCTTTCTGGTCTTTATTGCTTCTTGCAGCCTCTCTCTCTTAGCAGGTTCTGCTTTTAGAATTTTAGTCTGAGGCTTTTTCTCTATTTTCTCCTCTTCTACTTTTACCTCGATATGCTCCTCTAACCCTTTAGGTATCTCAGGAGGACTTTCAAGAAGCTTCTTTAATTCCCTTTTTGTAATAACCCCCATACAATTAATATTACTTAAACTATTTATTAATCTTTGTCATTACTAATTGATGAACAAGTTAAACATAATTAAGCAGTCAAAGCAAATATGTCCTAAATGTAGGGTTAGGTCAATTTTGTGAGCATCTTATAAAAATAAATATGGCAAAAAGGGAGATTGCAAGTAGGAATTTTTGCTAACAGTAAAACAGCAAAATGCGAACCCGACCTAACCCCAAGCGAAGCGAGATTTAGGACATAGCAATTCAAAGCAGAAGATTTATAAATAAAACTCTAATTTCAAAACCTATGGAAGAGCTTGTCTGCAACTCATGCAAAAAAAAGATAACTAATGAAAAAGGCACTGCTAAATTTAACTGCCCGAATTGCAGCAGTTACCAGATAATTAGATGCATGCACTGCCGCCAAATCTCATCCAAATATGCCTGCGCTAAATGCGGCTTTACCGGCCCAAATTAATATTTAAAATATAAAATAATAAAACAACATAAAATAATAACTTGCATTAACGACGCCACTCTTAGTGGCTGTGCGGTTAGTCCGCTTTCGGTAATGTAACTTCCCATGTTGCGGACATGTTGAGGAACTATGTTTCGAAAATATACGATTTTCGAGACTAGGAAATCGAGATTTCCTTTGTTCCGAGACATTTAGGAAGCCGTAGCTTCCTACATGTATGTTGCGCAGTTCGCAACCGTATGCAAATTAAAATAAGAAAATAAAATTCAATAATAAGAACTATCTATTTACAATGGCAAAAGTCATTATAACACTAAAAGTTATGCCTAAAAGTCCAGACTCTGATTTAAAGAAAATAGAGCAGAAAGTTAGCCATTTAGTGAAAGAATTTGGTGGTGAAGTTGGCAAGGTAGAAGAAAAACCTGTAGCCTTTGGCCTAAAGTCATTAAACATAATATTTGTCATGGATGAAAGTCTAGGCTCAACAGAAGAGCTTGAAAAACAAGCCTTAGAAATCCCAGAAGTCAGCTCAGTTGAGGTTATTGATGTTAGAAGATCAATCGGCTAATTTCTTAATAATCTGACTTAATTTTTCTTTGAAAATATTACTTCTAATCCCATTTCCACTAAAATGTGTCCTTGCAGCCTTATAACCATTTTTCCTAATAGCATTAATTACTTCATCTCTTCTTGGTACAGTTTTTAACTTAAGCTCTTTAGCCAAATTATGCAAATCAAAAAATCCAACTACATCTACTTTACATTCTTCTTTAATTACTTCTAAAAAATTCTCGATCTCCTTTCTATTCTCAAACTGCTCTTTATGTCTATCAAACTCTTTATAAATACTTATTACTATCTTTTCATCCCATAATCTACCGAGCCACATTGGCCCTACATCTTTATAACCAGAATGCAGTCTTATTATCCCATCAACTTTCTTCTTTCCTTTTGCACATTTAAGAAATATCCTGTAATAATGCTCAGTTGCAAAGCTAAAAACAGGAATTAATGCCTTTTCATATTGCCCAGCTACAATCTGTATCTTTCTGATAAGAATCCTTAATCCAATCTCATGCATCTCATAGTCTCTTAATGGCTTAGCCCAATATTTCCTAATACAAGCATCTGGAAAACTTCCTGCTAAAGCAGAAGTATCAGTTGAAGTTACTGCTAATATTCCATCTTTAGCTAATTTCTTTACACTAGCATCCAGGAAATTATTAGGACTTCCAAAAGGGTCTATGTCAATATAGTCAAAATTCCCAAAACTCTCTAACAAGAAAATATTGGCATCCTTGTTATAAACCTCAACCTTGCTCATATTAGTCTTATTTCGTTTCAAATTCTCTATAATAGCATCAACAGCTTTCTCATTCCCATCATTAACAGCTATACTCCCTATTTTCCCTTTCTCAGTTTCCAAAAGAAACCTAATAGTCCTAACACCACTTGCAGCCAACGGATCAGCAACCCTCAAATTTCTCTTTCCAATAGAATTTAACAATAACACTGAAATATCCCTATTTAGCTTCATCACAGGATTATAGAATACATCCATTTTTGCACTAATCTTTCCTTTAGATGCAAATATTCTTGCTTTACCCTCATTAATTATTTGTTCCATATTAAGTGCTAATTTCTATTTATTATATATAATTTCTTATACAACATATCCTTAATCTGAACTCAAAATCAACAACCTTTAAAAACCATCTATTATTCCTATTCTAAATACAATTTCCTATAATAGCTTATTATTAACTGCGTAAAATGAGTGATATAAAATGGAAACTCGCTCTGTTATCTGTACATTTATGGGTCATGTTGACCATGGCAAATCCAGTATTCTTGATAGGATTAGATCTACAAGTATTGTCGAGACAGAACCAGGTAGGATTACTCAGGCAATAGGCGCTTCTATTGTTCCATTAGACACTATTAAAAATATAGCAGGTGACTTGCTCTCCATGCTCAATATTGAGCTAACAATCCCAGGCTTATTGTTTATTGACACTCCAGGCCATGCAGCCTTCACTAATCTAAGAAAAAGAGGTGGCAATCTGGCAGATATTGCAATTTTAGTTATAGATATAAATGAAGGCATTATGCCACAGACATTAGAGTGCATTGAAATACTAAAAACTTATAAAACACCTTTCATAGTAGCTTTAAACAAAATAGACTTAATCCAAGGCTGGCAGGAGAAAGAAGGAAGCTTATTACAAAAAATTAATGCCCAGCCAGAGCCAATAAAAGAAATTCTTGACAAGAAATTGTACGAGCTAGTTGGCAAATTATCTGAGCAGGGCTTTAACTCAGAAAGGTTTGACAGAATTGAAGACTTTACCAAACAAATTACAATAATCCCTGTATCAGCAAAAACAGGTGAGGGCATTCCAGAGCTATTGGTAATGATAGCAGGCCTAGCTCAAAAATATCTTGAACAGAGCTTAAAGGTTAATCTTGCAGGCCCTGCAAAAGGTACAATTCTTGAAGTTAAGGAAGAATCTGGCTTAGGAACAACCTTAGATTTAATCCTGTTTGATGGCAGTTTGGCAGTTAATGACACAATAGTAATAGGCTCTCCAAATGAAGCTATTGTAACAAAAGTCAGAGCTTTACTGGAACCTTTGCCCTTATCAGAAATGAGGGATAAGAAAGCAAAATTCTCAAGAGTTGAGCAAGTAAAGGCAGCAACTGGTGTTAAGATAGCAGCTCCAGAGTTAAAAGATGCAGTTGCAGGCATGCCTCTAAGAAGTGTTAAAGATAATGATATAGAAAAGGTTAAGCAAGAGATTAAGCATGAAGTTGAAGAAGTTTTAATAGAAACAGATGAGCAAGGAATAATAATTAAAGCAGACTCTCTAGGCAGCTTAGAAGCTCTAACTAAATTGTTAAAAGAAGAAGGCATTGCAATTAGAAGTGCATCAATTGGCAATATTAGCAAAAAAGATATCCTTGATGCAGAAACTAACTATGATAAAGATCCATTTACAGCAGTAATTCTAGGCTTTAACATCCTGCCTCCTGACAGCTCTTCTCCCAAAGTAAAGCTCCTAACAAATAATGTTATCTACAAGCTTATTGAAGACTATGAATCTTGGAAAGAATCTGAGAAGAAAAGACAGCAGGAAAATGTTCTTGACACTCTAAACAGGCCATTTAAGATGGAAATACTTAAAGGCTGTATTTTCAGGCAAAGCAATCCAGCAATTGTTGGTGTTGATGTTAATGCAGGAATTCTCAGGACAAGTATGCCAGTTATGGATAAAGATGGCAGAGAACTAGCAAGAATTAAAGAAATTCAGTTAAACCAAGAAAACGTTGAAAAAGCTGTCAAAGGCCAACAGGTTGCAGTTTCATTGCCAGGTGTAACAGC
The DNA here is from genome assembly GCA_964602245.1 of uncultured Methanosarcinales archaeon. Classification (GTDB taxonomy): domain Archaea; phylum Nanobdellota; class Nanobdellia; order Woesearchaeales; family JACPIF01; genus JACPIF01. Next base: position 65,511 of record CAZRPY010000004.1, read on the forward strand.
AGGCAGGCAGATAAATGAAGGTGATACTCTTTATTCCTTAATCCCAGAAGAGCATTACAGAAAGATGAAAGAACTAAAACATAATTTAACCCATGAAGAGATAGAAATTTTAAAAGAAATTGCAGAAATAATGAGAAAAACTAATCCTTTATGGGGCATCTAAAGAGTAATTATTAATATTAGATTTATTTATATTATATCCTAGCACTACGAGCCTCGAACACAAGAAAATCCTATGGATTTTTTGTGTCCCAAAAATGCAAAGCATTTTTTAGGACTGCGAGGCTTTACCAAGGTCCGCTAATCAGTGATGAAACTGCTATGAAGCGGACAAGTATCCCAAGTGCACACAAAATGCAAATTAATTAAATATTAAAAAATTAAATTATAAAATTAATTAACATACTAATAAAAAAGTATTAAACTCAATACAATGCAACAATTAAAAATCCTCAGGAAAAAAGAAGTAAAGCAAATCCTTAGCAAGTTAAAAGAGCAATGGGACTTTTCTAAGCCATTAAATTATACATTCCTAAAAAGCCATAAAGATAAAATCTATTTAATTACTAATGACATTTCTAAAATTGACTTATCAAAACTAAGGATAGACAAAATAGGCCTATATTTCTGCACAATTGTTAATCAAAAAGAAATAAGGCTTAGCATTGAAGGCTCTCAACTAATAGGTCTATATTGCAACAAAAATATCCTTGAATTAAATGAATCAGAGATGAAACAATGGCTCCAGGGCTTTGATTTAGATAAAGAATCTAGTGTAAAAGGCTTTGCACTAATTAAGCACAATAAAGACTTTATTGGCACAGGCAAGGTAACAGAAGGAAAGATATTAAACTACATTCCAAAAGCCAGGAGGATAAAAGTATCGTTATAAAATTAATAAAAAAATGTTCAAAATAACTGGCTTTTGCACAATCTGCGATAAGCACATCACATTAGATATAAACGATTATGAGCTAGATGACACCTTAATGAGCTACAGATGCCCCAAAGGCCACAAGATGCAGGATGTTGGCTGTGAGTTTCTGCCTGGTTAGGCGCTTAGTCCGGCATTTAAGTATAACTCGGTTTAACAGAATAAAAAGGGGATGGATTAATTTTTAATATCAATTTATCGGTTCTATTTATTATGATAGTTCTTTTTGGTATAATAAGCTATGGCTATTCCAACTAGAATTACAATAAAAAATTGTCCTATAAAAGCATTTAGTATGGCAACTATTCTGTTCAATCCCATTGGGCATATATCTCCATATCCAACAGTAAAGAAAGTCATTGAGGAAAAGTAAAATATTCCAGAAAATGATTGTACCGTATTTGACTCATTGTACGATTTAGCAATAAATTGGTCGCTACAATTTCCATAGGTAAGATAACCCACTCCTAATAAAGATAATGCTATATAAAATATTGTAAATAAGATTAGAAATCCAAATATACCGGCAAGATATCCTTTAATTAATTTTTTGAGATCTATTTTCTCATCGTATAAATAATTTAGGGAATCATGGATAAAATTTAAACAATTTATAATGATATGGCATATCATCAATGTGCCGCCTACTATAGCTAACCACGGTTTCCCTATTATTAGAGAGAAGTAAATTATGAAAAAGATAATCAAATTTATTATAAGATAATATCTTATACTTGCTTCTTTAACTTTTGTGTAAATTAATTTAATGGTCATTTATTATACATTTCTATTAACAAATATAAACATCTTTCTACAATTATGCTCCAATTTCAAATGGCTCGGCATGATGAAGCGGAAGATGCCAAGACAGCCCTTCACCAATTACATCACCGTTGAATCAATAGATAGCACATTAAAACAAGTCAAGGCTTTGGGCGGCAAAGTAGCATTAGAAAAGATGAAGGTCGGCGAGATGGGAGCTATTGTAGCCTTTATAGACACTGAGAGTAATCTTATTGGATTGCATGAAATGGCAAAGAAATGACTAAATCTTTATAAACATCTCCTCGATAGCATAGGTATGAAAATCCTATCAGCTATAGTTGCAGCTTCTATGCTCGCCTTTACACCAGCTATGGCAAAGGCACAGTCCACAAAGACGATAAGGTATGAAAAGTGCTATACCTCTGACGGATTCAATGCCGGAGCCTCTTTATTTCTGGCGTATTTACTGGATGAAAGAACACGCAAATGTGTTGACGGTGATTACAAGCCCTTTCTAAGTCCTAAAGGATACCATAGCTGCACTGTTGTCATGCAGGCCGGAAGGTACATCAATCGTGATTGTCCTGAAGATGTATTCAAACAGGTGCGGTAAACTTTCTATGCACTGGTCACTGGACACCTCCTCACGTGAGCTATTTAAATCACTTTTTCTAAAAGTTAAGTTATGAGCAAGAATAGCTATGGTTGGCTTAGCTGGAATCCTGTTACAGGCTGCACTAAGATTAGCTCAGGCTGTTTAAACTGTTATGCAGAAAGGCTAGCTAATTATGTTCAAAAAGTAGCTCCAGAAGGCAAATACAGGGATGGCTTTAAGCTAACCTTACATCCAGAATACTTAGACTTTCCTCTAAAATACAAAACTCCAAAAGATATCTTTGTCAATAGCATGTCAGACCTATTTCATAAAGAAGTCTCATTCGATTTCATACTAAAAGTCTTCAATAGAATGGAGCGGGCATACTGGCATTCCTACAGAATCCTGACAAAACGGCCAGAGCGCATGCGCGAATTCATCAACAATATCTACAAAAAAGAATTACCTAATCTATGGTTAGGCACTTCAATTGAAGATGCAGGGGTAAAGCACAGGTTAGATGAACTAAGGCAGACTAATATAAAAGTAAAATTCGTTAATTTCGCCCCCCTTATTGGCAGAGTTGGAGAAATAAACCTAGAAGGCATTAACTGGGTTTTCATAGGTGGAGAAAGATCATTTGAAAGAAAGCCAAGACAGATGAAAAAAGAATGGATTACTGAAATAATAGAGCAGTGCAGGAAATACAATGTTCCTTTTTTCTTCTCCCAGGGGCATACTAAACTATCTGAGGATACATTAGCAGACATCTCTGAAGAATATCCTCGTATTCAAGCTCAGCATAGTTTGCTCCAGTACTAACAATACTAGAAAGAAAAATATAAAAAGAGCAGCTTTTCTCTCCTCTTATGGAATATTTCCATCTTAAAGAGGAAGGTATAGAGGAACATTTATTTCCATATGCTGGAGGTGCGCTACTGCTTCGCTATAGTCCAAAGAGAACTGTTAGAGATAAAATTATCTCTCCTGCTGTATTACTGGTAACAGGTATTGTCAAGTCTTATAAAGAAAGAATGCACTATACTGCACCGGTTTCTGATGTTTCCCCTATTTTAGATAAACAACAGCGAATGGAATTAACTGATATTCTTAAAAAGAAATGGGAGGATGCAGATATCGTATTTTGGCCCTTAATTAAATAGCTATTCCTAAAATTCTCTAGAAGCCCCTTCCAGAATCTCTGTAAACCTAATCCCTTCTTTGCTTAATACTTGCTCAGGGGCCCATCTAGTAGAACCTCTTTTATCAACTTGTAGCATCCCGTCATGCACAGGAAAACAGATTTTAGGCCTTATCTTTCTAGCATACTCAATAGCCTCAGCTATTTTCATCCAAGGAGCTGCAACCGGCAATGCAAGTATCTCTACCTTTTTCTTAGGAATAGTAAAAGCATCTCCAGGATAAAATAATCTATTATTAATCAAGTAGCCAGTATTTTCTATTACAGGAATAGAATCATGAATAATAGCATGTAGCTTTCCTATACCCTCAATAGAAACACCATTAACCTCTGTTTTTTGCCCATCTGTAAGCAATGTAAAAGGGATTTTCTGCTCATTTAATTTCTTCCCCACCCCATTATTGGTAAATATCTTTGCATTAGGATTATTCCGCAACACAATATTAAATGTCTCTAAATCAATATGGTCAGCATGCTCATGTGTTAGTAATATAGCATCTATATCTCTAACATCCTTCTGTCCACTTGAAAAATTCCCAGGATCTATTAGAATTCTAACTCCTTGCTCCTCAACTAGGATGCATGCATGGCCTATTTTAGTGACTTTCATGGTAACAAGAAAATTAAGCTTCTATAAATGTTTTGCTAAAAGAGCTTTTTATTTTCTATTGGTTGCCCATTCAATTAATGGTACAATTGCTTCCATAAGACATTTGCCTTTTTGAGTTAATTCGTATTCAACTCTTGGTGGAATTTCATTATAAGAAATTCTTTTTACTAATCTTTTATTTTTCAATTCTTTTAATCTATCAGATAGAGTTTTTGAAGTAATGCCTTGTACTCTACCTAAAATATCATTGAAACGCAATTTTTTGAAATTACCTATTGTAGTTATAATACTAATAGTCCATTTCTTGCTCAAAAATGAGTTTGCTATTTCCAAAGGCTGAGGACAATAACCTGTACCTTTCATTCGGCAGTCCTTACTTTCCATTTTGATAGTATTATTAGTTACCATTGAGCCACTTGCCAATATATAAATGTCCTTTACTATACAAAAGAAACTGAGTATAAAGCATAAATATAAACTTTTTGGAGGTAAAAACTATGGCACAGAAAGAACCTTGCTGTAAAGGTGGAGTATGCCCTGCGTGTGATTGCTGCATATGCATTTGCACAAAGGATTTGGCTAAATCTTTAACGCCAGAAGCAAAAGCGTTGTTAAAGAAAGCTTTACAATGAAAAAGCAACTGAAAATTATAATCAATGTACTTAAAAGGAAGAGCTATTTTTCTCTTTTTTTATTGTCTGGCCTAGGTTACGGGCTGATCTACGCTATCCTAGCAAACTTAATAGATATACGTTTAGGACTAGATAATATCAACATTTCATTTACTAGGATTAGTGCTTTATTTTTTATTCTTTTTTCACTCTTAGGTGGAATTCTAATTACGCTGCAAGCTTTTGCTGTTAGAAATAAGCAAAAATCAGTGAGTTCTGCAAATGTAGGTTTCTTTGGTGCGTTTTTGAGTTTCTTTACTACCACATGCCCGTTCTGTAAGCCACTCTTGCTATCATTTATAGGCTTCTCAGGTTCTTTAGTACTCCTAAAATACGGATTGCTATTAGCTATAGTAAGCTTAGCACTTTTGGTTATTTCTATTTACCTTGCCACACTAAATCTTTCCAAATTGAGGGAATTTGAGAAAAAGGATAATAAAAAGTAGCGGGATATATACAGCGTTTGGAAATCGAACTCTTTATAAAGATTACTGGATTACCGACATACTATAATGGCTCAAAAGAAAAAGGTAAAAGACCTAGATTATGGTAATCCTACTTACGACCAAACTGGAGGTCTTATTGCACAATTCTTACAGCCTGTCTATAAAATAATCTATGAGAATACGTATAAGTTTATCAGATATTCTTCTGTTTTTTGGGGGTTAATATCAATTCTTAGTTTATTGTTAGTTATGAAATTTGGGCGTATAGATGTTAATTATATGATAATAATTTTCATAATAGCAATTATATTTGAAATAGTATCCTTAAATCAAACACTCATTAAAAATATTTTAATTAATAGTTCGGAAGTAAAAATTAAAAGTTTCTTAGATGTAATTGAAGAAAAAAGCGTTGATGAAGTCAGTGATTTTATTATTTCTGAAAAACTTACTACACATGCTCTTAAGGCTATACTTACTTCGAAGCATAAAAATAATATAGAAATTTATGATTCAATTAAGAATACACAGGATATTGAAAGTGAGTTAATAGATTTCTTAATAGAAAATAAATTAACCAATAATATTTCTGAGATTTTATTATGTGAATTTATTGAATTATGTAAAACTTCCTTGAGTAAAAATAGTTTTGAAATATTAATGAAAACTGGGAGTACTAGGTTAAAAGGAGTTTTAGTTATCAAGAATTATCAACAAATAAATTCTCAAACTAGAATACAAAAAATATTATATCCATTATTTCGTTTGATTGCAAAATTCATTTATTTTATAAAACTGAAACCTGTTAGATTAGCTTTTTATTTTGCATTAGTAGTTATTTTATTTGTTACTACAACAAAAATTATTACCCCTCGATTACCAACCGAAACTAGTGCTAAAGTCTCAATGATTTTCTATATTGGTATGGGATATTTCTTCATATCTATTGTTATCTTTAAACTATTATACCTCATAGTTTATAGAACGAGTATATATGTTTGGGGAAGTTTATTTAGAAATATATAAAAATTATCTCTATTTTCAATTTTGTCCTATCTTTCTTCCGAAATCCGTTATTCTAGCGGTTCTGTAAGGTCTTCCATTAGCATCACTTTTGCCATGTTCTTTAATTTCAATCAATTTAAAGAATTCAAGCTCTTTACAATGCCTTCTAATTGTCTGATAATTCGTATTAATCTTAGTTTCTAGTTCTCTAAGGGAAGCTTCTTTCTGTTTAAGGATATTAAGAATAGCTTTCTTAATCTCTAATCCGCTCTTTCTTGACATGCTACTAATTTGTAGCAACTTTTATATATTGGGATGCCACCAATTAGTAGCATGACTATGGAGATATAGGTGTAGTATCTTGAGGAAAAAATCAATTCAAGAAAAATTAAATGAAGAAATGCTTAGATATTATCAAAAACAAAACGCTAGATTAATTCTTATTGAACAACGGGAACTTATTGAACGACAAACACTTCTCGAAAAGCAAAGGGAAAAAGAAAAAAAGGAGAAGGAACTTCAGCAGATGGGGAAAAGGCTGAAAAAGATAAAAGATAAAGAAATTATAGATACCCTTTCCTCAATTATTATTAAAGCTTGGGGCGAGACAGAAGGTATCCCAAATAATTCAGACAATTTTGACGTTCTCTCTGTTTTAGAAGTTCAAGAATGGTTTCTTAATAAGGGAATAGATAGTAGTTCTTTAGGATTAACAAGAAGTTTTGTATTTGATTTTGGAAGAGGTGAAAGTTATAATTATTTCGACGAATATGGTCTATCTGAAAAGATTAGATGGAACAAATTGGTGATACAGGTAAGGCAAAAACTAAATGAGTGGATTAATCAAAAGGAGAGAGAAGAATTTGATAGTAAAGTAAACTCTCTTGCGAAAAGAGCACGTGAAGATAATTTATTCTCTGTAACAACAGCTCATATAAAACAATTTGCCTCTGAATTAGGGATAGATATTTCCCGACAGACTAACCTTTTGACAAATGCAGTTTCAACTAGGTTAAATAAAGAATTTGGGAGTAATGAGCCAAGAAGAAAAAGAACATTGACTAATTCTATTAAAATTGAGGTTTTCAAAAGAGATAATTATACTTGTCACGAGTGTGGAGCTGGAAGAGAAGCCAAACTTCACGTTCATCATATTATGCCTGTTGCACGTGGTGGAACTGACGAGATGAGTAATCTAATCACTTTGTGCGATAGTTGTAATATGGCGATTGGTAATAGAATTTATAAGATGAAAATTAAGAATGATTAAACTGTTTTAATTTTTTAAAGTTGTTAGTCTTTCCCTTACATGCTTATTCAAGGTGAAAGGTTTATCAGATTTAGCATTATGCTTCATGTAGTGAAGTGTACCTTTAGAAAAACCTAATTTTACCCATTCGGCATATGAAATATTTAGGATTTTTTGCCTAATATTGCTATTGTCTAGTCTATCTAACTCATAAGAAGGCTCATTAAAATCAATTTTTTGCTTTTTTCCTAGTAAATAATGTGCCAGTTCTCTAGTTTTTAGTAATATTATACGACTCCAAGTGCATAGCTGACCATTATAGAACACTTTTTTATTAAATTGGTCATTTATACATTTTATAAGTTTTTTAGCTCCAGTAGGCTTTAATCTAAGGTTATAATTCTCTGTTCTGATAAAATCGCCTTTTTCCATGATATTATTTTCTATGGCAAAAATAATGGCTAAATCTATTAAAAATCTAAATGGTTCTTGAAGGTCATAGGCAAGACTATTTTTCCCTATAAACATCTCATGCATAAAACCTACATGGGCATCTAATCCAGAACTATTTATAGCTCTTAAACATTCTGCTTCAAGGATTGAATAACCATAATTTAGCATACAATTTATTGTATCTCCAGCTCCCCATGGTTTTTTCTGGTATTCTCTAGTTTCAAATTCATATTTTTTAGGTACTATCTTTGATATTTCTTGCCAATAAAATCCTGCAACTCTTCCTTCAACCATCATAATATCGCTTATTGTAGAAGCTCTTTGTAAGAGTTTTATTTCCTTTGAGAAATCAGTATTAATTTGTGGGTATCTTTGTTTTAACCAATCTAAAACAACTTGTGTTCTTGCAAATTTAGCATTTATTAGATTTTTGGCAATATCTATTCTAAATTTGTTATTGGCATATGCATTATATTGGACAAATTTGGTTTTAACTTGTACACTTTCTGGCGGAAGCATAGTAGTTAATAATTTGCCGTTCCAATCCAACATTGTTATTTGGACGTTATGTTTTATCAACCATCTAATTGCGTCTAAAGTAATATTCCCGTTTCTGCCATAAATTATAATATTGTCTATGTCGATTCTTTTAGGAGCAAAAATGTAGGTTTTTGGTTCTTCGTTTAGTGAGAAACGTCCATCTTTGATATGTAACTTTGCTCTATCTACATAAATGTTTATTCCGTGTCCGTTAAGTAATAAAAGTTTCATTCGTACTCCAAAGATTCAGTTAATATTGTGACAAGAATGTTTGCGCCACTTTTATTATATTTCTCAAGTTCAAATAATTCTTTTAAAAGTTTCAGTTTATATCTTTTAAAAAATTTGGAAAATAACCAATTATTAAATACATTTTTAAACTGAAAATCATTCTCTTCTTTAATATTCTTTAGACTATCAATTATAATTTTAATAAGCCTTTCATCTTTTAATATTCCCAATAGTTTTATTGCTTGTTGTTTCGGATTGTCTTGATAATCTGAATCTTCAATAATTTTTACAAGTTGGTCACAAAATAAGCTTAATTGGCTCTTAATATTTCTCTCATTAATCTTTTCTTTAAAACTTGGTGATATGATTACAAAATACATTGATTGTAGTATTTCCTCGATAGCTTTTTTATTAACTGGTTTTGACAATATTTCCGTAATTATTGATAGAAAATTAGGAAAATCTATTAACTCTTGTCTCCAGCTTAACCTGTGTAAATATTTTGCTGCTGAATCTTGGGTATCATTATTTTTTAAGTTGTTAAGTATAAGTTTAATTTCTTGTTTATCTAATTCTTGAGAAAACATTCTTGATTTTGGTTGGAGGTCACTTTCTGACCAACCGACTTCTTTCGCAATGGGATAAACAGCTTCCCTTACTTTTTCTGGTGTTACTCCAATCTCAATAGCTACTTCTTCTAACTTAGGGTTTTTATTCTCATTTTTGATTTTATAGTTTTCAATAAAAATCTGGGCTCTTCTCATTGTTTCTACAATTGGTAATTCATAAAAAATTCTCTTCTTTTTACCTTTAGGGATGTTAATTTTTGTAACTTCTTTATTTTCTTCAAGCCTCTCTAATGTGTCATAAAGGGTTTGTTTTGACATTTGTTTACCATATTTAGGATATTTGACAAATGTCTCATATAATTTGCCTTTTCGGACTCTGCCATGCTCCTCGACACATTCTAAAATCATTTTTTCATTCCTTTTAGAGCTTCTCATAGGTCTAATTTTGGATATTACTTTATTAGACCTTAAATCTTTATAGTATATAAATCTTATGCTTTTTTAAACAATATTTGGAGTTTGATAAAAATGTCAAAAAAGAGGAAAAACTTTTCCTTGGTAAAGTGGAATAATCTATCCTCAGAACAAAAAGAGGAGCGTAAGCTAGTTCTCCAAGTGTTGGCAGAGATGAGGTCTGGCAAATTTCTTACCAGAACTGCCAAAGAGCTAGGAGTCACTCCATATAAAGTAAAGCTACATTTAGGCAGGACAATAAGAAAAGTAAGGAGAAAGTGGCGTCCTTCTAAAAAAGACAATATTGAAAGAAGCATGGTTATAAATGAAAAAGGTAAAAGGAGTACAATAATCATACCTTCTTCCAGAACTGCATCATTCATTGGCACTTATTTTAATGCAGTTAGAAATTTCCTCCAAACAGGAGATAAGAAAGTTTTGAAACCTTTCAAAAATAAACAAATTGTGGATTCAAAAGGTAAAAAACACAAATTAGAAACTAGACCTCGGAGGTTATTAGATATTGAAGAAAGAAAGGAAGATTATGAATTTCAAGAACTATATCAGGAGTGAATGAAATGGAAAAAGAAGTATATGATAAGTACCAAATTGAGAAGAAAAGAACTTCAAAACTATATTATGGAGTTTGTTTTATATGTGGAGAATCAAAACCAGAAATAATGAAATATGGAGAAAATCATCATATTGATGGAAATAAAGTAAGTAATTACACTATTAGACTTTGCCCTAATTGTCATTATTACATAACTGAACGACAAAATGAGCTACCTCCAGAGATAAGGTCATGTTTATTGTCCTTAGACAAAGCAATTTTTGCATTAAGGAGTCAAGGAGCTCTTTTAGAATTATGCGGTAAAAGACTTATTGAACATTCTGAACTTTTAGAGAGGTGTCGAAAATTGTTGAAATAGCAGTAAGGGTATATACTAAGAAAAAAGATAAGGAAAAACCTAAGAAATCCTCTAAAGATGAGGGATGGGATAACAATAGGGTATTAGTATTTGATACAGAAACAACAACAGACCAGTTTCAGAACCTTACATTTGGCTCTTTCAAGATTTATAATAATGGAATTTTAGAACATCAAGGTATCTTTTATAATCCAGACACTTTATCTAAAGAACAATTTCTAATACTTAAACATTTTTGCCAAAATAAAGATATTCCATTATATACTTCACAAGAATTCATTGATAAAGTATTTTATCCAGAAATTCTTATAAATAAAACTTTATGCATTTCTTATAATCTTCCCTTTGACATTTCTCGAGTTATTATAAAATGCTCATACGCAAGAGGTAGACTTAATAAAGGATTTTCTCTTAAACTTAGTAATAATAAAGCATTTCCAAGAGTAAGGGTAAGGCACTTAGACTCCACTAAAAGTTTTATAGAATTTGGAAGAAGTTTTTATAATGAAGAAGGACACTTTAAAGGATTTTTTGTAGATGTAAAAACTCTAGTTTTTGCTTTAACTAATGAAAATCTCACTCTGGCAGAAGCTGTCAAATATTCTAATTTAGAAAAAAGAAAGCTTACTAGAGAAAAACATGGAATTATTACAGAAGATTATATTAGATACAATCTTAATGATGTAGATATAACTTATTTATTATTTCTTAAATTAGTTGAAGAAATTAAGAAATTCTCTATTAATATTCCTATCACTAAGATTTATTCTTCTGCTTCTATAGGAAAAGCATTTCTTGAAGAATTAGGAATTAAGCCATTTCTAGAGCAAAATCCAGATTTTTCACCTAAGATTTTAGGTAATTTAATGTCAGCTTTTTATGGTGGCAGATGTGAACTTAGGATTAGAAAAAAGCCAATATTAGTTACAATATTAGATTTTTTTAGTAATTATCCTACACTTTTTACATCAATGGGACTTTGGGATTATTTAATAGCAGATAAAATTGAATATTATGAGGATACCGATAACGTGCAAAAATTATTAGATAATATAGAACTAGGAGATTTGCAAAATATGGAGATTTGGAAAGAATTAAATGTCCTAGTAGAAATATATCCAGAAAAGGATATTCTTCCTATAAGAGCTAGATTTGATAAAAAATCAAATGTTTATAATATTGCCGTAAATGAAGTCAGTTCTGAAAAACCTTTATTTTATGCTCTGCCAGATATTATAGCTTCCAAATTTATATCAGGAAAAACACCTAAAATCAAGAAAGCAATCAGATTTAAAGCTATTGGCAAACAGAAAAGCCTTAAAGAATTTGAAATTTTTGGATTAAAAAATAATCCAAAGGAAGAAAATCTAATTAAATTGTTAGCCGAGAAACGGTATGAATTAAAGCACCAAGAAGATTCTAATAATACACAGCGAACCTTAAAATTTCTTCTTAATTCTATCACCTATGGAATATTTATTGAAATGAATGAGCAAGACATTGCTGATGAACTTGAGGTTTATAGTGATATTCAATATAAGGTTACAGATAAATTTTACGAAAAAGAAGGAAAACATTACAATCCGATTATTTCTGTTATGATAGTATCAGGAGCTCGTTTATTATTAAGTATTGCTGAAGGATTATTAAGAAAATACAGAACTTTTCCTGCATATTGTGATACAGACAGTATAGCTGTGCCAGTACATTTAGGCAAGATTATTGAAGAATTCTTTAATGTATTAAATCCATATTCATTTAAAACTTCAATATTTAAGGTACAGAAGAAAAAAACATGGTTTTATGGAATTTGCTCTAAAAGATATGTTCTTTATGATAAAGAAGGAGATAAAATAACAATAAATGATTATAAACTTCATGGTTTAGGTCATCTTAAAGCACCATTTGAGAATAATAAAGAATGGCACAAAACTGTATGGGAAGATGTTCTTAAACTTAATTACGGTTTAATCACTTTTGAAAAAATTATGCAAAAATATAGCAGTTCTTATGCCATAAGCCAATTAGCAATATCTAATTATGATATACTTAAAAGGTTTAAGAATATGAATAAAAATAAAGCTATTAAAGAGCAGATTAAACCTTTTAATTTTATGCTTGTAGGCATAAGTAATAATAAAGAAGTGAAACCTATAGCCCCATATTCCAGAAGAACACAAAAAGCAGTTTATGAAGAATTTATTAATTATATAACTGGTGAGAAAATGATTGGCGAGGAATATTGGAAACAATTACATGATATATTTTCTGAATTTATAAATAAGTCAGAATCTAAGTTTGATGGTGATATTGGCGAATTAAAAAGAAAGCATATTATTGTGGATAATATAACTCATATTGGAAAAGAAGCTAAGAATATAGAATTTGTAGGAACTTTAAAAAAGGCAGAATATGAAATATACGAAAATAATGAAAAATTGACACAAATCTTATTAAGTATGAGTGTAAGTGAAGCTAGGAAAATAAGAATTTCAAAAACTACGCTTCATTGTATTAAGAAAAGGATTTTAGAAGGAAAAACTATTAAACTAAGGAAGAAAACCTTAGAGAAATTAAAGAATTACATTCGAAAATAGTTAAATGAAATCTAAAGAAGAGGTCATAGGATTGGGAAGGGTTTCAAAAATACTCACTGAGGAGCAAGAGAAACGTTTAAATGATTTTTTATGGGCTTTAGAAGCTATAGATAGACAATTAGATAAGACTGGGTCTCTTTTTCAAAGATTGATTTCATTAGAAGGAAGTAAAGCAAATTTAATTAAAAAATATGAGGAGACAATTACATTTAAAATAAAACAAATTTATCATTTATTACTATCTATAGAAGAAAATATTCATAGTTCTTCCTTTGATTTCTATAAACAATATTATGGCATTTTTAAAAATAGCAATAAGTATCTTGAAATTAAAGGATTAACTCTATCTTATCAGTTCGAAACATTCCTTATGCAAACTAAAACATTAATTGATATATTTCTAAAGTTTATATGGGAATTTAAATTACAAAATACTATTGGCAAAATAGATTCTTTTGAAAAGATTAGCAATAAAATGGAAACCTTGTTGCTTGGGGATAAAAACTCAAATAAATATAAAAAAGCAAAAGATACTATTGAAAAGCTAAAGAAAACTGGGTTTTTAAAGCATTTCTTCAATAACTATGAATCATTTTATAGTCTTAAAAATTATAGAGATTACATAATTCATCGTGGAGTAATACGTCAAGAAAAATCTGTTTCAAAAGCTAATGAAAGATATATTCAATATGAGTACTGGCTACCTTCACTTAAAAAGTCAGGAGATAATTATGATATTAATCCTAACCTTCAGCAAAGATTAGAATACTTTTGTAAATTAAAATTCTTAGAGATTTTATCTGCAATCAACGAGACTCTTTTATTACTAATTGACCCTGAAATTATAAAAAAAGTGAAAGAAGACATTAAAAACACTTCCCCAGAGACAGTAAAGACAGTTTTGTTAAATGTAGCAAAAAAGGGCATTTGGGCTGATAAAATTCTATTGAATGAGCAACAGTTAAGAGAATATTTAGAGGGAAGAGGGTATAAGGGTAGAGATTTAATAGTTGATTTCATTGAAGAAGAAAAAATTGATAAGAGCTTAAAAAGCTACGATAATAAAGATATGAGTAGTATTCTTGAGAGAACATACTTTAAACCTTTAGATTACGTTAATATTTATAAAATAAAACATAAATATAGCAAAGATTACCCTTTAAAAAATCCATATTCTTTGGATGAAACTTATAGCATTGTTGACTTCTCTTTTTCCATAAAAGAAATCGCTTACGATTCGGAGGAAATTAAGAAATTAATAGACAATTTAATTATATTAGGAAAAATAATCAGATTATATAAGGAAGATGAAAGATATCTACTTATTGATGAAGATTTAAAAATTCTGATTGCAACTTTACGAAATTTAGCTCAATTTAAATGGACATTTATTCAACATCCTCAAATGTCATATTTTAGAAAGAGAAAATCTAGTGAAATAAAGAATACTAAAGAAATCTTAGGTGCAGATGCAGAAAATTACATGAAAAAAGAAGATATTGAAAGGAAAAAAATACAATTAGAATACAAAGACTATAATAAACGACAAAAAGAGTGGAAATTATTTAGGAAAAAGCATAAATTGGAGGTTAAAAACTTTAGTCCGAGTGATATTAATTATAAAAAAATAAGAGAAAACATAAATTCTAGCCCTATGAGTGAAATTATTGATACATGGCAAAAAGAATACTATGGTGATGGATATATTCGTTTAGCCGATAAAGATGGCAAAATTGTAGATGGAATTGACTTGTTAGATTATCTTCATCAGCTAAATACTAATTTTAAGGATTGGAAAGAAAAATTTGATTCAAAGAAATTCAACGAAATTAAGAAAATTTGTAGAAAAGAATTCCATAGAAGAAAAGAACACTATTTAGACTTGCGAAAAAGGTGGCTTGAGGCTTCGAAAAAGAAATACTTACAAATGATAGCTGAAGAAAAGGAAAGGTTTAAGGAAATAATTCCGAAGTATTCCTATTTAAGACTAGCATTAAAATTAATTAATAATGATTTATATATTAAAAAAATTGATTTAAGTTAATTCTCTAGCTAAAATAGTAGTTCTTTTGATAAGTGATATTAATAGGTTCTTGGTTTTCTTTCTGAATCTTTTCTCCTGTTCTATTATAACTAAATACAGGAACAAATTCACTTTTATAGGCAGTATGTCCGACAGGTATTCCGTAAGATACTAACAATTGAGTAATTTTTGATTCTGTTCTATATTTATATTTAATTAAAATATAAGAACTGGACGCTTCTGAAGTTAGATTACTAGAAGGTATTTTAAGATAAATTGGTGCTGATGGAAATTCAGGTTTGAAACTATAAATCAAAGGTATATTTTTGCTAGAATAAGTAATATTAACTAATTGTGGATAAATAAACCCATAGGGATAGATTTGAACATAAACATCATCCCAAATAAAATAGTCATTCTTATCAAACACTATATCATAGTCTGATGTAAAAAATAGAAATGTATTATACATAGAATTTAGAAAGATAATGCTAATTAAGATAACTACTAAAGCAAAAAATATTTTCTTCCATTTAGGAATTTTTGAATTATTTTCTATATTCTTTTTTAAATAATTACCAACTTTCCAGTATAAAAATAGTAAAATTCCACCATAAACTATTGCCATTATAATCCCACCTATTAAAGAAATTAAGAATATAGTTATACCTAAAAAGACAATTATTAAGCTGTAAACTAAAATTGCGAATGTCCCAAAAAAGCCTAAGTAAGCAAATTTTCTTAATTTCTCTCTTATAATTCTCTGATGAAGCTCAAGTTTATCTTTGGATAGAAGAAAATATTCTATCATTAATAATACCAAAACATAAAGCCAATACATAAAGATTACAAGTAGAAAAATTGATAGTATTGTTATGAGGTCTTGATAATTATTAATTTCAGTAACTCTTCTTTTATTACTTAGCGAAGAAATCGTAGATATCAAACCAGCTAAGATTGCTCCAACTACTGTTAAGATTATAAATATATAGTTGATATGCTTCTGTTCTGAGTCTGCCATATAATAAGGGAAATAACATATAGTTTATAAAGTCTATTTAAAAATAAAGGTATAGCTGGTTCGATTTCAAATAGATGTATATATCCCTAATAAAAAGTAGCCCCGGGCAGATTCGAACTGCCGTCACATGGTCCAAAGCCATGTATGCTTGACCACTACACTACAGGGCTATAAGAAGTAAGTCCTAAATATTGCTATTTAAATTTAGTGATTTAAAATCATCTCCAAACCTTCAGCATCTCCTCTTCCATATAATGCAATTTACTAGGTACAATAAGGCTATGCACAGGCTTTCCAAAATCAACTTTCAACAATTCTTTAGCTGTTCCATACTTAATTATCTGAGAAGGATAACCAAGCCTAGCAACTCCTAAGCAATTTGTTTTCTCAGTAAACACTTTCTCATTTCTTTTCATCTCAACTTTAAGCAAATATCTGATTGCATCATTTACACTAATAAACTTCTCCTCTTCTGGCTTTAAATCCAATAAAAACAAAGTATGCATGTTATTCTTCATATTAACTGCTAAAATATCATAAGGAACTTCAATAGTATCATTATCTAGAGGAATACTAGCTATTTTTCCAAATTTATAAATTTGCAATCCAGCGACACCAATAGCAGAAATTATAGACGCATTATGAACAATCTCAACTTTAATCCCTTTTTTCCTTGCTATTAAAAACAAATCCGCATGGGTAGTAGCAACAAAAGGATCTCCACTAACTAGCAGCACTACTTCATTATCTTTAGCGTCTTTAAGTATAGTCTCTTCAGCTCTATTCTCAACTATTTCTCTATTAGCAATTATTATTTTCTTTCCAAAAAACTTCTCCAATCTATCCTTACTAGCATCAATCACAGAGGTATAATTTTCTAGATAAACAACATCTGCCTTTTTAACAATCCCCAGTCCTCTAACAGTGATATCTTTCTCGTCATGCAATCCTAGACCTATTATATGTAGTACCATTATTACCTCCTATATCAGTTAACTCGTGTATAACTTCTCCATATCCCAGTAGGCGTGAACTCGAAACCTTTGCATCCAATTCTTGATGTGTATATTCAAATCCTAAAAGAACATCATGGCACCAGTATTGTAGCCATCTTGCTACACAATCCTTTGCAAGTAAGCCTCCAGAAGCTACTCTAACCTGCGCCACCTCTTTTCCAATTGACCAAGCAATAAACCATGCTTCAGCATCATGATCTCCAAGCTGTGCAACAATATAGTTCCTTGCAGGTATTACTGTTGCACAAGAAAGTATAGGAGCTTTTTCTTCCCACGAATTCCCATAAGGATATACAAAAACCTGTTTGCCTTGTTTCCAGAATTGCTGAGTGGCAATTGTCATATTCCTTTTATAATAAAGATTCTGATTGAGAAACCATTCACGTCCAAAATCTGGATGTATAAAAACAAGTGCATCAAATTCTTCAAGCTTTTCAATAAGAGTCATAAAATAGAAACTAGTAGAGCTATATTTAAACTTTTATGCAAAAAAAAAAAAAAATCTTCGCTCCCCATTGCTGGAGAGGAAGAAAGATTTTGCCTTCAATTCTTATTTTGTTGGGGGTGGTAAGTTAATGAAGGCAAAGAACTACCTCACCACACAAAGACCAAAGGGTTGAGCATTCAGTGTATCACCTCTATTCCCAGCTCATCATTCATCTCAATTCTTCTTCCAGTAGGCACTCTATGATCTTGCCTTCCAAGTATCCATGGACTCTTGACTCCAGTTATAATTGTCATAACCGTTAATTTTCCTTTCATATTCTCAGAGACTCTAGCACCCCAGATAACATTAGCATCCTCATCTAGGCTCTCAGTCACAAGCTCTCCAACCTTGTTAATCTCATCTAAAGTCATATCTGGACCACCTTCAACATGTATTAAAGCACCAGTTGCACCTTTATAGCTAATATCCAATAATGGATTGCTTAATGCACCTTTAACTGCTTCCTCAACTCTACTATTAGTATCAGAAGCACCTACTCCAATTACAGCAACTCCTCCATTAGTCATAATAGCTTTGACATCAGCATAATCTAAGTTAACAAGGCTTGGCACTGCAATAGTCTCTACTATACCTCTGATCATTGTAGCAATCA
>CAZRPY010000005.1:0-76103 GCA_964602245.1 uncultured Methanosarcinales archaeon
TTGGATTCGCTAGCTCTTTCTTAAAAATACTTACTAATTTAAACTGTTTCTTTGGAATTTTAGATTTTTTAATGAATCTTTTAGAAGCAACCATATGTTTAATCAAGGCAAACTTATTTAATTAAGAGTATTTAAAAGTTTTGGTAATGTAAAGTTAAACTGAATCATACAATTGTAAGCTTTGGTCCGAGAAGTGCTGTGGAAAGAGCATTCTCACAGCTTGCTATTAGGCTTGAAATAATAGGTAAGAGCTATCGCAATTCGAAGAATATTTTGGAGAAGTTAAGAAGATGGGTGACAGCAATGAGAAGTTTGACAGAAATTATTGAAAGAAGCTTAAGTTAAGGGTCTCACTTTTATAAAACGAAAGATTTAAATAGTTTCACCCTCATTAAAAACCAAATTAGTATACTAATATACCGACAAATGTGTAATTACAAGATTAAAGAAAGGTTTAGAGCAACAATTTTCCGTATTCTACCTTTTAGCATGTTCTAAACAGGGGACTTTAGTGTTGTAATAGCACTCAGAGGTAATCTGCACAAAATATTATCCCCCTGAAAATGATTATTAAAATAAAAAAGAGAGATTTAGTAATTCTTATTACTCTTCTGCTACTTTATATTCCTATAGTATATGCTCCTTCTACCTCTGTCTCTAAAACTTTTATGGTGTTTTTAACACTAGGAAATGCAAATCCATTTATAATCTGGGTAAATCAATCTGTAACAGTTGACCCAGTAGATGGTTCTAATGTAACTGTACAATTCTACTTTAATGTAAGTGACTCTAATGGCGCAGGTACACTTAATGCCTCTTCAGCTAAAGTTGAGGTTAAGTTCAATGGTATGAACAGGACTAGCGCTATATGCAATAACGTCCAGAATGCTTCAAGTACTGTTGGAGTATGGAACTGTTCTGTGCAGTTTGCTTACTTTGACAACGCCTCAGCCTCCTGGACTATTAATGCAAGCATCAGGGATAATAATAACGCTCAAGCCAATAATGCAACTGGAACATTTACTTATAATACTTTGTCAGCCCTTTCACTTAAATCTACTGTGGTTAATTTTACCAGCGTTAATCTGGGAGATTCTAACGTGGCAGCAACAACAAATCCTTTCATACTAAACAATACTGGTAACGATAATTTTGACAGCATAAACATAACAGCTTACGAATTAAGAGGCATGACATTTACAACTGAAATCCTAGGCGTAGGGAATATTACTGTTGGTGCCAACAATACTGCAACAGGTGCAAATGTAATGATTAACAATACACAAGTAAGAATAGTAAATGAAACATTACCACCTGGCGATCCTTCCATAGGCTTAGGAAATGGCTCAATATGGTTCTTTATTAGTGTGCCAAGCACTGGTTTCTCATCACAAGATTTTAATGCTACTCAGGCATGGACAGTAAGAGCCTGGAATGAGCCATAAAGAAAAATAGTATATTGGGTATATTAATAGAAATGATTTTATATCTTTTGTATATTTAGATAACCAGAATGAAAATCTTGGCAAATTTATTATTCTTTTTGATTATATTATCCTCTGCAATAATCTTAATTTCTAATACAAGCGCACTAGGCATAGCATCTGATTTTCTTGGGAATAACACTATGGAGCTTAAAAAGGGAGAGTCTAGGCTGTATGGTGTAAGGCTACAAAACCCAAAGCTAGATTTCAAGAAAGCAAGGTTTGTCCTTCAAAGCGATTTTGCTAAAGTTATAGATTATCAAGAAATCTATGAGTTTTCAGAAGAGCAAAAAATAATATCAATATTAATTAATGTTACTGCTCCAAAAAATGCTCACAAAGGACAAGAATTTATAGTGTCGTACTATGTAGAGCCAGTTGAGGTGTCAGGTCAGGGTCTTACCATAAAGCCTACGATAGAGAAAGCATTTAAAGTTAAGATTTTAGAAAAAAGATGGTTTAGTTTTGTATATTCTTATTCGTATATTCACCTGATCATATTCATCTATGGCATACTTATTTTATTAGTGGTATACCTCTTGAGAAAAAAGCCTAAAGCTAAACTAAAGCTGAAAAGGAAAAGAAGATAAGATTTTTATGTGCTTTAAGAACCTATATGCTCTTTAAATAATATTACTTCTCCTCATATTCCTCTCCACAATTAGTGCATCTCCACCTGTTCTGGCTAATTTGTTTCATCCTAACCTGGCATCTATAGCAGTAGAGAGGAGAATCCATTATAATGCCTACATGATCCCTATGCGGGTCTGTCTCTACCATTTTTCACTCAACAACACCTCATATTAATAATATATTATCCAGCCACCACTCAGTATTCAAAACTCTATTTAAAGTTTTCTCATTAAACAGGTAAAACAAGCTAGAACCATATACTTACGCTGGAACTATCTTTATACCATCATCTTCTACTTTCAGAATAACATCTTCACCCTTTCTTAAATTCAGAGCAGTTTCTAAATCTTTAGGCAGTCTTAATATCAAATTGCTTCTAATTTTACCTAGTTTTGCCTTTACTACTTCTTTCTTAAGTTTATTCAATATCAGAACCCTCTGTGCCTGCTCTGGATTAAAGATTATTTCACCGCAATTACATTTCCATCCATCTATTTTATATTCATTAAATGGCAATTCTTTTATATATTTCATTTTTTTTCCACATTTATAACATATCATCTTTCTTTTCTTATTGCCTTCCAGTCCTTATCGTTCAATTTAGCTTTCTGCAATATCTCAAGAATTCTGTCTTCAGGAGTTATTTTCATTTTCTGATGCTTAATTATCATATAATATGAAAATAGGGTTATAATCTATAAATCTTGTGTTTTAGCGAACTTGGAATGCGATGCATTTTTAAGTTTTGATATATTTGCACTTTTCCATGGAATTCAAGGAGAAGCCTAATACAGAAAAAGAACTATTAGCTATACTTAATCCATTAGTCGAGAAATGGTTTTTCTCTAAATTCAGCTATTTTTCATTGCCACAGTTATTTGGCGTAATGGAGATACATTCAAGAAATAATATTCTAGTAAGCGCACCTACTGGAGCAACTAAGACTCTAACAGGCTTCTTGTCAATATTAAATGAACTCGTTGATTCTGCTCAGAAGGAAATATTGCAAGATAAAGTTTATTGTGTCTATGTCTCTCCTCTCAAAGCTCTTAACTATGACATTTCTGTGAACTTAATTACTCCGTTAAAAGAGATGGCAGAGCTTTATGGCAAAAAGCTTGGCATAAGAGTTGCTGTTAGGACAGGAGACACTTCACAATCAGAAAAATCAAAGATGCTAAAAAATCCTCCACATATTCTAATCACAACCCCTGAGTCATTAGCTATCCTATTAACCTCAAAGAAATTTTCTGAGCATCTGAGAGCAGTTGAATGGTGTATTGTGGATGAAATTCATGCGCTGGCAGAAAATAAGAGAGGTGTACATCTCTCACTATCTATTGAAAGATTGCAAAGGCTCTCTCCAAGCATGACTAGAATAGGCTTATCCGCAACTATTTCTCCACTAGAAGAGATTGCAAAATTCCTTGTTGGCCTTGAAAACAGCAAGCCTAGGCAATGCAAGATAGTAGATGTTCAGTTCATAAAAAAGCTAGATTTAAAAGTCATTAGTCCTGTCTCGAACTTAATAGACACTCCTCATGCTGAAATGCATCATAAAATGTATCAGCTAATTGACAATTTAATAAGACAGCACATGACAACCTTAATCTTTACTAATACAAGATCTGCAACTGAAAGAGTAGTGCATCATCTGAAAGAGAAATTCCCTAAGATGTATAATGAAGCAATAGGCGCTCATCATGGCTCATTATCAAAAGAACACAGGCATAGTATTGAAAACAGGCTAAGAGAAGGAAAGCTAAAGGTTGTTGTCTCCTCAACATCACTTGAATTAGGTATTGATATTGGCTATATTGACTTAGTAATTTTACTTGGCAGTCCTAAGAGTGTAGCAAGATGTCTGCAAAGAATCGGCAGATCAGGTCATAGACTGCATGAGACTGCAAAAGGTAGGATTATTGTTCTAGACAGAGATGATTTAGTTGAATGTGCAGTCCTTTTGAAATCTGCACTGGAAAAGAAAATTGACAATATTCATATACCTACAAACTGCCTTGATGTTCTAGCCCAGCAGATTTTCTCAATTGCAATTGCAGAAAAGATACACATTAATGACTTATTTATGCTAATAAAGCAAAGCTATTGCTACAAAGATCTAGATAAGAGAAATTTCATAGAAATTATTGACTATCTTAGCGGAAAATATGTCAGCTTGGAAGAAAGGAACATTTATGCAAAGATATGGTTAGATGAAGATACTGGAATGATTGGCAGAAGAGGCAAGCTCAGCAGAGTTATTTTTATGACTAATGTAGGAACAATACCTGATGAAACCTTTGTAACTGTAAAAGTTAATGACCAGGTTATTGGTAAGATAGATGAGGCTTTCCTTGAAAGATTAAGGCCAAGAGACGTTTTTGTTCTTGGCGGCTCTACTTATGAATTTAAATTTGCTAGAGGCATGGTTGCTCAAGTATCTGCCACAGCTAACAGACCTCCAACAGTTCCTAGCTGGTTCTCTGAGATGTTACCATTATCCTTTGAGCTAGGAATTGAAATTGGAAGGTTAAGAAGAAATATTAATGATATGCTTACAAAAAATAAATCTAAGGATGAGATTCTAAAATTTATTCATGAATATCTGTATGTTGATGAATATGCGGCAAATTCTATCTACGAGTATTTCTATGAACAATTCCATTTCTCAGAGATTCCATCAGATAAAAGAGTAGTTATTGAAGTTTATAATGATGGTAAGCAAACTTATCATATTTTCCATACTTTATTTGGAAGAAGGGTAAATGATGTATTATCTAGATGCGTTGCATTTGCCATATCTAGAATACAACACAGAGATGTGGAAATAGGCATAAATGACAATGGCTTTTATATTGCATCCCCTAAAGAAGTGCAGGCATTAAGGGCATTTAGCCTTCTAAAATCCAAAGAACTCAGGAAAGTTGCAGAGCTTGCAATTGAAAGAACAGAAGTGTTAAAGAGAAGGTTCAGGCATTGTGCAACAAGAGCTTTAATGATACTAAGGAATTACATGGGTCATTATAAAAGAGTTGGCAGGCAGCAGGTTAGCTCCCAGATTCTCCTTAGTGCAGTCAGAAGAATCTCAGAAGATTTTCCAATTCTAAAAGAAGCTAGAAGAGAAGTCTTAGAAGATTTAATGGACATAGAACATTCTGAGTTAATCCTTAAAGAAATTGAGAAAGATAACATTAAAGTTAAGGAAGTTCATACTCCTGTTCCCAGCCCATTTGCTTTTAACCTAATTGCCCAGGGCTATATTGACATCTTAAAGATAGAAGACAGGCACGAATTTATTAAGAGACTGCATAAGTTGGTTTTGGCTAGGATAGGTAAGTGAATAATACTTATTCTCTACTTACATTCTTTGGCATCTATTTCAAACCGTATCTTATCCGTAATGAATATAATCTTTTTCTAAATTCTTCATAAGATTTATCATGAGGACCTATTGTAAGCATCCAGATTGTTTTACCTTCTATAAAATAAACTAGTCTAATATTCTTTGTGATTGGCTCTCTATAACAGTTTAAACTGCCACTAAGATGTTTTTGCCTCAATGGGTTTTCCTTTATCTTATTCTTTTTCTTATAGAATATTTCTAAATCCTTTTTACTTAATTTATCTAAATCTTTAAAGAAGTCGGGATGTGCCTTTATTTCCCAATCAGTCAATTTTAACTCCTCTCTTTTTTAAATATTTATCTAGCTCTTTCTCAGTTTTCCCTTTAACTTTTCCTGTTTTAATTTCCACAAGTCTCTTTCTTGCTATCTCATCTTGAGAAAGTGCATGCTCTACCTCATCAATTAATATTTCTACAGTATTAAGTATTCTATTTAAGTCTGACTTTGCAATTTGTATAGTTTCCATTTTTCTATCTAGCCTTTACGAATATTTCCTTTATTTATAAACTTTATTATTAAGAATAGGAAAATAAATATATATGTCTTATCCAAACAGATACATGCTTTTAAAAGAAATAAAAAGGGTATTATTGCATATTAGATTTCCTTTGCAAGCTTACACATCATTAGGATTTCTATTTGGTTTGCTCATTGCTCAAGTACCTATTAGCATAAAAGTCTTCTGGGCATTCTTATCTTGGTTTCTTCTATGGGCTGGTGTAACAGTTTTTAATTCATATTATGATAAAGACAAAATGCCTGTAGCAGGTCTTAGAAGACCGCCTAAGGTAGCAGAGTCAATGTTTATTGGCAGCTTAGTGCTCAAGATTTCTGGTTTAATCATAGCATTTTGGATAAATTTTTTCTTTTTATTGCTATACATTATAATTACATTACTTTCCATTCTATACTCACACAAATATTTTAGGTTAAAATCAAATGCATTCATTGCACTTTTCTTTAATTTCATAGCAGGTTTTGCTACTTTCTTTGCTGCCGCATCTTTAAGTAATACTATTTTAACATTACCAAACATTATCGGAGCTATAAGTGCAGGATTATTCTTAGTAGCTATTTATCTAATGATGCAAATACACCAAGTAAAAGAAGACAAAGCTAGAGGCGATATCTCTTATACTGTAAGGTTTGGAAGAAGTATAACTTTAAAAACTGCTTTTATAATAATGCTTATAGCAGGTGTTCTTGGATTAGCTACTTTTTATATAGCTTCTCTAGTAGTTTATGTCATAATAATTTTACTATACTTGATTATTGGCTCCATATTACTTCTTCTTTGGATTAAGAACAAGAATAAAAGATTAGATTATGATACTATGAGCAAAGTAACCAATTATTTCTCATTTACAGGCAATCTATTGTTGTTAATTTTGTATTTTTTCCTTTAGCTATTAAATAAAAGATAACCTTTAAATAGCTAAAATCTATACTTTTCTATATATCACTTATAAAAATCTATATTTGGGGGTGCCTTATGGATGAAGTTATGAAAAGGATTGAGATAATCCAGAATATTGCCCAAAGAATCCTGGACTCTGGTATTACAACTGATAGAAAGCTTGCACAAGAGATTGCCAGAAGATGGTATAAGGGCTGAAAATAAAGGCGTCGCAGACCTAGTATGGTGCGCAGTTCGCACCCATAATGCAAATTTAAAATAGATTTATTTAAAAAATATAATAAAAATTAATATTTGCAAATATATAATAAAAATATAAAATAAATTATTAATTAGAATTCTATAACACACTATAAGTATCCTCAAATAAATTGTGAGTGCCATTAGCCACAGGCATCTCTCTATTTTCAGTTACCTTTTTATAATACCCTATTTTCCCTTAAATTGATGGCTATAATAAATTATCTATTAATTGCACTAGGAGCTGGCATCATAACCATACTTGGAGGACTTTTATCCCTTAAGATAAAAAATGATGCTTCTGTAAGATATTGGATTGCTCTTGCATCTGGTCTGTTGATAGGAACAGCGTTATTTGAAATGCTCCCTGAGATTGAAGGAAAATTCTTTGTAGTGGCAATTGGCTTTTTTTTCATGTATGTTCTAGCTAAGCTTCTATTAATACATGCCTGCGGTGAATATGAATGTGAAATCCACACTATAACCTGGCCTGCACTGCTTAGCATGGCAATAGATAATATTGTAGATGGAATGGCAATCGCTTCAGGTTTTCTAGTAAATCCATTAACTGCTTTAGTTATAGCTTTAGCAATTTCAATACACGAAGCAATACAGAGCTTTTCAGCAGTAATAATAATGAAGAAAGACAGATATCCTAGATGGAAGATATTCTCAACAATAATCTTGTTTGGCATAACAATACCATTAGGAGCATTATTTTTTGGAACATTACTTTCAAATTACCTGACTTATCTGTTAGCATTCGCCGCAGGAGTTTTTATCTATGTTGGCGCATCTGATTTACTGCCAGAAGCACATCAGAAATTCAATATTGGCGTTGTAGCCTCAGTAGTCCTAGGAGCAGCAATCGCTCCAGTACTGCACTTTTTATTGGGTGCATAAAAGAAATCTACAAATTAATAAACCGCCTTTCTCCTTCTCTCTCTTGATATCAACCTTTCAAGCACATCTATCTGCCTCATCAATCTTAACTTTTCATTATCTGCAGCTAATATTTTCTGTGCATATTTTGTAAGCTCAAAATCCTCTTTCTTTATCCTGCTAGAAACATGAATAAGTTTTTCTATCTCTATCCCAAGTTTATTTGTCCGAGCAGCTATACTCTCAACCTCTTTTTTTAGCTCGTTAAATGAAGCAACATCAGTCTTTAATCTTTCTATATTACTCATTAATTCTCTTCTAAACTCATCTGACATTTGTTCAAGCATTGTTTTCTGCATCTTGCTCTTTAGAATTTTAAAATCATCCACCTCTTTCTCTAACACTTTTCTTGCTTCAGAAATCTTATTTAAGCTCTCAAATAATTCTCTCATAATCTTTCCTTGCTTCTCAGTAATATCTTTAATCTCTTCCTTTATTTGAGAGAACTCCTTCTTTAGCTCACTGCTTTCCCTTGAAACAATATTCAGCCTTAGAAACTGCTCCTCAAGCTTAGCATTTATCTCATCAATAGAATCCTTGCTGTTAATTATGCCTTTTATTTTTTCTATCATCTTTTTATCTAAAATACGAAAAACCAGGCTATATTTAAAGTTTACTAGAAAATGGCCTAGTAGAAATCCTCTCACTTTCGTTCGGTTGGCAACAGGCTCGGCTGTCCTTGCTTTACTTGAAGACTGACACATTTCCCGTAACCATGGAAATCAGAGTCCTAAAAATCACATAGTGATTTTGGGAACTTGAAATCAGCAGATTTCAAGTATTTCCAGGGTGCCAAAAATGCTTTGCATTTCCTAGAAAATCTTTTGGATTTTCTGGACCAGAAAAGCTTGGCTTTTCTTGGTTTTAGCAGGAACATCCCCTTTGTCAGCTGGTTTGTTTTGGCCAATAAGCCTCGCAAAATTGTTGCCAACTTCAGGATTTCTACTTAGCCCAGAAAATACATAAATTATTTAAAGAGAGATATATCAATTATTCAAGTGATTATATATGAAATATAGGATTATATTAGAACAAGATGAGCAAGGGAATTTTGTAGCAGAATGTCCTTCATTACCTGGTTGTATCTCGCAAGGGAAAAACAGAGAAGACGCTCTAAAGAATATTAAAGATGCTATTCAAGGATATTTAGAAAGCCTCAAAAAACATAATGAACCTATTCCTCCTTCTATTGAAGAAGAGATGGTAGAAGTAAATGCCTAAACTTCCGATTGTTTCTGGAAAAGACTTAGTTAAAACATTTGCAAAACTGGGTTATGAAATAGACCACCAAACTGGCTCCCACATTATCCTAAGACATAAACATTCTCCATATCGTAGATTAACAATTCCAAATCCCTAAAAAATCTAAGATTTTTTGGGTCCCAAAATTTGTAAACAAATTTTTAGGACACAAAGAGATTTCTACAGGCACACTTAGAGCTATTATAAGACAATCTGGACTCTCAAGAGTAGAATTCTTGAATATGCTGGAATAATCTAAAACCATCCCTTGCTTCTTGCCACATTCTGCACTACAAGAAACAAAACACTTACAACAACCATAGCTCCATAAACCACTTTATTCCACTCAAATATCTTCTTGCCATCAAAGTTCCAGAATGGCAGCATATTGAATAATGCAAGCCAGGAATTTATAATAAAGCCGTAAAATGCTATGGTATGCACTGCTCCAGTCTTAAAAACAAATAATCCGAGCAAGAAAACTAATGCAAATATTAAATTAGTCAAAGGCCCTGCCATGGAAATCTTACCATTCCTTCTCCTGCCAACTGTTCCTTGTATCATAACTGCTCCAGGTGCTGCAAATACAAATCCAAAGAATGACATTGCCAAAGCCAGCAAAAGCATTGTATCAAAGCTCCTGAACTCAGCAAAACATCCATAGTGCTGTGCAACTATCTTATGAGCCAGTTCATGTACTAAAAACCCTGTCCCAACTGTAAAAGCAGATATAATAAATGCAAAAATAAATTTTGAACTAAAATCAAAGCCATTAATAAGTATAGCAAATGCAATAGATATAGCTATCCAAGCTTTAGCTAAGTCAATTATCTCTTTCTCAGATGTCGGAAGTTGCCCTATCCTTATTTCTTTATGCTGCATTTTTCAGAACTAAACATCTACAAATATCCTGTGCTTCTCTTCTCCTTGCAATTCTTCCATTATCCTCTTAATTACAACTTTTTCTGGGTCAGGCATTAACTTTACTCTTTCCTTAATGTCTTTAAAGCTCTCAAAAAGCTTTTGCTGCCTTGCTTCAAGTATTTCCCACATATGCTTCTTCCCCAAGCCAGGCAATAACTCTAATTGGTGCATTCTAGTGCTTAAAGGCTGAGCCTTGTTAAAGAAATCAATAAACCTTTTCTCATTTTGTTCAACTATATCCTTGACAACAAACTCCAGCTCACTTTTTGCAGTTGCTGTCAACTTACTCATTGGCAGCTTTCCCAGAATATGGTGAATCTTATCCCTTTTTCCCTCCCCAATATAAACCTCTTCACCTGACTTAATAGCTGCAGCCTCTTTCTTGGGAACCAGTTCAAGTAAAACAAAATGCTCTTTTCCAATTACCTGCACAACAGGCGTTTTCCTGTGGCTTGGCCTTGGATCTAAAGGATAGCCATTTGGCAGGAAATCCAAGACTATTGCAGTTTCCTCCTTTGTTTTTCTTTCCAGCAGCATTTTTAATCATGTCCAACATTTTGAAACTAACACAATTTCTATTTTTATTCTTTAATCGCATTAAGTATCTTTTTCAGGTTATCATCGCTGACACTCAGCACATACCCTTGTAAAACAGCCTTCAACTGCTCAATATTATTAGGCATTAAATCTACTATTTTTGTTAGATGTATTTCCTTTAATCTTGGTATATTCAGTTTTATTATTTTCTCTATTAGCTCATCAGCCTTTTTTGGGCTGAGCTTTACAAAATGGTTAAGGTATTCCTCAGTTTTATTTGCCCTAAAGTTCAGTTCTCCATCCCTTTTCTTTATTCTTGCAAGCTCTTCCTTCACCTCTACCATTGTTAAAGGCTTGTCTCCAAATATCTCAATGCTAGCCATTATATCCCCCTTAAATGCACAGGATGCACAACTAAAGTTTTTTCTTTATTGCCATCCATTATTTTAATGCTGTAGCAAGATCCCTGTTGCCCGGTAATTATGCCAACTCTGCCATAAAATCTCAGGTTAAATATCCCTTTATGGACTCTAGGCTCCATGACTAAGGCAACTTTATCATTTAAATTAAACTTTTGAAAATATCTTCTTAAGCTGAGTTTACCCCTATCCTTAGTCTCTTTCTTTAATTTATACCTAGATTTCCTTCTCATTCCCCCTAGTCTCTTAACCATTTTACCCCCTAGTCCTAAACCTATTTAAATCAATTTACTAGCTATTGTATTGCCATACTATTATAAAAAGCTTGCGGAAAGAACGGCCCTGTCCTAAATAAAGGGTTAGGTCATTTTTGTAAGCATTCTTCAATATACAAAATTACAGTTGACAGGGGGAAGTCCCTTACGGGGATGTCAACTTAACGGTTTTTACATCAAAATGCGAACCGACCTAACCCCGAGCAAAGCGAGATTTAGGACAGAGCCGGAAAGAACTATATTTTACGCCATGAATATCTAACATTAGGTGGGGTAAAAGTTTCGATAGTATATGCCCCTCCAGTATTAAATCCTACAAGACCCAATGTTCCTAGAGACACTTGGTACAAGGGAAATTCCTGCCCTCTAAAAGCATTGGCAATCTCAGGCGCATAAGTATAAACAGCTACAAATAGACCAACGAGTGCAAATTGCCATGTTGTGCGTAGCCTTCTTGCACGATGCTCTTGCCTTAGCATATCCTCACAAAAAGGAAGCATAAGCTGTTTTTCTAAGGTCATATCCAATAAAGTGTAAAGCAGGTTTTAATATTTTTTGTTTTATTACAATTGTCCACTGCGTATGCAAGTAGTCCATTTTGTTCAGATTACAGCTATGATAAGCGGACCAATCGCACCACAAGTTATTACCAACAATTAATGCACCAGCACCAGTTTCCGATACATTTAAATATACGTTATTCAAAAGATAAGGGTAGCAGTATTTGCTATAGAATCTGCTTTTAAAGAGGAGGGTCTGAAAATGAAAGGATTTTTTTCAAAAATAATGAAAAGCGTTAAGGCTCCTGCAGCTAGCGATACCGAAGAAGGCTATGTAGAACTTGACACTGAGGGCCAAGAGTTTAAGTCAAAGATTATTGTCAGGCCTTTTGTGCTAAAGGATTTTGATGATGTAAAAGAGATTCTAGATTCTTTAAGAGAAGGTTATACAATTGCATTAGTGAATATTAAGCCTTTAAAAGATAAGGACCTTGTAGAGCTAAAGAGGGCTATTAACAAGCTTAAGAAAACAACAGATGCCATTGAAGGTGAGATTGCAGGCTTTGGTGAAGATTATATTGTGGTAACGCCTTCCTTTGCCCAGATTTACAGGGCCAAAGAGCATCAGGAAGTAAAAAAGGCCAAGGACGAGATGGAGCTGGATTAGAATTTTCTTAGGTTTTATTTAGTCTCTCTAGGTTTTCATTTCTTTTTAACTTGCAACTTTGTGATAGAGTCTATACATGTCAGCTAGAGCACTTTACAGCTCTGATATCGTGACTTCGTCCAGAATCACTAATGTGGTTAGCAGACTAACCGCGAGGCTCGTTAATGCAATTATTAATATATAATAAGTAATATTATAAATTTGCAAGATGCATAAAATGAGAAATAGCACTAGTGAAAAAGAGATTATTAGAAAATTACCAATATTGCATAAAGGGAATCTCAAAATCAAGCCTTTGAAAGGTGGAATGACAAATAATAATTATCTTGTTGTAAATAATAGTATTTGCTATGTGGCTCGTTTTGCACCTGAAAAAATAAGAATGCTTGGCCTGAATAGACAAAGAGAGATATATAATTATAGAATTGCTTCATCTCTAAAAATAGGGCCTAGGTTTATAGCATATTATCCTGCATATAAGCTTCTCATAGTAGACTATATCCATGGGAAACATATAGATCTAAAAACAATGCAAGATCCTACTATGATTAAAAAACTTGCTCGTTTACTCTATAAATTACACCACGCTAGGAATATGAAAGGCTCATTTAATCCTTTTAAAAGAGCAAAAAAGTACATACGAACAGCTAAGAAACTAAATAAATGGCTGCCTAAAGGAGTAGAGAAATATTTCTCCATTTTTAGAAAAATTGAGAGATTATTCAGCAATAAACAGTTATGTCCTTGTCATTTAGATTTGATGAGAGAGAACATTATTCAAATGCCTAATGGAGGAATAAAACTTATAGACTGGGAATATGCAAGTAATGCAGATTATAGATATGATCTAGCAATGCTCTCGGTAAAAGGAAATTTTGATTTTAGTGCTGATTGGAGATTAGTTAAGGAGTACAGGGGATTTAAAGATGTTAAATTGTATAGACAAATTCAAGCGATGAAAGCTGCTGTTTATTTTGCAGAGGCTTCGTATGGTATAGTTCAATTTGCAATTTCTAATGGAAATATAATGTACAAAGATTATGCACTTCTGAATTTAAAAGATTTTCAGAAGGTTATTCCGAAAATTGAATTAGATATTAGCTCA
The DNA here is from genome assembly GCA_964602245.1 of uncultured Methanosarcinales archaeon. Lineage (GTDB taxonomy): Archaea > Nanobdellota > Nanobdellia > Woesearchaeales > JACPIF01 > JACPIF01. The sequence continues at coordinate 13,790 of CAZRPY010000005.1, forward strand.
AATCAAAAATTATTTAAATAAAGATATTATGCTTTTTGTTCTATGAAAAAGATGAGCAAGGAAAAAAAGAAGGCTGGAAATCCAATGCAGGAAGTTGAAGAACTTGAAGAGCTTGACAGTCAGCCTTGTCCATTATGCCATCAAAAAACCTTAATTCTAACTGAATCAGAGACTGAGGTTCCTTATTTTGGCAAAGTCTATCTCTACTCTATGACATGTAATAATTGCAAGTATCATAAAGCTGATATTGAATCTGCTGAAAAGAAAGAGCCAGTAAAATATACATTTGAGATTTCTTCTGAGAATGATATGAAAGTCAGGGTAGTAAAGTCAAGCGAGGCAACTATTAAGCTTCCTCATATAACTACAATAACACCAGGTCCTGCATCTCAGGGATATATAACTAATATTGAAGGGATTCTTAACAGAGTGAAAGCACAGATTGAAACATTAAGAGACACAGCAGAGGATGATGAAGACAAGACAAAGGCAAAAAAATTATTAAAGAAATTGATAAGAATCAAATGGGGCCAAGAAAAGCAAAAGATAATAATTGAGGATCCTTCAGGCAATTCTGCTATTATAAGTGAGAAGGCGCAGAAAACGAAATTGTAGATTTATTTACAAAACATTTTTATAGTAGTAATTAAAGAGTTTTACTGCATAATGCAGGGAACTTATTTAGGTATAGACGAGTCAAATCATGGAAGGTTTCCAGAGATTTTTGTCGGTGTTCTATCAACTGACATTAGTGACACATTTTGGAAACCTAAGCAATTCTCAAAAATAAGAAAAATACAGATATTTCAACACTATTAGCAGGAAGAGATTTTAAGTATTTGGCTATACCCTCTGAACTTGGTCTATTATTACCATCAAAAGATTCAATTAAGATTGTTGCATTCACAGAATTAATAAGGCATTACTTGGCATATGGTCTTAGGGAAGTTTATATTGACGGTGAAATTAGTGATTTTGTCATCGAAGAGGTAAGAAAGCAATTGTCAGTAATACCTACTATCAAGTATGGAGCTGATGCAGACAGGTCTGTAAAAATAGTTAATATTGCTGATGCAGTTGCGTATAGATTATTTACATACTATACTGAAACAATAGGTAATAATCATTCTAGATATTCTCAATTTGAGATAACTCCAAATCAAAGTGAATGTACTGCATTAATTAAACATCCTAGTTTAGAAGCAAGAGTTACTGAAAAAGTTTTAGTAGGGTAATTCAATTTGTAACAACAACCCAGTCGTACTTTGGAACAGGTAATACTACTATTCTATGTTGCACAGTAGTGTTATTAAGCCCAGGATCGCTAATTGCATCCATAAATTTCTTTGCTATACCTGATATTTCTGCATATACTGCTCCATCCCTTAGCCTAAATATATCATGACCCTTTCCTTCTGAAACAGCTCTTGATTTGCCTTCAGCAATATATTCCTTTATGCCATCATAAACTCCTTTATATTTAATAATCTCTCTAGGAGACATCATGTCCATTACCAAGAATCTGCCAATTCTAAACCCATCTATGATAGTAGTATCTAAATCCTCGTCATGAATCATCTCTGCCTTTATTTTATCTCTTACATTCTCTATTATTATTTTTTCTATTAATTTAAGCTGCTCCTTTGCAATTCTATACCTTCTAGCATTTAATGGTGTTAATTTTCCAAAATCTCTTAATGACAAGTTAGCTAATGCTGTAGCATCTTCTAGATTATATTCTGGTGGATTATACTTAATTTCTGGTCTTTTCTCTGCAGTGAACATAATCTCCGCTGTTCTAAATTGTCTATAGAGATCTTGAACTGATATATACAGCTTATTGTCTATTTCTAGAACTCCTTCTATCTTCTTGCCTGCTCCCCATTCACTTAGCATATTGGCCATATATTTTAGCAAACCTCTGCTCATCTCTGCATAGGAAGGGCTAAGTGCAGGTTTTTTCATCCAGAACTGTATATTGCCAATCTTTAACTCAAGGCCACCTTTTCCATCTGGCTTTAGATCTCTAACATTCTCATCTTGTCTCCCATTCCATACCTGTACAAGGGTCTTTTCAAAGAAATCTGTAAAAGAGTCAAGTACTGGAACAGTCCATGTTGTTGCTGCAACATAAAGCTCCAAATCACTCTGCCTTAGATTGTCTATCTCTCTTTCCTCAGCTATTACAGCTACATTTAATATATCATCAAATGATAATTGTTGGGAAATTGCTTTTGACATAGAACATTTGCAAGTTAAAGAGCTATAAATTTTAATGTGGTGATATATATAACCACAAATTATATATAGCCAATTAGCGTTCATTCTGATATGGATACTGAAATCCTAATAGAGATTGGCCTAACAGCTATAGAAACCAAAGTTTATCTCACGCTTTTAGATATTGGGACTTCACTAGCAGGAAATATTGCACAGAAATCAGGGATACATAGGAGAACTGTATACGACGCTCTTGAGAGATTGATTGAAAAAGGGCTTGTCACTTATATAAAAATGAATAACAGGCAGTACTACAAAGCTGTGCACCCGTCTAGGCTAAAAGACATATTAAAAGAAAAAGAAGACATTATTAGTAAAATAATTCCTGAGCTTGAAGCTAAATACAATTCATTACAGGAAAAGGAGGAAACATTATTCTTTAAAGGCAGGGAAGGCTTGAAAGCTGTTTTTGAAGACATGATAAAGAAAAGAGCTGAGATCCTAGTCTTAGGAGCATCTCCTGATGCTTATGATATACTAAAATATTACTTCTTCAAGTTTGATGCTGAAAGAAAAAGAAATAAAATATCTAGCAAGCTTATTTTCACTGACAGGGCTAGAGGAATAAAAGAGCTTCACAAAGTTCCATTAGCCAAAATCAAATATCTGCCAAACAGTTTTGATAATCCAATGGCTATTAACATATACGGCAATAATGTTGCAATTGTCTTGTGGAGAAGTGAAAATCCATTTGCTGTATTAATAAGAGATGAAGTAGTAGCTAACAGCTATAAAAAGCATTTTGAGCTTATGTGGGGGATTGCTAAGAGATAAAGTAAAAATACTAAAAGAATTAAAATAATCAAAAATAATAAAGATTTGCATACCGGGCACGAACTGCGTGCCTTGCTAAGGTCCGCTTACCACGAATGTAATGAGTGGTTCCGGGACAAAGTCACGATATCAGTTAAGTATTGTGTGCTAGCGGACAGATATACATGATACACAAACGTTTGCAAATTATCTAACTAAAAGTTTATCAAGAAAAAATATTTAAACCAGCCTCAAATTCTCTAGTAAATCTCCATGAGGTGTACAATTGATTAAAATCGGCATAATAGGTGGCTCTGGTTTGGATGATCCGAAGCTGCTCAAAGACTACAAGGAAATTGAAGTTATCACTCCATACGGTAAACCCTCTTCTCCACTTACAGCTGGCAAAATTGGAGATAGAGAAGTAGTTATTATTGCAAGGCATGGCAAAGGCCATACTATTCCTCCAACATGGGTTAATTACAGGGCAAACATCTGGGCACTAAAAGAACAGGGCTGTACTCATATAATTGTAACAACTGCCTGTGGCTCTTTAAGAGAGCATATAGCTCCAGGTGATTTTATCTTTATTGACCAATTCATTGACAGGACAACACAAAGAATGTCAACATTTTATGATATGGATAAAGGTAAGGTTTGTCATATCCCAATGGCAGAGCCATTCTGTCACAAGCTAAGAGTTTTACTAGCTGATACTGCAAGAGAGCTTGACTTAAAATATCATGATAAAGGAACTATAGTTACAATTGAAGGCCCTAGGTTTTCAACTAAAGCAGAGAGCCACATGTTCAGACAATTGGGTGCAGACGTTATTAATATGAGCACAGTTCCAGAGGTGGTGCTAGCAAGAGAGGCTGGGATTTGTTATGCTTCGATTGCCATGAGCACTGATTATGATGTCTGGAAAGAGCATGAAGAAGGAGTCAATATTGACATGGTATTGCAAACAATGCATAAAAATGCAGAAAATGTTAAAAAACTAATTCTGAGAGTTATACCAAAAATAAAATTTACAGAATGCCAATGCAAAGAGGATATTAAGAGGGCAGTGATTGGTGGGCATTAGGATAACTTACCAGTTAATACTAAATTTTTCAAGTCCTCAGTCATCTGTTCTTCAGTCTTAAATGGTTTAATGTACCTAATAAATTCTATTCCTGTGCCTCTATATTTAGACTTTATACCGTCAAATCTCGCTAAAGCTGCCGGAAGTGTAATACGCTCTTCCAATGGCATTCTAGGATCCATTTCTGGTGTTATAAAAATATTAGTTCCTCGTACACCATTCTCTTGCATAAATGCTGCACTTGCTCCAATCATAATTTCAGGTGGAACTAAAGTTTTTGCATAGAGATCTTCTCTCTGCTGGTTGAGATATTCAGTAAGAGCAGGAGGAGGTAGTGCAAACTCATGGACATATGAGTCAGGATTACCAAATGTTCGTTTTACTTCTTGAAAGAGTAAAGATGCATCAAATTCAAGACTATTATTATATTCAACAACTATAGCAGATGCCCCTAATTCATCTTTTAACAGATAAGCTGGGCAAGATTCAGCTGTACCCAATGCAACTAAAGCACCTTCTCTAACAAGAGTACGAGCAAGAAGACTACCTATGGGTGTTAACGCATTTCCAATAACAATAACTTTTCCTTCTAATTGTTTCATTGATCCTTGAAAATTAAACGCAATTTATAAACCTTACTCCAGAAAACTATAAATAATACATTAAATTGCTAGGTTATAGGTGTAATTAGGTGATATAAGGGTGGTATAATGGATATAAAGAGCAAAATCCGCACAATCCCGGACTGGCCAAAGCCAGGGATAATGTTCAGGGATATAACTACTCTTCTCCAAGATCCAGAAGGTTTTGAATTCGTAATAGATGAATTCTATAATAGGTACAAAAATGCAGACATAGATATTGTTGCGGGCATTGAAAGCAGAGGCTTCATAATTGGCGGGGCTATTGCCTATAAGCTTAAAAAAGGTTTTGTTCCAATTAGGAAAGCAGGCAAGCTTCCTCATAAGACAGAGCAAGAGGATTACGAGCTTGAATATGCAAAAGCTACTATAGAGGTTCATACCGATGCCATCCATAAAGGCTCAAAGGTGCTGCTTATAGACGATTTGATTGCAACAGCGGGAACCTGTGGGGCTGCTATCAATCTCATTAAAAGATTAGGTGGAGATATTGTCGAATGTGCATTTATAATAGAATTACCAGACTTGAAAGGCAGGGAAAGGCTAGAGAACAAGGGATATAAGGTATTCTCATTAATCGAGTTCGAGGGAGAGTAACCTTTTTATTTTATTCAGTTTAGGTTCAAGGTTCCTTAGCCTGTCAATAATTAGTAAGGGATACAATTGATACCCATTGTCATCCAAGACCTTTCTTTTTGTATGGAAGAGACAAGTTGAAGGGCTATAATATATTCTCGCTGATTGAATACGATAAAGAATAGCTACACAAGCTTCCCTCTTTGCCAATCCTCCAGGATCTTGCGCGCCATTCTTTCAATATCAGGCTGCTGTCCTCTGATAAACAATTTCTTTTTCACAGCAAGTTTCTCCAACACTTCATAAGAGTCGCCTTCAGCCTCAATTCCATAGTGCTCCTCTATCAAGTCAGGATTCTGCTCTATGAATTCCATGGCGAAGATATCAGGATCTCGCAATTCATGCGGATTCTTCGAGCCAATTGCAACATGTTTGGCAGTATTCTTTTCTGCATAGGGAATCACTCCTGGTGTGTCAAGAAGGTATATTTTGCCTGCCTTGAACCGCTGCACCCCTCTTGTCATGCCCGCAACACTGCTAACTCTAGCGCTTGACCTTCCTTTAATCAGGTTAATGACAGAGCTCTTACCCACATTTGGATATCCTAACACGCCTACTTTACATTCCTTTCCTTTACTTAACTCAAGAATTTTCTTATATAGCTTTGTGCCGCCCCATCTCTTTGTTGATGACACCACTACCCCAGACTTCAGCATCGCAAAATGGTCAGCACTGAGTAAATCTGCTTTATTATAAACATACAGCAGTTTCTTGCCAGCTCTCCTCACCTTATCCTCAACTTCTGCATTCCTTGTTTCATCTGGCATCCGAGCATCTAATACAAGCAGAATAATATCACTCCGCGCAATGACCTTGTTGACAATGTTCCAATAATTGGCCATTTTCTAAAAGAATATGGCTAGTTCTAAAAATGTTTGCATACATAATAAGCCATAATTTATATACTACCCTGCTTCTCTATGACTGTAACTCTTTATTCTCTGAATAAAGTCTACAACTACATATGACTCCACTAATCAGAAAATATAACACTGTAACAAAATGCAAACTGTGTCATATTAGCATGCTAAATGCTGCTCCAAGAGTATATTATTGTGATAATTGTCAGAAAAGGATTAATAAAAGAGATTAGTCAAAAAGAGAAATAAAATAATAAAAACTTAATAACTAACCTTAACCTTATGCTTCTCAGTAATGCCAGCCTCTTTCCTCAATATATCTGCATAAGTTGTTTGTTCCCATGTAAAGTCTGGATCATTCCTACCAAAATGCCCATAAGCTGCTGTTTTCTTATAGATTGGCCTTCTAAGCTTTAATGTTTCAATAATCCATTTTGGAGTAAGCTTAAAATGCTTCTTAACTAGCTCAACTATTTTTTCTTCTGGAATCTTATTAGTTCCAAAAGTATCAACATTAATTGATGTAGGCTCAGCAACACCTATTGCATAAGATAATTGCACTTCACATTTATCAGCTAATCCTGCTGCTACAATATTTTTTGCCACCCATCTTGCAGAATACGCTCCTGATCTATCAACTTTCGTTGGATCTTTCCCTGAGAAAGCTCCGCCACCATGTCTGCCTATACCTCCATAAGTATCCACAATAATCTTTCTGCCAGTAACTCCTGTATCACCCTCAGGCCCTCCAATGACAAATTTTCCAGTTGCATTTATATGGAACCTTGTATCATCATCCAGCAACATCTGCCCGGTCTTATGTCTATATTCTTCAAAAACTGGTTTTATAACCTTTTCAATTATATCCTTCCTTATCTGATGCTGGCTCACATACTCTCTATGTTGCTGTGCAATTACAATTGCATCAACTCTTACTTGCTTATCATCTTGATATTCGACAGTGACTTGGCTCTTGCCATCTGGGCCAATATAATCAATTACTCCTTTCTTTCTAACCTCAGCCAATTTCCTTGTTAAGGCATGTGCAAGCATTATAGGCAATGGCATTAACTCTGGAGTCTCATTTGTAGCAAATCCATACATCATTCCTTGGTCACCAGCACCTTGCTCCTTGCTTTCTCCTTCATCCACACCTTGCGCAATATCCGGACTTTGCCCATGAATGCTAACCAAAACACCAGCATCCTCACAATCAATACCATATTGAGGATCAGTGTATCCAATTTCTTTTAATGTCTGCCTTACTATTTTCTGTATATCAGCAAAGCCTCTAGTTGTAACCTCTCCAGCAACTACAACTAAGCCCGTTGTGGTTAGAGTTTCAACAGCAACCCGAGAATAAGGGTCCTGAGTATATAATTCATCTAAGATTGCATCGCTAATTTGGTCTGCGATTTTATCGGGATGCCCTTCCGTTACACTTTCCGAGGTGAAATATTCTACTTTTACCATAGAATTCACCTCATATATAGCATATATAGCATATATACCATACAACCAAAACCCTTGTACCTTATATAAAGTTTTGTGAATAAAATATTCCGATAGGAATAATTAACTAGCTAAATTATTTAGGAAACGTACCTTAATAAAATAGCATTAGGATCGTATACTCCTTTTACTTCACCTGATAAGTAAAGAATTTCTCCTTTTCTTGCTTCAACGGAAAGCCTAATTAATTTTACATTGCCCTCTTCTCTGATTTCGTCAACTTGAAAGACTAATTCTGCTATATCACCAGCATACAAAGGTTTTAAGTATCTCACATTCTCACTAAATAGAAAAGCACCTGGAACCTCTTTACTTGCCAATCCAACTAAAGTACCTGTAATTAAGCCCCCAGGAACAACTGTTTTTTCTAAACCTTTTTTCTTGCATATTCTATAGAGGTATGAATAGGATTAGAATCCCCTACTAGTACACCATATTGAAAAATTTCATCTACACTAAATTCTCTGTGTACAATTTTTTGCTGCCCTTCGACTAATACTCGTACCATTTTTATTTGCTAATTGACATCTTATTTATAAATCTTATTACAAATCCCACAAAAGTCGAACTTATTCTACTTATTCTTAGTAAAATATTTAAATAACCTTATTATTCCTAACAGAATATGGCAATTGAGCTTAATGAAATAAAGCATGTAAGGAAGAGGTTTGGATTGACGCAGACGCAACTGGCAAACAAAGCTGAAGTCTCTCAAAGCCTTATTGCAAAGATAGAGTCTGGCAGGATTGACCCTACATACAGCAAGACAAAGAAGATATTTGAAGTTTTGGACAGCTTAACCCATGAAAAGGATATTAAAGCTGAAGAAATAATGAATCCAAAAGTGATATCTTTGCATCCAGATGATAATATTAAAGATGCCATTAAGAAGATTAAGCAATATGGAATTTCCCAGCTTCCAGTTTTAACAAATCATAAAGTAATAGGAACAATCTCTGAAGCAACATTACTTAATGCATTATTGCAAAAGAAAGGCAAGATTGTAAGGGATTTAATGGACGATGCCCCTCCCATAGTCACCAAAAAAGCCTCTATCAAGATTATATCAAACCTATTAACATTCTATCCAATGGTATTGGTAGCAGATGATGGAAAATTGGAAGGTGTTATAACTAAATCAGATGTTTTAACTAAATTGTATAAAACTGTATAAAATTTTAAATTTATCTACCCATTCTCTTTATCTGTCTTAATTTCCCAAACTTATAAACCTCATCAGCCACAATAAAGGCTTCAAATTCATCTAAATTCTGATGTAAATAAGGGCTCAGTAATTTCTCTTTAATCACATCTGTTCCTTCTGTTACAACATTAAAAGAGGGCAGTACTATCAATTCTTTACCCTTCCATTTACCATGTAAAAAGCATTTATACACCTCAGTCCTTATTCCATCTCTCAAGGATACTGCAGGATGCTCATTACTTATTATTACTATCTCACATAATGGAAAATTCTCAGGAATTTTATCACCATGTATAAAAAATATTTTTTTATCATCAGTTAAATAACTCTCAACTAGCTTTACATTTCTCTTTCTTGCTATAGGCCCAAGTATTGTATCATGATTTCCTTTTACTAATATTATTTCCTTACATTTATTACTTAAATAATCCAGAAATTCTAAAGTCTCTTTCCATTCTTGATTAGATATATTGCCAAACTCATGCTTAAGGTCTCCATTAATAATAATAGTGTTAATATCACCATTTACATTATCTATAATATTCCTGATTCTTTTCATTGTTTCTTGGAACTGAAACCTTGGCACTAAAATTCCTTGCTTATTAAGTGCCTCTTCATACCCTATATGCACATCCCCAAATACAAGAATTCTATAGTCCTTCAAGTATAATGCAACATCAATTATTTCAAAGCCCTTTTTGAGTTCTATATGCTTGTTATTTGTTTTATTTGGCATAATCTGGAATAATGCTAATTCTTTTAAAAACCTTTATAAACATTTAATAAATTCTTTGCATTATGGACATAAAAGATATTCAAGACAGAGTAATAAAATTTGCACAGAAAAGAGCAGAGGCCAAGAAATTCAAGTTTTCTCCAGAGCTTTCCTACATACATCTGACTGAAGAAATTGGAGAAATTGCAAGGCAACTATCCAACAAGCAAATCAGGCCTGAGCTATATAACGAAGAAAATCTTAAGGAAGAGATTGTAGATGTAATTCTTGAATCATTAATACTTGCTTATATTTGTAAAGTAGATTTAGATAAGGATATTAAGAAAAAGATTGATGAATTATTTAGGAAGCATGGGTTTGGTGAAGATTAGTATTATTAAATTCGTATAGGGTACTTAATAAAATTTAATTTTTTAGACTATAAAATGCTACCAGAACAATTTCAAGAAAAAACCGAGAATATAATAAAACCCTATGGAATAGCGGTAAGACAGTCTCTCAGTGGATCTGTTTATATAAAACTACCTCGTGCTTCACTATATTGCTATGAAAGACATTCTATTGTCATAAACCCCAATCATGGTACTCTTACATACCAAAGTGTATCCGGATATCCTTTAGCTTTCATAAGATACGACTTGACAACAGAAGTTGTAACTGAAGTTTGTATAGAAAATTTATATCTAGACCATAGGGTTACTGAAACTGTTGAATCTGCTTTCCACGCAATACAAACTATGAATCTTGAAGACAGTATCTATGCCTTCTGCCGTGCTTTAGCGATGGCCAGAGAAAATCCGTTGCCTACAGCCCCACCTGCAAAGATTTACACTATAGCCCGGCATAGAAGATAAATTAATCAACAATCAAACACCAATTCTAGCACTTAACTCAGGAAACAAAGTCAACACAGCAAGCAACAATCCAAGCATAATCACAATCACGCACCCAGCCCATGCAATTATATTAAATAATTTAGAATTAACATGCCTGCCCATAACTTGTTTATTATTAGTTAGTATCAGCATAGGTATTAAGATAAATGGCAGCAATAATCCGTTAATGACCTGAGAAACAAGCATAACTTTTATCAGTGGAATTCCAGGAATTAAAACTAAACCTGCAGAGCCTATAATTATTGCAAGGAATATTGTATAATATTCAGGTGCTTCTTTAAACTTTTTATTTAATCCATTCTCCCATCCCATGCCTTCAGTAACAGAATAAGCTGTTGATATGGGCAGTATCATTGCTCCAAATAATGCAGCTCCAAACAAGCCAATAGCAAACAAATAAGATGCATACTGCCCTGCAACTGGTGCTAATGCTGCTGCTGCATCTCCTGCATCATTAATTACTATTCCTGCAGCAAATAATGTAACTGCACAAGTAACAATAATAAAAAAAGAGATAAGATTTGTCATTATTGCGCCTAGCCACACCTCAACCCTTGAATATTTGTATTCTTCCTCTTTAATCCCTTTCTCGACAATAGTAGATTGCAAAAAGAACTGCATCCAAGGTGTTATATTAGTCCCAATCAATCCAATCAGAATAAATAAATATGGTATACTAAGTGTAAAATCCGGAACAAAAGCTGCTTTAATCACCTCATTCCAATCAGGCTTTAAGTAGATAGCTGATATAACATATGTAGAATAGAACAATATCATTACCAAGAATACCTTCTCTAATGTCTTATAGTTAGATTTTATTACAAAGAAACTAGTTACTAGTAAAACAAGAGGTATAACTGTATATTTGCTAATTCCAAATATACCTGAGGCAGCTGCAATGCCTGCAAACTCTGCAACAGTAGTTGAGAAGTTAGCCACCACCAATCCCAACATGATATATGCAGTTATTCTTACTCCAAAATTCTCTCTTATTAAATCTGAAAGCCCTTTTCCAGTCACAGCCCCCATTCTTGCGCACATTTCCTGAGTCATTGCAAGAAGTATCGTAATAGGAATTAGTGTCCATAGTAAAGAAAGCCCAAAATGCGCTCCTGCAACTGAGAATGTTGCTATTCCTCCAGCATCATTGTCAACATTAGCTGTAATTATCCCAGGCCCCATTACAGCAAGAAAAAGCAACAATGCCTTGAGATTAATTTTATTTTTCATTATATTCTAGGATCTTGCTTTTGTCAAAACCAATCTTGATTTTCTTATTCCTTAAATTTCTAAATCTTTCTAGCTGTCTTATTCTTATAAATTCGTCTATATCCCTAAGAACCTGTCCAATCTCTTTGAAAAGTGTTTTATATACTGGCTGTTTCTCAGCAACAATTGCTTCTTCAGTCTGCACTATTTTCTTTCCGCTTTCAGTCAACACCTCCTCAATATTTAAGATTCCTTTTATCCTATGCTCTGAATCCACAACCGGCAATGCAAGTATATCGTATTTAGCCATTATATCAGTTGCCTCTTTTATTGAATTATTTGTCTTTATACTTATGACTCTCTTTTTCATAACATCTTGCACTAAAGCATCTGGATGCGCTAAGACTATATCTCTAAGCGATAACACCCCTACCAAATAATTATCCTCTTCAACAACATAAATATAATGCAAGATTCTTGGCTTTAACTCCATCTTCCTCAGATAGTCAATAGTCTTCCTTATTGTGAAGTTCTTTGGAACTGCTACATATCTTAAAGATAAAAGCCTGCCTGCTGACTCAGATGGATAAGTCAGAAGCTCTTTTATCACAACTGAAATCTCTGGCTTCATTAATCCAAGCAGCCTTATTTGTTTTTCGTCATCCACTAAGCTAAGAACATCTGCAGCCTTATGCCTTGACATTTTCTCAATAATTAAAGCTGCCCTTTTCTCATCTAAGCTATATACCACACTCTTTTTTACAAAATCCTCAGCCTCTTCAAGGATTCTTGCAGCAGTTCTACTGTTTATTGATTTAAAGACAGACTGCCTTTCCTTAACACTTAACTCTTCCAGTAAATCAGCAAGATCAGCAGGATGCAGCTCAGATATCTGAGGCATTGCAATATTAATCCTTATTCTCTTTAAGCTATCATTTAATGGCTCTATATTACTCCAAGGCACTAACTGATCCTTAATTCTTAACCAATCAACAAGCTTTTTCAACCCTATTCTCCTCAATATTCCTTTCCACCCGATATCTATGCTGACAAGGTTAAACTTATCCTTAATCTTTGCTAGTGCAATATCATTCACTCTAATTACTTTTAATCCATTTACGTCAACTAACTGCTTATCCAAGAGCTTATCTGCAATTAGAATATCGCTATCATTTATCCTCTCTTTAGGAATTTTATAGAAGGGCTGAGAAAGAGTAATTTTATGGTTAAATGATGAGATATAAGGCCACATGATTTTAATAAAATACTTATCATGCTTACAAATAGCAGCTTCAATAACTGGAAATTTCTCACCAGAGGTTACAACCATATCTGTCAAATAACCCACTTTATGCCCATCTGCATCATACACCTTCCTGCCTATTAACTGGCTGAAATAGGTTATATCCCTGGCTTTTTTTGTCTCCTCTAGCTCCCTTAGAAAACTGCCTATTTCCTTAATCAAGGCCTCCCTCTTCGGCTTTGTCCTTAGCTGAGATTCCATCTGCTGAGAAATCATAACCAACACCTATCAAATTCATTATTATTTTATCTAATGACTAAAAACATAGAACTCTAATGATATAAAAATGTTGCGGAAGATATTTTTCGGATATCAGCCAGCCTTCTTCTTAATTCTCTTTAGCCTAAAGATATTCTCTCTTTCCATCTCCTCAAGCCTTAATGTTATAAACATTCTTATTTTTTCAAGCTTAGGTATAATCTCATACTCCAAAGCATTAACTCTTCTCTTTGTCTTTTCAATCTCTTTCAATAGTTTTTTCATTGAAGTTTCAATCTCTGCAGCCCTAATTACCTGCTCAACAACCCTTTCAAAAGCCTCTGCAGCCTCATCAATCCTTGCAGAGACTCCCATAAAGCCATATCCTCTCTCAAAACTGCTTCTTCTAAGCTCTGGAGCTTTTATTTTAGGAACTATAACACCCATTATATTCTTTGTTTCCATTCCAATCTCAGCAGTATTAACAATGCTCAGGCCAATAGATTTTATAGTTATATCACCCTCTGCTGCTCTGGCAATATTTACCTTCAGTAAAGCTTCTTTATAACTCTCAATTAACTCTTTTCTAATAGTCTTTGCACTTTTTAATATTTCAAAGAATTCCAATATTAGCCCATCCCTTTTCTTTTTCAGAAGATTATAGCCAGATTTAGCTAGCCTAATCCTATGCTTAAGCTTAATTAATTCGCTTCTTGTTGGCTTAATATCAATAGTTACCATCGTAAATAATTAATTATAGAGAACTTTGAATAATTCATTATTTTGACATTTTTCATTCAAAGTTCTCTTAGAGAATTTTGACTATTGGATAATTTTTCAAAATTCTCTATAAAATTTTATTATTTTTACAATTTTGTGTGAATCTTATATATTTGTCCGCTACTTAACATGAACAAACCACCGAAAAGCGGACCTCTGTATAGCCTCTTAGAGAGGCTCGTTAATGTGCAAATTATTAATATCAATTTTTATTATTTTATTTATTTTTTATCAACTGTTTTATGATATTTCTTCTTTAGCTCACTACTAACTCTATTTAACTCATGCTCAGGTATTGCTCCTAGAAGCTCCCATGACAGGTCTAAAGTTGTCTGTATACTTCTATCCTCATTCCTAGCCTGTTTCACAAATCTTCTTTCAAACTCTTCAGCAAACCTTAGCAATCTCTTGTCTCTTTCGCTCAAAGCCTCCTCTCCAACAATTGCAACTAAGCCTCTCAAATCCCTGCCCTCTGCATAAAATGCATAAAGCTGGTCACTTACTTGCTTATGGTCCTCTCTGGTCTTTTCTTCTCCAATCCCTAAATTCATAAGCCTTGAAAGCGATGGCAATATATCTATTGGCGGGTAAACATTCTTCCTATGCAACTCTCTAGATAATACAATCTGTCCTTCTGTAATATATCCTGTCAAATCTGGAATAGGATGTGTTATATCATCTCCAATCATTGTAAGAATAGGAATCTGTGTAATGCTACCTTTCCTGCCTTTAATCATCCCAGCCCTTTCATAAATAGTTGCAAGATCTGTATACATATACCCAGGATATCCTCTCCTTCCAGGAACTTCTTCTCTTGCAGCCCCAATCTCCCTCAAGCTTTCACAGTAATTTGTCATATCTGTCAGTATAACAAGAACATGTGCATCCTTTTCATATGCAAAATATTCAGCAGCTGTCAAAGCCATTCTTGGTGTAACTAGCCTCTCAACTGCAGGGTCATCTGCTAGATTCAAGAAAACTACACTCCTGGAAAGAGCTCCAGTCTGCTCAAAATCCCTGATAAAATACTGTGCCTCTTCATTAGTTATTCCCATTGCTGCAAATATTACTACAAAATTAGTTTCCTGTCCTATAACTTTTGCCTGCCTTGCAATCTGCAGTGCAATCTCATTATGCGGCAAACCACTTCCTGAGAATAGTGGCAATTTCTGGCCTCTGACTAATGTATTAGTTCCATCAATTGTTGATACACCTGTCTGTATAAAATCACTTGGACTATCTCTTGCATAAGGGTTAATAGCTGCTCCAATAATATCAAGCCTTTTTTCTGGTATTATTTCTGGTCCATCATCAATTGGCTTTCCAGCTCCATTTAGGATCCTTCCGAGCATATCCTCAGAAACAGACAATTTTATTGTTTCTCCAAGAAACTTTACTCTAGTTTCCTTATCAATCCCGCTTGTACCTTCAAAAACCTGCACAACAACAACATCATCACTAGTGTCTAAGACCTGCCCATTCTTTACCCTGCCATCTGGCAGCATTATCTTAACTAAATCTCCATAAGCAACAGGATCTGTATTCTTCACAAACACTAAAGGCCCTGCAACCTTTGTTATTGTTTTGTATTCTTTCATAACAGCACCTTACTTATTATAAATGATTTAAATTTAATTTCTGATTTCTTTGAATTGATTTTTAGTTTATTGATTTTGATTTTTTCTTAACTTGCAACGATTTGAGCATTTGGAATACTTTTCGTTTACGAAAAGTCAGGAACGCTAGTGACTATACCTGTCCGCTAGCGAACTTTACATATTTGATGAGCGGACTATTGTAAAGGCACGTAGTTCGTGCCTCGTAATGCTAATTATTATTAATTCTTTATCTATAATCTAGTTAATTCATTTTTCAATAAGTCACTTTTAGCAGCTCAAATTCCTTGTGCATCTCTTTCTCTATTTCATTTAATGCCTGCTCATAATTTTTCTCAAACCTTATATTTGCAATCTTTTGCTTAGCCTTAACATTCAAAATATCTCTAACATTTACTCCTCTTGCAAGATTTTCATTGGCAAGCTGTGCATACTTTAATATTATTTTCATAAGCATGTATGTCTTCTTTAGCTCGCAGTATGTGTCAACCTCATGATATGCATTTTGTTGCAGGAAAAATTCTCTGATCATCCTAGCAACCTCTAAAGTTAATTGCTCTTTGTCAGGCAATGCATCAGAGCCTACCAACTGCACTATCTCAAGCAATTTTTCTTCTTCTTGCAGAATTCTCATTATTTTATTCACACTTTCCTTCCAATCTGCTGCAACACTAGTATTAAACCACTGCTCTAAAGTTGATAGATAAAGGGAATATGATGTAAGCCAGTTAATTGCTGGAAAATGTCTTCTCTGAGCTAGTTTAGCATCTAATGCCCAGAAAGCCTTTGTTACTCTTAATGTACTCTGTGTTACTGGCTCTGAAAAATCCCCTCCAGGAGGAGAAACTGCTCCTATTACACTAACAGATCCTTCTACCTTATGCTTATTACCTTTATTATCTTCTCCTTCTTCACCAGAATCTTTTGCACCTAGTGGAATAACCCTGCCAGCTCTCTCATAAAACTCTGCAAGCCTTGTTGAAAGATATGCAGGATAACCCTCTTCTCCAGGCATCTCTTCAAGCCTTGAAGAAATTTCTCTCATTGCTTCTGCCCATCTGCTTGTTGAATCTGCCATTAAAGCAACAGAATAGCCCATATCCCTATAATATTCAGCAATAGTTATCCCAGTGTAAACTGAAGCCTCTCTTGCAGCAACTGGCATGTTAGAAGTATTTGCAATCAAAACTGTCCTGTTCATTAAAGGCTGCCCTGATTTAGGGTCAGTTAAATGAGGAAACTCTACCAATACTTCAGTCATCTCATTACCTCTTTCACCGCAACCAATGTAAACAATAATATCTGCATCTGCCCATTTTGCAAGCTGGTGCTGGCTAACTGTTTTTCCTGCTCCAAAAGGTCCAGGTATTGCAGCTACACCACCTCTAGCTATTGGAAATAGTGCATCAAAAATTCTTTGCCCAGTCAGCAATGGTGTAACTGGAGCTAATTTCTTTGCAACAGGCCTTGCAGCTCTTACAGGCCATTTCTGCATCAAAGTTAGTTTTGCTCCATTATCCAGCTTGCAGATTGTTTCATCAACTGTAAACTTACCCTTGGATACCTCAGCAACTTTTCCAGATATTCCATAAGGCACTAATATTTTATGCTTAATCCCATGTGTCTCTTCTACCTCACCTATAAAATCCCCTTGATGCACAAACTCTCCTTTATCAACTAATGGTATAAAATCCCATTTCTTGTCTCTATTCAAGCCAGGAGCATTCACTCCTCTTTTAATAAAATCACCCATTGCAGTTCTAAGCTCAGGCAAAGGCCTTTGTATTCCATCATAAATAGAACTAAGTAGCCCAGGTCCAAGCTCTACTATTAAAGGTTGTCCAGTGTTAACAACAGGCTCGCCTGGCTTTATCCCAGACGTATCCTCATACACTTGAATAACAGTCTTATCCTCAACTATCTGTATAACCTCTCCCATCAACTTTTCATTCCCAACCCTTACTAAATCATACATTCTAGCTGATAGTCCTTTAGCTACTACAACAGGCCCTGCAATTCTGTATATCTTACCTATTAATTCTTTTTCCATTTTCACTTTTTATTTCAACAGATATCATTTCCGAGTTATACGAGGAAATTAGCGGAACTTTTGTTTCGCTCTATTTCCACAAATCAACTCCTATCGACTTTATTATCATCTGCCTTAATCCTTCCTCTCTGCCCTCTGTTGATAGCACAACAACACTTGGCTTTACAGAAGTTTCCACAATCTCTCTAAAATTCGCTGATAGCTTACCCATTGTTGTATCATCAGTTATAATTATCCCAGTATCAGGATTTTCAAAAGCCTCTCTAAATTTATGCTCAGCATTTTCTTCAGCATCAATTATCTTTCTTATCCCAGCTAACTGAAAGCCCAGGTTAAATTCATTTCCTCCAATAACAATTACTTCATTTATTTTATCGCTCATTTTCTAGTTCTTTTCAATTTTTATTTTTAATTTGCTCGATGCAAAATTTTTTATTTGTCTAATGCAAATTATTTTATTATTATTATTTTAATAAGTATTAATACCGACTCTAATTATATCAATAATTTCTTTTCTATATATTCTTCAGTGATACCTAATTGCTTGCCTCTAATAATAGCCTTTAAATTTCTTGCCTCTATATCCTTGGCAAGTAAATATGCAAGTATTGTTTGCGCTGAAAGTGGGTTTTGATGAGAGTAAAGTGCCGCATTTTGCATCCAAAATCTATCTAGCTCCAGCTCAATATCAACTATCGATTTATTTCTTTCAAATACACTGCCATACTTGGTTCTTTTAAGCTGTTCTATTAGTTCATCTATATTCAAGACTTCTGCCAGCTTTTCCAGTCTCTTTCCTATATGCTGCCCTGAAAATATTAAGAACTGCATAGTCTTATTTTTATCAGCGTTAATCCTTTTCAGTTTTAACAGATTTCTAATATTTATCACATCAATCTCTATCCTGAGAAAAGCCTTAAACCTTTCACCCTCTTCAGGTATACTATCAGCAAACTCTAGTGTCTTGTAAAAGAAATCCTTGTCTAGCTGGTTCTCAATCATTGCTAAATCCTTAGTTTTCTCAAACTCTTCAATATTTAGCTTATATCCTAGATTTTTTATTTTCTTTAGAATATCAGACAAAGAATTCATATTAAGTAAATTACTCAGAAATTTCTTGTCAAAACTTCCAAGAGGTACTAAAAGATTTTCTGCACTCTTGATATCTTCTATTTTTTGTATCTTATTCTTGATTCTCAAAACTGTTTTTAAATTTTGTATGTCCCATCTTTTCAAGTAAGCATCTATTAGCTCAACCACTTCTTCTTCTGATATGGTCTTCAGCTTTTTAACAGTTTCAACAAGATTGTCATTTATAGCATATTCAGCAAGATCAACCCCTCTATGCTTAGAAGCAAGCTTGTCAACCGAAGCCTTATATTCAGTCTCTTGAAGATACCTTACTATACTGATAGTATCCATCTTTAGCAGTCTAGCATAGTCTTCTTTTTTTATCAGCTTACCTCTCATAGCACTTACTCTAGCATATGTGTAAGGATAAGTTCCCAACTTTATCTTTCTCTCAAAGTCAAACTTTCTATCAATCTCTTCAATTTTTAGTACCATTTTACTTATTTTCCTTATTTTCTCACTTTTTTAATTTTGACTTTTCTAGCCTTTTTGCCTTCTCTCTTTTCTTCACTCTTTGCAAAATCAAATAGCATGCTGCTGATTTTAGTAAGATTTTCTTCCTTATTTTTTTCTAGCAGACTGTTATAGCTCAAGTCTATCCTGACTGTCTTATCCTCATTTTCAAGTATTAAACCGCCAGAAATATCAGCATTATTAACTGAGAAATTGCCTAACTTCTTTACTAGTTGAGCATCATTTTTATTGCAATAAATATGTTTTACTTTAATTTCTCTCTGAGCTTTTTTTAAGAGGTTTGCAATAGTTGTTTTTCTCTCTTGCTGACTAATTCTCTCAAGCTTATTTCTAACCTTACTCACTACTTGCTCTATAAGATCTTTTTTAGCTTTCAACATAGAATTTCTTGCATCAAGCTTTGCTTGTGATATTTCTTGCTTGCTCATCTCTTCCATCATCACTTGTGTTTCCTGCATCACTCTCTGTTTTTCAGCATCTGTTCTTCTCTGCATCAGCGTGTCTATACTATTTGCCTCTGCCTTTGCCTCCTTGAATATAGCATCAGCTCTCTCTTTAGCTCTCCTTAGCACTTCTTCTTTTACCTTCTCAAGCCCCATTTTTCTATCAGCTTCAGCTATGCAGGAATATAATAAATAAGCCAGTACTCATTTACTTTGCCATATTTATGATGAATATAGCAACAACTAGTCCAAATATCACAAGAGTTTCTGGAATTACAGTTAAAATCAAACCCTTTCCAAATAACTCTTCTTTTTCTGCCATTGCACCTATAGCTGCTGCCCCAATATTTTTCTCTGCAATCCCAGCTGCTATAGCACTCAAGCCAATAGCTGCTCCTGCTCCCAGAGCAACTAATCCTGTTCCCAAATCAACCATTTTTAGACCTCCTTATATTTTATAATTAATGTGTTTAATATCTGTGCTTTTTCTCTCTTATTTAAACCTTTTTGCTTAATCTGCATTTAATCTTCATATTCACCAAAAGCCCTGAATTTCTTGCCTCCACCTTTATAAAATCTTAAAAAAAATTCAACATAATGCAGCCTTAAAGATTGCAGGAAAGGCCCTAATATCCCTAAGCCTAAATTTATAAGATGCCCAGTAACAAGTATCAGCATCCCTGCTATAATCATAAATATATTTCCGCTATGGAAAAACTCAAATGAAAACTCATTTACTACTACTGCAAGTAAAACAGATGCTAGTCCTAAAGCTGCTAGCCTAGCATAGGACAGAGTATTAGTAAGAAGTATAGGCAGCTCTATTAATCCTTTTACTCCCTCGCCTTTCCAAATCATTATAACAGATAGAATACTCATAATTAGTCCAATACCAAAAGGGATACTAATAAATTCAAAAGATATATAAGCAGTTATCATAATTGCTATTGCAAATTCCAGTAAAATCCAGCTAAATTTTTCCAGAATCGCTGCCTTTATCCCATGTGCATTTAACTCATTATAAAAGCCTATCAAAAGGCTAAGATTAATATGCAACAATCCAAATATTATAGAATAAATCAATATACGATGTATTTCATTTCCTGCAACATTAATCATGTCGTGCTCCCTGCTTATAATAGGTTGAAAAAGTTCATAGCCAAAGAATTCTCCAAACACAAAGCCAAAGATTATTGTTGCTAGTGAAGACAGCATTAATATATTTGATATTTCTTTAGTCTCAGGCATTTTCCACCTTATCAGCAGGAAAATAAGTAAGCTAATAGCTCCATATCCTATATCTCCAAGCATAAAACCAAAGAATATTGGAAAAGTTAGAAATAGAAAGAAAGTGGGATCTATCTCCTCATATTTTGGCAAGGTATATAATTTTATCAGGAATTCAAATGGCTTAGTTACCCCAGGATTTCTTAGTTTTATTGGCGCATCTTCATGTTTCCCTGGTTTTTCAATCATAAAATGAATCTTATCATCAGTCTTCTTCTTTAGCTCAGCATTTAGCTCCATTACTTTATCCTCAGGCACCCAGCCAGTTATCATGAAAAAATTTTCAGTCTCAGCAAACCTTAATGGCACATCTGTTTTATCTACTTCCTGTTTAAGCACATTTTCAAAATGCAGCAGAAAATCTGCATACCTCTCTTTTATATCATTAATATTATCTTGGACAGCTTTTTTATTAACTTCTAATAATTCTAACTCTTTTCTAAGCCTTTTTAGATTTTCCTGGTTACTGCCACTGATATCATCAGGAACTTCAATATGTGCAAAATTATATTTTGAAAGTAAAGCCTGAATTTTGTCTTTTACTCTTGTATCAGCAAATAATGCTATAAGCAACTTATTTTTTTCCTTTACATATACTAGCTCATAATTCCTAGTTATCTTTCTTATTTCTTTTTCTACATCAACATTATTTACAAGCCCTACAAAATATGCTATTGACTCATACTTAGTAAAACTTTCAGCTTCAACCTTTAATCTATCAAATATTTCAAGGCTCTTAATCATAGAAGAAATTTTGCTTATTTGCTCATTAATCCTTTTTATCTGCTCATTATCATTTGAAAATCTCTCGCTTACCTGGCTGCATACATGGTTAAGCTGCTCATAATCCAATCCCTTTTCTGGCTTGATATACAATTCATAAACCTTCTCAAGATTAATTTTCTTTTGCTTTATTCCAAGTGTTGATATAATTGCTCTTATCTGCACTAAGATCTCAGAGATTCTTGCAGAATCCTCTAAAGGCCTGCCAATATCTAGCTCTTCATCTCTAATATGCTCTATTATATGCACAATTTTTCTTTTATGGAGAACTTCAATTGTTGTAGCTATAAATGTCTTCGGTCCTGTAATTAAAACCCTCAGCATCCTTTCACTTTTAAGCATAGATCTCACACAGCTTTCTTAAATCTCTCTACTACAAAATTAACAGCCTTACCAACATTAGATAAAGCCTTTTCCTTCATCTTTGCTATCTCTCTTTCACCTGCGATAAGTATTGCCTTTCTTTGCTTCCTAATTTCAGCTCTTTTATCAGCCAGTATGCTTTCTCTTCTCTGCTCTGCCTCTTTCAAGAATTCTTCATAAGCCTTTATTGCAGATAATTTTGCAGCCTCTATAAGCTCAATCTTTCTTTTCTCAGCATTCTGAATTATCTCTCTAGCTTTTTCCTCAGTCTCCTTTATATCCCTTAATAATTGAATGTCCATGCCAAGAAATGTAATCTTATTACACTTTATAAAATTTCTTATTTTTGCCTATTAAACCCCTTTTTAAGCTACCTGCTAAAGTCTTAAAAAGGCAAATTTTAAATACTTATTAACATTAAAAGTCTGGAATGGTAAACAGGGTATTGATTGGGCTGGGGATTGTAGCTATTGCTTTTATAATCTATAAAATTCTTTATCCCCAAAGCTCCTATGAAGAGGATGTCGAGAAAGAGCTCGAAGAGGTTGTATCCTCAGATAAGTATAAGGTAAAAGGCCAGTATGACTAATTCTATTGTCTATAAAGTGGCTCTGGTGAGAATAAGTTTTGCCATCAATTATGCGAGCATTAATTTATTTAAAACATCAAAGTTGACCGGGGGAAGTCCCTTATGGGGACCATAGAAATCAAAGTCCTAAATTTAGAAAACATATTATGTTTTCTAATATTACAAAACCATAGGTTTTTGTATAAATCGTTATACGATTTTGGGAATATGAAAATCCATAGGATTTTCAAATTAGAGATTCCTTTAGATTCTCTAAACTTGAAATCAATTGATTTCAAGTATTTCTAGGGTGCCAAAAATGCTTTGCATTTTTTAGCAGGTCAACCATCAGTATTAACATAAAAATGCGAACCGATGGCAAAACTTAGCAATACCATATATAAGTTCTATAAGCAAAAGCCTTAAATATCAAAGATAAATCCTAAAAAGTATTCTATACAGGGTGATAAACATAGGCCAATATGAAATCCTTGAATATCTGAAGAAAAACCCCAGAAAATGGTTCATTACTAAGGAAATCGCTAAAGTTCTTAAGATGTCAGTTGGCTCTGTAACAGCCTGCCTGAAGAGACTCAGGAAAAGCAATTTTGTAGAGTTTGAACAGGTTAGAGGCAATTTAATGCGATACAGGTATAGGAGAAGTGCTAAGGATTAGAGGTTATACTTTTCTCATAAAAAGAAGCGATAGAAGGAGCAAAAAATGAGCTACGGGGAAGAGTCTAAACAAGCTAAATACAAGCCAAATGTAACTTTACAGATACATAATGATTTAGTAGTAGGAAAGATTGTAGTAGGAACTATGTTTAGGGATGTAAGTAATTTAGGAACCATGTATGAGGAAGATTCTACTCTTGCTAAGGCCGCTGATATGGGTTATCGTTTTGCGGTCTTTGATTGCGAGCACAAAGCATTTAATATTGAAACATTAGCTGTGTTTGCCCAAGAAGCCCATGAAATTGGCATTTCACCTTGGATTAGACCTGAACAATCTAAATACGCCACTATTAGCAGATACGCAGATATAGGCTTTTCTGGGTTTATGATTCCTAATGTTATGGATACTACTAGAGCGCAGGATGTTGTTAATCAGGCTTATTATTATCCAATTGCTCAAAATGCACAAATAGTAAGAGGATACTCCCTAGGATCAATTGTATTAGATGGCCAGAAATTTGAAACTGTTCGAGAAGAATTAGATTATGCTAATAATAATATGTTTGTTGTAGTTCAGACAGAACATCCAGAAGGCATAGAAAATCTATAAGACATTTTGTCTATACAAGGAGTTAATGGAACAATTATTGGCCCTAGTGATTTAGCAATAAATATAGCAAAAAAAGAAGAAAATAAGAAGCTTATTGAAATGCCGAAAGATGAGATGTATAGGCATGAGTTCATGATAAATGCATATAGAGAGATTGGCAAAATCGCCCAGCTAGCAGGAAAATTTGCAGGCATTCATTTTTCTGGATCTGCACAAATGGATATTGCTGAGATGTTAGTTAGTGATATGGGCTATAGATTAATAATTCTAGGAACAGACAGAAATTTTAGAGATGAAGAAATTCTTACAACTAAAAAGAATATAGAGGAAATTAATTCAAGATTTTAAATTATTTATCTCTTCATTAAAATCCCATACCCAATCAACCTATACCTATTACCCACTCTTCTGGATATTGTAACTCTACTGCCTTCTTCTGCACAGACTGGCAGTTTTAGCCTTATTTTAATTTTATTCCTAATAATTTCATAGACTATTCCAGCTGTTACTGCACTATTAACATTCAGCATTAAGATTTCATTCATCTTTACAGGCTCTACGCTCAGCTCTTCTTTTGTTCCTACAACTCTTTCAAGAAGCTTAGTATCAAGCACTAGCTCATCCCAGACTTTTGGCAATTTTCCAGGCAAGCCTACAACCTTGCCTGTTAATGAATCAGACTTAACTATTGAAGGATCAAGTGTTGTTAACAATCCAAATGAGCCGCCTGGCATAACCTCTTCCACATTTACACCACCAGCTGCTATTCCAGTAATTTTAGTTACTAACGGCTTCCATAATTTTTGATTTTTCTCCTCAACTAATCTTCCAGGCCTGATTTCTATATCCTCTCCTATTTTTAATACCCCAGCTTTTAATGCCCCTCCAAGAACACCTCCTTTCATATCTTTAGGGTAAGTTCCAGGCTTGTTAATGTCAAATGACCTGGCAACCAACATCATAGGCTCTTTACTCAAATCTCTCTCTGGTGTTGGTATATATTTATCTATAGCCCATATTAACTTGTCAATATTAGCTCCATACTGTGCAGATATTGGTATAATTGGCGAATCCTCATAAATAGTCCCTTTTAAGAATTCCTTTATTTCCTTATAATTATTTATTGCAGTTTCCCTGTCAACCAAATCTATTTTATTCTGTACTACAACAACATTCTTTATACCTATTATCTCTAATGCTGTTAAATGCTCTCTTGTCTGTGGCTGTGGACATTTCTCAGTTGCAGATATTAAAACTAAAGCCCCATCAATTATAGCTGCACCACTAAGCATTGTTGCCATTAAGCTCTCATGCCCTGGTGCATCAACAAAACTAACCTTTCTAACTGGAACAGCCTCTGAATTACAGTTATTACATTTTTCTTGTGTTGTATATGCATATTCTCCACACTGCTCGCATTTCCTGAAAACTACATCAGCATATCCAAGCCTTATTGTAATTCCCCTTTTTAATTCCTCAGAATGAGTGTCAGTCCATTTACCGCTTAACTTCTCTAGTAAAGTTGTTTTTCCATGATCTACATGTCCGCAAAGCCCAATACTGATAACTGGCTGTTTTAGTAGAATATCATCCTGTATGGTTTTAGTGCTTTGCTTACTCATATAATTCAATAACCTCCAAAAAATTAAGCCTCCTGTTTAGCCCCTTCCTTAACTTCAGGAGCAAGTTTTATCTTGCCCTCTTTTAGTATCTTTAAGTTAACCTGAGAAATTCTTGGATGAATTGTGTTTCCACAAACTGTTTTCTTATGCCTCATGCCTTTGCCAATTTTCTTAACACCAATACCGCTTACTGCCAGAAGCCTTTTTCTTCCGCTTCCTGTGACATCATTTCTCATTGGAAATCCACAGTAATCAGAGCCACCAGTAATTACAAACTCATATTCAGCTAAGCCAAAGTCATCTCCCTTTACCTGCTCACCTATTTTCCTGCCTACGAAAACATTTGAATCAGGCTCTTTCAACTCCTTCTGATAACTCTTCCCAGTCTTAGGATCTGATATTACAAGCTTGAAGTCTGCCATTTTTAATATGATATGTTTAGTTTATTCTTGCTTTTTTACTATTTTTATTATTTCTTAATTATATTTTATAAATCTTGCATCACGGTTGCGGACTGCGCAACATACATTGTCCGCTAGCGCACTTTACTTAGTTGATAAGCGGACCTTTGTATAGCCTCTTAGAGAGGCTCGTCTGCAAGTTAAAATTAACACAAATATGCTTTATAGCCTTGCCTAGAAAATAAGGAGGTTATTTAAAGGTATCGCATCAGAAAGCTTTGCACCTTAATTAGGAAATTGCACCATATTTCCTCTAACGATAGCCTTCGCACAACCATCAAAATCAAGAGTAGTATTAGCCTCAAAAAGTTCCTGAATTAGAACGCATATATTATGAGATAAAATCTTACATAGTATCTCGTTTTCCTGCCCTATTTCAGTTCTGCTATAGAGATGCACTCCAAACTTACGTTTTACTCTACTAAACAAACTTTCAGCAAGAGAACGTCTATGGTAGTGAAGTTTCCACTCTTCTTTATGATTTTTATATATCTCAAACATTCGTTTAAAAATATAAGACCCTCTTGCTTTGGCTACAATATTACTCTTGAAATCAAGGAATGGGATAGCACCCAGCGAGGATACAAGATTATAGTTTTCCCGAGAGCAATATGCCGCATCTCCACTAATTTCCCTCATCTTGAAATTTTTTGAGGTTATCTCAACTAACTTAAAGAATTCAGGTGAATCATGTTTATAGCCTTCTGTAACGCTACATGCTGTTGCTATCCCAGTTCTAGTTCCAGAGGTAACATGAGCTTTCTTGAAGAGCCTTCTAAGACTAGGTTTACCAATCCTCACATCTAACCATCTACCATAAATGGATGTTGAGAAGCCACTAGAATCAATAGCAAACTGACTTTCAACATCTCTTAAAGGGATGCCAGATTGTTCTATGAGATGTTTCAATATTGGCGTTAAGAATGGTTCGTTGAACCATCTCAGAATAGAATTAAAGCTAGGAACTTTGTCAATGTAACCTTTATTTTTTGCATCGGAGAGAAATCCCACTTCCCTTCTAGAACTCTTACCAAAATAAATTTTCATGACTATACAGAATAACTTATCTTTTAGGGTAAAAGATGGTTTACCTCTCCTTCTATACAATGGGGGTCTTACTTGAATAAGGGTATCTATAAGTTCAATGAGAAGGTCATGGAATAAAGGATATTCTTGAGTCTGAGCCAGATTGTAAGCACTCCATTGCTGTTTGTATGTTTTCTTCGGTTTTTGTTCTACCATTTTGAACTCTAATAATTCTGTCTGCCTTTGTCCTACCTTTCCCCTTTTCCATCGTTCCATCCTCTTTTTTGGTAACACCATTTGAAGAGTTTATGTTTTACAGAATAAGCAGGAATCACTTGCATTAGGAATTTCACCTCGTATAACTTTGATAGCCCTTTCGAGCAATAGTTTGGCATCATAAACGCTAGTTTTGACTTTTACTAATTCATTATCAAAAATGATTATTCCATTATTAGTAATATTTCTAGGGATATAAAAGAGCAAATACGCATAATCTTCGGTATCATAACCATTCTTTCTCAGTAATAAGTTATAGATATTCATCTGGTTGAGATAACGAGTAATAGTATCATCTTTTATAGGATAGCCTCGAGTCTTAAAGTCCAGTACTATCAGCTTCCCATCTTTCTCAAGAATGTCATCAATAGCTCCACTTAAGAGAATATTGCCATCTCTATACCTAAGACCTTTCCAATTATTTCTCCAAAGCATTAGCTTTTCTTTATTATTAAACAATCTAACACTTAGATTATACTTCTTGAGTTCTGGTGGCAATTCATTATTAATTCTAAATCTATCAAAATAGAGTTTTAGCAATCTATCTATCCCAGCAGGTAATGAAGGGAAAGCCCCTGATGGTCTTCTTATCTTTTCCACTACATGACGCCAGAAACATCTGGGACATTCTTGTAATAGGTTTAGTGACGATGCCGATATTTTGTATATAAGGTCTGTTCCTATTTATACTCCTTAGTCAAAAAGAGTATTATGGCACCTAAAAGATGGATGATAGAGGGCACGAAAAAGGCCATAAAAAGTAATTCATGCAAGAAATGTGGGGGGATTTTTGTTAAATCTTATGTTACCTCTTTAATGGCAATGAAGATTGGGAGGAGGTGCAAATGTAAAAAGTCAACTTTAAAAAGGCCTTAGGCTGTATCCATATAGGCCATTTACTCCTAGCTCTTCAAAATTGACTTCTATGTCATTTTCATAGCAGAAATCAATAAGTTTGCACAGGAAGTCTTTCTGGTCTTCTCCTTTTACAGTTATGTCAATATCTGGCAGTTCTTTGCCTTCTGTTTGAGATATGTCAAAGACATTTACTGGGTAATACCTTATAATCTCAGCCTCTTTTTCTTCTTCAGTAAGCTCATCAGGCTGCTTAATCTTGTAGATAAAAGGAGCAAGTATCTTGATGGCTTTACTGCCTGGCTTTACAGACCTGCCAAGCTGCTTCCATGTAACAAAGCCTGCTACTCTTGTAGCATTTTTGTTCTGGAAATAGATAAGCAGCTGATTATGGTAGCTGTAATTCCAAAATCTTGACATAGTGTCAAGATATTCTTTAAAGAATTCTGAGGCTTTAACTTTATCAGTTTCCTCAGCAAGTTCTTTAAGCCTGCTTTCTATCTCTTTTAAGAGCTGAGGGGCGTCCATTTAGACCACCCCCTGCATTTGCGGCTGATTTCCGCAAAACTCGCAGAAGACGAGATTTAATGCTTCTACTACTACATATTCACATATATGGTCTTTTCCTAACATTTTTATGCACCTCCAGATGCGATTTTCTTGGAGGCCATTATGAGCGAAGGAGTCACGATTCTTTATTGCAAAGACCTGAAAGGGAAAGAACGATGAACCTCTTGAGTGTACTCAATTAAGAAAATCGGAGAATGGAGAGTGCTGAATGTTATGGAAAGATTTTATTATATGTTATTGTAGAATCTATATTTTAGGGAATATTTATAAAGAAAATAGAATTATCTAGGCATAAGGGGTGTTAAATGAGACAAATACGTCTGCTAGTTGTATTTATTTTAATTATAACTTTATTTGGATGTTCCTATACTGCTTCTAAAGATTCAATTAAGACTATCAAAAATATAGAGTCAAATTTAACTATTGAAGATTGCATGGAAGAAAGAAGGAGCAAATTTCTAAAAGATTTCCCTGATAAAGAATATCATTATGATTCATTCTCTGTAAGATTTAAGGAGGGTGTAGAAGAAATTGTTATACTAGATTTAATCAGTTCTTTCAATCATACTTATAGAAAGACTCCAAGAGATCCGAGCCTTTTTCGAGTATATATTGTAAATTCAACACAAGAAGCTTCTTATTGGGTATGTAAATATCGCGAGTATGGAATAGTTAATGAAACCTATCTCGAAGTAAAAGCTTTTGGTCATATTGCGAATCAATAAAATGACGAGTATAATAAAAAAAGAGTCAAAATTTGTGATTATGTTTCTCTTGTTATTATTTACTATGCATCTTACCTATGCCAAAGACTCTAATGAAACTCCAATTATTTCCAATTCAATTATAACAAAATTAGAGAGTGGTACAAAAGAAGTTGAAGTAGAAATAATACTAAGAGATTTTCAATCTTTATATAATAAAGAAAAACAAAAGAAAATAAAAAATGATACATTTGGGGAAAAAATAAGATATAAGAAAGAAAAGCAAGACACTATAAAATCTCTATTAACTTCTTCAGAGTTTAGAATTCGTAAAGAATCAATCTATGGAAATGGAATTATTGGTTACATCTCTAAAGAAGGACTAGATAAATTAAAAGATAATCCTTTAATTCTGGTTATTCAACCTCGAACAATCGGTCATATTGCCACTGCCGATAGTTCATCTATCATAAGATCGGATTATGTAAATAAAAAATTAAATATTAATGGAAGTCATGAAACCGTTTGTGTTCCCGACACTGGGATAGATAATACACATAATGAATTTAGTGATGATATAATTAATCAAACTTGTTTTTGTAATCTAGGCAATGGCTGTTGTCCTAATGGTCAGTTAACTGACAGTAATGCGTCAGATGATAATGGGCATGGTACACATGTAATAGGTATTATAACTGGAAATGGAAAATTTGCTAATGGTAATACGGGAATTGCTTCAAACAGTAAAATAGTAGCTATTAAAATAGCGAACAGTGAGGGAAACCTCGATTTTTCTGACGCGCAAGACGCAATAGACTATTGTATTTTAAACAAGAATAAATTTAATATTTCTGTCATTAGCATGAGTTTTGTTGACAGTAGTTCACATCCTACTTCTGCGTGTAATGTACATCCTGGATTTTCATCTAGTATAACCACCGCATATAACAATAACATTACATTAGTTGCAGCCACAGGTAACAGAGGATATACTAATGGTATTGGTTATCCAGCTTGCCACGCAAATGTAATAGCTGTTGGAGCAACATATGATAAAGACTTAGGTAGACAACCAGCTACGTATGAAGGAACAACGTATAGGGATTGGCTTGGTAATTCATTTGCAAATTGCACTGATGAAAATACAAAACTGGATGATATTACTTGCTTTACAAGTAGAAGTTCCTTATTAGATTTATTGGCACCAGGTGCAAGAATATACTCTACAGTTCCTCTTTTTGTGAGTAATTTTGGTTACAATGAGCAAGTTGGTACTTCTATGGCAGCTCCTCATGTATCTGCTGCAGTTACATTACTTATTCAGTATGTTAAACAAATTAATGGAACTTCACTAAGGCCACCAGAGATTCTTGATATTTTAAATAAGACTGGAGTTCCGATTTTTGATTCAAGTATTGGAATTACATTCTATAGAATTGATATTGCAGCAGCATTAGCTTATGTTACTACAAATAATGTTAATGAGATAATAAACGGAAGCATTAAGCACGGCCAGCTATGGAGCACAAAGCTAAATGTCCAAGATTTTGATAATAAAAAGCTGACAGTAGACCTTACATGGGACACATCTGATACATTGGACTTATTTCTGATTTCACCAAGTGGGCAACAATATACTAACGAGAATACAGGCTCAATAAATCCGCGTAAGATACATATGGATAATGCGTCCTCAGGTATATGGACAATAAAAGTTAATGGAACCAATGTGAATTTAAAAGGGCATTCAGATTTTAATGTTATAACCAGTAAAGAAACTCTACCAAATAGTCCTCCTGGAGGAATTAATTTTACCTTTGCTCAGCTTAACTATATCTCAGCTTGTAATAGTACTAGTGAAGGTTTAACTGTGGTTCTTAAAGGAGAAACTAACAGCTCAAAGCCGATTGTTGATATAACTAATAAAACAAATCTGACTTCAAATGCTTTTCTAACAGGATTAATTATACCCAACGCAAAAATGTTAGTCAATCTCCCTCTTGGAAGAGTTGATCTTGATCCAATCCTTGCGAGAACAGAAACTGGAAGAGTGATGCTTGATGCAGATATAAAATTAAAGTTTAGCATGTATAATACTCAAGAAGCTAAGGATAAATACAAAAATATAACTCAGGAATGGTTTTCCTTTCTAGAACAAAGTCCATATATTAATGAAATAAAGGGAAGCGGCTACGATGGTGCATTCCAATGGGAAAGTAGACAATGGGTAAGTCCTAATTCATTAAAAGCAGAAGGAGAAGGATGTAAAATATTTTTAACTAATGCCACATTGAGAGTACAGTCTCTATTAAGATGGGCTCATTCAAATATAGATGGCTATAATTTAAGGCAAGAAGCCAAAGATGATGTTAAAAATAGATTTGACTCGTGGAGGAGTAATTTAACAAAATGGTTAAATGATAATGCTGCAAGGACAGAAGCAGCTGTTAATAGCGAATCACAATACGATGATTTAAGATATGTTTATGCATCAGTTGCTTTAGCACAGTGGTATAAAACTTTAGATAGAAGTCAAGTATTATTCGGGAATATAATAAACAGTAATGATATATATTCTACTAATCTAAATATAAGCTTTGATGAAAACTATTGGAAACCTTTAACTAATCAGAGAATTACCGAGAATATTTATCTCAACTCTTGTTTTAAGCAAGGGTCATCAGGCTGTTATGTATGGATATTTGGCGGAGTTTCTTATGTAAATCTTAATACAAATGTTACTGGTACATTGAGTAATAGTACAAAAAATCTAATAATCTCTGCTATAAATTCTAGTTATGCACAAAGCTTAAGTGAAAATAAAACTTATTATTATGCCAATTTTATAGAGTTGAGAAGAGCAGACCTGGAACCCATTAGCATGTGGTTTAGTTCTATAACACCAAATATCAACCATGATTTTAATGTTTCTGTTGCAATTGAAAATAATGGAAAATTAGACGCAAATAATTTTACTTTATACTTATACTATAATTATACTTCAGAAAATGGAAGCTCAATTATTCTTCTTTTTAGTATTGATAATTTGAACTTGACGGCTAATAGCATAACTGCAATAAGTATTATTTACAATTCAACAAACTTCAAAGAGAACGATTCGGTAGAAATTAATGCAACAGTTTATAACTTTGGAAATGTTAGCGCATCCACCTTTTATGTGCAATTTAAATTAGATGGAACGGCAAAGGAGAGTAAACAGATTTCTGCAATAGCTTATGGTAAGAATACAACCCAATTTTACTGGAATGCAACTGCAGGAAATCATACGATAACTATTAAAGTAGATTCAACAAATTTAATAACAGAAGATAATGAGACAAATAATGAAGCAAGTAGAGATATTTCAGTACAGGACTTAACTCCTCCATCTATATTAAGCTTATTGACAGAAAGGGGAAGCCTAAAGATTAAGCTAAATATAACCGATAATGTTAATATTAGTAGTGTTAAGGCTCTTATAAATCAAACTACAATTGATTTTACTTATAACTCCTCCACTAAATTATGGCAAGGTTTTTCTGAATCTATTGGTCCGGGCATTTATCCAATAACAATTGTCGTTATAGATTCTAGTGGATTAACAACAACTAAAAGAAGCACTATTACTGTTTATGACGAAATGTTTGATATGGTTTTGAGTAGAGGAGGGATTATTTTGAGTCCTGAAGTCCCAGCTGATGCAGAAAATGTAACAATAAGTGTTAATGTATTTAACTATGGCGCAAATCAGACAGCTAATTTCACTGTCCAAATGTTAATAGATAGCATTAATTATTCTAACAAGACTATCTCAATTCCTGGTGATAGCAATAATACTGCCTATTTTAATTGGATATCTATTTATGGGAACCACACAATAATCGCAAAAGTAGATCCCAGCAACTCCATTATAGAATTGAATGAATCTAATAATGTTCTAAATAAGACAATAACCGTCGAGGATAGAAAGGCGCCATTAATAAATTATATTAATATACCATATATAATATACAAAAACCTTGTATTTACTATTAGGGTTAACGCCACTGATAATATCAACATTAGCCAAGTATCTGCAACTATAAACTCTACAGTAATTGGCTTGAGCTTTAATTCAACTTTAGGGTTATATGAAAATTCAACTAGTGTATCAAATACTGGAAGCTATCCTTTCATAATTATAGCAAAGGATATCAATGAAATAAGCACTTCGTCAGAGAAACTAATAAAGGTTTATGATACAAGTAGTGATTTAATGGTTGATATATCTGGAATCTTCTTATCTCAAATAAATTTAACTGAAAATAATAATAATTTATTTGTTAATGTAAGTGTTGAAAATAGAGGTGGAACAGCTGCAAACAATTTCAAGATTGAATTGCTTTTAGATGGAATGTCCCTCAAAAATAATACTATGTCTTTAGCAGCAGCTAATTTGTCTAATAGTAGTTTTAATATTACAGGCTTACCTTATGGACTTCACAATATAACAATAAAGCTTGATGCTGATAATGTAGTTGCTGAATCAAATGAAAGTAATAATAACTATAGTAGAAACGTTTTCGTTTCTGATATTACCATGCCAAGCAATTTAGCAAATTTAGTTGTTTCACCTTCTGGCTGGACTAATCAAACATTATTTAATGTTTCTTGGAATGTAGCTATTGATTCAAATGGCATTAAAAAATACGAATATCAGGTTGATTATGGAGAATGGATTAACAACAGCTTAAACTTATCAATTATTTTCACAAATTTAACTGATGGTACGCATATAGTTTTTGTTAGGGCTATCGATTTACCTGGCAATATAGGCAACTCAAGCAATTTGACAATAAAAAAAGATACCACAATACCAAATACACCTGTTGTTAGGGAATGGCACTCTGGGAATAATTGGTCACAGGATAATACGCCATACTACACTTGGGAAAATCCAGGAGATGAAGGCAGCGGAGTTTCTTATTATATAGGTAGTTTAGACGGATTAGAGTTTAACTTAAGCATTAATTTGTCATATTCACCTACATTAACTACTGGCAACCATTCATTCAAAATTTACGCGGTTGACATGGCAGGTCACAGAAGCAATTGGTCAAACGAGCCAATTGTTTTTATAGATACTTCAACTCCAGATTTACCAAACGTAACTTCAATAACACATCAAAATAGTAGTAAATGGTATTCTCAAAACCATGTAGTGATAAATTGGACTATTCCTTATGATGATTCAGGAATTTACGGTTATTATTATGCTATCGATAAAATTAATGACACAATTCCAGATGATTTGTCGCTTTTTACAACTAATACAACTATAAACATTTCTGAGGTTATTGCTCCACAAATAGCAACAAATGAAAGCAGTGAAACCAATGTGACTGGTTTACCTGATGGTATATGGTACTTCCATATAATTTCTAGAGATAATGCAGGAAATATAGGCTCTAATGCAACTCATTATTCTGTTAGAATAGATACAAGAAAGCCACATATCTTAAATTTTACTCCTTTAAATAATTCTGTAACTTTGAATAATACGCCTTTATTTAGGATAGATTATATAGACAGTCTTTCTGGCATTAATTTAAGTTCAATAAATTTAACTATAGATGGAATTAATGCGACTAATATAACTATAAATGATACTACTCTGACATATATACCTACTTCAAATTTATCAAAAGGTATCCATACAGCAGCTATAACGATAAAGGATAATACAACAAATACAAATGTATTTACTTGGCAATTTTCTGTTGGGAATTTAACATTAGATATATCTAATTTTTCTATTATTGAGGATCTAGGAACAATAAAAACATTTGAAATAGTTATTAATAATCCAAGCGAAATAGACGCAACTAATGTTAAATGGATTTTAGAGACTAATGACAATTTAGTAATTAATAGTTCTCAGCCTTTCAATCTATCTGCAAATGAGAGATTATATCTGTATTTGAAATACAACTTTAGCCGAAGTGGAGATCTTAATCTTAAGATAAATGCTACATCTTTTGGTACTGTGACAAATAAAACAATAGCAATCTCTGTGCCAGCAGACTTAGATATCAGTAATTTATCAGTGTTATATTCAAATTCAACATTAAGACATTATGAAATTTCTATTAAGAATAGATTGAACGTTACTCTGAATGGAATTAATTGGACGCTTGATACAGGATTGGCCAACATCTCAAGCGCATTAAATTTTACATTACAAGTCAATGAGACTATTTATGTATACGCTCAGTATAATTATACTGCGGCAGGGACTTACATAATTAATGCAACAGCAAAAAAGAATGAATCTCTATGGGATTCAAAAACGATTAATATTACTGTATAAGGAGGTAAGAACATGAAAAAAGTAATAGGGGTATTAACAGCTACTTTTTTGATGAGTCTGCTCTTAGCTCTTAGTGTAGTTGCTTATACTAAGCAGGACTATTTGCAGCTTGTTGAAAATAAGGCAGATATAACGACAGGTTATACATGGTATAGAATATGTAATCCCACTCCTGTGCCTTACTCAATTAGCGATAGCTCTAAAATTAATATAACCTTTGTTAAAGTAAAAAATAAGTTAAATAGTTACAGGTATACTAAATTGACTAATGTTAGCTATTCTATAACTAAGTACGATAAATTTTGTACTTCTTTTAATATAACATATTCCCTTACTAACACAACTCCAGAACATACTGAAACTTATACTGATTGCGCTTTAAGAGCAAACGGCACTACAACTGGTTATAAATTAGAATGGGTGGAATGGAATCCCCTTGGACAAACAATACTAGCTAATACTTGTTATGATGTGAAGGTAGAAGGAAAATATCCTGCAGTGCTTGGAGGAACTGCTATTGATAATATGGTTTCCTTTGCTGGTTTTAGCTATCCAGAATATGCATGGTGGAACACTACATGGAATAGTAGATGCCAAATTAACTTAACAGCTACAGGAGATATCTTACACAATAATAGTGAAGATAATCCTTGGGACTATATAGAAATAAGACCTACCCCAGAATGTAATTTTAACTTTAGCGGGGATATTAAAGATGTAAGAATTGTTAAGAATAATACAGATGGCACTATGACTTCTTTAGTGAGAGATAATTATAAGAACCAGTCCATTATCTTTATGTTAAATTCTTCTATAAATGGAACAACAGATTCAAACTATTACCTATACTTTAATGCAACAGGGGTAGGAGAACCTTCTCAGACTGATTATGTTGTATTATCTGGAGCAGGAAATATTTCTGTAAGAAATAGGATATATAATATAACAAATTGTGCTATTTCAAATTGCATTAATAGTAATGGAGATGATGCTGATAAATGCTTTGGTTATAATCTTGCTTCATTTAGCATCGATGGAGAAAATAGTTTTGCATGTGGTGGAGTTGCTTTAGATGCAAATTCTAAACAATGCAGCCTCAGATTCGATGGGTATGTAATGGGAGAGGTATTTTGTGAAAATCAAGGTTCTACTAAACCGTCTAATTTATATAAGATTTATGCAAATAGTTTCATTAATATAACCTCTTCAGTTGCTACTTCTGCTTCTCAAGGCTCTGTTAGAGATGTATTTGATGGTACTACAGACACCAAATGGTATGATGGAAAAATCGAAAGAGATATAGGTGCTGATCCTAATACAAATTTTGATTCTGACTTATATGGAAATGGGACAAGTATAGGCCGTAGATTTGGTGGATCTTGGAACAAGGATATTATTGTTAAAGAGTGGTATGTTCCACAAAGTAATGTTTATACAACTCAAGTAAGAAATACATATAATGGCAATGGATTTCAAACAGTATATGCTATAAATACCAATGGTCCTAGCTATAATTTCTCAAGATGGTTTGGTATGGCAACTAATCAATCTAGTGATTCAACATGGTATTATAGAGGAGATTATCTTGCAAAAGGATTGAGGAATCCTGTTACATACAAATTGGGAAATAGTGAAGTTCAACCTAGTGGACCAACTTTTGCAACTGAGTCTGAAGGAGATGATTCAATAGAATCTGGCATTAACACAAGTGTTATAAATGGTTCTACTATCTTAAGTAACCAGCAAGTGTATATAAGAACACAGAATAATACTCAAGTATTAGGGAAGTTTGATAAAGTAGCTATATCAGGGAATCAGAGATGGGCCTTTAACTATGTAACAGCTTCAGACCCAACTAGCCAGTTTACCAATATGGTTAATATAACACCAAGCTTTTATGTACTGGAGTTTGCCAATAGAACTAGCACTAACATTAGTAGGGAAGTAAGTGGTTTCATTAATGCAACTAAACAGTAATGCAAAAGATTTATAGTCTGAATATTAGAGATATAAGTAAATTTTTTTTAGGTCTATCTTTGTTCAGTAAGATTTAATATCGGCCCAAATAGGTTTATGTAATAAGGCAGTTGATATAAGAATCCCGCCTTCATTTTTAACTATTAATGTATATTTTAAGTCTTCAGGTTTAATAATTCTCCAATCTGGACTTGAACTTTTACATTTATCACATTCAATTCTATAGAATAAATAAGTCTCTTGAAGATCTATTCTTGTTGGGATGGAAAAGCCTCCTAAATCCCAATTTGCAACTTTGGGTAATCTGCGGATATCTGAAGTTTTATTCACATAAATAATTGGAATAGATATTGTTAAATCCTTTTCATCGCTTAATATCTTATCCCTAATCACTTTTAATGTCTTCTCTTCGCCATTAATATACGTAATAAATTTTATTTCACTTGCTGCAATTCCTGCATTATTATGTAATGTAAAAGTTATGCTATTATTATTAATTTGATATGCTGATGTAATGTCAGCATACTTCTCTTGAAAATGATAAGTTATCCAGAATGTAAATAGCGCAGTTAAAGCTACGCTAACTAGGATAAGCAAGATTTCTTTTCTAAGATTATCTTTAAGGCGTGCATCTATTCTTCGGTCTATTCTTTCATCTAGCTTTTTGACATTCATGAACAGAAAGGGGTTATTCATATATTTTATAAGTTTTTGCTTTTTTATAACATTCAAAGATAGGCCTCATCTCTTTTGACTAAGTACCTTTATCTCTTATTTCTTTTAATTTATCCTTTTCTTACTTTAGTTTAAATTCCCCCTAACGCCTTTGTTGATAAATCAAGTTTTTCTTGTTTTCCTTCTTTTGCATTATCAAGTATCTTTAGTCGTGTGCATATAATAATCCTAAACTTAGGTATACCCTCTGCTGCTACCATTTCTCCAGTCTGAAGCTTCTCTGCCAAGGCAAATCTTTCTTTATGAGATTTTATGACTGTATAACTGAAGCTCTCACCATCTTTCTCAATTTTAAGCGTTATATTGCCATTCTTAGTAATTGTCTTGCCTACAACTTTACCCTTTGTCCTCATCCTTCTCTTGAAAATCTTAGCTATCTTCTCTTTCTTTGCAAGGATTTTCAAGGTGTCTATGAGAGTTGTATCTATCTTACTCATAAGCAAAGATATAGGTATTCTAATTATATTGTTTTGGGTTTTATTAACATCAAAATCTTGATTATTGAGATTCTAATGTAACATGAATTAGTAAGATTTTAACTAATTAGTGTTGCAGAAACGAGCAGTTTACGTATGTAAACTTATAGTTTCATGTAAGTATCCTTTATATAGTTCACAATTTACTTACATGTAAGTAACATTTATATACTAGCTCTTATACTTACATCCTATGCGAGGCGATAAGAGAGAAAGAATCCTGAGGGTATTGTTAAGTAGCAAGGAAGCATTAAGCAAGAATGAACTCTCAAAACAGGCAGAATGCACTAGGCAGTGGGTTATTCTGTTTCTAAAGATATTAGAGAAAAAGAAGCTGGTAAAAGGGACTGCTCCCCTAGAGAAAGAAAAGATTCTGGACTATTGGATAAGTATCTCAAAAAAGCCAAGAAAATATAGAGACTACATGGTCAAAGAGCCCTTAGAGATAATAAAAAAGTCTAAGCTAGAGTATGCGCTCACAACCTATCAGGCAGAAAACATTGTCCAGCATTATCTTTTTCCTTCAAGAGTAGACGTATACATATCAGAAGGTGATTTAGATAGTTGGCATAGCCTTATGACGAAGCATGGGCTGTATGGAAAGGGAAATGTTAGGATCATAATAGCAGATGAACATGTACGTTTTGCAAAAAGGATTATAAATGGGCAGGCAATAGTCTCAATACCGCAGCTTATCGTCGATTTAACCAAGGAAGGCGGTCCCTGTACAGAAGCTGCTGA
Organism: uncultured Methanosarcinales archaeon; assembly: GCA_964602245.1. Taxonomy (GTDB): domain Archaea; phylum Nanobdellota; class Nanobdellia; order Woesearchaeales; family JACPIF01; genus JACPIF01. Next base: position 53,677 of record CAZRPY010000005.1, read on the forward strand.
GATGCTGAGGAAGAGGCTCTAAATGTATAAAGAATTTGAAACTAGGACTTCGTATAATTACTTAAAGCAAGTCATTAAGAGCTTGAATGAACCTATTTGCATTCTAGGCGGATGGGCTGTTTTCTTTCATGCTAATACGAAATTTGAGAAAGCTCAAGGCAGGCCCTATATAGGCAGCAGAGATATTGACTTGGGATTTAACGTTAGCGGAGATTTAAGAAAGTCAGCTCTCTCCAAAACAATAAAAACGCTGACAGAAAAGCTCAATTTTAAGCCATTAAGTTTCAGGCTTGTAAAAGAAATCCATACAGAAACAGAAGAAGAGATTACGGATGGAAAGATTGTGCCAGCTCACTTTATTTTTCCGATGTATATTGACCTGATAACAGATTCAATTCCTAAAGACTTTAAGAAAATATTTGGATTTAGTCCGATAGATGAGCCATTGCTCAAAACTATGTTTGAGAAAAAAGCTTTTACTATCATGAAGGAATTCGATAAAAAGCTGCTTCTTCCAACGCCGGAACTTCTCTTGGCAATGAAAGTAAATTCTCTTCCAAACAGGGATAAGGAGCATAAGAAGATAAAAGATATTTGTGACATGTTTGCTTTGGCATGGTACACGGACATTAATCCTGAAACAGTAAATCTAACAAAATATGTCTCTGATAAGAACCTTAAGAAATGCCTGAAAACAATAACAGATGAGGATTTTGAAAAGGCAGCTATCCAGATTGGGCATGAAAAGGAAGAACTAAAGAGAGTGATTAGCCTTCTCTGCGAAAAGAAATAATAGCTCCAAAGTATTCTAACTCTGAAGCCAGAAAAAATCTCTTAATTCTTAGCCAGCACTTTCTCCATATAGGTTACTGGCTTGATGTCTGTGATAGTGGTCTTATGCACTACCCATTTCTTATCTTCAGACATAGCCACGCTTGTCTCTATTATTGGCTGTCTGTTCAGCTGTTCTTTCTTGCTTTCTGTTAGTTCTTTCATGGTTTTTACCTCCTGTTTGTTTTATCTGATTTAAGCCTAAATTGCGGTTGCATGGTATGCTAGTATTACGGAAATTTGCTCTTGTGAATTTCCGCTGTGGCAAAAAATCGCCCCCATTTCAAGCCCAACCCAAGATTTTCAGGGTTGGTTGCCTTCTTATGAAGAAATAAGCCCAATTCAGCCTTCTTTTTGCTTCTGAATCAGTTTTTCTTGGCTTATTTCTTGCGATTTTTTGTCCGCTGAAAAGTAACCCCTCAACTGCTTGCACACATTTTTTCTTGTGAATGTTGTTCCATAAGCTTCATACTTGTAGGCATAAGGGGCATCAGAAACCACAAAAAACCATTCTGCAAAATTCTCATTCAGAACAGCAACCTTTTTCTCAAGCAAATCTTTTCTTTTTTCTAATGTAATACCTGTTTCAACCTCAATAGCAATTTTCTTTTTGCCAACTTCAAAAACTATATCAGGATTATTAGTCTCAAAAGTCTTTACCTTATCTGTAAATTGCAGTAAATATTCCTCAACCGCTTTGACCAAGAAAAAATGTGTAGTGCTTTCCCTTGAAGATGGCTTTAATAAATAAACCTCTTGTCTTCCTCCTCCAAGAGGCACATGAGAGCTTAGAATATATTTCTTATCTAGCAAAAATTTTATTTCATCCTCATTCAGATTTTTCTTTAAATAATATCCTTTATCTTCATCTACTTTAATTGAAACTTTGGGTTTCTCATTCTGAATAGGAGTTTCTTCATTAATTTTTAAAAGCTCATCTGGATTAGTGGTTATTAGCCTATGCTCTTCTTTTGATGCAATGCTCCTTATCTCAGTATGCTCATTCTCCATTAATAAAATGCCTTCTCCAACATTAGCAGTAAGCAGTTTTTCCTTTTCTGTTTGGCTTAAATTAAAAGTCTTTACAACATTTTCAATTACTGCAGCTTCTTGCCTCATTAATAGTTTATAAGCAGAATTTTGCAGAATGGCACTAGAAGCTTTACTTACTAATAAGTCAGCCACATCTTGAGTTATCAAAAGTAAGCCTAGATTGAATTTCCTGCATGTTTTAACTATTTCAAAGATATATTCAGAATCCTCAGCCCTGCTTAATAATGACCATGCCTCATCAATAACCAATAATTTTCTTTCTCTATCTTTTCTCATTTTCATATAAACATAATCAAGAATGAGAAACATGTTTACTGGTTTAGCTTGCCTGGGCATATCTCCTATTATAAAGCCGACTAATTGGTTATCAAAATTAATCTGGGTTTGCCTGTTAAAGAATGAGAAAACACCATCAACATACATTGAAAGCCTGTTAATTAAACTTCTGTAAGTCTCTTTTTCAATAATAGTAGCTTTTTTTGAGAGTTTTTCTAGCTCTTCCAATAAATCTCCTAAAATTGGAGGCTCGTTATTCCATGTTTTTGGATCATTAGTAATGCCTTTTCTTTCGTAAGTTAGGGTTAATGTCTTATCTAAGACTGCTTTTTGTATTTCAGAAACATCACCTAGCATTATAGGGAACAAATCCATTAAGGATAGCCTTTTCTCTGCATAATCATGCCCTAGTAAGTCAAGAGGGTTAATTACTGTTTTTGAAGTCCTAGAGAAATTAACAATCTGCCCATCAAATGTCTGGATAAGCTTAATATATTCTGATTGAGGATCTACTATCATAACCTTAACAGAATTAAGCAATTGCCTTATAATGAATAATTTAGTCCAATAACTCTTACCAGCTCCTGAACTTGCTAAGATAATGCCATTTGGATTGGGAAGCTTGAAAATATCCTTTATAATAGGCACATCATTCTTGTTTACGCCCATCCATACACCTGAAGCATTTAACTGTAAGAATTGAGAAGTGAAAGGGAAAAATGCAGCTAAGGCTTTAGTAGTGATATTTCTTCTAATGCCTAACTCATTCTCAGCTAAAGGAATAGTGGATTTTAAGCCTGCTTTCATCCTGAAGAAGGCCCTTCTAGGAATAATTAGCATGGCATTAAGCTCAGCCTCTACCTTTTTGGTTATTAAATCAAGCTCTTCCTGGTTGTTTGCCTTACAATTTATGTATAAAGAAACATAGAATAGCTTTTCATTTCCTTTTTGCAGATTTTCAAGAACAGCTCTAGTATCTTGATATTGAATCTCTAAAGTTGGATTAATAGTAGATTTTAATTCTGCTGAAAAAAGATCAGCTCTCTGCTTTTGGAGTTCTCTGTTAAGCATAATCATCATGGATTCTATAGAAATTGGCTCTATAAAGATAGAAATATCAAAAGTGCCATTTAAAGTAATAATCTTATCTAAGAATCCTATTTCAACCATACGTGGATAGCCATCAGCATATACAACCCTGCATTCCTTATTGCCAACAATAATCTTCTCTGGAAGATTCTTAATATATGTAGGGGCTATTATATAATGCAGATAATTATCCTTATCTATCTCTGTGCCAACTTCCTTTAATTTATCACTATCTTCTAAGACATCATTAAAGAAACTGGTTAATGCCTGTGTTAATTCTTCATCATTAAGTCTCTTAAATTTTAGATTTAATGCTTTAAGCTGTTGCTCTACCACACCAATTTGAACTTCTAAGCCTATCTCTATTTTCTCAGGTATTACAATAAAGAAGCTTCTATTCATTACAGAATTATCTTTTATAGTGTTAATCAAATGCTCTTTATAACTCTCAAAGTGCTTATTAAAGATATATTTCTTGGTTTTGCTTACAAGCTCTTCTACCCTTAGTTCTAAAGCGTTTATGTAGCTATCAAGATTAATGTGGTTAGTGCTTATAACTATCTGTATAGGAAAGTCGAGAGCATTTAGGAATTTCTGAAATCCGCTATTAATCCCCAGTTTTTCCTGTTCATTTCTAATAGTGAAGTTTATAGGCTCGACTTCTAAGATTGCTAATCTTATCAAGTCTATTTCTTCATTTACCTTGGATGAACTTATTGGCAAAAGCCTTTTTAGTTTTGCTAACATAGACTACCTCCTTGTCTATCTTTTTTATGCCTAGAAATTGTATCATCTTTGGATCCATCAGCTTGACTTCTCTAAATTGCAGCCAAGATAGCATGTCTTTCATATAAGAAGCAAAATTGAAGAACATGAACAAACTGGCTATTCCAACTAGAATAATGCCTATACCAATTTTAAGGAAAATATCTAATTTTGTTCTTAAGAATATTGCTAATGCTGGAATAATAAAAATAGCTGCATATAATAATTGCTTAAATGTCAATCCAAATATGATTTTTTCTTCGTATTGCAATTGTTGTGGGATTTCGTAAGGCATTTTTCTCTCCTATGTTTTTACAATCTTAGTAACTGCTCTGCCTACATCTGAATTTATAACTGCAAAAGCTGATTTAACAATAGCAAAGAATATTAGGAAAATCATAGAGATATTAATCAGTGTAAATGATGACACCATTAACACTATTTTATAATTCTGATATGCTGGAATCTCAAGCAGTTTAGATGCTGTAAGAAGTATTAATGAATGGATAAAAGGCAAGAATATGATTATTAATAATATATTAATGATTAATTTGCCATAGCTCTTTAATGGAGGTATAAAATAAAGAAATAATCCGAAAGGAAAAAGGGTAACTCCAACTGCAACTAGCAAGTATCTCAAGGATAGTAGTATTATGGTTAATAATAAAGTCAATAAATAAGGAATAGCTAAAATTAATTGTAAGCCTATATTTACTACATTATCAACTGTTAATAGAAAAAAGTTAGGGTCAATTAGATTAATTACGCCTGCTGTCATAGAGGAGGATAGCTCTATTAGTGCAGAATAAATGTAAAAAGAAGATTGGACAAAGAATATCATTAGTAATACATTTTTAAGCCATAATTTTGCTTTTTCTCTTCTTTCTGCTGAATATCCTGATACGATTAAATTAAAGCCTGCGAAGATTATGAATAAACCATAGAATAGAGAAATAATATAGATTATGATTGCCCACAAAGATATGAAATTATCAATAATAACTGGCTCTGTAAGAAAGTGTTTAGTAAGGGTAAGGAAAGGTTGCAAAGGAGCATTAATGATTGTAAGAGTGTATTCGTATAATTTCTGAGAGATACATGAAGCTAAGTTTGTGATACCGCATTTTTCTTGCTCTTCTTGGGCGTAGGATAGGGGTACGAATAGGAGAATTAAAAATAAATACATTAATCTACTTCTTAACATATCAAATACCTCCATTTTTGTAAAAATAGTGAAAAAGAAAGAAAACTAAATATGGTCTAACAATTAAGGAATATTTATAAATTGTAAATAAGTTAAGTATGTTATTCATGTCATCCTCAGAAGATCATAAAATTGTTGTTAGAGAATTGATTGATATAGGTAAAAATAGAGGATTTAAAATAAACGAATCTGGAAAAGAGCTAAGCGAACTAAAAAAGAAAGGATATAGAATAAAACCTGATGTTGTATGGAAAAAAGATGGAAAAATAAGGTATATTTTTGAAGTTGATAGAGGAGCTTATGATAACTATCCCAAAACTATTTATGGAAGTATGCTAGTAGGAATTATTTTGTCTAAATTCTATGATTGCACATTTTATGAAATAACTTTTAAATCACCAAATAGTAAAAAAGTAATGCGGATTTTAAAATTATTCAAGAAATATGTTATTGATTCAAAAAAGATTAAGTTAATAATTGTACCTTATAGGAAACCTACTCCTTCTGCTAGACGGAATTATTATTGGTATTTGACTAAAAAGATTCGTTAAGTCGTCGGCTTGTGTTGTAGCAGTTCCATAATCTTAGTTTTCCCCTAGGATTACATCCAAAATACATATTTTCTAATTACTAAGTAAAGTGAATAAAGCACTCCTGAGAAAACTCCAAAATTTATGACAAAATTCCAAGTATCTTTCCTCTTTACATGAATGATTTGCTGCACTTCTCTTTCTTCTAAATATGCTGTTATTTTATTTATAGAAGATTTAGCCCTTAATTGTACTGAATTTCTACCTAAGATTTCTTCATTGCCATATTTAATCTTGATAGGTGTATTTTTTGGCTCTAAAGTAATATGTATGGTTTCATTCTCATTATATTGCAGTTTATCAGTTCTTATTTCAAATAATGGCAAACTATCATTAAGGCTACAATTTTCTTCCCATTTATGAAAATGATCATAATAGGTTATTTTGCACCTATTAGAATTAGCTATATAAAACTTATAGCTGCTATTTAATTGTTCAATATTGAGATTATTCAGTTCTTTTTTAGTATATTTATTAGCTCTGAATGTTAAAACATCATATGGAGGAAAACTTACAGTTACATCATAATAATAATTAAATTGGCTAAAGGAGGAATTCTCAAAATCTAGAGTAAAAGCATCAAAATTGGATATATTAAGAATACCCAAAGTTGTATTATGATACCTATTAACAGTTTTAATTTTAGGAGAAATTAGAGGTTTGTGATGATAAGCTTGTTTAGAGTCCTGAAGGTTTAATTCGTCTGTTCTATATTCTGTATTTTCATATTGGCATACAGTGCAATACTTATGGCAACCATTTTCATCTCTTCTGCAACAATACTGATAATTTCTATAGTGTTTTACTTCAATAGTAGCCTGAATCCAAAGAAGAGCATTAAAGCTTAAATTGCCTGTACCATTAAAATCACTAAGCACTGAATCACCTATCAATTCATTATTAAGGTAAATGGTCAGTTGCTTGTTATCGCTGGATAGACTAAACTCTGTCTTACAATCGCCTGGTTCAATCCCTGATGGTATTTCAACCCAATAATTATAGGCGCTTAATACCTTGCCATAACCAGGATTTAATAAATCATCTTTAAGCCACACAGAAGGCATTATAGCAATAATTCTAAGCCAAGCATCTCTGATATAGCCTTTGTCTATTGTTTTTATCCCATAAGGAGCTGTAGTGAAATTTATGCCTGTATTCCAGTTTAGGATAAAACTATGGTTTGCATAATACGCATTTGAGTACATGATATTACCTACCAATAGCTGTTTTTCTAGGTCTGATATATTGCTTTGAATTATCTCATTGCACACAGCCATATCCTCTTCAGGAACATTGCTGCAATTAAGTGCATAAACAACTGGCAAATTCAAAAACAAAACAATTATTATAGCAATTTTCATCCTATTAGCAGATTTACCACAAAGGGAGCTGCCCATATTACTGATAAGCCAATGATTACATAAGCTGCCATGTTTTTGCTAGTATCCCTTTTCTTAACATCATTACCTGAGAACATATAATTCATGCCCGCAAACAATAAAGCTATTACAGCTATCAATGATGCTGCATATTTGAGAAAATTATATATCTTCAAAATTGGTGTTAAGATACTGTCAAACTGTTGCTTTTGATCTGGAGTAATCTCTGTGTTAAGATCTGCTGCATGTACTACTGGCAATGAAAATACAAAGCCTATCAGTAAGAATTTAGATAACAACACCAAAAATCTCCATGTTGCATTTTGTTCATTCATAATACACCTCCTGTAAAATCTGATTAGAAATAGGAAGAAGAAATTACTTTTAAACTTTGTATTGATTTTGTCAATACAGGAAATTTTGTATTTACAGCTTCAATACAAGATTTAAATATTATAATTGGATTTTGATAAACTTAAAATGAATAAAAAAGAAATGATCCAAGAGATTCAAAGGCAAATGCTTCATAAGATTGCAGGAGCTATTGAAGAAGCAAAGCAGAAGCTGGTTGAGGTAAAGAATGGTTGATGAAATAAGTTCATGGCCATCAAGAAGAAAGAGCATTCATGTGACATTCCGTTTAAAGCCTGAAGTTTATGATGCTGTAATTAGGTATAATTCTGAAAACTTATCAAAATCTTTAAATGATTTGCTTAAGAAAGCGATTAATTACGAAGAAAATCATTAAATCTAAACAATTAGTTTAAATATTATATATCTTTACATAATACCATGACTAAGCTTACCATACAGTTTGATTTGCCTTTCTATTTGAAAATGTCAGGCTCTTATAGAGTTAGGATAGATGATAAAGTAGCTGAGGTCACCCTAACAGAACATAGAAAGGAACAAACGACAATGCCTGGACTTTCTAAGGCCCAAAATATTGAACAAGTGTTTGATGACACTTCTCATTTCAGATATACTGGGGTAGAGATTGACATTGAATTGCCAACTCCAGCTTCAACTAAAGAAGAGACTGACTACTTCACCATGACACTAATTCCAGACATTAGCTTGAGAATAGTCAACAGAATTATTGAGGTTTATAGGCATATTTCAGATGAATTTATTATACCAGAATTAACTGACACAAGCAGAATCGTTAATTTCAATTCTAAGATACATGACACAGAAACATTCCCTCATCAAATGGCAAACGCTTTAGTTTGGCGTTTTGATAAAAAAATAGGGATTATGAAGTCTGATTTAGGAGGAAATAAAATAGAGCAAGTAAAATCCATGTTATCCTCAGGTGAAGAAGTGCCTTTAAGTAGAAAGCTATTCTTAGATGCCAGAATGTATCAAAAAAGGAGAGATGTAAGATTAGCTGTAATGAATCTATCCTTAAGCTTTGAAGTATTTCTTGTAGAATTAGTAGATGATAACTTGACGAAAATAATATCGGATACTAATTTGCCAGAAGATAAAATTAAGAAATGGACTATGAATGATCTTGCCACATATGGCATGAAAGTTATTACTGGACATTCCCTTGATGAAGAACGATTTTGGGGTGCTGATATTGTAAGTGATTATAAACAGATTCTCAAGGTAAGAAATACAATAATGCATAAAGGCTCCTCAAGAATCAAGCTAGATGATGGTTCTGTTTTAGATTTAAATAATGCAGTTGTTCTAGATGACCAATTTAAATTAGTTGATACGCTTTTTAATAAAATACAAAGTGTATTATCGTAATTAATACTTATATCTACTTTATAGCCAACCCTCAAATCGAAAAATTATTATAGTTGCTATGCTTTTGTGCTACATTAGACGAGAAGTTTTACGGAGAATCTACTTTTCTATGGTATGCCCCGTAGGAGGGTATATATAAACCTATTTTTTTGCATATATAACGGGAGTATACAGATAAGTTAGCACATATAGGGAATATTTGTGCAAAGCTGTTCACAGCTAATTATAATACCCTAATAAGCCTTTTATTGAGTTTATAGACACTTTATGGACAATTAGGACTTTATGGACTGAGTCGCATCAGAATATATAATTATCACTATCCCATCTCTTTAGCATTCTTATACCAAACTATCTCACTTGGGATACAACTAGGCAGTTTTTCTATGCCTTCAAAGAAAGGATACTTTTTGCAAACCTCAGGATGATTGCCGTAAATGCTGCAGTCAAATGTCCCATCCTTATTATCTTTAAGAAATATACAGTATCCATTAACCCTTTTCAAGACATCCTTAATCATAGAATCTCTCCTAAAAGGGTCAAAGTCAAGAAATTCTTCTCTTTTATAGCCTAGCTCCTCTATCTTTTGTATATCAGCCTCTGTAACCTTAGTTATAGGCTTACAACACTCCCCACATTTAGTGCACTTAAAGGTTTTAGGTGTAATCCATGCCATATACCTATTTTGGTTATCAGGCTATAAAAAGATTACTTAACTTTTAAGCATATTTTATTAGTAAATATAGTCAAATTATACATTTAACTGATTGGCTTTCCAGCAACAAAAGGATTATAATTGTTCCACCAAGGTCTCATTTCTTGCCAGAAGAAGTTCTCCTGCCACAGAATAAACTTAAAGCCATTGTTCTTTAAAGAGTCTTCAAACAGCTTTTTATTCCAGTCAACACATCCTATAAACAAGTAAGCTTTTGGAATGTTTGCTAAATCAGGAATGCTAGGAAAAGGATTGAATACAGTCACTATGTCAATTTTTTCAATACCATGTTTTTTAAGATCAATCTTTGTAATATCTCCTTTAATAAATGTCGCAGGATAGTAATACCCATCTTTAAAGAATTTCTGTCTATCAACTGCAAATAGCTTGATTTTTGGATTTATTTCAGAGAAAACTGCATACAGGGCTTTTCCATACCTAAAATAGCCGCAACCAACATCAACAATAATAAGTGATTCTTTTTTCTGAAATTCTTTAAATAACCTAAACTCTTTTTTCTGAATCTTACCAACCAATTCTTCAATAATCGCTGTAAAACATAATAATTCTTTATTTTCAGAGCTAATATTATACTTTTTTGCAATTTTATTTAGATCTTCAAAAGTTATCATATACTGATCTTTATTTTATTGGTATAAAAACATTCCTCATCTATAAGAAGGCGTCGCAGACTAATGGCATGCAAGATTAGTTGTGATAGCATCGCTAGATAGTGAAATAGAATGAATTAGTTAGACATTATATACAAACATATGTTGCAAAATAAAACAATATTTAAAAAAATATATAATTTGCAAATATAAGTTAAAAACCGATAATAAATTATTAATTAAGATTCTATTACATACTATAGTCACTAGTGTTCCTGACTTTTCATAAACGAAAAGTATAGGTATCTAATAATAAATTCCAGAGTGCCATAAGCCACAGGCGTATTATATTATCTAGACACTATAAAATCCAAAACTCTCTGTTCTGCTCAGCTCAGTTGCATTGCAATAAGGGCAAGTGTTAACTATGACTTCTCTATTTCTAGCAAATTTATAGCCACATTTACCGCATTCATAGCTGATCTTCTGTGGTGTTGCCTCTTTAGCCTTTATTCCAGCACTAGCAGGCATTGGCCTGATTAATGACTCTTGAGCTTTGGCAGTAATCTTTCCTCTCTCAGCATCATAACAATTAGCACATACTAAATCTTCACCATTCTTAGAATATTTCATGCTTTTAATAGGCACTTTAGTCCTACATTTCATACAAGCTATTGTCACGTTAGTATACTCTTCCATTTCTATTCACCTCAAGGCTACTATAAAATTACCTATATCTCTGTAAGAACTTATATAAAAAATCTATCTTTTTAGAGTAGTAAAAACTAAGGATAAAGTTTAATAAGCCCATAATCCAATATAATAGTAAAATGACTTACCTGGAAGACGAAAATAAAGATAAAGAGCTTATAACGTTCATAAGAAAAGAGGAAAAAGATCCAAAGAAATTCGCAGAAAGACTGGGTAATAATCTCACTCAAAGATATGGCTTGGAATTTGGCGGCACAATTACTGTGACCCATGATTTACTGCACAAGAAATTTACTTTAAAAACCTCAAACGGCAAGAAATTTGAAATTGAGGAACATGAGCTAATGGATCTTCCTATGCATTTAAGAATTCTAAGACAGCAGAATGCTAGAGAGAAAAGCATGTAAACTTATATTTTCTTATCTTTTAAATATTCAGTTAGCCATGCTACAGTATAATCTCTAATTTCTCTTGTATGTCCTCTAATAGGCCCCTCTGGAATATACCATGGAATTTTAAATTTCCCTTTAGTAATCTCTTCTACAGCAATAGCAGGATCCCACAATGCAAAGAAGGCTTCTTTATCATCATGTGAAGAATAAACTTTTAATAAATATGGCAGAGCTGGTTCGCCCATAGCAACAATTCCTCTGTAAGCATCACAATCTCTAAATCTTCTGGGATTAGGGTTATTTCTTATACCATTACTATTGCAATGTTTTATCCATAATTCAAGAAGTCGATTAAATTCCAATTCAGTCTCAGTTAATCCTTCAAGTCCCATATAATGAAGTTTGAGAGCTATTATATAAATTTTACGCTAGTTTAAGTTTATTTGCTGTAATTATAAATAGAAAAAAGTCAAAAAGCTTATAAATTAAAGATCAATATGAAAATCCTAAAGCAGGCATTAGCTCTTTAATATCAACTCTACTTGCATCAGGATTTGGGATATTTAAAATTTTTCTTACTCCTATTAAATTTACGGAATCTTGTCTTAGACTATAAAGAACAGCTGCCATTTGAACTAAATCACCACTAATTAATCCTTGCTCTTCAGCAGATTTATAGTGATCTTGTGGGGTCTGGAGACTCACAGTCAAGCTACATTTATGATCTTCTAAATTAATAATATTGGGATTATATCTATTGGTATGATATCTAAAATTAAAAAAATAAATTAAAGCTTTTCCAACAAGATTAGATCCACCTGGTCTTAGGGGAAGAGTATAACCAAAACTTCTTAAATAACTTGTAGGTTTTATAGTTCTCCTAGCATCTAAGAAGTCATTTATGCTTGTTGCAAAATATATCTCAGGCAGGATCATGTCTAATAAAAGTCCTGAAATTCCAACTTTTCTAACTTCTGGGTTGGCATGCAGCATATTATAGTCAGGTGCATCGAATGTAGTATTTAAATTCATTGACTGATAACCACTATATAAGCTGTGAAAATATAACTACATTACTCATAGCAAATATAATATAATACTAGTATTTCCTTCTCTATATGAGCTTCCAAGACATAAAGCCAGTTGAGAAAGCAGATTTCTACCTAGACGTAGCATTTAGAAGGGCAAAAGAGCTATCTATTAAACAAAAGCAAAAGATTAAAGTTAATACTAGGCTTCAAAAATCAAGAATAATAGAGCTATATAAGATAGATATAATTAAAGATAACTTAACAGTAAATCTAGATAAAATAATAAGGAATTTTCCCAGCATAAAGGACCTTGATCCTTTCTACTATGAATTATTAAAATGCACCTTAGATATTGATTATCTAAAACAATCCTTAGGCTCTTTAAACTGGGCCAAAAAGAAAATTATTGATTTTTATAAGTTATATAGAAATAAAATAATGAATTCTACTGACATTAATACAATCAATAGGCATAAAAGAGAGTTTTATGGCAGGATTTCTTCAGTTCTAAAGCAAATCTCTAAAAATCTTGCTTATCTTGAGCAATCTAGAAAAATAATGAAAGAATACCCTGTAATAAAAACATCAATAAAAACAATAGTCATTATAGGCTTTCCAAATGTTGGAAAAACAACTTTACTTTACAAATTAACAGGCTCCAGGCCTGATATTCAGAACTATCCATTTACCACAAAAGGAATTAATGTTGCATATCTGAAAAAAGATAACGAGAAAATCCAGTTATTAGACACACCTGGAACATTAAACAGATTTGATAAGATGAACAATCTAGAAAAACAGGCTTATCTTGCAATAAAATATCTTGCTTCCTTGATTATTTATGTATTTGACTTAACTGAATCATATCCAATTGAGCAACAAATAGCATTATATCACAATCTAAAGAAATTAGACAAAGAAATCATTGTTTTCCTGAGTAAAGTAGATTTAACAAAGAATAAAGAGCTAGTAAATAAATTTGTAAAAGAATATGATGCAATAATTGATATAAGTGAGTTGAAAGAAAGATTAAGTTAAACACTCTATCACTCTTTCCTCATATAAACAGTTCTTGTTGGGAAAGGTATGCCAATCTTATGCTTATTTAATGTTTCATATATTGCAGTATTAATCTGATCCTCTGCCTTTAATGTGTCCTTAAAATTCTTTATCCATACCTGCAGCCTAAACTCAAGTGCAAAATCACCCATCTTGCTAAAATATATCTCTGCCTTAGGCTCTTTCATAATATGATCTAGCTTATTAATAGCCTCTAAAACTATCTTTTTTACTTTCTCTGGAGCAGAGCCATATTCAACACCAAAATTCAATATAAGCCTTATTGTTGGATCAGGCAAAGCTAAATTAACTAAAGTAGCATTTGCAAGGCTTCCATTTGGAACTATAAGCATTTCATTTTTTATTGTCTTTATCTTAGTGCTTCTTAATCCTATATCTTCCACACTACCTACATCATTTCCTAGTTTAATGACATCACCCACTTTAATATTCTTGTCTAAAATAAGAGAAACTCCTCCAAAAATATTTTTCAAGCTATCCTGCATTGCAAACCCTAGGACTACACCAACAATTCCCAAGCTTGCAAGATAAGGAGCTATATTAATATCCCATTCATTTAAAATAAAACTCAAACTTATCAGTACAATAAACATTTTTAAGAATTTATGTGCAAGTGGCAATAAACTATCATCAATAGTACTTTTTGTCTTATCAGCAAACTTTTTTGCCCAGCTATCAATTATAATATTACCTATAACAATTATCATATAAGTTACATCAATTATAATTAGACTATTCAGAATAGTATGGGTTAGGTAATCTAGCCTGCCAGTTAATAATAAAGGGAGTGTAGCAAGCTTAATTCCAATAATTATTAGCAAAATAGAAATTGGCCAGCTTGTTTTCCTAACAATTAAGTCATCTAGCTCTGTCTTTGTTTTTCTTGTCAATGCTAAAATTATCCTTTCTGTAAAATAAACAAAAAGCTTAGATATCACAAAGAAAATAATCAGGATTGCTAAAGATACAAAGTATTTATTACCCAAAGTAGGGTGTGCCTGCTCTAGTAGAGTTTTTAACCCTCCAATAATTCCTAGCCCCATAATAATTTCTATCACCTCCTTTATTTTATAAATTTATCCCTCAATTATAGTACTAACATGATATTTTCTATTTTTTTAAGAATTTTTCATATATTCTCATATATAAAAGCAAAAAGTTAAGAATTATTTCTTAATCTCCTTTACAACAATTGCGCATTTAGCAGGAAGCTTATACCTCATCCTGTTCATAGCCTTTAATCCTATCTCAAGATGCTGCTTTTCTATCTTTAATACTGCCAACACTTGCCCTTTTCTAATTTGTGCAGCAGTACCAATTGGAATGCCAAAGCTATGGCTCATTCCAGTGCTAAACCTGTCTGCTCCTGCTCCTGCTGCTATCTTATTCTCCCTTAATATATGATGTGGATAAACCCTTAACTGAAAGAAATATCCAGTTGGCCCAAGTATCTTCTCCAGTAATCTGTTGCTTGTCTGCCTTGCACTTTCCAGAGCATTGCTTCTGATCTGTAAATCTGCCTTTGACACTAGGCTTATCTCATAATTATAACTCTTTTTATCACTACCCATTACATGCCTTACAATAACCTTGGCAGGGTCTGCCCTAACATAAGATTTCTTTTTGAACTTTGATATTCTTGTGTAGGGCCTTTCCAGCCTTCTGTAAGCAACAAATGATCTTAGCCTTGCCATTTTACAGCCTCTTTAGCCTATTCTCCCATTATTTGCATATAATAAAAATTCTTAGATAAATCTGTAACTCCCCTTTGTAATTAGTATTTCTTTATAAAACTTACGCATCCACAGAAGTGCCACATACATGTGACAAATAGAAAGGTTGAGAAAACATAGTTTTCGAGACCTCTCGGAACGAATAGTTCCGAAAGGTATATATATTAGATATTTAAATATTAGACTATCTATAAATCAAATATAAGTCAAAAAAGAGGTGTACATTAATGCGCTATAAGCGTTCTAGGAAAGGTTCTCTGAGCTTATCTATGGAAGCAATTGTCATACTTATTTTAGCCATAACATTGCTTGGCTTAGGCTTAAGCTTTATGAGAGGACTGTTTAAAGATATTGGCGGCAAGGTAAAAGAGGCTGTTGACACTCAATCATTAGTAAATCCTCCAACAAGTGACAATCCTATTACTACTGCACCGAGTAGTTTGGGTTTTAGACAAGGCGAAGACGAGGAGATAGTTGTTGCATTCTTAAATGTCCTCACAGGCGATGCTAACTGCAATCTCAGGCTAACTGAAGCTGGCAGTAATCGTGAATGCCTTGGAGATGGCCAGACAAGTTGTGATATCCCAATAGTATTTTCTAGGGCAAAGCTTAATATGAAGAAAGACCAGATTAATACATGGACAATCGCATTATCACCTAGATCAAACCAGCCACAGGTTGGCCAGACAGGCAAAACCTTTATTTATACTGCAAGAATGGAATGTGATGGTGTTGGCTCAAGAGTTCCTGGCTATGATCCCACAGATCCGCAAGATTCATCATATTCAAAGGATATAGTAGTAATAGTTAAACCATAGAAAGTAAAATAAATACTAAAACAATAAAAACTTGCATAACGAGCCTCGAACACGAGGCTATACACAGAGTCCGCTCATCAGTAATGTAAAGTGCACTAGCGGACAGATATAGCAAAGTGTGAAATAAGTGCAAATTATAATAAATCAAAAGAACATACAAATTAACTATTGAAAATGAAGAAAAGACTAACACAAAGCGAGGAATTTGAAATAATGAAACTAGTCCTAGATAAATTCCTTTGGCTAGGCTTTGGTGTGATGGGCTTTGGGCTTTACAAAATGTTTACTGACACCTTGCTAACAGGCATTGCCTGGCTTGTTGTAGGCATAATTATCCTGCTCTTGTTCATGGTTATTATAGTTAAGGAATATGAGGTAATAGGCTAATTCTTGAAAAATAAACTAGGTCGCAGACTAACCGCACTCTAGCTCAGTTCAGATTAGCATCGCAGATACAATAGAGCAGGTAATTCTTTGAGACATTTATTTTAATATTTAAATTTGCAAACAACGAAATGCTAGCATTTCGAGTCTCGAAAATACTTGAAATCAATTGATTTCAAGTTTAGAGAATCTAAAGGAATCTCTAATTTGAAAATCCTATGGATTTTCATATTCCCAAAATCGTATAACGATTTATACAAAAACCTATGGTTTTGTAATATTAGAAAACATAATATGTTTTCTAAATTTAGGACTTTGATTTTCGAAATATAAGTTAAAATTTAAAATAAATTAACAAATTCAATTCATTCAAGAACTATAGTCACTAGCGTTCCTGACTTTTCATAAACGAAAAGTATAAGTATTCTCAAATAAATTGTGAATGCCATTAGCCACAGGCGTATTTAATCACTTATACTAGTAACATATTTATAATAGTAAATTTAAAGGATAAATACATTATATCATATTATTAAAAGGTGATAGAAATTAAGCCGAGGCATGTTTTGTTCATACTACTCTTTGTATTATTGCTTGTAATACTAGGTGGCTGTACAAAAGAGTGTACAAAAAATGCTGACTGTAAGGCTAAGGTAGGCTTTGCTGCCAAATGCTCAAATGGCAAATGCATAGAAATCTCTAACCCAAATATCTGTGGAAATAGCCTGTGTGAAACTGAAATTGAGAATCAATGCAGCTGCCCTCAGGACTGTGGGCAATGTTCAGGTATTGAGGGAAAACTGCAAAGATCCTGTAGCCAGAAAAAAGAATGTATTTTAGCCTTAAATGAAAACATACTAAAGGAAACAAGCTTCACTGACACACTTGACATAAGGATAGCATCAATAGATCTGCTGTATTCATATTTCCAGCCATTTGATACAACAAAGCACCTTTTTAAGATAACTTTCAAATTAAACAAAAAGCAAGATGATGTTTCAAAGCTGACAATCAAAAAGGTTAAGATAATAGAGCAGGGAAAAGAGACCACTAAGCTTTATGGCGAGCTTGACATTAACCAGTTTTTCTGGTCACCAGCTGTAAAGATAAATGCTGAGCAACCTCTTAGCCCACAGCTTTTTAATAATACTGGAGAAGAAAAATCAGCTCAGATTGAGATATTTTATGAGTACATTCTAAAGTCTGGCAGTATCATTACTGACTCCATTAAAAAGGATATGCCAGCAAAAATATTGTTTGTTAAGCCCACTACACAGCCAGCATGCCCAAACAGCTGTGATGACAATAATCCCTGCACCTTAGATACATGCTCTAGCCTAACCAATTATTTCTGCCAGCATGAAATACAATCTGGAGCCTGTTGCGGCAATAATATCTGTGACTCAAATGAAAATGAATGCAGTTGCCCAAGAGACTGTGGCTTATGTGATAGAAAGTTTGGCAATTACATGGCTTATTTATGCCAAAATAATAACTGTGTAAGTCAGTTAAAAGATTTCTCTCTTGTTAAGCCAAAGACATTAGTATTGCAGACATTGTTTACAGAATTCAGCATTGACAATAAAGTATCATTTGAAGAGCCATTTAATATCAAAGTATCCAAGTTTACTATAGAATCTGAGATTAATAATATCAGAGAGGGTATTTCAGGAATTAAGTGCACAAAGATGCAAATTCTTGATAATAATGAACTGCTAACAGAAAAAACAGTTTCTATGGTATTTTCCAAGAACAGTGATAAAGCCACAACAGTTTTAACCGCTTCATTCAGCCCAAGAGAGCCAGAAGTAACTAAGAATCCCCAGCTTAAGCTTTTCTGTGAATACGATAAAACATTTTCAATTGGAAATATACAGCACATTACTGCTACAAACTCACAATACTTTGGCAATATAGTTTTTATAAATCCTAGCTAATAAACAAGTTAGTATGCAAAAGATGGTACAAAAGAGGATTTTTAGAAAAAACAAGAAAGCCATTGAATTATCAATAAATTTCCTTGTAGTTGTAATCCTAGGCTTGGCTATGCTTTCAATGGGTATTATTGCTTTTAACAAATTCTTCAGAGGAGCAGAAACCATAAGGAAAAGCTTTGATGCAAGAACTCAAGCTGAGTTAGAAGCCTTGCTATCTGGTGGTGAGAAAGTTGCCATTCCTTTTACAAAAAAAGAGGTTATTGCAGGCGATACTGCTGTATTTGGCCTTGGCATACTAAACATATTAGGCAAAGAGGAATTATTTGTTGTTGATGTCAGGTGTGATGAATTAATACCAAAAGGCAAGGAACTCCCAGAAAGCTGCAGCGATTTTGACAAAAATATAATTTATACCTCAGACCATCAATTAAAGAATAATCAGCAGCAAAAACTGCCCATTGCTATTTCAACCCAGAGGAACACTAAAGAAGGAACTTATATAATTAATGTATGCATTTGCACTGGCAGATGTGTCTGCAATGGCCCCCCATATCCTGCCAATTTATACCAGAATTTACATAAGATTTATGTGACTGTTATCTAAAGGCGTCGCAGACCGATGGCATGGATGAATAGTTCAGAAAGTATCACAGATGATGAAATATAGTGAATTAACTAGACATTGAAAAAAACTTTAATTTGCAAATTAATAATATATTAAAATTATAAAAATACTTTGCAACTATAAGTTAAAACTAGATAATAAATTATTAATTAGAATTCTATAACACACTATAGTCACTAGTGTTCCTGACTTTTCATAAACGAAAAGTATAGGCATCTGATAATAAATTCCTGAGTGCCATTAGCCACAGGCGTCTTTTATTTTTAAATTATTTTCTATCAAAAGCCTTAACCACTTTAGCAAACTTTCTTGCATCTAGAGAAGCAGCTCCAACTAAAACACCATCAACGTTTTCTGCTTTAAGTATTTCTGAAATATTTTGCTCATTAACAGAGCCTCCATATATAATTCTAACATTAGAAGCTGTTCTTAAATCATAGATATCTTTTAATAGCTTCCTTATAAAATTATGCATCTGTGTAATATCTCTTGCAGTTATATCTCTTCTATCTTTAGTTGTGCTGATTGCCCATATCGGCTCGTATGCTATCGCTACTTTAATTATTTGTTTTTTATCAATTCCAGAAATACAATTTCTAAGTTGTTTCTCAACAAATGCAAAGCTCTCCCCTCCATCTCTAACATATAAATCCTCTCCAACACATAACATTGGGCTGATCCTAGCCTTTAATGCGCCTTTAACCTTTAAATTTACCATCTCATCTGCTTCTTTCAAGTACTGCCTTCTCTCAGAATGCCCTATAATAGCATACTTACAATTATACTCCTTTAGCATAGCCCCAGATACCTCGCCAGTATATGCACCCTTCTGCTCATAGAAAATATCCTGTGCACCCAAGCTCAACTTAGACTTCTTAAGTAACTTAAAAATTTCAGGAATAGCTGTAAAAGACGCACAAACTACAACCTCATTTTTAGCCCTTTTTATAAGCTTAACATATTTTTTAACTAAAGCTACAGTCTGCTTAGAATTAAGGTTCATCTTTAAATTAGCTGCAATTAAAGCTCTCATTCTAATTTCCAAGCTTTTTATCTCCCTATTAAGAATCTTCTGGGATTATTATCGAGATCCACAAAAAGATCAGCAGTCTCTTTTAACATTGAAGATGCACTCTTCCCAAAAGCCATTATCTCTACTCTGCATCCAAGAGCGCTTTTCAAGTGTAAAACTAATGGCTTGAAATCACCATCACCGCTGACTAAAATAATAGTATCAAGCTTAGGAGCAAGTTCAATTGCATCCATTGCAATTCCCACATCCCAGTCACCCTTTTTAGCCCCTCCGTAAAATATCTGTAAATCCTTAGCCTTGACCTCAAACCCAATCTTCTCTAAAGCCTCAAAAAAATTAGATTCCTCTTTAACATCAGCCTTAATAACATAAGCTATTGCCCTTATCAGGCTCCTTCCCTTGACAGCCTCTCTAAGAATTTCCTTAAAACTCACCTTTGAGCCGTAAAGATGCTTGGCAGAATAATACAAATTTTGCACATCTATCAAAACGCCAACTCTTTGCGCTCTATGCTGACTCATTAACTCACCATATAACTTTATTATAGATTTTATTATGGAATATTACCAGAAATAGTGTATATAAATCTATCTATAGGATTCTATTAGAAATAATTTATTTCTTCTTATACCCAAACTTTTTATCATATTCTTTATGATCAATAATATCTAGGATAAAACAGATAACTTCTATTTGATCACCTTTGATAGTGTAAAGCATCCTCCAATAATTAGTCAGTTCAACTCTCCACAAGTTTTTTGCATTGTATTTTATAACATACTCTTGAGGAATAAGTGCTTTTGGAACATTATCGCCATAGAAAGGATTTGCTCTAATAAATTCAGTCTTTTGTTTTATTGAACGCAGCAGTTGCATCTCTTCTGTATTCTCTTTATCTTCTCTTAGTTGCTGTCCAACTATTTCATTTAATCTTTTGTACTCAGAATCAGCCTCATCAAGAAGAATTACCCTTACTTGCTTATTCATACTTCAGTTCCTCTTTTTATTAACTCATTCAATTCTTTCCTCTCTGTAAATACCCACAGAATTCCTTTAGTTCCAATCACAATTTTTCCACTAAGTTGCAGATAATCCAATATTCGAAGCAAGGTTTGGTGCATTACCTTTTTAGTCAGCTTCTTTTTCAACTCTGCTACTGTCATTAATTCTCCACTATTCCTTAATGTTTCCTCTACCATAAGGATAGTATTCAATGTAGGAGAATGTGCTAATTTTTCTCTCTTTCTGACTTGTATTGCTTTAGGCATTTTATATGTCTAATTAGTATATATTCATGTCTAAAAGAGATACACTTATATATAAAGCTTTCTATTTTAAAGAACTGTTTTAAGTGTGAACTTTGCTAGCTTGATAAGTATCTCAAGTGAAAGTCATGTAAAGAATATACAAACCTTCATTATAACTCTGATAAGATGTTAAACGACCAAATATCTCGCTTAATAGATGTTAGACAAAATTCAGGCGGCGAGCTAAACTAATGCCAAATCAAAAGATTTGAAGAAATAATAAAAAGGCGGGCGTCTTTACTCCCTTTGGTCTATTTGAACGTAATATTCTCCAGACCCATACTTTAATCCAAGTCTTTGTGCGAGTTCGTAAAAATCTCTTTTATGATCATTTCTAATATCTCCACCAACAATGACACTTACAGGTACACCACTTAAACTTTGGCTTGATTCAAGAACAATATATCCTTTTTTTGATAGTTCTTGTCTTAGTGTTCTTCCAGCCTGCGGAAGATTCAATCTTGCTGACTCTTCCTGACCTAATTTAGTCATTGCTTCTAAATTCAAATCAAATGTTTGAAAAATTTTTGATGATTTCAGAAGTAAGTGTTTAGGAATATTAGTATATGCACCCAATCTATAAAGTATAGTATCTATTTTTTGGCCTAAAGTACCACCAGCTATTCTTAATTGTACCATGGTACAAGCAAAAAAGATATAAGTTTATAAATCTTTTGCTTGTTACTATCCTAAAGAAATGACGCCCGCCTTTCTGCACGCTCACCGCCTGAACTTTTTCGCTCTGCTCAAACCACGTTGCACTTTCGCTTCGCTCAGGTCGTCTAACAGGCATTAAACGGTTCGCTGCGTTGCACTTGCTCACCCAAATTCCTCCTCGCCATCTCTGAAATTCTCAGGGTTGCCGAGAATTTCGAGGGCTCGTCGGAACTCTCGAGTGTTCGCTTCGCTCACCTCGAGCCCTTCGGGGTCGTTTAATGCCATACGTTATGTGAAATTTTTAAATTGCCCTTAATTCATTATTAATAATGATATTAATGATTGAAATTCCAACAACAACATTGGATTCAAACACGGGTTTTGTTTGTCAAAACCCTATTCGCAAAGGAAAAATCCCCACTACGTATGGATTTTTCCTCTGCAC